>JANQQP010000006.1 GCA_028285005.1 Dehalococcoidia bacterium | reverse complement strand
TTCGCGTTTTGGAGTGAGTTTCTTTTCTGCTCCAGCGGTCTGGCACAGGCGAATAGGCAGGATGCCCTGTATCTCAGATAACACTCATTGCACTAAGATGACTCTGTGCTTGAAGATCAGGCTGCAACCAGTGAGTCAGCCCCCGGCGAGAGCGCGGAAACCGGGGTAACCGGTGTTGAGAACCCGGCCAGCGTCCCAAACGCGGATGCCGTCGTCGTGTGGCTAGACAGTCACCCGCGGTTGATACAGATCGTTATCTGGACGATCGTTGTCGGGTCGATAGTGACCGGCTTAACCCTGTTCATCAGCGGACGACTGGAACCCGAAGGTGTTGGCTACACCGGCGCATTCGTCATCAACCTCATCGGATCTGCGTCGGTTATTGTCCCGGTGCCCGGTCTGGCAGCAGTTTGTGCGGCCGCAGCGCCAGATGTCGGACTGAACATAATCGCGTTGGGACTCGTCGGCGGAACAGGCTCGACCATCGGCGAACTCACGGGCTACCTGGCGGGCTATGGCGGACAGTCCTTTGTCCAGAAGTCACGCTACTACGACCGGGTCCACCAACTCGTCATCCGCCGCGGCGCACTTGCACTGTTCATCCTGGCGGTGCTTCCCACACCACTCTTCGACGTCGCAGGGATAGCTTCAGGCTCCCTCGGATATCCCGTCCGGCGATTTCTACTTTGGGTGTTTTTAGGCAAGATCATTAAGTTCATTGGCATCGCCTTTGCCTGTCACCAGGGCATAGACTGGTTCACGAACCTGCTTAACCTCTAGGCGAAAAACTCCAGCGCTCTCGATCTGCAGGAGTTCCGATGGACCGCCCCGACGAAATCCTGGTGTCTGATGCTGCACCGCAGCTAAGCCCGTACCAGCGCTGGCTGATCGCCCACCAGGACCTGATCACTCGAGCCGTACCGCTCACGATTGTGGTGGTGTTTGTCACCGCCGGCATCGTCTTGTGGACAACCGGTCAGTTTGAAATCGACAGAGTCGGTCTCGCCGGCGTCTGGTTCTTCGCATTCATCGGCGCCGCATCCATCTTCGTGCCTGTCCCCGGCCTGGCTGCCGTCTGTGTCGCCGCCTCGCCTGCCGTCGGACTCAATCCGATTGCCGTGGGAGTTGTAGCTGGTTCCGCTGAAGCCCTGGGTGAGTTCAGTGGGTATCTCGCCGGTATGGGTGGAAGAAGCCTTTTCGAGCGAAACCGCTTCTATCCGCGCTTTCGAGAGCTTCTTGTGCGCCGAGGCGGCTGGATCCTGTTTTTCGGTAGCATCATCCCGAATCCACTCTTTGATGTGGTAGGAATCGCAGCCGGCAGCATCCTTTACCCGGTCAGGAAGTTCTTCTTTATCTTGCTCGTCTCGAAATCCATCAAGTCGACCGGTGTTGCGTACGCTTGTTTCTGGGGCATCACCTGGATCGAGGACCTGATCAATTGACGGACGGCACCTCGACCGTCGCTGCCATACTGCTCGCCGCCGGGTCGAGCACGAGGATGGGTCAAGTCGACAAACAGCTGATGGCCCTCCGAGGGATCCCGCTGTTCATGCACTCGCTACGCGTTCTTGAGCAAAGCGACCTGATCGACTCGATCTGCATAGTCTTTTCTGAAGACAATCTCGCGGAAGGGAAGCGGACCGTTAGCGAAGCCAGTCCGGAGAAGGTGGCCGCGACTGTTGTCGGTGGAGGCAGGCGTCAGGACTCCGTCAAGCTCGGGATCGACGCTTTACATTCCGCCGGAGTGCAGCCCGAATGGCTGGTTGTGCACGATGCAGCTCGGCCGTTCATAGACGAAGAGATGATCGAGCGAGGTCTGGAGACGGCTCGTGAGACCGGAGCTTCTGTGACTGCAGTTCCGCTGAAAGACACGGTGAAGCAGGTCGAAGACCACGTGGTCACCGACACGCCGGCCCGTGATCGTCTGCGCATAGTGCAGACTCCGCAGGTGTTTCGAGCCTCAACTCTGATCAAGGCACACGCCGCAGTCACAGAAGACGTGACTGATGATGCTTCGATGGTCGAAATGAACGGCGGCACCGTGACCGTCTTCGCCGGCAGTTACGACAACATCAAGATCACGACGCCGGAGGACATCGCGATCGCCGAAACGATCTTTGATCGCCGGAACGGACAACCGGCCGATCAAGCCAACCGCAGATGGGGAGTTGGATTCGATGGACACCGCCTCGTAGACGGCGGTCCACTGCGATTGGGCGGCGTGGAGGTTCCGTTCGAGAGAGGCCTTGAAGGCCACTCGGACGGCGATGTGCTCTTGCACGCCATCACATCCGCTCTGCTTGGTGCGGCGGGCCTTGGAGATATGGGATCCAACTTCCCTTCATCAGACCCGTCGCTGGCAGGTATCGACAGCGCCCGACTGCTCGAACGCGCCCTCGCCAGGCTTCGAGAAACCGGCTGGGAACCGGATCATCTCGATGCTACTATCATCGCTCAGCGGCCGCGCCTCTCAGGACATGTTGAGGCGATCTCGGTCTGCATAGCCGAAGTGACAGGCCTCGCGCCGAACTCAGTCAACATCAAGGTGACCTCAACGGACCATGTTGGGGCTATCGGTGATGGCGAAGGGATCGCCGCTCAGGCTGTTGCGACTATCATCCGCCCGAACTAGACCCGGCGAACCGCGCCCCGAACTGAACCAGAATGCGCCTGTACAACTCCATGACCCGCACCCGCGAGGAATTCAAGCCGATAGGCGATGAGGTCCTGATGTACGTGTGTGGCGTCACGGTCTATGACCGCCCGCACATGGGGCACGCGCTGAGCAGCATCGTGTTCGATGTGTTGCACCGGTACATGGAGTATCGAGGCTTCAAGGTCCGGCGTGTCCAGAACTTCACGGACGTCGACGACAAGATCATCAACCGAGCCAACGAAGACGGCATCTCGTCCGAGGAAGTCGCTGACAAAAACGTCGACGCGTTCTTCGAGGTGATGGATGCTCTGAACGTCCCGAGAGCGACCGTTCATCCTCGTGCAACCGAAGACATGCCGGAGATCATCAGCATGATCTCGACGCTCATCGACATGGGCGCAGCCTACGAAGTCGACGGCTCCGTTTACTTCCGTGTCCGATCAGACCCTGACTATGGAAAGCTGAGCCGGCGAACCGTTGACGAGATGCTGGAAGGCACGCGCTTTGAGACCGAGGAGTCCAAAGAGGATCCGGCTGACTTCGCCCTTTGGAAAGCATCGAAAGAAGGCGAGCCTGCATGGCACAGTCCCTGGGGTGAGGGACGCCCCGGCTGGCATATCGAATGCTCGGCGATGGCATTGAAGCACCTCGGTAAGCAGATCGACATCCATGGCGGCGGACTGGACCTGATCTTCCCGCACCACGAGAACGAACTGGCCCAGACGGAGACCGCCCTGGGAGTCGAACCGTTTGTCCAGTTCTGGATGCACAACGGCATGGTTCGTAAGGCTGGCCAGGAAGAGATGAGCAAGTCACTCGGCAACGTCGTTAATGTCGAAGACGCGCTTGAGCAGAATTCGGCCGACGCCATCAGGTTGTGGGCTCTACAAAGCCACTATCGCAGCCCTTCGGTGCTCAACGAAAACAGCATCGACCAAGCAGAGTCAGCGCTGAGGACGCTGAGGATTGCGTCGAAAGTCGAGTCAGACTCAACAGGGGAACGCATCGACCCATCTTCATTCCGACAGCAGTTCATCGAAGCCATGGACGATGATTTGAATACCCCGAGAGGGCTGGGAGCGATCTTCGATCTGGCTCATGCCATCAACCGCGGAAATGCCAGGGGTGATGACGTGATTGACGCACGTGACCTGCTGGTGGAGCTGACGTCTGTGCTCGGCCTGACGCTAGAGGAGCCGGACAAGAAGGTTCCCGAAGGTGGCATCAGCGAGCAGGAGATCGAACGATTGCTCGCGGAGCGAACGGAAGCTCGTTCAGAGAAGCGCTGGGCGGACGCCGATGCAGTAAGGGACAGGCTGCAAGAGGCTGGAATCGCTATCGCAGACGGGCCTGAGGGTACGACCTGGTCGCGGCTCTAAGTCCTCGCCTTAGCCGTCCGTCAACCGTGTGTTCACGATCGCCACTACAACGAATATTGTGGCAATCACGATCGTCGCCCTGAAAAGCAATCGCTCAACACCGCGCCTCGAACGGAAAGTACTCTCGGCCTGGCCGAAGACCTGCCCCGCATTGCCGCGGACCTGCAGAAGCAGCACTCCGACCAGCACAATGCTGAGAAGTAGAAGTATGACGGTAAACGCAGTGTTGCCCATGAAAACTCTGGCGGCGATTCCTCAACGGCCGGGATGGCCTCGGCTGTTCTTAGAAGTAACTACTTTATCGTGTTGCAGGTCGAAATGGGTTGAGAAATCGACTCCGTCTATGCAGATGATCGATGGCCGGCCGGGCTAATCACTTGCGGCGCCGGCCTTCATCTCTGACAGCTTGTTCCCGAGCATCTCCAGCACCAGCGGCGGGTCGGCCTGTCCCTTCGTCTCCTTCATCACCTGACCCATCAGGTACCTGACCGCCGTCTCCTTGCCGCCCATATAGTCGTCGACGACCTTTGGGTTGTCGGCGATCACTCTTTCGACCACCGGATCGAGAGATGACGAATCGCTCACCATACCGAGTCCGCGGTCTTCGATGATCTGCGCCGGGTCCCCGCCATCGCGCCACATCTCTTCAAACACCTGCTTGGCGGTCGTTCCATTGATCTCGCGCTTCATTGAGCTTGCGATCAGGGACGCCAGCGATGCGGGCGTGACCTTTGTCTGTGAAGCATCTTCCACGGATTCGGCATTCATCAGGCGCGCCATCTCGCCGTTCAGCCAGTTCGCAGCCTCCTTAGCGAGCGTGCCTCGGTCGTCACTTCCTGATGCGTTGCCTGCCGAGACCACTTCCTCGAAGTACTCGGCAGTTGACCTGGCGGAAGTCAGCAAAGTGGCGTCGTATTCAGACAGCCCGAAGTCATCCATGAAGCGAGATTTTCTTTCGGCCGGCAGCTCCGGCAGGGCAGAGCGAATCTCGTCCACCCACTCCCGACTGATCGCTAGCGGTGGGATGTCAGGCTCCGGGAAGTAGCGGTAGTCGTTGGCTTCTTCCTTGCTGCGCTGTACAACGGTCTGGTCTGAGCCGTCATTCCAGCCCCGAGTCTCCTGGACAATGCGCTCGCCACTCTCAATAGCCTTGATCTGCCGGTCGATCTCATAGCTCACGGCGCGGGCAACCGCAGACACGCGGTTCATGTTCTTGACCTCAACCTTTGTGCCAAGCTCTTCTGTGCCGACCGGGCGGACACTGATGTTCGCGTCGCACCTGAACGAGCCCTCTTCCATGTTCGCAGTGCCGACGCCGATGTAACGGATGATTGACTGAAGAGACTCGATGTAAGCGACAACATCCTCCGCTGTTCTGAGGTCAGGCTCAGTGACGATCTCCATCAGCGGCACGCCAGCGCGGTTCACGTCCATGAGCGCGTATCCTGGCTGCCCGTTCAGACCGTCAACGTGCACTAGCTTCGCAACGTCCTCTTCCATGTGGACGCGGTTGATTCGAACAGTGCGCCCTGGCTCTCCCGGCAGCTCGACCTTGCCCTCGTAACAGATTGGCTTGTCGTACTGCGAGATCTGGTAGCCCTTCAGCAGGTCCGGGTAGTTGTACTGCTTGCGGTCGAACTTGGTCACCTCGGCGATAGAGCAACCGAGCGCGAGGCCGATCTTGATCGCACCCTCAACAGCCTTTTCGTTCACAACCGGCAGAGTCCCCGGCAGAGCCAGGTTCACGGTATCGACAATCGTGTTTGGCTCAGCCGACTGGTAGGCAGCGCTCGAATCGCTGAACATCTTGCTCTTGGTGTTCAGCTGAACGTGGGTCTCGAGCCCGATAACCGCTTCGTATTGCGTCATTGTCTGTCCGTTGCTGAGTGGTCCCACACATCACGGGACTGAGATCGGCTTGGCGAACGGCCCGGATGCGAACAATCGCCTCAATTTTGCCACGAATGATCAGTTGGTGCGGAATGTCGCTTGATAGGAACTCTATTGATCCCAGGCGCCTTTTCCGATCAACGGAACGAATCGCACCGGGTCGTGGCGTTCCTGGGTGGACCCCGACGCTGTGCGCTCAACCACGATGATCTGCTGCTCATCGCGGTTGCCAACAGGTATGACAAGCCTCCCGCCAACGGTGAGTTGCTGAACGAGCGACGACGGTACGCCGGGCGCTGCGGCTCCTACGATGATCGCATCGTACGGTGCCAGGTCCGGCCAGCCGAGCTCCTCTTCGACGTCGAACACCTCCACATTGGCACAACCGAGGTTTTTCAACAACGCGGTCGCTTTGCGGCACAGTTCAGGTATTCGCTCAACACTTATCACCTGCTGAACGAGGTGCGACAGAACCGCGGCCTGGTAGCCCGAACCGGTACCGACATCCAGCACGCGATGCCCTGGACGAGTTCGGAGGAGATCGATCATGCGACCGACAAGCGATGGCTGAGAGATGGTCTGACCAGCGCCAATTGGAAGTGACTCATCACTCCATGCCCATCGCCCCATGCCCGGCTGAACAAATCGGTCGCGTGGCACCTTTATCATCGCCGCACGGACGCGTTCGGAAACTCCGGCAGAGACGAGCCGCTTCGAGAGTTTCCTGCGCATGCGGTCGTCTTCAATTGGGGAGTCGGATTGCACGACGCTTTCTCTCGCTATGACGATACGGTTGGTAGCCTGTCCCCGGTCAAGAAAAGCGGGCCCATAGCGTGAAAGAACGGGCCCGGACCGCACGGCGAGTCTGTATTGTGGCGACAACTCCCGTCATCGTCCGATCAAATAGTGATCTTAAGTACCGACACCAGCTTCTGTTCGTACCGACGAAATTCGTTGACGCCCCCTCTAGAGACTCATAGAATTAATACCTGACTAAATTAGTCAGGAATAACTCTGAGCGGTCCCAGAATCTGATCCGCGACGCAGGCGCATGACAACACCATCCAAAACTCCCCAGACGATCTCACGGACCACCGACCTGTCCGAGATGGAATACAAATGGGGTTTCGTGACCGATGTTGATGCGGAGATCGCACCAAAAGGTCTGAGTGAAGACACGGTCCGATTCATCTCCGCCAAGAAGAATGAGCCGGAATGGTTGCTCGAATGGCGTCTGAAGGCCTATCGGCACTGGCTCACGCTTCAGGAGTCGGATGCTGAGCCGAAATGGGCCAAAGTCGAGTATCCGCCCATCGACTACCAGGACATGTACTACTACTCGGCTCCGAAGAGTCCGGAAGACGGGCCGAAGAGCATGGACGAGGTAGATCCGGAACTGCTGGAGGCTTTTGACAAGCTTGGTGTGCCGCTGCATGAGCGAGAGAAGCTTGCGGGCGTTGCAGTCGATGCCGTCTTCGACAGTGTGTCTGTGGCTACCACGTTTGCCGACAAGCTGGAAGAGCTTGGAATCATCTTCTGCTCATTCAATGAGGCGGTGCAGAACCACCCGGAACTCGTCAAGAAGTATCTCGGCAGCGTCGTGCCGTACACGGACAACTTCTTTGCGACCTTGAACTCAGCCGTATTCAGCGATGGCTCATTCGCCTATGTGCCGCCTGGCGTGAAGTGCCCCATCGAGCTAATGACCTACTTCCGCATCAACACGGAAGGCTCAGGCCAGTTCGAGAGAACGCTGATAATCGCCGATAAGGACGCCTACGTCAGCTACCTCGAAGGCTGCACGGCACCGATCAGGCGCACAAGTCAGTTGCATGCCGCTGTAGTCGAATTGGTTGCGCTAGACGACGCCGAGATCAAGTACTCAACGGTTCAGAACTGGTTTCCAGGCACCAAGGACGGTGTTGGCGGCGTCTACAACTTCGTGACGAAGCGCGGTCGCGCAGACCGCAACTCCAAGATCTCCTGGACACAGGTTGAGACCGGTTCCGCTATCACATGGAAGTACCCGAGCGTGATACTGCGTGGAGACAACTCGGTTGGAGAGTTCTACTCGGTGGCGCTCACCAACAACCACCAGCAGGCCGATACCGGGACCAAGATGATCCACATCGGCAAGAACACGAAGAGCACCATCGTTTCGAAGGGCATATCAGCCGGGCAGGGCCAGAATACTTACCGCGGTCAGGTCAAGATCATGCCGGGCGCAGAGAACTCAACGAACCATACTCAGTGTGATTCGTTGCTAATCGGCGATAGATGCGGCGCCCACACGGTGCCATACATCGAGGTCCAGAACCCCACGGCGCAGCTTGAGCACGAAGCATCAACGTCGAAAGTTAGCGACGACCAGCTCTTCTACCTGATGCAACGAGGGATCTCGGAAGAAGAGGCGCACCACATGATCATTACGGGCTGGAGCCGGGACGTGATCAGGGAACTGCCTTTCGAATTCGCAATGGAAGCCAGCCAGCTGCTCAAGGTCTCGCTCGAGGGCGCGGTCGGATAGCCGGCAGCCTGGCAATCGATAGTCAAACGCACGGACACTCAGGAACACAGATGCTTGAAGTAACGGACCTGCATGCGCAGGTTGTAGACATGGAAGACGGCGAGATCCTCAAGGGATTGAGCCTCAAGGTAAACCCGGGCGAGGTCCACGCCATCATGGGCCCGAACGGCAGTGGCAAGAGCACCTTCGCCAACGTCCTGGCCGGCAGGACCGATTACGAGGTCACAGCCGGTGACATTGTCTTCGAGGGCGAGAGCATCCTCGAAGCAGCACCGGACGAGCGAGCGCACAAGGGACTTTTCCTTGCGTTCCAGTATCCAGCTGAGATCCCCGGAGTGCGTCCCTGGCAGTTCTTGAAGGCTGCGCTGGACGCGAAACACGAGGCTAACGGTGAAAAGAAGCTGAGCGTCCGCGACTTCTCGAAGCTGTTCGACTCCAAAGTCGATGAGGTGAAGATCAACCCGGACCTGATGAAGCGTTCTCTGAACGAAGGCTTCTCTGGTGGTGAGAAGAAGCGCAACGAGATGCTTCAGCTGGCTATTTTGGAGCCGACGCTCGCTGTACTTGACGAGACCGACTCCGGGCTTGATGTTGACGCAATGCGCATTGTCTCGGACGCCGTGAATGCGCTCCGGTCACCGGACCGCTCGTTCATCCTCGTGACTCACTACAACCGGTTGCTCCACCACATCAAGCCGGACGTTGTGCATGTTCTCGTCGACGGCCGGCTTGTCGAGACCGGCGGTCCGGAGCTTGCTGAAGAGGTCGAGCGAGATGGCTACAAACGATTCCTCGAGGAGCACGCTCCCGCTTCAGCGTGATCAAGTGATCGCAGAGTCGTGAACAACATCTTCCAATGACTACAACAGCCCCACCCAGCACCATAGCCAGCTACGAACGCGACTTCCTCAAGCATGAGGACCGCGCGGATTGGCTGTCCGAACTGCAACGCCAGGCCTGGACAGAGTTCGAAAAGCTCGGCTTCCCGACAACGCGGCGCGGCAATGAGCTGTGGAAATACACGGATCTGCGCAGACTGGACTCGCAGGCATTCAATCTGAGTGAAGCTGCGTCCATGGCCGCTTCTGGCGAACTGTCGAAGATCGCACCGTGGAGCGACGATTGGCACTCCGCCGTCGTCATCGACGGCCGCTTCTCCCCGGATCTCAGCCGAAATGTTGAAAGCGCCGGCGTCTCCATCTCGGACTTTGCGTCAACGGCCGATTCGCTGCGCCAGAAGATAGAACCGGTGCTGGGATCGTTGGCCACAGTTGAAGACAACGCCTTCGTCGCCCTGAACACCGCTCTCTTCCAATCGGGATTGCTGGTTGAGATCGGCGACGATGCAGAGCTGGACCAGCCGGTCCACATACTGAACATAGTTTCAGATGGCCCCGATCACAGAGCTATCTATCCGCGCACTCTGCTCATTGCTGGCTCCAACTCGAAAGCGGTCGTCATCGAGAGCTTCGTGAACCTCAGCAGCGGTCCCCAGCTGACCGTGCCTGTCTTCGAAGCGTCGCTCGGGGCTGGCGCAGAACTTCAGCACTTCCGCGTTCAGCTCGAAAACGAGCAGTCTCTACACCTTGGGACGACTCGTTCAGAGCAGCCCGCGGGCGCTGTGTTCAACTCGACAACGTTCGCAACGGGCCCAGCTATCGGTCGTAACGATGTCCACACGAATCTGGCTGAAGAGGGCGCAGAAACGACTCTGCACGGCCTCTACATCACCAATGGCCAGTCCCACCAGGACAACGAGATAAGCACAACGCACCACAAGCCGCACGGCACCAGTCACCAGTTCTATAAAGGCATCCTTGCGGGGAAGTCTCGAGCTGTCTTCAGTGGCAAGGTTCTCGTCCAGCCCGGTGCGATGAAGACCGTCGCCGAGCAGAAAGACCTGAACCTGCTGCTTTCGCATGGCGCGGAAATCGACACCAAGCCCAGCCTCGAGATCTACGCCGACGATGTGAAGTGCGCACACGGCGCGACCGCAGGTCACGTCGACACCAGCATGCTGTTCTACCTGATGTCACGCGGCATCGACAGACAGGATGCGGCGAAGATGCTGGTGACCGGATTCGCCACCGAAATCATCGATGAGTTTGAGCCAGAACCCCTGAGGGAATTCCTGTACGAGAAGCTCGACCAGATCGTTCCGAAACTGGACTCAGAAGGGATTTTGTAGACATGGCAGAACTACAGTACTTCGCGGTTGCAACGCGGGCCGATGTGGAGCCGGGCGAGGTGTTCATCACGGAGGTCGAGGGCGCCCGAGTCGCACTCTGCAACGTCGATGGTGAGTTCTACGCGATTGAGGATGCCTGTACCCATGACGGCGCATCCTTCGACCAGACCGACCTCGAAGGCCCCGAGATCTTCTGCCCGCGACATGGCGCCGTATTCAACGTCACAGACGGATCGGTGCTCGGCGCCCCGGCCACAGTGCCAGTGCCAACACACCCGGTGCGCGTGAACGGCGACACGATCGAGGTGGGACTCGAGAGGTAGGCGCGGACACCGTGCCGACGCCTGCTTAGGTTCCAGCAGGCCGCTCAGCGAATCCGTGGAAGATGACTTCGATGACTCTTGATGTGAGCAAAATCAGGGCGGACTTCCCAATCCTGCAACGCAAGATTGGCGACAACCCGCTCGTGTACCTCGACAACGCTGCCACTTCGCAGAAGCCACAGCAGGTCATCGGCGCTCTCACGCACTACTACACGCACTACAACGCGAACGTTCACCGCGGCGTGCACACCATGTCCATCGAAGCTACCGAAGCGTTCGAGGAAGCTCGCAAGAAAGTCGCGAGATTCATCGGCGCACGCGAGCCGGAATCGATCGTCTGGACACGCAATATCTCGGAGGCGATCAACCTGGTCGCGTACTCATGGGGTGATACCAACATAAAGTCGGGCGACGAGATCGTCGTCACAGCCATGGAGCACCACTCGGGGATCGTGCCGTGGCAGCAGTTGGCTATGCGGTCCGGCGCCGAACTGAAGATCATCCCGCGTACCGAGGACGGTCGCCTCGACATGGACGCCGCCGGAGAGTTGATCACTGGCAAAACAAAGATGGTCGCCGCAGTGCAAATGTCATCGGTGTTGGGCACTGTCAACGACGTCAAAGCGCTCGGAAAACTGGCCCATGACCACGGCGCGTTGATACTGGTGGATGCCGCGCAGAGCGCCCCACACATGCCGATCGATGTTGGCGACTTGGACTGCGACTTTCTCGGCTTTTCTGCCCACAAGATGCTTGGGCCGACCGGTATCGGAGTGCTGTACGGCAGACCGGAGCTGCTCGAGGAGATGCCTCCGTGGATGTTCGGCGGGGACATGATCCTCACCGTCAGCTACGAGGATGCATCATGGAACGACCTGCCGTACAAGTTTGAGGCGGGGACACCAAACATCGCTGATGCCATCGCCACCGGAGCAGCGATTGACTATCTATCGGACCTCGGCATGGATAATGTTCTTGCTCACGAACACGCCTTGACCGAATACGCACTCAGCCGGTTCTCGGAACTGGAGCGAGTCACCGTGATGGGGCCTACCGACACAAAGGACCGCGGTGGCATCATCTCCTTCATGCACGACACCATTCACCCGCATGACATGGGAACTGCACTGGACCAGATGGGCATAGCGATTCGCACCGGGCACCACTGCGCGATGCCGCTGGTCCGTAGCTACGACGTTGTTGCCGCGGCCCGGGCCAGCTTCTACATCTACAACACGCAGGACGAAGTCGATCTCTTGATCGATGGTTTGAAGCAGACAGAGGAGTACTTCCTCAAATGATGGGCGGAACGTCAGGCCTTGGGGACCTCGATGAGCTCTACGAGAGCATCATCCTGGACCACTACCGCAACCCGCGTCACACGGACCCGCTTGACTCGCCGGATATCGACGTTGAGGCGAACAACCCGTTCTGCGGAGATGAAGTTCACATACAACTCGATATCGAGGGTGATTCCGTCGACGGTGTGAGCGTATCCGGCCAGGGCTGCGCGATCAGCCAGTCGTCAGCATCTCTGCTCGCCGAAATGCTCGATGGCAAGAGCACGGAAGAGGCGATGGAGATCGTCACACTGGTCAGACGGATGATGCGAGGCGATGAGCTCACCGAAGAGGAGCAGGACGAACTGGGCGATATCCTGGCGCTCGAAGGTGTGAAGCGCTTTCCCGTTCGCATCAAGTGCGCCCTCCTCTCGTGGACCGCACTGGAAGACGCACTGCAAGATCGGGCCTAGCGGGACTCCGTTACTCAGGTCCCAGCCAGATTCTAGTCAGGAAATCCCCGCTGGCCCCCGATGTGTCCGGAACGAAGTCCTGCACCCTTGGGCGCCACAGCCAGTTCTCAATGCCGATCGCCGGATAGAACCGTTGCGACTCCGCCATGATCTCGTCCTGTATCTCTAGCAGCAGTTCACCTCGCTTTCTCCGGTCGAGCTCGGTGGCCTGGGCCTCGATCAACTCATCCAGGCTTTCGTTGGCAAACCCGGTTGTATTCCACGGGCCAGACGAGTGGTAGATGCCGAGTAGCTGCCCGCTCAAACTGGAGATCGGCGGTGGCGAGCCGACGAGTATCTCGAACTCGCCACGTAGCCACGCGTCGTCTGCGAACTCTCTTGTGGTCACCGGATTAACCGTGACCTGCAGACCAGCATCGCCCAATGCCGTAGCCAGTGATTCGGCAGTGGCGATGTAGAGGTCTTCCGCCACCGACTCTCCAAATTCGCCGACCGTGATCGTCAGAGGAGTTTCAGCAATTGGACCGGCGTCTGAAAACAGTCGTCGGGCCTCGGCCGGGTCACCGAATTTGGCGCCATATCGGGACCCGAAATCGGCGGACCAGGTGGGTTCGGGCACGTTCATACCCACAGCCGCGAAGGCGTTTTCACCCCAGATTGCTGGCATCGCCTCTTCCAGGTCCCACGCCAGCAGCATCGCCTGTCTCATCTCGAGGCTTCCGAGCAGCGGATGCGCCGTGTTCAAAGCCACTTCAACTCCCGTGCCCGGCATTTCCAGGGAGATGGTTTGAAGCGTTGGAAAGCGCTCCAGCGCCGCATCGATCTCATCTGGCGTAGTCTCAGCGAAATCGAGAATATCCGCTCTGACACCGGTTGCCCTTGTCGATGCCTGTGGAATGAACTGCACAGTCAGTCCATCAAGGTGCGGCCCAGTGCCGTAGTAGCTCCGGTTCGCCTCGAACGTAGCGCCTTCTGAGGACACCTCTTCAAGAATCCAGGGCCCGCTCCCGAAAGTTGGTCCGGTAATAAGATCTCCGTTGATCGCCACCGCTTCCGGCGCAACCACTACTGACCGGCCATCCGCAAGTTTCTCGAAGAACTCTGCATCCGTAGACGCAAGCCGAATCCGTAAAAGATCATCTTGGACAGCAGTGATCTCAACTAAGTTGCGAAGCAAATCGGCATTTGGCCAGTCTTCCGTCATCTGCCTGCGGTAGCTGAACACAATGTCCTGCGCAGTGACACCGCGCCCGGCCATCGGAGATGTTTCCGGCCAGAATGCGTCATCTCGAATCTCGAACTCGAACTCGAGTGGCCCCGTCTGCTTCCATGAGGTGCAGAGATCACACTCCGGAATCCGAGAAGGGACCGGGACGTTTGGACCGCGCTGGAACCTGAAAAGACGGCTGTACGCATTGCCCGCGCCCCAGGTCGCCAGGACGTTGGAGACTGACTGGTGCACGTCCTGGTGAGGAGGAGCCTCTCTAATGGCGAACCGTGCGATGCCGCCAGTGACCAGACCACCCGTTGGTGGCACGGTTGCCGTCGCAGTTGGCCGGGGCGTTGCGGTCGCAGGTGCTGATGTCGGCGTGGCCACCACAGGCGTAGCTGGAACCGTCGGCGTTGGCTGCTGGTTGCTGCTACATGCCGCAAACGTCAGCACGAACAGGGCCGCGAGCAGATAGCCAGGGGAGATTAAGAGCAGTCTCTTCAAGAGCAAGACGTCCGGCGCGTGTCGCAGACCCGCAGAACTCCGTGCTGAGCGATCTGGCTTAGCTCGTTGAGTCTGGGTGGCGTCGGCCAGTTCCAGTACGATTCCGTATATACACCTACGTCAGTTGAACTGAGCGGCTGTATCGTGTTTGTACCCGCCGCTTTCGCACCCCGCAATGCATCTCTCTCAGGAGGGACCGTCACTTGGCATTGCGGCATGCTGGCGCGCCAGATGAATCTGCCGACGAAGGCGTCTCCAACCACCGGCGGCGCCAGTTTCTGAACAACAGGGTAGTGTGGTCGGCGTTACTTGTCGCTGTCTATGCTGCTGCGTTCTTCCCGATGTCAGCGTTACCCGGCGCTGCCGCCCAGTTCTTTTCGATCATCCCCATCGTTGTGATCGCCTCGTGGCTTGGCGCCAAAGGTGGGTTAATCATCGCCGCCGGCTTCATCCCGTTGCTGGCGGTGCTCAGCGTATTGGCACAGGGAGTTGGTTGGACCTACCTGGCGTTTGAGGGTCGGCCTGCCGCACTGATCTCACTCATGACGATGGCTGCAGTTGCAGGCAGAGCAAGCGATCTCCGAAGAAAACTCATCGTTCAGGTGAAGCTGAGCGACTCTTACACCGCTAAGAGCGAAATGCTTGCCAGGGACCGAGAGAGGCTGGTCAAACTCGGCATAAGTCTTGCAGACGCCCACTCGACGCCCGACGTGTATCGAGTCGCCACATCCGCGGTCGCCGAATGGCTACAGGCTGACCGCATCTCATTCGTTGAGATTGATGAGAACGCCAGCGAGATCGAGATCAAGCACGTTGTGGGAGTCGAGGTTCCCGGCTTCGAAGTCGGCAATGTGTTCGAGATCAACGATGCCTGGCAAGAGAACATCGACGCGGATCGATCTGGGTCCCAGAAGCCCAGGCACACTCTGCCAACCGAAAAGCTTGAACTGTGGCGGGACGCCGGGTTTCGCTCGGTTTTGCGGATTCCTCTCAAGACCCGGGACAGCGTCACCGGCTATATAGCTCTCTGCAGTTACAACGAAAACGCTTATGACGAATCCGCTGAGGACCTCATAACCGCCGCGGCTCAGCAGATTGCACCTCACCTGCGCGCCGCCTGGCTATTCGATGGAAGTAATCGTGAGGCCCAGCTTCGGAGGGCTCAAAGCGAAGTGGCCCGTGCGCTCTCGATGAGTTCGGGGATCTCTACGATGTTCGATGTCACGGGCACCCAGATTGAGGCGTTACTCAACTGCGACCTCGGACTGGTTGCGGAGACGCAGCAGGGCGGGAACGACCTGGTCGTCAAGAAGGTATTTGGACAGCGGGCTGCTGCGATGGAGGAGGGCACTTCGTTCGAATGGGACCCTGACCTTACCTACCTGGATGACGAAGTCCGCTACTGGGACCTCGAAACGATCGAGATTGGAGAGGGAGCCTACCCGTTTTCACTGTTCGCATCGGAAGGCTTCAAGGCGGTCGCAATGATCACGCTTATGACCGAAGGTGAGCCCATCGGTTGGATGGCTATCGCAAGCTCTCGTCGCCTTCCGGAGCCGGAGTACACATCGCAACTTCTGCAGAGCACCGGAGTTCACCTTGCGAACGTGATAATCCGAAGTCGGGTAGAAGCGGAACAGAAACGTCTGCTTGACAAGCTCGAGTCACAGAACAATCAACTGAGGGCCGCCCGTACCCATCTGCAAGAAACCCAGCAGGAAGTTGAGCAGCAGAACAAGGAACTGCAAAGAGCGAACGAGGCGAAGAACACATTCCTCTCCGCAGTGAGTCACGAGCTCAAGACCCCTCTGGCAATCATGGTCGGTTTCGCCGAATTGCTCGGTATGAACATCGATGGCAACCTCAGCGACCAGCAGATGGAGCAACTCCGAATGGTCGAACGGAATGGTCGCCATCTCGATCTACTTGTCAGTGACCTGGTTGACGTAAGCCGCATCGAATCAGGCCGCCTCGCAGTCAATCTCGAGTCGACCGATCCGGAAGAGATTCTCAACGAGACACTTGCCGGTCTCGACGCAATTGCCAGTGAGAAAGAACAGGTCCTCATCCGGGACTTCGATCTCCAGGGCACATTGGTGAGGGCTGACAGGGCCCGACTAAGCCAGGTGGTTACTAACCTCGTTACGAACGCCTGCAAATACTCGCCGGCGGAATCTGAAGTCGTCATCTCATCGCGCATTGAGGAGAACGAGCTGGTAGTGGTCGTCGCGGACCAGGGCCTGGGAATCACCAAGGAGGATCAGGAGAAGCTATTCACACCCTTCTTCAGGTCCTCGAATGAGGAGGCCCAGAAGGAAAAGGGCACTGGCCTCGGACTGGTGATAACCCGGTCCATTGTCGAAATGCACGGTGGGACCCTGGTGCTGGAGTCCGATTTGGGGCAGGGCACGACCATAACGGTCCGGATGCCGGGAGTGATCACTGAGGATGATCAGGGAGTGCCGCCAGCGGACAGCGACTCGAACAGTGGCGCGAGCAGCGGCAAGAGTGAGGACGCGGCCTAGGGTTCAGAGTGTTCCCTTTACCGACCTGGAGACCTGATGAATGGCCACAGTGCTGATGGCTGACGACAATCCGGAGATGCGGTTGCTGCTCACAAACATTCTGCAGCAGCAAGGTCATCTTGTGATCGAAGCCTCTGATGGCGACGACCTCATGTTCTGGGTCAAGGAAGAACGGCCAGACGTGATACTGCTGGACCTTCACATGCCGAAGATGGACGGCTTCAAGGTGCTCGAGACTCTCAAAGGCATGGACGGATACCAGGACATACCTGTGATTGTCATCACAGCAAGTCAGAACAGAGAAGATATGGCAATGGCGCACGAGCTCGGTGCACACGGCTTCATACCCAAGCCGTGGTCAGCGCATGACCTGGCGACCAGAATCGACTGGGCGTTGGCAAGCAAATGGGGTGAGTAGCGGACTGGGATTGAGCGGTGCACATGGAAACGATACTGGTTGTGGATGACACTGACGAGATACGGATGCTGCTGGTAGCGACGCTGGAGGCAGCCGGATACGGCGTCGTCGAAGCCAGCGACGGATCTGGCGTGATGCAGTGGATTGAGGACAGTCAACCGGATGCCATCATCCTCGACCTGATGATGCCCGGCATCGATGGCTGGGACACTCTCGCGCAGCTAAAGGAACAAGACGACACAAAGCACATACCGGTGATCATCTCATCTGCTCTTCGAGGCGACGAAGACCTGGCAAGAGCCAGGAAGATGGGTGCGCACGACTATGTGACGAAGCCCTGGTCTGCGGCGACTCTGCTCGAACGGCTCAGATGGGCTCTATCGGCTGCCGAGCCTGCCTAAACGTTCAGTCTGGATTGGCCCGGAACCACGACACAGTGGTCGCGAGACCGTCCACGAGGCCGGTTTCGGGTCTCCACCCCATGTCCCGACTGAGCAACGCGCTATCGAGGCTGATCTTGCCGATGTCACCTGCTCGCGGCGGTCCGTAGATCGCGGGCTGCCCGTAGTCACACAGCTCTGCGAGAACTCCGAACAGGTCGTTCACATTCGTGCCAATCCCAGTACCGACGTTGTAAGGGCCGCCCTCGTTGGACTCAGCGGCCAGCACAAGAGCTTCTACGACGTCGCCCACGTACACGTAGTCCCGCTCGTCCTTGCCATCGCCAAAGATCGTCACATCTCTTCCAGCGAGCATCGCTCGTGAGAATATGGCTACCACTCCGGCCTCGCCGTGCGGGTCCTGGCGAGGCCCGTAGACGTTCGCCAATCGCAACGTGGTGTGGTTGAGGCCAAACAATCGTTCGTAAACAGGCAAGTAGATCTCGACCGTGTGCTTGGATGCCCCGTACGGCGATCCGGGAGATGCGGGAAGTGCTTCAGCCGCGGGCAGCTGCTCAGGCTCTCCGTACATCGCTCCACCGGTCGAGACGAATACGAACTTCGCCTGCTCTCCGGACGCGTTCCGAATCGCTTCCAACACGTTCAGCGTTCCGATGACGTTTGTCTTCGCATCGGTCATGGGTTCCCGAGCCGACACTGAAACGCTGATTTGCGCCGCAGCGTGAAAGACCCGAGCTGGACCGAAAGAGTCCAGAACCGATCCCAATCGATCGTCGCCAATGTCCATCTCTTCTAACCGCGCACCAGATGGAACATTGATCTCCTTGCCGGAAGACAGATCGTCGATGACCAGGACGTCGTCCCCGGCGTCAACGAGCCGATCCACAAGATGTGAGCCGATAAATCCCGCGCCGCCAGTAACCACAGATTTCATGTGTTATTTGTCTCGGATTCGGAGGTGACAGAAGCAAGCGCTGCAGCGATAAAGCTACTCCACAGGGAGCGCTCGTCCCATAAGTCGAACGGATACCTGCTCGGAGAATAGCAGTCACCATATAACTGGATAAATTGTGCTGACCCGCAGAATCAGAGGAGTCAGCAGCCCGCCCGCTTATGTTTGCCGACGATCGATGACACCGCGGTACAATCCCGTTCTCCACTCGCACTACTCGACATCAACACAACCTGGAGCCTGACCTTGGATCAGATCAACCTGATGGCCTCCCGCCACTCGGCGTTCTACAGCCCGCTGATTTCCTGTATAGCAGGTGGCTTTCTCGAAAAAGAGGGACTGGAAGGTACTTACACGCCGGCCGGCGCCGGGCAGGCCACAGGTTCCGAGGTAGCCGAGGGTCGTATGGACGTCGGCCAGGCGGCCGTTTCCGCGAGTTGGGGACAGCTCGACAAAGGGGAAAAGCCGATCGTCGCCCAGTTTGCACAGATCAACCGCTACGACGGCTTCATCATCGCAGCCCGAGAACCCGACTCAGACTTCAGTTGGTCGAAGCTGCACGGGAAGAAATTCCTGCATGTCCATGGCGGCCAGCCGGAGGCGATGCTTCGTTACGGGCTACACAGGCAAGGCGTCGACCTCGGCGACCTCGACGACATCGACTCGCCTGGCGGAGACGAGATGATGGGTCAGTGGCAAGGCGGACAAGGCGACTATTTCCACGAGCAGGGAGCGTTCCCGCAGCAGCTTGAACACCTCGGTCAGGGCCACATTGTTGCATCCGTCGGTGAAGCGGTCGGCCCAACCGCTTTCAGCAGCCTTGTCTGCCGCTGGGACTGGCTCGACACTGACACGGCGAAACGCTTCACGAACGCCTACCGAGCCTCCCGCAACTGGGTCAACACCGCCGATCCGATGGAGGTCGCAAAGGCCGAGGAGAGCTTCTTCCCTGACATTGCGGTCGAGGCCACTGCAGCGGCGGTCGACTACTACCAGAAGCTCGGGACCTGGAGCGGTGACATCACGATCGAACCAGACCTGTACGAGAGCGCCCTCGACGTCTTCGCTCATTCGAACATGGTCGCTAAGCGCCACGACTACAGCGAAGTTGTAGTGCCGCCCCCGGGCAGCTGACATGGTCGCCCAATCCCGCCCTGAGCCGAAATTCGACTGGTTCATCCCGATAGACGGAGATGGCCAGCGCATTGGCACGCTTGAGGCGGAGAGACCTCCCACGTTCGATTACTTGAAGCAGGTGGTCCAGACTGCGGAGAGCGCCGGGTTTCACTCGCAGCTCATCCCAACCAGGTTCGCCAACGGCCTGTTCAGTGAGAACCAGCCGCTTGCCGAGACCTGGACGACTGCTACGGCGCTGGCTGCTGTCACTTCACGGATCCGGTTCCTGATTGCTGTGCGGCCGGGTTTCGTGTCGCCGGGACTCTTCGCCCAGATGGCCGCAGCGCTCAGCAACATCTCGGGCGGGCGCATCGACATCAACGTCGTCCCTGGCGGTATCCAGGGAGACTTCGAACGGCTCGGCGTGACGTCAAGTCATGATCAGCGTTACACGTTCGCCGACGAGTTCATCGGCGCCTGCAAGAAGCTCTGGTCATCTCCAGGTGAGCCTGTTCAGTTCGATGGTGAAGTCGTGAAACTGGACGGTGCCATGGTCTCGCCGGGACCTGCTGGCGGCGGCCCACGCTGGTATCTCGGTGGCGCGTCGCCCAATGCACTGTCACTGGCCGGACGACAGGCTGACTGCCTCCTTATGTGGATTCAGCCCGTTGAGGACATTGCCGCGCTGATGGAGCGAGCGACCACTGCATTCGAAGAAGAGGGCAGGACTCCAGAGTTTGGTCTACGCACTCATCTGGTCGTCCGAGACAGCGAGGATGAAGCGTGGGAGGCGGCCGAAGACCTGATTAGCGATGCGGCGACCCAGGTCAAGGAGCAGAGGTCTGCGCAGGTGCGGGGCACGGCCATGGTCGGCGCTGCGATTCAGGCGCGGCCTCGAGACCAGCACAGGGTCACCGAGAGACTTTGGAACGGCATCTCCACTGTGCGGGTGAACTGCGGCACCGCTATAGTCGGCACGCCAGCGCAGGTTGCGGACGAGTTAGTCTGCTACTGGGACCTGGGAATCGACGAGTTCATTCTGTCTGGCTACCCGCACGTGGAAGAAGCAGAACGCGTCGCAGCAGACGTCATTCCACTTGTGCGCAGTAGGGTCGGCTAACTCACCTCAACGAACTCATCTGGTCCCGGCTCGCGGTTGAGCTGCCGGTACACATTCAGCCATCGTTCCTTCATGTCAGCTGCGTGAAGTAGAGGCTTCCAGCCAAGTTCAAGGTAGAGGTAGATCGCGGGCAGTCGCGGGTCATCGGTGCTCAGGTAGACGCGCTTGTAGCCGGCGTCGACAAGCGTCGCGGTCGCGGCGGCGATCACCACTCTTCCGAGTCCTCGCCCGAGATGAAGCGGGTCTGTCATCACCCATTGAAGGCTTCCCGGTTCCTCGTGCCCATCACGTTCGAACTCAGCTGCAGCCGCGGTGGCGACAACATCCTGAGTGGCGTCTTCGACTATCACGTGAAAACCGCCCGGTAGGCTGGCCGTGTGCAGCCTATCCAGCCTGCTTTCCTTCTCGAACACCTCTCGGAACAGCATCCAGTAAGAGGCCCGGTCTCGCTCCTCGTATTGGCGAATGCTGTATCCCGGGGCGACTGGAGGCACAGTCATCGGCTGATTGCCGTATCGAACCATTTCAAGCTGTTGTTTTCGAGGTTCCATTGAGTCCCGCCGGACATACTGGTGAAGTCGCTTCAGAATACCGAAAATTGCGGCTTGCATCCCTCCGAGAATTCGTGCATCATACTTCCCGTAACTAAAAAGGCCGGTCAGCCGGTTTTGTTGATTCGGGAGTCAGTTCGACTATGCCAAAGGTCAGTGAAGAGCACCTCGAAGCCAGGCGTCAGCAGATCATCGACGCGGCAGTGCAGTGCTTTGCGCGCTCAGGCATACACGGAACCTCTCTTGATGACATCCGGCTGGAAGCGGACCTTTCGCGCGGAGCGGTTTACCACTACTTCAAGAGCAAAGAGGACATCATCGAAGCTCTGCGAGAGCAGTCTCTCGAAGAGGATGAGCAGCTCTTTGAAGGGCTCAAGGAGAACCGCCCGGACCTGCCGCTGTGGCTCCGCACGCTCGATAAAGGGATGAAGCGGAACCTTCGCACACCAGGAAACATCGACACACGCGTGGCTATGTTCCTCTGGGCAGAGGCACTGCTGAACGAGCGGGTTCTCAACAGCCAACGGGCTCTGTTCAAGCCCTGGCGCGAGACGATGCCAGAGATGATTCGCCAGAGCCAGCAAGCCGGTGATGTGAACCCGGACCTGGACCCGGAAGCGGTCATCTTCGTCATGGCTTCGATCATGATCGGCGCGACCGCTCAACTCGCGTGGGATCCGGACACCCATGACATCGAGGCGGCGGTTGAGGTGGCCGAGGCGCTGTTTACAGGCGGGTTCTGGACGGGCGGCGACTCAGGCGGAGAAGACGCCGAATAGCTAGCGCAGCTTAGCCGGGACCTTCACGATCCAATCGTTAGACAGATTCAGGATGGTAAAGAACGAATTTTGAACTTAAAAAGGGCGGCTGGCCGGTTTAATTAAGCTGGCGGGTCAGTCAGGAACTCCGCTCAGGTGGAGTTGGCAATCACGGAAGAGGAAATGAGCACCACAACTATCGATACACCAAACAACGGCACCTCCGGCAGAAACGTCAGGAAGAACCTGGTGTTGGCTGTTATGTCGCTGTCGACCTTCATGATCTTCCTGGACGGAACCGTGGTGAACACGGCCCTTCCAGCGATCGCTCGTGACTTCGAGGCGACAAACTCCGTTCTGCAGTGGGTAGTCAACTCCTACTCACTACTGCTGGCAGGTCTACTGCTTCTCGGCGGGACCATCGGCGACAGGTACGGAAGAAAGCGCACACTGGCAGCGGGAATGGTCGTGTTCGGCCTTGGAGCCGTTGGCGGAGCGCTGGCAGCTAACTCCGAAACACTGATCATCATGCGAGGAGTGCAGGGCGTCGGTGCTGCATTTGTTCTGCCGGCCACCCTGTCGATCATCACCGACGTCTTCCCCAGAGGAGAGCGGGCACGCGCCATCGCTGTATGGACCGCCGTCGGCTCGCTGGGAATCGTCGTCGGACCGGCAACTGGAGGATTCCTCGTTGACCAGATTGACTGGTCCGCGGTCTTCTGGCTGCACGCTCCCGTCGTAACACTGGCGATAGCGGGCTTGCAGTTCGTGCCGGAATCCCGCGACAGCCGTAAGCAACCGCTGGACATCCCTGGCGCCGTGCTGGTCACGACCGGACTTCTCGGCGTCGTCTACGGAATCATTCAGGGAGGAGAGGACGGTTGGACAACCGCTCCAATCATCGCTTCGTTTGTCGTCGGCAGCTTGCTGCTAGTCGCATTCACGGTGGTGCAGATCAGGAGCCCGCACCCGATGCTTCCGCTGCACTACTTCAAGCGGCGTGACTTCACAGGCTCATTCCTGGTCATCATGCTGCTGATGCTGGCGATGATCGGCGTCTTCTTCTTCCTCACTCAGTACTTCCAACTGGTCCAGGGCGAAAGTGCGCTCTATGCCGGGCTCGCCATCATGCCGGTCGCCGGCACGATGATGATCGGCGCAGCGTTCGCTAGCAAGACCGAAGCCCGGCTCGGTCCGCGCACCATCTCGGTGATCGCTTCTCTGATCATCATGGGCGGCATGGGCGTCTTCACCCAGTTGGAAGTTGATAGCGGTTACTTCATTCCGGCGCTCGGCCTCGCTCTGTTTGGCCTCGGCGCAGGAATGATCATGACCGCGCTTACCGATTCGATCATGGCTTCGGTGCCCGTCGACGACGCGGGTGTCGGCTCTGCGATGAATGACACCTCACGTGAATTGGGCTTTGCTTTGGGTGTCGCAGTGATCGGCAGCATCGTCACGGGCGTGTACCGCTCGAGAGTTACGGACGCCGTTCGTGACGTTGTGCCAGAAGGTCTGGCAGAAGTCGTCGGAGACAGCATCGGAGCTGTGGGTGCGGTGGCGCAGAACTTGCCCGCGGACGTCGCTGCGACGGTGGTTGACGCTGCAAACCGTTCATTCGTGGACGCAATGAGCGTTGGCTACATCGCATCGGCTGCCTTCATCGGCCTGGCGCTGGTGATTGCCGTGACAGTCCTGCCGAACAAGATCAGGGAGCAGCAGGCGGAGGAGTTTGAGGTTGCAGACCCGGACTCCGGCATCGGCGATGCCTCCCCCGAGTTTGTTCCCGTCGCACCGGCGGTCTCGCCCGCGAGGGCGGACTAGCGATTCCCGGGCCGCAGGACTCCTGTGGCCCGGGCTACCCAAATCAACTGTGCGGAGGTGGAGCATTCACAACCGATTAAGGCCGCTCGAGTTCTAGAGATTCAGGCCCAAATCGCCTGGCAAAACTAATTGAGGAATCGATTCGAATGACTGAAACAACCACAGACAAGAAAGTGGCGCTCGTCACGGGCGCAAGTTCGGGATTTGGACGACTGACGGCTGAGACACTGGCCCGCCGAGGCTACTGTGTCTTCGCTTCTATGCGAAACGTCGACGGCAGGAACAGTCGGGCTGCCTCTGAGATTCTGGAGCTTGCGAAGACTGAGGACATCGATCTTCATGTCGTCGAGCTGGACGTCACAGACGACGCCTCCGTCGACGCAGCGGTCCACGCAATAGTCTCCGACGCCGGAAGGATCGACGTGGTCGTCAACAACGCAGGTGGCGGCGGAATGGGCCCGGCCGAGAGCTTCACCGTGCAGCAGGTGATCCAGCAGTTTGATCAGAACTACGTGGGGCCGCATCGCGTGAGCAGAGCCGTTCTGCCCCACATGCGCCGCCAGAAGAGCGGACTGATCGTAAACGTGACCTCGACGGCGGGGAAGATCTCGATGCCGTTCATGGGCCACTACGCAGCCTCGAAGCACGCCCTCGAAGCGCTGTCAGAGGCGTACAGCTTCGAGCTGGCCGATCAGAACATCGATGTCGCGATCGTCGAGCCCGGAGCGTTCCCGACTCCGATCATCAACAAGATGGTCGAGCCAGGTGACAAGGAGGCCATGGCCGGATACGCGCCGAGCATGGACATCCTGCAGAAGTTCGGCGAGGGAATGGGCGAGATGCTTAGCGGCCCCGATGCCGACGACCCTCAGGTTGTTGCTGACACGATCACGGCGCTGGCTGAGATGCCTGCTGGTGAACGACCGCTTCGCACAGTTGCCGGACGGGTATTCGCAGCGCCGACAGTTGCTGAGGGCGAAGATCCCTACGCGGTCCGACAGCGTGAGCTGCTGACCGGTATCGGTGCAGCGCGGATGCTTAAGACTCCGGTGGCGACGAGCTAACGACGGTTTCCTGCTCGTCAAACTGAAAGCGCCCGGCACATGCCGGGCGCTTTCTCGTTCGGGTGCGAAGGTTTGATCCGCTATGTAGCAGACCGGTCCATGTAGATCGTCTTCATCTGCGTGAAGAACTCGATGGCTGCCTTCCCCTGTTCTCGGTTGCCCGTTGAAGAAGCCTTCATGCCGCCAAACGGCACCTGGGGCTCTACACCGGCCGTCTCGCCATTGATCTTCACGATGCCGGCCTCAATCCGGTTTGCGAAGTCCAACGCTGAGTTCAGGTTCCTGGTGAAGACGCCGGCGCTCAGGCCGTACTCAACACCGTTAGCGATCTGAAGTGCCTCTTCGTAGTCACGTGCGGGGATGATCGACAGCACCGGACCGAATATCTCTTCGCACGCCACGAACGCATCCGGCGCAACCTTCGTGATCACCGTCGGCTCGACGAACGTGCCGGCCTCAAAACCGTTGTGAGATGGCACTCCGCCGCCCGCAAGGATGTTTCCGCCATCCTTCACGCCCTGCTCAACCGCCGACTTGATGTTCGACCTCGATGCTTCGTCGATCACAGGCACGATGATCGAGTCCTCCTCAACGCCAGGGCCGATCTTAAGCGCTCGTGTCTTGTCCACGACGAGGTTCGTAAAGTCCTCGATGATTCCGCCGACCACGATCGCCCTTGAAGTAGCAGTGCACTTCTGCCCTGAGTACTTCATGGCACCAGCGACAGTAATTTCGGCGGCCTGCTCAAGATCGGCATCGGGCAGCACAATCACCGGGTTCTTACCGCCCATCTCCAGTTGATAGCGGTTCCCGTTCTTGGCCGACTCCACAGCAATTCCATAGCCGACCTTGGTCGAGCCGGTGAATGAGACAGCGTCGACAGCGGGATTCGACACCAGTTCATTGCCAACTGCGCCGCCGGACCCCGTAACAAGGTTGAAGACACCCTCAGGCAGCCCGACTTCTGCCCACATTCGTGCGATCAGCGTCGAAACCATCGGTGCGGCCGATGCTGGCTTGAGAACGATCGTGTTGCCGTAAGCAAGAGCCGGAGCCATCTTCCAGATCGGGATGGCAAGCGGGAAGTTCCAGGGCGTGATGAGGCTTACGACTCCGAGAGGAACCCTGTTGGTGTAGAGCAATATGTTCGGGTTGATAGAAGGAACCACGGTTCCAACGGGGTTCGAACTGTCGACTCCGTAGTACTGGAGCAGTGCGATAGCCCGGCCAACCTCGCCGCGAGACTCGAGAATCGCCTTTCCTGCTTCACGGGTGATCGCCTGCGCGAACTCCTCTGCGTTGGCTTCGAGGTATCCGGCTGCCTTCATCAGGTACTGCCCGCGGACTACGCCTGATGTCTCGCCCCACCTGGACTTTGCGGCGTGCGCAGCAGCGATTGCCGAGCTTGCGTCGGCGGCGTTCGACTTCTGAAATTCACCGACAACATCGCCGAGATTCGCCGGGTTGGTGCTGGACGCAGTTTCGCCGGTCTGGCCATCGGTCCAGTTGCCGTTTATGAAGTTCTGGTAGGTAGTCGCCATTAAGCCGCTCCCTGGTCAATGGCGCCTGTGCGCGCCGCGTGTGTAACGAGAATTGGTCCCGAACGCGGCCGGATGGTCACTCAGTGCGACAGCGTCTCCGCATCGGGAGGTCAATGCTGGCACCGGTGAAGGCGGGTGTCAACGAATGAGAATTTCAGCCGCTTCTTGGGTGCCGTTTACGCGAGGAACCAGGTAGTGAGGGTCTGAAGTCGATCTCGCGCAGAGAAGGTCGAGCTGGTTAGTCGTCGAACTAATGAAGCCTGGCCGCTAGCTGGCCATTCTGTCGCGGCCGGAGGAGCTGTCCTCTTCCTCCGCTGCCTGCCGCTCGAGCTCATCCAGGTCGGGTTCACTCGCGGCCTGAGCCTTGGCCTTACGTTGCTCCAGCGCCGCCAGTTGCTGCTGCCGCGCCGTGACAGCCCACTGGACCCTGAGTTCAACCTCGCCGTTGCTCCACGGCTTGTTTACGTAGTCGAGAGCACCGAGGTTGCGAGCCGTGTCGAGATCGTCGGGGTGGCCTTTCGCAGTGATCATGATGACTGGAATCATCTTTGTCCGGGGGTCATTCTTCAGCTGACCGAGCGCCGTGAAACCGTCGACTTTGGGCATCGAGACATCGAGCAGGACCAGGTCCGGCTCGTAGGACTGGACTGCGGCCATCACCTCGCTGCCATCCGTCGCCTGGAATACCTCGTAACCGAGGCTTTTGAGCGATCGGCTCAGAAGCAGCCGGATGTCTGCGCTGTCATCCACTATCAGGATCTTCGTCATGTCGACTTCTCCGTGCCATGGGCCCGTAATCAGCGCCCTCGGCAAGTTGGTTAGTCGGCTCCCAGGCCGATGTCTTCTGGCGGTCCATCTGGCCACAGGCGGGAGCCGCCAAAGGTCTCCTGCTCCGGCGTTTCAGCCAGTGCTGCCTCTTTGGTCGTCAGATCAGGCAGCCAGAACTCAATCGTCGTCCCTTTTCCAACTTCGCTGCTGAGACGGATCTCACCGCCATGCAACTCGGTTATCGATTTGGCTATCACAAGGCCCAGTCCCGTGCCTGGAACGGACCTGGTTGTCTCGTTGTCCGCTCTGAAGAAAGCTGTGAACAGGCCCTTCTGCTCCTCTTCAGTCATACCCTGGCCCTGGTCAGCTACAGCCACACGCAATCTCTGTCCATCAACGTGACAGCTCAGCATCACCTCAGTCTTCTCAGGTGAATACTTGGACGCATTGCTCAGCAGATTCGTGATGACCTGCCCAATCCTCGACCTGTCCGCGTTGATCCATAGTTCATCTTCGCCGATGTCAACGACGAGCGTCTGGGCCTTTGTGCGCAATAGCGACTGGAAGCTGGCATCAAGATCAGAGACCAGTTCACTCATAGAGAACGGTTGTGGGTTGATCTTGAACGTGCCTGCGTCGAGCCGAGAAATGTCCAGGATGTCATTTATCAGGACATCGAGATGTTCAGCGTTGCGTCGGATGATCCCAAGCGTCTCCTGCCGTTCCTGTTCGTCATCCATCTCACCGGGAGTTGCAAGCAGGTCGACGAAGCCGGCGATGATGGTCAGAGGAGTCTTCAGTTCGTGAGATACGGTCGACAGAAACTGTTTGCGGGCGTTATTTGCCTCATACAGTTCCCTGTTCTGCCGGTCCAGCGTCTCGCGTAGGTCGCGTTCAGCGGCGATCATCCGAGCATTCCTGATTGCCGGAGTTATCTGTATCGCGATGCGTTCCAGCAGCTCGACGTCCTGAGCGTCGTACCGACCTTCTTCCAAACTGGCGATATTCAGACGGCCCAGCAGGTTCGGGGCTGTACCAAGCGGAGCCGACGCCCGGCTCTTCAGTCCAGTTTGCTCGATGAATGACTTCATCCAGGGATCGGCAGCAGACCAGTCGTCCCCACACGAATCGGTTTTGACGCGATCGTGACTTTGGATACCTGTCACATCACCGACCTTAAGACCGTCCGCTTCGATTCCCGACGTGTATACGATTTCTTGCTGACCGGTGTCTGGGTGAAGGTATTTGATGGACATACGGTCAAACTGCAACGCCTTCGCAAGTTCTGAGTCAAGGCGTCTGTAGATCGCATCAAGATTTAGTTCGCTGTTCGCGGCCAGTCCAATCGCGGCGACGATCCGACGTTCGTCCGCACGTCGCTCGAGGGCAGCGGTCAGATTCGCGTTCTGAATTGCTGGAGCGATCTGCAGCGAGACGCTGAGCAGCAGCGCAGATTCGTCCTCACCGAGAGCATCCCGAGCGGGCGAACTCACTACCAGGACGCCAATAAGCTGCTCCTGGACGAACAGCGGCGCGCTTAGCCACGTGCGGTGGTCTCCTTCCGCGACGGCGTCTGCCTGCCCAGCGAGCGCGAACTCAGAACCCTTGCTCTGCACAACCGAGCCCTGAGTGGCTGAACTGGGATCAAATGAGATCTGGTCGCCTGCATTCCAACCGGAGAGACCCTTCTGAGACCAGTACTCAACAACGCCGTGATGCTCCGACTTATCCTGCTCGCCAGCCAGGATCAGACCGAGGTGGTCGTAGTCGATCAGTTGATTGAGAGACGCATCGACGGCTTCAATGATCGCTCTGGGACTATTACCCGAAGTCGCCGCAAGTCCGATTTCCGCCAACACGGTACGTTCGCGCACCTGGCGTTCTGTCGCTTGGAACATGATCGCGTTCGCTACGCCGGGCGAAATCTGAGCGACTACCTGCCTCAAGAGGTCTAACTCAGCCAGACCGTACAGCTCTTTCCGGCGACTCCGAATCGTCAACGTGCCATTGCAGGCCGGAATAGCTGCGGTGATCTGCGAGCCGTAGTTCTCAACAAACTCGGCCGACAGCCCATCAGGTTGATCTGGTGTTTCGGGAAGAACAGCGCCGGCCGGATAGCCTTCGCCGGTAGCACCCTGGACATACTCAACGCGCATCCGGCCGGTAGGCAACGCGCTGGTGATGGTGAGCCGGTCGAACTCGATTATCGAGGTCAGGTCCTGCGAAACCCGTTGATATAGCCGGTCGAGATCAAGGTCCCAGCTTGCTGCTATGCCGATCGCTGCAATTGCTCTGCGGTTCTGTTCGGCCCGATTACTCTCGTCCAGGGCTCGATGCGCCGCCTTCATCTGCTGGCGGTTAATCCACGCCATGCCCAGGACGACTAGAGAGCCCGAAAAGGTAAGCTCAAACGGCGTCCACACGAGAAAGGCCCTGGCACCCGGGTTGATGGGTGTGAACTCCGTGAACGCAGTGACAATTAGCGCGATGATGCCAGGTGCGACGGAAATGGCCTGGCGGCGAAATTGAGAGCTTGTGGTCTTGGAAGCGATCTTGCCGACAACCCCTCGCGGCTCGACAGCGGAGTTCCGTTTTAGTACGGAGCCACCTTTCGAGGTGATCCTGTCTTCAACGCCTGTTTTCGATGACAAACCGATAGCGCTCAGCGAACGCTCGAACGAGCGATATTGATAGGGCTGTTAATAGCTCTTCCAGTTCAAGTATCGGGAATTGCAAGCTCCGAATAACTGTCGGCAACCCGTAGCTGACTAGGCGATACATGCAGTCCCTGCATAATCAACTCGAACTCGATTCAGGGTCTGATCACCACGAGTACACTTGACGCTTTCCGTAACCCACCAATTTCAGAGTGTGCATCCATGACGAACAGCCCACTGCCAACGCGAATCCTGGGCGCTGACGGCCCACAAGTGCCAGTCATCTGTTTCGGCGCGTGGCCTCTTGGTGGAGGCATGGGGCCGGTAGACGAGCAGCTGGGTATCAGGACAGTTCATGCTGCGCTCGACGCAGGACTGACGTTCATCGACACCGCCGAGATGTACCGGACCAGTGAATCTGTGCTTGGCAAGGCCCTCGCAGGAAAGCGCAACGACATCTTTCTCGCGTCGAAACTGTCCGGTGATCACTCTCGAGAACATATCCGCGCCGCCATCGAAAACAGCCTTGCTCAGCTCGGTACCGATCACCTCGACCTCTACCAGATTCACAGCCCGAAGCCGCAGTGGCCTATTGAGGACACCATGGACGAGCTGGTTAAGCTGCAGGACGAAGGCAAGGTCAGGCACCTCGGAGTCTCAAACTTCGGAGCGGAAGCCACTGGCGAGGCCATGCAGCACGGGACCATTCTGTCTTCTCAGCCGCACTACTCCATGCTGTTTCGCCGCGCAGAGACCGATCCACTGCCGTTTTGCCTGGAGAACGGAATCGGCGTCATGGTTTATTCGCCCATCGGGCGAGGCCTGCTGACCGGCAAATACGCTGCATCGCACAGCTTCAGTGCCAATGACACGCGGTCCAGCCATCCGTCCCTCACAGCCGAAGTGCGTTCGGCTGGCGAGGAGATATGCAAGCGCCTCACTCCATTCGCCCAGGACCACGGATTCACGATGGCACAGCTTGCGATCGCCTGGACTCTCGCCAATCCTGCGGTGACTTCGGCTATATGCGGAGCCAAGACGCCTGAGCAGGCCGTCGAGAACGCCGAGGCCGGGCGATGGGCGCTCACTGACGATGACATGGTCGAGATCGAGACGCAGATCGAAGGGTTATCCCCTGGTGTCTAGAGCCCGGGCCAGAAAGATCCATGCCAATACGGTCGAGGGACGGCGTGCAGTGCTTGAGGCCCTCCGGGCTGGACGCGAGATCGACCGCATTCTAATGGCTGATGAAATCGAGTTTGGTCCTCAACTGAGCGAAGTCGTTGTACTTGCCGATCAGCAGGCCATCGCTGTCGACGCCGTACCGAAGAGAGAGCTTGATCGCATCTCACACACGGCCAAACACCAGGGCGTGATAGCCATCGTGGCCGACCCTCGCTACTCCAGCATCGAAGACATGCTGCACCTTGCGGCTGATCGGGACGAAGCGCCGTTACTTGTTGTGCTCGACGGGATTCAGGACCCGCACAATTTCGGTGCCATCGCTCGTACTGCCAATGCAGCGGGTGCTCATGGTGTGATCATCCCCGAAAGACGTTCGGCGAGCGTTAGCCCCGGTGCTATCAGGGCATCGGCCGGTGCGCTGGAGCATGTGCTGGTGGCCAGGGAGCCCAATCTCGGCAGGACAGCGAAGTACCTGAAACAACTTGGCCTGAGGCTGGTCGGACTGGATGCCGAAGCCGAGTTTCTTCACACCGAGATCGATTTGACCGCGCCCACTGCCGTTGTGGTCGGGTCAGAGGGCCAGGGCATATCTCCGCAAGTGCGAAAGGAATGCGAGACCTTGGTCTCCATCCCGATGTTCGGTGAAGTCGCCTCGCTAAACGCGTCTGTGAGCGCCGGAGTCGTTCTTTACGAGGCGGTCAGGCAGCGTACGACTAAGGGCGCGGCATCGTCTTGATCCTCTAGAGACCTGAGAGCTCAGCCACGACGTTGATCAGCGGCTCACCGCTGTTTAGCCGGTCAATATTCTCAGCCACCACTTTCGCTCGCCTTGTCCGCGTCCCCTCTGTGGCTCCTGAGTGATGCGGCGTCATGATGACATTCTCTAACTCCCAGAAGGGATGACTTGCGGGTCGAGGAGCGTCTTCGGTTGAAACCGGATACTCGTACCAGGTGTCGATGGCGGCTCCGGCGATCTGGCCGTTTTTCAGTACTGAGAACAGAGCCGCTTCATCGACAATGTGACCTCGGGCGGGATTGATGATGTAAGCGGAGGGCTTCATGAACGCCAGCTCTTTCTCTCCGATCAGTCCGGTGGTATCGGCATTCAGTGGAGTCGAGACCACTATGAAGTCCGACTCCGACATCACCCGTTCGAGACCTGCCTGCGCGTGTTCGTAGCTGATCCCAGCTGCCTCGGCTTCCGCTTTCTGCTCTGCACGCCGGCCAGCGGCCAACACATCCATCTCGTAGGCCTGGGCGAGCTTCGCCACTCGTTTGCCGATCGCGCCGAGTCCAACGACGCCGAATGTGCGTCCCATCAACTCCCGGTACGAACCATGGCGCCCGGGCCACATCTCCCAGGAGCCCGCCCGAAAGGTGCGCTCGGACTTGAGCAGTTCGTGATCGAGAGCAACAGCGCAGGCCATCACCCACTCTGCGATCGGCGCTTCATGCGCATACGCATTTGCGACGACACAGCCGTCCGGAACCGCTTCTGGCTCAATACGGTCAACTCCAGCCGCAGGAACGAGAATCGCCTTCAGTGACTTCGCTGCCGACCCCATCTCTGCCGTGAAATCGGTTCCGACCAACACATCTGCCTTAGCTATCGATTCGACCGAAGGCTTGTTGTCGCGGTAAGTCTCGACGAGCCACTCGACTTCACTTGTGACCGGAAACCACTCGTTTGGACTGAAACCGGCTGCTGGCGTGTGTATCAGGACCTTGAGAGACAACAAACGTTCCTATCTGGGGCTAATTTCCGCATCCACCGATTAATTGGCATATTTTCAGGGGCGAATCATCACGGCCATGGACACTTAATCGCCGAATCCGAAACTATAATCGCGGGCCGTTCATCTAACCTTCCGGGTTCTGAACCCTACCCTTGAAAGCCGCTAATTGACGTCTCAAGCCACAACTCAGGCCGAAGCCGTGCCGGACAACTATAAGTGGAAAGCGTTCTGGACGGTTGGCCTGGCGCTATTTGTGATGGTGATGGACTTCTCCATCACCTTTCTCGCGCTCTCCACCATCGCAGATGAGTTCGAGGTAACCCTCCGCGCCGTCACCTGGGTTGCTATCGCCAGCTCGTTGACCGTCAGCGCGGTGATGCTGCCACTGGGACGAGTTGCCGACCTCACAGGACGCAAGCGGTTTCACATAATTGGCATGATCCTGTTTGTCGCTGGATCGGTGCTGGCGGCAGCCGCTCCATCGTTAGGCGTGTTGATCGGCGCGAGAGTCGTAATGGCCATCGGTGGCGCGATGGGGCAGGCCGTCGTGATGGCGATCATCACCGCCGTGTTTCCATCGAACGAGCGTGGTAAGGGCCTGGGAATGCTGACGACTGCCGTGGCTCTCGGCGCCACCGCGGGTCCCATCGTCGCCGGGCCAATGCTCGAATTCTTCGGTTGGCGCTCGCTATTCATCTTCCTCGCCGTACCAACCACACTCGCCATTTTCTTTGCCATACGTGTCCTCGACGACGACCGAATCGGTTCGACGAGGCAGACGACTCGCAAACCTTACGACTGGCCGGGAGCGATTCTCTCTGCTGCTGCGCTATCCCTGCTGATCGTGACGGTGAGCAATCCGTTCGGCTTTGACTGGGGATCGTTTCAGATCATCGGCGGTGCTGTGCTGACGGTCGTCCTGTTCGCAACGCTCATCTGGTGGGAGCTGAAGTTCAGCAGCCCGATCATGAACCTGAGGTTCTTCCAGAACTCGACGTTCGCCTTTTCTACTCTCACACGTTTTCTAGGGTTTATCGGGTCTTCCGCAACGTTCTTCCTGATGCCGGTCTTCGTGCAGAGCTTCCTCGGGATCAGCCAGTTGAGTGCCGGTCTGACCATGTTTGTCGGCGCGCTTGGTATGGGTATTGCCGGTTTCATGAGCGGGCGGCTATCAGACCGCTACGGCTTTCGAGTATTTACCTTCATCGGCATCGGGACGCTGTTCGTGACCGGCATTGGGCTCGCATTCTTCACCATCGACACACCGATCTGGGTCATCATGCCGGTGCTGTTCATCAACGGTCTGGGCATGGGCACGTGGATGGCGCCAAACATGAACGCGACCCTCAGCGTCATCGACCGGAAGGACTACGGTTCGGTCAGCGCCTTCCTGAACCTCGTCCGGAATGTGGGCAGTGTGACTGGTCAGGCCGTCACGACCGCGATCATCGCCGGAGTGATGGCAGCTCGTGGAGTAGAGGTCGAACTGAGCAAACTGGCCGACAGCGCGGATGGTCCGGCGGGTGAGGCGTTTATCGACGGCTGGCGCATCGCGTTCTTCGTTCTCGCAGGCTTCGTTGTTGCAGCGTTTGCAGCGGCACTGGTGACCCAACCGGCTGCCGAAAAGCCGCAACCGAACCCTGAGAACAGGCAGCCAGAAGATGGGCCGACTCCTGTGAGCGCCGACTAAGCGGTTGACGTTCAATCTGGGCCAATCGGCACGATGCTGGTGGTTCAGACGAACTTAGGACAAAGTTAGCTACAACTCAGCGCAAAACAGCCGCTGGAACTGTCGTTCCCACCGTATTCGGTTCGACATTCCCGTAACGCTTCAGTACAACGCCTGCTTCACACTTCGAAGAACGTGTAGGTAGGTACGCTGCCGGAGCAGTCTGTTGCGCCCAGCATTTGCTGTCCTGTTCGCTCTTGTGTTCGCCGTCCTGTTCATTGTGGCGTTGCTGGTCAGCCGCGTCGTAAACACGGCCGGTGACCCGGACGAGATCGCAGGTGTGATCAACCGGGCCGACCTCTACGATTTCGCCTACGACCGGGTTATTGATTCTGCGCTCGCCGACATCACGGCGCGGGGTATCACGATCGAAACTGGGCTGGATGGTGCTCAGACTCTCGCCTTTGATGACCCGGCGCGTGCTCAGACGTCTCTAAAGGCGTTCATTGAGACCGTACTCCCGCGTGAGTATGTGCAACGCAAGGTCGAAGAGGCCTTGGGCGGCATCATCCCTTATGCATCTGGCCGCAGCGATAGTTTTGAGCTCGACCTTGAGACCTCGGACCGCATCGATTCAGTGCCTGAAGCCGTACGAGTGGCGTCCGAACGCATTGGACTGGGCGAACTGGTCGTATCCACCATTCTCGTCCCTACAGTTCGCGATCTGAGCGACTCCATCACAAACGAGGCGTTCGGCATTAGTCTCACTCCTGACGAGGCCGAAGACGCTGCCAGGCGGATACTGCCACCAGAATGGATCGAGACGAACCTGTTCTCGGTCGTGGACCAGACTGCGCCGTATTTCGCCGGCACTCAGGACGAACTCAACGTTGTCATCACCTTCCGAGACCGAGTGCCTGTCGCAGGCCAGGTCCTGAAGGACAAGCTGAACGACGAAGACACCCTGGTCACCCTGGTCTTCGAGCAGGTCGTGGACCCGCTAGTCGCTTCTCTTGTGGCGGACAGCACGGTTCTGGCCTTTGGAATCGCAATCACGGAGTCGGATGTTCAAGAGGCGGTCGAGATCGTCGCGCCGGCCGATTGGGTGCGAGCACAGGGTGACGGAATCATTGATGCGGTCGTGGCCTGGCTCGTGGGAGCGACTGACAACCTCGAATACACGCTTGAGCTTGAAGAGCGCAAAGCAGACGCTGCCACTGAACTCGACGACCTGGCGATACGCAAGCTCGATGAGCAGGTGGCAGCAACTCCGGTCTGTCAGACCCCTGTACAGGCGACACAGGCGCTGAACAGCGCTCTCGCCGGACAGTTCCCGACATGTCTGCCCGAGAACTCATCGGAAGTCGTGAATGTCATGCGCCCGGTGATCTCCAACGAGATCAGCAACTTCGTGCTGACGAACGTTCCCGATGAGATCACCTACTCAGACGCAGACCTTCGTGCCCAGCTCGGGGCAGACTCCCTCGACACACTGGACAACCTTCGGGACCAGGTCATCAATGGCGTTGGATTCACTGAGCAGGACATCATCAACCAGCTCGCAGGTGGTGACGACCCGCAGTCGATAGCTGATGCCGAAGAGTTCCTGGACATCGTGCGTGCGGGCATAGTCTTCGACGAGACCGAGATTACCGACCGGATGGATGCCGCCCAACTCACCCGGTTCGACGAGATCCGCGACTACATCAGCCTTGGCTGGACATTCCGATGGATCATCTTCCTGCCGGCGATACTCCTGCTTGCAATCGTTGTCCTGATAGGTGGACGTAACTGGACGGGGCGGGCTAAGTGGGCGGGCGCGCCGGTGGCCATCGTGGCAGTTATCTTCTTCGCATCGATACAGATCGGCTGGGCCTCAACCACCTCGTACAGGAACTTCGAGGTTCCCGAGGATGCGCTCAGTCTCGAGACGCGGGCCGACTTCCCTGCACTTTCAGCGCTCGTGTACGGAGACGAGTTCCGGAACATGGCTGAGAGAGTAGGCAGCGCGTGGATATCCGGTCTGGCGATGTCAGCCGTGCCATGGGCCGTCGCAGGCATCGTGCTGTTTGCCGTCGGCTTCTTCTACCCGAAGTACAGGCATCTGCTTCCAGAGTCGCTTGGAGGCCCAGGTGGGAGTTCGCCCTTCAGTCGGAGCTTCCCACGTGGTCCAGAACCGGACAGCCAGACAGACGTAGCCGACAGTCCGTCGAGTGATGACGAGTTCGGCGAGGATGCTCCAACCCGGCAGCCAGGTGTCTCCAAGCCTGACGAGGCGGCCTAGCGCAACCGGACCCGGGGCTTGCGGACCGGTGTAGTCGTGACCGCCGCTCTGGCGACCGTCGCTATCACCGTTCTGGCGACGCTTTCGATGAAGCTGTAGTCGAGTGTGTCCGGCGTGTCAGTCGGAGTGTGATAGTTCGGGTTCCTGAAGTTCGCCGTATCGCCGATCATCACAGCCGGGACCTTTGCCTCCCAGAACGGGGCATGGTCGGAACGCTTCAAGTTGTGAGGCACCGGCATCCACCTTGGAACCTCAACGGGCAATATTGGGGTGCCACCGATTGAACGACTGGCCTCCTCCAGCGCCCGTGAAATCCTACGACTCCGCCAGTCCGAAACGACGACGACTGAATCCCCGGCGAACTGTGCGGCGGCAAGCTGGTCGAAAGCCCTAGGGAACACAAGCTGAAGGCCCTGTGGCACCTGCTGAGCGCCCTCAGGAGCCGAGTAGCCGACCATCTCAAGGATGTAAGCCTCAGATACCGTCGGGCCGCTGTCTGACGCCTTCAGGCTGCGCACGTAGGCCTCAGACCCGTGCAACCCGACCTCTGGCTGCCTCTCCTCGGCGTCGAACGCAGCAAATATCACGGGACGATTGCGGTCGATCTTCGCCAGCACACGTGAGCACTCCAGCATCACCGCCACACCACTTGCGTTGTCGTCCGCTCCCGGCGAGCCCGGTACCGTGTCGTAGTGCGCGCCGACTAGCACGGACGGTTTCGCCACCGCCGGTGAATCACCGCTCGAACGCGACTTGGGAAGCGTCGCTACGACATTGAGGCCCGGCCTCGGATCGGGCTCGGCCGGGATAGTGAACTCCTGCCTCTCCACCTCACAGCCAGCGGCGCCTAGCTGCTCAGCCACATACTCCGCCGCTCTTTTATGAGACTCGCTGTCTGTGCCAGAGTGACGCGGTGCCTTACATAGACGTTCGATATCGGTCCGTATCCGCTCGATCTCTATCAACCCGACCATGCCCGTAAGTACAGCGCTAAGTTGATCTTTCTGCGCGTCTCTTCTCATTCGGATCGCACGGCTCCAGGCTCCTCAACACTTGGTCAACATGCGCCCAAAAGCAATAGGCCTGTATACTGCCGCCGCCGGTGTCGGCAGCTTCTCAACCGACCGGGACGGACCCCTTTTCAACTGGAGATTGCCAATGTACATCCTGATGGTGCGCATCAAGGTGAAGGAAGACAGGATAGACGACTTCATTCAGGCGTCGATCGGAGATGCCGAAGGCTCTGTTCGAAACGAGCCGGGATGCCGCAGGTTCGACATCATCCAGGATGCCGACGACCCCACGCTCTTCGGGTTTACCGAGGTCTACAACGACGAAGCTGCTTTCGAGGCCCACAAGACCTATCCGCACTTCAAAGAGTGGGACGCACAGGTCAAGGACATGTTCGATGGCGAAGTGGAAGTGTCGTTCTGCCGACCTGTCTACCCTCGAGGCGACGCCAGCTGGGATTCGATGCGGGCTGAAGGCGCAGTTGGTGACGCCTACTTCTCGAATAGCTCTCTGCACGTGATTTCGGCGCCACAGTATGTCCAGCAAGAGCATGTCAACCGCTTCATAGAGGCGGTAGCGCTCGACGGTATCGGCTCCACGCACGAGGAGCCCGGATGCCTGAGGTTTGACGTTTACCAGAACATCAACGACCCGGCTGAGCTGTACCTGTACGAGGTGTACGCCAACCCGGCCGCGTTCGACTACCACCGCGGCACTCCGCATATCCAGAAATGGCAGGCCACAGTTAAAGACTGGTACGACGAGCCACGGCGTGACGCCAGCACTGGCCGTCGAGTAGGGCGGAACATCTGGCCACCGGACAACTGGAGCTGGAGTTCAGGCAAGCCTGCCTGGTAGAAACACCAGACCGCTAGAAATCAATAGGCCCGGGCACTGTGAAAGTGCCCGGGCCTATGTGTCTAACTTGAGAATCCGCCTAAGCAGCTGCCTCGACCGAATCTGCCAGCTCGGCGACTCGGCCCGCTTCATCAGCAGAGATCACCTTGGCGATATCGAGAAGGATGATTAGCTTCTCGTCGGTCTTGACGATACCCGTCAGGTAGTCGGAGTCATCTGTCGTAATGACGGTCGACGGAGGCTCGATAGAAGCCTCGGACACCCGGCTCACCTCGGTCACGGCGTCCACGACCATGCCGATGTCCTGGCCGACCACGTCGACGACGACGATTCGGTGCTCGTCTGTCCTCTCGGCAGTGGGCATAGAAAACCTTGTTCGGAGATCCACAACAGGGATCACCTTGCCCCGAAGGTTGATGACACCTTCGATGAACTGCGGTGCTCGCGGAACACGGGTGATTTCCTGCATCCGGATGATTTCCCGAACGGCGCCGATATCTACGCCGTAGGCTTCCTCGTTCAGGTCAAATACGACGAGTTGGCGTTCAGCAATTGTTGACTGGTTGTCGGCCATGATCTGAGACCTCTCTACGTACGCCAGCAGTCCGCACGCGCAGCACTGGACATTCGCTCCCCCACTGAGCAAGTGTGCACTGAGTACAACTTGAACACACTGGGAACGCAACAGTAACGAATAGGTAGCATCCACAGTGAGAAGCCAACGAACTTGAACCGCGACCGGTTCGCGACCACCGGGGCCCTTGTGATCAGGGCACGTCCATGGTGCGGAGCCGTCTGATGGCAAGAGCGGTGAAGATGACTATGATCGCTGCCAGCACTATCAGCGAGACAGGCAGACTAATCACCTGGTTCGCGTCCTCTGCGAACCTCTCATCGTCCACTCCTCTGATTACGCCAATCATGTAAGCGCGAATGCTCAAGAACCGCACTCCGGATACGAATCCGGTAAACAAGAACTCCCAGAGGAAGATGTACATCAGGCCGTAGCCGAGCGCCCTGCCAGTCGCCAGTCCGAGCCAGAGGAAGACCGCTGAGTAGGCTAGTATCGCGAGCACCATCCCAATTACGACACTGGCAATGGCCTGTGAATCGCCGTCGTACGCCAGCGATACGCTGACGACTGCGCTGATCAGCACCGGCGGCGCAGCAATCGTCACTGCCGCGGCCAGCTTCGGAAGGATGATTCCCCATCTCGCTATCGGGGTGAGCGTCAGATTGCTAAGCGTCCGGTCCTCCAGATCGTTGCCTAAAGCCGCCGTCGAAACTGTTAGCGCGATGATCGGCAGCACAGCGGCCCCAAAGAGAAGGGCGATCAGGGTCTCGTCCAGGTCATCCGAACTCTGGCCATCGTTGAGGCTTACGGCGACACCCATCAGCACCGGTACAACTGCGAGCAGGCCGATGATGATGAGTCGAGGCCGACCTGTCAGTTGCCGAAGCGATATGACATAGAGAGGATTCACTGATTAGTTCTCACTAGCCCACCAGGTAGCTGAATACGCTTTCAAGCGAGTCGTCCAATGGCTCCACTCGTAGTAGCCGGACATTCGATTCGAGTGAAAGCTTCGGCAACGCCATCTGCAGCGCAAGGACATTCCGACTCTGAGCGATCAATGCGCCATCAGGGTCGATGTTGACCGCATCAACCTCATCCAACTTCACAAGACCAGAGGCCAGCGTTCTCGGGTCGCTGCACACGATTCTGACGTGATACGGGCGTTCGTTAAGCGCCGCCCTGATCGAGCGATAGTCGCCTGACGCAGCGAGCTTGCCGTTGACGATGAGTAACACCCGGTCGGCGAGCGCTTCTACCTCTTCAAGGATGTGCGACGACACGAAGATGGTTCGCCCCTGATCTGCCAGTCCCCTGAGAAGGTTCTGGAAATGCACGCGCTGTCGAGGGTCAGCGCCGTTCAGCGGCTCATCCAGTATCAGCAACTCAGGGTCGTGAACGATCGTGGCAGCCAGTCTCATCCGCTGCTTCATGCCGCGGGAGTATCCGGTCATCTTCCGGTCCGCAGCGAAACCCAGTCCAACGTTCTCGATCGCCTCGGCCGCTGCGTTCCTGACATCCGCGACTCCCCGGATCCGAGCAGCAAACTCGACGAACTCCCGGCCGGTCAGGAAGTTGTAGACAGCCTCATGCTCCGACATGACGCCGATCCGACGGTAGAGCTCAGGGTTGTCACGCACCGGCTCGCCGAACGTCAGAACTGTGCCCTCAGATGGAGACGCCAATCCCGTGATCATCCTTAACAGAGTGGTTTTGCCTGCTCCGTTGGGACCGAGCAGGCCTGTGATCCCGGGATATACCTCGAATGAGACATCACTCACCGAGACAACATTTCCGAACCAGCGGGAAACGCCATCCACTTTGATCACCGGCTCAACGCCGCTTGATGTAGACGTTTCTGATGATTGAGTCATGGTCATACCGTCAGGCTCCGGTACCTGTACCAGAGGACCAGGATTGGCGCTGCTGTGAAGGCGAAGAATGCGCCGATTCGCACGCCAGTAGGCAGATTCCCGGCCGCAAAGCCGCCACCGAGGCTATCGTCGGTTTCGAAAATCAACTCGTTGATATGCATCGGAATGTCGGAGAGGCTAATGAGCGAGAGCCATTCACCCGTTGCACCCTCGACTTCCTCCCCAATGATCCCGGCCGCGAACTGCGTGATGATGAACAGGCCGACTAGACCGACTGACGCGTATCCACGTCTCGTAGTGAAAGCGGCAACGGCGAGGCCCATGCTGGTCGTATAGACAGCCAGCGCCGCCCCGGCGCCCAGGAACTTCGGTATGTCAGTCCAGTTGTCTGTGAGGTAGTCGCCGGGCTGTGGAGCACCGAACGCGAGGCCCGCCAGCAGCACGATCTGCGGCAACCACGCTACGACGAGCATGACCGTGAGGAATGCCAGGAAACGGGCAGCCACGTAATCGACCGATGTGATTGGCCGGACCAGATAGAGGTTGATTACGCCGTTGTGCCGGTCCGGGCAAAGTAGCTCTGGCCCCACGACCGCCGCGAACAGGAAGAGCAGAACCCCTGCTCCGGTGTAGTAGTCGGCATGGCTGGGAAGATCGGCCGCTTCGGCAGCTCCAGCCCCGGCTACACGGTCGACGGCGCCTGCGATGAGCGCAAATATGAGTCCGATGCCGATCGCTACCGCAACGAACAGCCACGGCAGGATCTTCGCCCTTCCGCCTCGTCCAAGACCGAGAGCGATGCGTAGACCGTCGATGTAGACAGCCAGCCGTGCCCGGTTCCGGCCTTCTCGCGGTCCTTCGTAGGTCCGATAGCCAAGGTCGAATACTCTGCCTTCGCGTGCGGACGTGCCAGACTCAGGTTGTGCCCCGGGAAATGAGGTCATTCCGGGTCACCTGCTGCGGCAAATGGCGGAGCTGACAAGCCGTTCGTGTCTTCGAAGATCTCGGACAGAGCATGTCGCCTGGGGCCGAGTCTGCGCAGAGGAGCCTGTGCTTCTACCAGTGCCTTCGAAATCAGCTCATAGGTGTCCGTTCCTGCCTCCGGCACGATCACCGCGCCATCCTCGTCCGAGGCCTCCACACCGAGTCTCTTCAGTGCCTCGAGCAGTTCAGCCCGACGCTCCTCGACCTCAATGAATATCGTCTCCAACTCTTCGGTGAAGCCAGTCACTTCACCCTGCTGAACCACGCGGCCGTCTTCAAGCACCACGATCCTGTCGCAGGTGCGCTCGACATCGCCCATCAGATGCGATGAGAGCATCAGACTGATGCCGAACTCTGCATGCGTCTTGCGCACAAGATCGAGCATCTCTTCTCTGCCGCCCGGGTCGAGACCGGCTGTCGGCTCATCAAGCAGGATCAATGCTGGGTCGTGAACCAACGCCTGCGCCAGTTTGACGCGTTGCTTCATACCGGTCGAGTACCCGCCGATGGGCCGATACCTCTCCTCGAAAAGACCTACGTGCCTCAACGTATCGGCAGCTCTCGAACGGGCCTGCGAAGGCGGGAGTCCACTTACCTGCGCCATGTGCGTGAGGAACTCTGCCGCCGTTACGTTGTTAGGCAGGCAATCGTGTTCAGGCATATAGCCGAGCCGTGACCGAACTTCGAGAGATTCGGAGCTTTCTACACCGAGCACCTGCATCGAGCCGGAGGTTGGAGAGATTAGCCCCAGGAACAGCTTGATAGCCGTACTCTTGCCGGCGCCGTTCGATCCAAGAAGGCCTGTCACGCCTTCCACCACGTCGAACTGCGCAGACTCAAGTGCGACGACCGGTCCGTAGTGCTTGGTCAGTTTTTCCGCGCGGAGAAGCGTATCCATTCAGGGAAGTCCACAGTGATCTGTAGTCGGCGACAGTCTATCCGTTTCCTGTCACGCCAATCGTCAAGGAATGGTGCAGGAGATGACGAATACTCGCTCGCTAGCTTGCGGCAAGCAGCAGGTCCGCCGCTTCGGACAGCTCATCCAGCGTCGTGAACTGCTCAAACCGGGAAGTGATCACGCCCTGTGAATCGACGAAGAATGTCCAGGGCTCCGTGATGAGCGACCAGTCTTCCACGGGTTGTGCAACCTCACCAATTGTGCTGTCGCCGGTGTCGAGCATCTCGCGGATGTTGTCGAAGATCTCCACGTGAATGAAGTCGACTCGTTCGCCGTGCTCCTCCATCAGTTCTCCAAGAGTGTCCAACTGCGGTCCGCAGGTCTGCGTCACGCAGAAAGCGGGTGTGGAGAAGAGCACGACGGTCGGCCTGCCGTTCGTCAGAGCTTGGTCGAGACTCAGGCTGTAGAAGCGCGGGTCAGGATTGAAAGCGCTGGAGATCTGCCGAACTTCATCAACAGTGCTTGCCGTCTTCGACACCGTCAGCGGCGCCTCGTCGCCCACGCTCGGCGCTGAGGAGTCCTGGTTCACCTGAAGGAATGTGCTTCCGACCCGGCTTTCGCCGTTCTCGGTCAGGGTCACCTGCACCTCCCATACACCGGGACGGTCGAATGCGGGCGTGCCCGTGTACGCGCCCCCGCGGACTGGCCATGGCCGCCAGACGACTCCTGAAAGAGCAGAGAACTGTTCGTCGTCGGCGTGGCGGTAAGCGAACTCCAGGTCGTCCAGTCGGTCATCTAGCCGGGTCCTGTTTTCGTCGGACAGCAAGACGACAACAGGCAATCTTGCTTCACCGACTTCCACGTCGCGTGCCATCAGCAGAATTGACAGTGTTTCGTCGGCGCCTCGTGCGGCCGTGGCCAGTGCACCGGATCCGTTGTCAGACGAGCCGCTCGAGCAAGCAAGGCCCAGCAGCAGCGGAATCGCCAACAACATGAGATACATCGATCTCGGTCGGCCTACTTGAAGTCGCATCGGTTAAGGAGTTGCCCTGTAGAGCTGCCAGATTCGGAAAGACACCATCATCTCGCTACGCCGGAATCTCGCAACGGGATTTCGACTTCCATCGGCCAAAGAGAGAAAATCGAGCTTCTAGTTGAAGGTGAGCATGCGGGTGGGGTTATCGACCATCACCATTCGGACATCTTCCTCGTGCATGCCACGAGCTCGCATCCTCGGCACGATCCGAGACGGAATATGGTCATAGCCGTGGCCGCCATAGCGCTTCAGCCTGTGCTTGGAGCACACATCGTGAGCCAGCAGAATCTGGCTGCTCCGGCCATCCGCAATCAGGTGCTCAATCTGCTCGATGCGTTCATGGTCGGCGGGCATATAGGTGTCAGGCGCCAGAGGGTAGTGTGACTCGTCGTGGCCGAACAGGTCGAAGTTCAGGTAGACCCCGGTTGCGGCCACTTCATCGAGGATCCCCCGATCGTAGATAGTGCGCTCGATGTGACTAAGCACCGTCCTGCGAAAGTCGCCTCCCCAACCATCGACAGCAGAAAGCAGTTCCAACGGAGCCTTCTCATCTCGGCCAGGATGGATCAGGAGGGGCGCGCCTGTCTCTCGTTGGGCTACGACAGCAGCTTCCAGGACCTTTCGTTCGCTATCGGTCCACGGCCACGAACAGCCGATCTCGCCGATGATCCCGGCTCGAATCCCGGTGCCATCGACGCCTTCATCAACGTCATTGATGATCTGACTAGCGATCTCGTCCACAGACGCTGCACGTAGCCAATCGGAATGAGTGCTGTCGATGTAGAAACCCGATCCCATCACAACGTTCAGGCCCGTGCGCCGCGATATTCGCAACAAAGCCTGCGGGTCACGTCCTACGCCGACCGACGTCACATCGACGATCGTCGAGCCGCCTGCCTGGAAGAACTCGGACGCTTCATCTACTGCTGTCTGCTCATCGAACAGCCTCAGGTTGTCGATGCTGCTCGTCCAGTTGTGTCTCACCCACCCGAGATTCTCGAGGGTTACGGGCTCATGCATCCTGCCGCGTTGCGATGCTTCCGATGGTTTGGTCAGCACCGCTGTGAAGTCGATCAGGAGATGCTCATGCGCGAGCGTTAAGCCGACCATCGCCGACTCGATCGGCCCCTGGACGGTGAGGACTTTTCTGGATGCGCGATGCTTTGGAACGGGATGTGATGGAGAGGTCATATCGGTTGGTCCGGAGCAGCGGTCACTGGCCGCGGCGGGATACACGATTTCTATTGAGGCCGTGAGTGAAGCGCAGCGCAGTTTATATCAGGAAACTGCGGTTCGAGACAGTAATCGGCCGGCGGCCGATTCACTTGCCGGAAACTGATTTCCAGGCCCTCTTGAAAAGCCCCGGTTTTCTAATCGCGAGGTTGGATGCAACGAAGCGAGCGATCTCAGGTTCGCCTGACAAGACTGCACCTTTCCACGACCGCAACCGCTTCGAGGTTTCGACATCTGCGGTGAAAAGTCCGCTCCAGCCGGACATCTCGCTCCATCCTTCGGGCCCAGGCGCCAGGGAGATTCCACCGGCTTCGCGCACGATGATGAGCCCGGCCGCATAGTCCCAAACGCTCGAGTAGCCGTTAAGCGAATACTGCATGGAACCGGTCGCCGCCATCATCAGCTCGTAGCAAGTGCTACCGGTCATTCGGAGCTCGCCCAGGTTCCCTTGCAACGGCCTCTTCACATCGAACGCGCTGCGCAGTCCGCCCGGCACGGCCGCCAGTCGTCCGGCCTCCGGTACTCCGCCGTTCTTGCTCGCTTTAAGCTCGATGCGCTCACCGTCTAGCCATGTTCCGTGGCCCGCACGGGCGTGCACCTGGGCGAATCCTTTTTCGCTCGGCCACGGCGTCCAAATCGCTCCGGCAACTGAGACACCGCGGTGGAGCAGTCCAACCGAAACGGCGTGAATCGTGGAACCGTTGACAAAATTCTTGGTGCCGTCGATCGGGTCGATCGCCCATATGAAGTCGGCAGCAGGCGGTTCTTCGTCCGGAGGGTCTTCCTCGCCGAGAATCTGGTGATCGGGAAAACGCTCCTCGATCATTTCGACAATCAGCTTCTGGGACGCCTTGTCCACGTCTGTGACGATGTCGACGCCTTCGCGATCGGCCTTCTGCATGACTTCCATCGGCCCGCCGAAACGCTCGGTGATAAATCGACCGGCTTCGAGAGTTGCGCGAACGGCCAGCTCTTCAGCCGCCTGGAGAATGACATCGTCCGGCACCGTAGAGTTCGGCAGAGTCCGCTGAACAGTCAAGTCCTCAATCCTCCAGTTGCTCCACTGCGTAGTACAGAACAGGGGAGCACGACAGTGGTTATCGCTCGGCGATTGTGCCAGCAATGCACTGTCGCTAGAATTCTATTACGGGGAAGATCATTCAACAGTGAACTTTGGAGACCCGGTTAGGCCGAGGTTTCTGGAACTGTTTTGATCTTCCCGTTTTTTGGAGGAACTGATGACCAGTCTAGGTATGCGTAAGTTCAAACGCGACCCGGGCCTTGTCTCCCGCATGTACTTCACGATGTTCATGCTGGGGGTCCTGTACGCGCTGTTTGCAATAGTCCTCTGGGGACTGTCGGTTCCCATCGTCTTCATCGCCGTGATCGTCGGTGGGTTCGCACTCTTTCAGTACTTCTCGTCGGACCGAATGATCCTGTGGGCGTCCGGGGCAAAACTTGTAACGGCTCAAGAAGAGCCCGAGTTACATCGCTCCATCAAGCGACTGGCGGACCGTGCCGGCATGCCGATGCCGAAGGTGGCCGTCATCGATTCGCGAACTCCGAACGCGTTCGCCACCGGGCGAAATCCGGAAAACTCTCTTGTGGCCGTCACAACTGGCATAAGAGAGCGCCTGTCGGAACGCGAGTTGGACGCTGTGCTGGCTCACGAGCTTGCCCACGTCAGAAACCGGGATATGCGCGTACTGGCCATCGGAAACTTCCTGGTCACGCTGACCAGCTTCATGATGACCTTCCTGTTCTTCGGGATGTTTATGGGAGGTGGCCGCAGAGAAGGCGGAGGCAACATCGCCCTCGTGTATCTAGCAACAATAGTCGTGTACTTTGTCGGTCAGCTCCTTGTGCTTGCGCTGACCCGCTACAGGGAGTTTGGCGCGGACCACAGCGGAGCAGAAATCTCAGGAGATCCCGGAGCACTGGCATCGGCGCTAGAGAAGATCAGCGGCCAGATGGCTAGGATTCCCGAGCAAGACCTGCGAAAGTTGCAGACTGCAAGCGCATTCCTGTTCATCCCTGTCGCACTGAAGTCCGGTGGTGGTGGCAGCCTGTTTTCAACACACCCGCCGGTGGCAGAGCGCATTCGCCGGTTGAAAGAGCTTGAGCGCCGAATGTCGTTCGGCATGAGGTAGAGAGGCAGAAGTTTAGTGGTATTGGACCGATTGTTCGGCAGGCGGCCTCAGGGGAAGACAGACTGGTCGGTAATGTCCAGCATCATTCGCGCAGAGCAGCGGCTCATGGCGCGAGGTGAGATCAGCCCATCCCGCCGAGGCGGCCTCATTTTCAGGAACGATGAGTCAATCCCGTTCCTTCGCGATCTCAAGTCAGAGCTCGACCCGGTCCTTTACTCCGGCCCTGGCGCCACGAAAACGGCGTTCGAGATCCAGGATGACGAGCATGGCATGCGATGGGTCGTGATGGAGGACGGGAACTTCGAAGATCTCGTCTCTTCGATATACACCGTTGGCAACGCCATGGGCGCCAACGGCGCGGCGGACACTCTGCTTGCGGCCGTTTTCGAGCTGTACTTCACGGGCACGGTTGATGACAACTCGTTCCGTTCCGGCCTCCGCACCTACTGGATATACCGCTACGACCGCAAAGCCTTCTACCCTTTTGTGCCGACCGGAGAATCGACAGGAGACCGCGACAAGCCGACAGAGGTTTCACTCGCCTCACGCTCTCGACGCCAGGGGATGGTGATTGAGCGCAACATGGAGGAGTGGATGGGTCTCTGGGGCATACCGTTCTAAAGCTGGGTCTCTCTCATTGAGGTTCGAAGTTCGATGACAGCCGGAAGCACGGGGCCGGGCATCGTTGCCGTTCTTTCTCCGGAAGGCGAATCCCGAGATGACTATTTCCTCGCTGTTCAGCACGGAGAGGGAACTCCTGTCGCGGTCGACCCGGACGACGAATTTCCGCATGCAGCCGGCGCGCTCCTGGCAATAGGCAGCGGACCGTTCCGTGGCGAATCGCCGCACATTCTGGACGTAGCGTTGGAGCAGGGCATTCCGGTGCTCGGCGTCGGGTGGGGCATGCACGCGGTCAACGTTGCGCTTGGCGGTGGTTTGGCGGTGCCTGTTCCCGACGACGCTGGTGAAGCAGCGAAGATGCCGGTCTTCATATCGCCTGGCGCGAAGCTGTCGTACACCATCACCGGTTCAGGCTGGGTTAGCGTTTCCTTTGATAACACTGAAGGTCTTCGAGCAACGGAGCTCGCTCCGAACTTAATGGCTTCCTGCTACAGGGAAGACGGTTTCATCGCGGCGTTCGAAGTGCCCGGCAACAACTGGACGATTGGCGTCCAGTGGAATGCCCACCAGATCAACGCCATGCCGTCCGGCTTCGACAACCTCTTGCTGGCGCTCGTAGAGCGTGCTGCGGGCATTCAGTAGACACGTCAAAGGCAGCTCGCCTCGCGCGGACGCGTGCGTGTGTACGCGCGAGCGGGAAAAGCGTAGAATTGAACTGCACGTGTACTCAGCTTTCGCATCTCCAGACACTATCCTCGTGTTAACGCGTCAGATGTTCGGGCAGATCGAGAACAACTGACGCCAGATTCATGTCTTGAATTCAATGCAGCGAAAGCCGTGAATGACCCCTCGTAGTGGGAGTTAAGAATGGTCACTGAAGGCATAGGTGAAGTCCGCCCAATCGGCATCGAAGACGAGATGCGCAGTTCGTACCTGGACTACGCGATGTCCGTCATCGTCCAGCGAGCATTGCCGGACGTTCGCGATGGACTGAAACCGGTGCAGCGGCGAATTCTGTATGCCATGCACGACCAGGGCATGCGTCCCACCTCTTCCTACAAGAAGAGCGCCCGTTTGGTGGGTGAAGTGCTGGGTAAGTACCACCCGCACGGCGACAGCCCCGTCTACGAAGCGCAGGTGCGCATGGCGCAGACGTTCAGCATGCGCTATCCGCTTGTGGACGGGCAGGGCAACTACGGATCTGTCGACGGTGATCCGCCTGCGGCGATGCGCTACACCGAATGCCGTTTGTCGCCGGTCACCGAGTTCGTACTTGGCGACATCGACCGCGAGACGGTTGATTGGTCTGACAACTTCGACCAGTCACTCAAAGAACCGACCGTCTTGCCCGCGCGCCTGCCGAACCTTTTGTTGAACGGCGCCGCCGGCATTGCTGTTGGCATGGCGACCAACATTCCACCGCACAACCTGACTGAGCTATGTGACGCAATCATTCACCTTGTAGCTCACCCGAACGCAACTGTCGACGACCTGATGCAGTTCGTGAAGGGTCCCGACTTCCCGACAGGAGCCGAGATCTGGGGGCAGGAAGGGATTCGTGACGCCTACGCCACCGGCCGTGGCCGGGTGATGATGCAGGCCAAGCACGAGATCGAAGAAGTGCCGCGCACGGAGCGGCAGCGCCTTGTCTTCACCGAGATCCCGTACCAGGTCAACAAGGCGAATCTCGTGGCCCGAGTTGCTGAGCTAATCAAGCAGCGAAAGCTTGAGGGTGTGTCAGAGGTCCGCGATGAGTCGGACCGCAAAGGCATGCGTGTTGTCCTGGAGCTTCGCCGCGGGGCAGCTCAGGCGGTCATTCTCAACAACCTGTATAAGCACACACCTCTCCGGTCCTCGTTCTCAGTCAACATGATCGGCCTGGTTGCAGGGACACCACGAGTCCTGACGCTCAAGGCGGCTCTACGCCACTACATTGAGTTCCGGGAAGAGGTGATCCGACGCCGAGCAGAGTTCGACCTGCGCAAGGCACGAGCCCGAGTTCATGTTCTTGAAGGTCTCCGCACTGCAATAGAGAACCTCGATCGCGTCATAGAGATCATCCGCGGTTCGTCCGACGTCGAGAATGCCCGCACGAACCTGATGACGGAGTTCGACCTCTCCGAGATCCAGGCGCAGGCCATCCTCGATATGCAGCTGCGCAGGCTGGCTGCCCTCGAACGCGAGAAGATCGAGAACGAATACAACGAGTTGCTCAAGACGATCCAGGAGTTGGAAGAGCTTCTCGGCAACCCCGAAAAGGTTCGGGGCGTCGTCCGCTCCGAGACCCGCGAGATGAAGCGGAAGTACGGCCAGGACCGACGCACGGAAGTTCACGAGCAGGAGCTCGGCGAATGGCGGCGAGAGGACATGGAGCCTCACCGCGATGTCGTCATCACGCTGTCCAACAGCGGCTACATCAAGCGAGTCAACCTCGACACCTACCGCGCTCAGCACCGAGGCGGCAAAGGCGTCAAGGGCCAGCGGATGTCGAAGGAAGAGGATGTCACGCCACACATGCAGGTGGCCGACACCCACGACACGCTTCTCTTCTTTACGACACGCGGCCGCGTGTTTTCGTCTCGGGTATTCGAACTACCTGCCGACCAGTCGCGCACCAGCCGCGGTACGCCTGTGCAAAACCTCGGGTTCAACATTGAGCCAAGAGAGGCGGTACAGGCAGTGATCTGTGTCTCCAGCCTTCTGGAAGACACCTACCTAGTCATGGCCACGCGCAAGGGCCAGATCAAGCGAATGCACCTGCCTTTGTTGCGCAACATCAACCGTTCCGGCTTGAACGCCTTCAAGCTCAAGCCTGGAGACGAACTCATCGGCGCATGCCTTGCGACTGCGGACCGAGACCTCGTGCTCGTCAGCAAAGAAGGCCTGTCCATCCGCTTCCCGTCCGAAGGAGAAGGTGGCGTGCCATCCCGCCAGCGCAACGCCGGTGGCGTCAAAGGCATGACCCTCGAGAGGCGCGATGAGATCGTGGCGCTCGACGTAGTCGACGACGAGGGTTACCTGCTCATCGTCGGCCGCAAGGGCTACGGCAAGCTTTCACTGCTCCGCAACTACCGTCCGCAGAAGCGCGGAGGCAAAGGTCTGATCACACTCAAGGTGACCACGAAGACCGGCAAGGTTGCGGCAGCGGCGGTGGTCAACGAGGAGATCAGGACAGACTCCGAAGGCAAACTGTTCCTGCTGACGGAGAAAGCGCAGGTGCTGCGGACCAATATCGGCGAGATCAGGCTCACCGGCCGCAATGCTCAGGGCGTGAAGATCGTCCTGCCTGAGTCCGGCGATAACATCAGCGCCATCCGAGTGCTCGACCAGCGTCGGCAGGCGGCTAAGGAGATCGACCCGGCCACTCTTCAGAACGGAAATGGCAACGGTAACGGCCACGAAAACGGTTCTGAGACGGTTGCGTCTGTCGAGGAAGATGCCGAAGGCGAAGAATCTCCTGAAGCTGAACCGGCAGAGTCCAGCGAGGAGTAACGCAGGCCGACCGGCACATTGCTCAACACAGAAGACCGGCCCACACCGCATCGACGTATGCTTTTCGTGGGCCGGTCTTCTTATTTGGCCAGATCTGTCCCCTAATTTCGGCGCCAGCTCCTGATGCTTGAACTCCTCGGCCGTCAGATATACCGACGCAGATATCTCGTCATCGCGATCTGGGTCGTCATCGTCCTCCTCGCGCTGCCATTCGCTCCGCAGGCACCGAACAACCTCAAGCCCGGTGGCTTCACAACCGAAGAACTTCCATCTGTTGTCGCCCGCACAGTACTCAGGGAGCGACTCGAGATATCGACCATCACGGTCGAGATGGTCTTTGAGCACCCGCAGCTCAACGCATTCGACGAGGAGTTCATCGACGCCGTAAACCGCTCAGTGGCCGACCTTCGCGAGATGCCAGAGGTCCTGAGCGTGCGGACTCACACGGACGAGCCCGGCCGCGTTTCGGCCGACGGCAACATTGCCCACGTGACCATCGGTCTTGATCTACCTCTCGAAGACGCAGTCGACTTCCTTGATGTCGCGTTCTCATCCATCGACACATCTCCACTCACGCTGAGAACGAGCGGCGGCCCGGCTCTCTACAGGGATCTCAGCCTTGCTAGTGAGAACGACTTACGCCGTGGCGAAACAGTCGCGTTTCCGCTCGCCACACTGACGCTACTCATTGTCTTCGGCACGCTCATCGCAGCCATCACTCCGGCTGCGGTCGGAGGAGCAGGCGTCGCCATTGCACTCGCAGTCGTCTTCTTCATCTCGCGTGAAGTCGACGTCTCGGTCTTCGCACTCAACATCGTCACACTGCTCGGCATTGGAATTGGCATCGACTACTCGCTGTTCTACACGAGCCGTTTCAGGGAAGAACTCAAGAAAGGCTCGAGCGTCGAAGACTCGATTGCCGCCGCGCAGACACTCGCAGGCCGCGCTATCTTCTTCTCCGCCCTGACAAGCCTCGTGGGCCTTACCAGCCTTTTGCTGTTCGAGACTATGGTGCTGCGGTCGGTTGGAATGGGCGCAGTGATCGTGATAGTCGCCGCACTTGCCGCTGCGCTGACACTGCTGCCGGCCGTGCTCGGGGTGATGGGACACAACGTCAACCGGTTCAGAATCGGTCCGGCGAGACGATCTACGACTGGACGTTCTTTCTGGCGCCCACTCACGCGAACAGTCATGCGGAGGCCGCTGCTAGTGCTGATTCCTACCAGCGCAGTATTGATTGCACTGGTGTGGCCGGCGAAGGACCTGCGGCTCGGGACGGTCGATGCCACGATTCTGCCCGACTCTCTCGAATCCAGACAGGGCTTCGATATCCTGCGCGAGGACTTCGACTTCGCGCTCAGCACGTTCATCCCGGTGGTGGTTCTGTTTGAAGGCGACCCGTTTGAAGAACAGAACCTCGCGTCGCTATACGCGTTCGGCCGAGCACTGGAGACGGTGCCGAATGCAGGCGATGTGGTCAGCATCGTCAACCTTGGTGCCGACTGGGACGTCGATCGCTACAGGCTGCTTTACGAACGCCCCGAGTCGATCGCAGACAACACAGTGTCAGGTCTCGTGAGGGACACGCTCCGTCCGGGCGCAGCTCTGTTCGTTGTTGAGAGCGATCTGCACCCGTTCTCGCCCGAGGCTACCGAAATGGTCAACTACATCCGAGCGTTCGAACCTCCGCCAGGGCAAGAGATTCATGTCGACGGTGGCACAGCCGACCTCGTGGACATTGTCGATACGCTCTACTCCCGCTTCCCGCTGGTCATCGCTGTCGTGCTCGTCATCACTTACGTCTCGCTCATGCTCCTGTTCAGGTCCGTGCTGTTGCCGCTCAAGGCTGTCATCCTGAATGTCCTGAGCATCTTCGCCGCCTACGGAGCGCTGGTATTTGTCTTCCAGGACGGCAACTTCTCAGGTCTCCTCAATTTCGAGCCGCTGGGTGTGATCGAAGCGACCACGCCGATTCTGCTGTTTGCCATCATCTTCGGACTCAGCATGGACTACGAGATATTCCTGCTGTCACGCGTTCAGGAGGCGTACAGAAAGTCGGGAGACAACGCGGGCGCGGTGGTCGAAGGACTGGAGAAGAGCGGACTGATCATCACTGGCGCAGCGGCCATTCTGATCGTCGTCGCCGCCAGTTTCGTCCTGGCGGACGTCGTCGTCGTCAAGGCGATAGGTCTTGGTCTTGCCATCGCCATCTTCATCGACGTCACACTGGTGCGTGCTCTGGTCGCCCCTGCGTTGATGCGGTTGTTCGGCGAGTGGAACTGGTATCTGCCCCGCTGGCTGGACCGTCTGTTGCCTGAGGTGCGCCATGACGGCTAGTCAGTTCTACAGCCGAAGGCACCGGTTCTTTGGATTGGCGACCGCGCTTGCAGCTGTTCTACTGGCCGCTTGTACCGCTAGCTTCGATGCAAGACCCATTCCCACTCCGTCGCCTGCCGAACCGACCCCCGCACCCCGAACGATATCGATACCCGCGGATGAGCGGAGCCACGAGGACCGGCTGGAGTGGTGGTACTACAACGGCCACCTGAGCACACGATCTGAATCGGACGCCGAGAAAGAGTTCGGGTTCCACTTCGTGATCTTCCAGACCATCGATGACGACGGAGAGTCGGCATACGCGTCGCACTTCACCATCACCGATGTCGATGCTGGTGACCACAGACTCGACACACGGCTGTTTGCAGGAGACGCAGAGACCGCATCGGCAGAAATCTTCGGACTCCAGATCAACGATTGGACGCTCGAAATCGATGACGACTCACACGAAATCCGAGCAACGATGGACGACGGCACAGGATTGGACCTGCGCCTTGGCCTTCCCGCTACAAGGATGCCGATCCTCCACGCCGGTACCGGCTGGTTCGCCGCTCCCACCGGCTGGAGCTACTACTACTCATGGCCGGATATGCCTGCTGCTGGCACGGTCACTGTGGGCGGCCAGGAATACTCGGTTGAGGGAACTGGCTGGTTCGATCACCAGTGGGGTGACTTCTTTGCGTTGGGCGCACCAGGCGGATGGCAGTGGATGGGCCTGCAGCTCGGAAATGGCGAGACTTTGATGGTCACCGAGACCCGTAACCCTGACGGTTCCACCGATGCCGTGTTTGGCACATGGAGCAACGGAACCGGACGGACTCGATCGTTGACCGAAGAGGACGGCATTCAGATCGAAGTGCTGGATACCTGGTTAAGTCCCACCACAGGTGGCGAATACCCATCAAAATGGCGAGTGATTATTGAGGGGCTCAGCCTCGATGTCGAGGTCACGCCGGTTGTCGCTGACCAGGAAGTAACCGAAGGCGTGCCTGATGCTGCGATCTACTGGGAAGGGAAGGTGACGCAGATCGGGACGTATCGCGGTGAGAGGATCAGTCAGCCCGGCTACGTCGAGCTCACAGGCTATGCACCGCCAGACCCGATTCCCTGGCGAGCGTCTCGCTGAAACTCCTCACTTCTCAGGCGGCCTCAGCAAGAAGGCATCGGCCGAATAGTCAACGGTGAATGTCCCGTCGGCTTCGATCTGGGCGAATCGGCCACCGGCGAGGAACACCCGGCCATCATCGAGGACCACTGTGGCGTTGATGACGTCAAAGATTCCGGGAAAGTCCGGAAGCAGTTCACGTTGCCCACTGGCGGGGTCGAATATCTCGCCTCCCCTGTACGGATCATCGAACGGAAAGTCAGGATTCAACCCGAAGAGTAGGACCGTCCGGCCATCCGGCAGGTTGAGACCGATATGGCCACCGCGCTGAACCAGCATCTCGGATTCCACGCTCCACTCCTCTGTGTTGATGTCGAGCACGTGAGACTCCGTGAGGCAGCACCGCAAACCGCCCCCGGACACCAGCACGTTGCCGTCTGGCAACAGGGTCACGGCGCTCCCGCCATTCGGCGTTTCCAGCTCCTCAAGCAGCCTCCACGAGTCGGCAGCCGGATTGAACATCTGCACGAACCGGTTCGGCCGAGCGAAGTCACCTCCAACCAGTAACACACGGCCATCGGTCAGCTTCGTCCAGCCCTCCCAGGTCATCTCCCCCTGTGCAATCGGTTCGACCAACTTCCACTCGTTGAGGTTCGGGTCGTAAATCTCCGCACTGCGCAGCATGAATCCGCCGTCGGCTGCGCCAATCACCGTGTTCTCTCCGCCGAAGACCAGCATGCGACCGTCGTCAAGTGCCACCGACATCGCCGATTCGCGTCCAACGTTCAGCGGCGGAAGCTCAGTCCACTGATTGCTCTCAGGGTCGAAAATCTCGGACGTTGAGACGGTGACGCTGTCCACGCCACCAGCGACCACGACTCTGCCGTCAGATAACGTCACAAGCACGGAATCCCGGCGGGGGTGAATAGTGTCGGCCGCTACAGTCCAGGTGTCAGACTCCGGATCGTAGATTTCAGTGGAGCGCAGAACGCCTTCGTCTCCCAGACCGCCAACAACAAGGACGCGCCCGTCGTTCAGCAGTGTCGCTGAGTACGACGTCCGTCCGACATGCATCGGCGCTACCGAACCCCACTCGCTTGCAGGCGTTGACGTTGGACTAAGAAGAACAACCCTGGCAGTAGCGCTACCACCGGTGACAACATCGCCTGATGCTGTCGGCGATGCCTGAGGAGTCTCGCCATCGGTCGAACTCGAGCAGGCTATGGCTCCAATCAGCAGAACCGACAGGAGTAGTAGCCATCGGAACCTCATGCATCTCCTCTTTCGGGAACCCAGCACTCAGGCCTGATCGTGAGAAACCGGCCATCCGCCTCTGGTTCCATCTAATTCGACGCAGGTCGCTGGCTATCGGCGCGAACGAACGCAACGGACCGCAGCACTCGCACCCGGGAAATGTTCGTGTAATCTCTCGACTGACGCCGATTGCACTTGAACAATGACACGAGGAGCTTGGCTTGACCGCAGAAACGGTCACACCGGAGAGATTTCGTCAGGCCTGGTCGAACTTCGGCACTGGCGTGACGGTGGTGACCACCGCTGAGCCGGACGGGAAAGTCCATGGCATGACCGCCAACGGCGTCGTCTCGGTTTCGCTCACTCCTCCGCTGGCCCTCGCCTGCATCGGCCACAACCGCAACTCATTCCCCCTGATTAAGGCCAACCGGCGATTCGCGATCAGCATCTTGAATGAGGAGCAGACGGCAATCGCAGAGCACTACACGAAGCCGCCTGAGCAGCGGAGTTCCGACTCTGCGATACCGTTCGTTGAGTTAGGCGAATCGAGAGTGATCGGTGGGGCGTTAGCTGCGATGGACTGTCGAGTGGTGTCCGAGCACGAAGCAGGAGACCACACACTGTTCGTCGCCGAGGTCGAATGCGTCAGCATCGGTGAAGGCAAGCCGATGATGTGGTTCCAGGGACGCTTCGGCCACTTCTCCGCTGATTAGGCTGTTGTGACGATGCGGATCCTTGCTCTGTCCGTCGCACCTCTACGCCCTGACAACGTGATGGGCGGCTCGCAGCGCATTCTCATGGAAGTGCTGGACGCCCTGGCGGAGAGTGGCCACGAAGTGCGGGCGCTGAGCCCCATTGAAGATGGAGTCGACAGCTTCCGCACCTCGCACGGTGCTGCGGTGGAACCAAGTCTTGAGTTGCGTGGCTCATTCCCTGTCCCGTATCAGACGGCTCCGCACCGGCTGGCATCGGTCTGGGAGTCGATTCGCGATGCCGCTGAATGGGCCGACCGCGTATATCTTCATGCTGACGCCATCTACATGCGCGGTGCTCTAGGCGATTTGCCGATCGTCCGGTCACTGCATGACTTCGTTTACGAAGAGGCTCTGCTTTCCGCGTTCACGTTGCCGGCGGACCGAACGATCGTGCCATCTGTATACATGCGAGATTGCATCGCTGCCTCTGCTGGATCGGTCTCAAACGTAGGTGAACTTCGGGTAGTTTCTAACGGCATCGCGGCGCAGCCGTGGCCGGTCGAACCAGCGTTGCCGTCAGGCGTGGGCCCGCGTGGAGACAGCGATCTCATACTGCTGCACCCACACCGCCTGCACCGCGAAAAAGGCATTGAGGAGTCGATCGCCATCGCTGCCGGAGTGCAGGCTGAACTGCCTGACCGAAACGTCCGACTACTCGTTCCCGGCCTGGCGGGCGCAGACTCCGCTGACGATGCCAATCTTGAAGCCGCATCGATCTCAGAATTCGCGAGGGAGGCGAGAGCTGAGTCGTTGCTGGAGTTGCACCAGTGGATGCCGCTCAAGCGGATGCCTGGTTACCTGGCCGCCGGTGACGTGACTCTGTGCCCGGGCAGCTTTGTGGAGGCGTTTGGGTTGGTCCCGCTGGAATCGGTGGTGGCCGGAACACCAGCCGTCTGTTCAAGAGTTGGTGCATTCCGAGAGCAGGAAGGCATCGATGGGATTCTGCACCACGATTACGGTGACATCCGTGCCGCGGTCGAGGCAGTAGTGCAGCTTGTTCGCTATGCCGGTGACTCAGCAGCGAATGCCTCGGCCGTTGCTGACCGATTTGATCTCGGGATGATGCGTGCGAACTACGTGGAAGCGATCACCGGTCCGCTCCCGAACCGCAGTGACCACCGACAGCCGGAATCACCGGCCGGGCCTTTGGGTTGGAAGCTGGCGCCGTGGTGCTACGTTTCCGAACGCGGCATCTACCATGACTATCTCGCTAGATTCGAAGAGGTTCCGCAGCTTGCTCGCTTGCTGCGATCTGGCGACGGCTCGGTCGCCCAGAATTCGTCCACCAACCCCGAGGAGACCGCTGAGCTGGAACGCGCAAGAAAGTCAGGCTTCATTGTTCCTGTGTAGTGCTTACGACGTTGCGTCTACTTCAGGAAGCCACGTAGCTCAATCGCCCGCATAAGCCTCTCGACAGCGATGCTGTACGCAGATGAACGGTACGTGACACCGTGGGACTGTGAATGCTCATGCACGGCGTTGTACCCGGCGGTCATCGTCTGCTCCAGCTCATTGTTCACCCGCTCGAGCCCCCACCTGAACTGCTGGATGTTCTGCGCCCACTCGAAGTAGGACACCACGACGCCGCCAGCGTTCGCGAGGATGTCCGGCAGCACCTTGATGCCCCGGTCCGCAAGGATCTCGTCCGCTCCAGGAGTCGTCGGCTGGTTCGCTCCCTCAACTACCAGTTTCGCCTTGATGTCGCCTGCGTTCTCACTTGTGATCACGCCCTCGATCGCCGCCGGAACCAGGACATCTGCTTCCAGTTCCAGCAATTCCTCATTGGTGACCCGCTCTCCGTCGTGAAAATCGGCCATGGCTCCACCGTCGGCCAGGAAAGCATCGAGCGTTGCGATGTCGAGTCCGTTCTTGTTGTACAGTCCGCCGCTAATGTCGCTCACCGCCACCACCTTCGCACCGTCTTCAACGAACTTGCGCGCGGCAGACGAGCCGACTTGCCCGTAGCCCTGGACGACTACGGTCGGACTGTCACCGATGCCGAGGTCTCTGGCCGCCAGCCTCCCGACTATCGCAGCGCCGCGGCCGGGTGATTCGTTTCGGCCCTCGGAGCCGCCAAGCTCCACCGGCTTTCCAGTCACGATTCCTGGCGTGTAGCCGTGGATTGCGCTGTACTCATCCATGATCCAGGCCATCGTCTGGGAGTTGGTTCCAAGGTCTGGAGCCGGAATGTCCCGACTCACACCAAGAATGTGATTGATGCTGCGGGTGTAGCGCCTTGTCAGTGAGATCAACTCCCGCTCTGAGAGTTTCCGAGGATCGACCTGGATTCCTCCCTTTGCTCCGCCAAACGGGATGTTCACCAGGGCCGACTTAAACGTCATCAGCATCGCCAGCGCCCTGGTGTGGGCAAGGTCGGCAGCGGGATGAAATCGAATCCCGCCCTTGAATGGCCCGCGTGTTGCGTTGTGCTGAGACCTGTAGCCCTGGAACACCTTCACCGAGCCGTCGTCCATGCGAATCGGCAGCCCCGCCGTTAGTTCGCGCCATGGCTCGATGATCACGTCCCGCATGTCGTCCCTGATGCCGAGTTCCGCAATAGCCGCGTTCACACAGGCCACCGTGGCTTCTAGCATCTGCATATCGTCTCCAGCCATCAGGCCACCTCAATTCAGATCGGTCGATCTCTCAGGTCTCTTGCCTACGGCGACCGCATCCATGACTCAGCCGCGTGTCGAGCCCAACGCTTCGCATTCCACTCATTGGTGAGGGCAAGGAGCACAGATTATGGGTCACACAGGTAGATTTTCGTTGACCCACCGGTGATGCCGTCTCTACAATATGAAGGTTGACACCCGAAAGAGATACGTGAATGACCGACGATTACGCAATTATCAACACCGGCGGCAAGCAGTACAGAGTGCGCGAAGGTGACACTGTTCAGGTTGAGAAACTGATCGGTGAGCCCGGAGACGCCATTACTTTCGACCGAGTGCTACTGACGAGCCTCGGCGGCAAGGTCGAGGTTGGCAAGCCGGCCGTTGAGGGCGCTGAGGTCACCGGCGAGATCGCCTCGCAGGACAAGGCCAAGAAGGTCGTTAGCTTCCGCTACAAGAACAAGACCCGGCAGCATGTCAAGACCGGTCACAGGCAGAAGCTGACTTCGGTCAAGATCACAGGCATCAGCGCGAATTAGCGACGGTTCGACTGATTGCCGAGACTGAAAAGAGCGAGAGATGGCACACAAAAAGGGCGGCGGCACCTCAAGAAACGGTCGAGACAGCGCTGGCAAGCGTCTCGGTGTGAAGGCGTTCGGCGGTGAGACTGTGCCAGCTGGTGCGATCATCGTCCGCCAACGAGGGACGCGGTTCACGCCGGGTCAGAACGTTGGCGTCGGCAAGGACCACACTCTGTACGCACTGATCGACGGGACCGTCCGCTTCGACTACTCCTACAACGCCCGACGTCGAGTTAACGTGGACGCGGCGTCCTAGATTTCGATTAGAGAAGAGACAGTGCAGACAGACATCCACCCAACCTACTACCCGAGAGCTCATGTCAGATGCGCGTGCGGCCACGAGTGGGAGACTGGCTCGACCAAAGAGAGCCTGGTGGTCGAGGTATGCAGCCAGTGCCATCCTTTCTGGACTGGTGAGCAGCGTATTGTTGACACCGAAGGTCGGGTCGAGCGCCTGCGCCGCAGGTTCAACCTGGGACAGCAGACCGAAAACGAATAGGCTGCTTCATCAGCGGCTTAATTTAGTTCAGAATCGCCCGGCTTTGGCCGGGCGTATTGTTTGATGGAGAATGCGGTACTGCCCGAAGGAACCAGTTCACCTGGAACTTGATCGCCGGGCAATCATGAACCGGCTCTGCCAGAATGGCTGAGCAACGGCCACCTGAGTTTAAGCACCTCATGACCACATCCACGGAACAACCGCAATCGGAACGCCCTGTCCTCTACGGCGGGCAGGCGGTGGTCGAGGGCGTCATGATTCGCGGCAGAAACCATGCCGCAATCGCCATACGCCGCGAAGACAAGAGCATTGTCCGAAGAGAGATCGACCTGTCCGGCTGGAGCAAGGTCCGAGCGCGTCGTATCCCATGGATACGCGGTGTGGTCGTCCTCGCTGAGACTCTCACCGTCGGCATGAAGGCACTTTCCATCTCAGCGGCCGAGGCCGCGCCGCCTGACGAGAAGACTGGCGAGCCGGAGGAGTTTGGGAAGGGCAGCATGGCCATCATGCTCTTCCTCTCACTGGTCGCAGGGATAGGCATCTTCTTCCTCGCACCGCTCGGCATTTCCTGGCTCGTAGAGAATGCCGGAGCCAACGAATTCACCGCAAATGTGGTCGAGGGCGCGGTCCGCCTTGCGATATTCGTGGCCTACATCTGGCTCATCGGCAGGATGGAGGACATTCGTCGGGTATTTGGTTACCACGGCGCCGAGCATATGGCCGTCGCCGCACACGAAGCCAATGAACCTCTGACCGTGGAATCGGTCAGGCGCTTCCCCGAGGCTCACCCTCGATGCGGTACATCGTTCTTGATGACGGTTGTTGTCGTCTCCATCCTGCTGTTCATCTTGATACCGCGCGATCCCTGGTGGCTGCTCCTCGGCTCCCGGATAGTGTTGATTCCAGTCATCGGCGCGATCAGCTACGAGCTGATCAGGTACGCAGGCACGCATCCAACGCAGTTCTGGGTAAGGCTGCTCGGCGCACCCAACCTTTGGCTTCAGGAGTTAACGACCCGGCCACCGGACGACTCGATGATCGAGGTGGCGATCGACGCCATGAGCTATGCTCTCGAACTGGATGGCGTTGAGTACAAGCCTGCGGGCGCGACGGTGCCAGCAGCGGAGCCTCCGGGACCGGCGGAAGGGGACTGAGGTCCCGGCTACTTCCTGCGCTTGGCTAGCTCCGCCCAAACATCTGCAGGGTCGACATCTATCGCCGCCAGCAGCACGAGCGTGTGATACAGGAGGTCCGCAACCTCCTCGGTGGTGTTGCCACCGTCCTGCGCAACGGCTGCGATCACAACCTCACCTGCCTCTTCCACAACCTTCTGCGCGATCCGCGGAGCACCGTCCTCGAAGAGCTTCGTCGTGTAAGAGCCTTCAGGTTTCTCGCGCTTCCGCTGTTCGATGATCTTGTACAGCTCGTCAAGAACCTCGGCGTTTGCCGGAATCTCGCCCTTGCTGGCAAGCGGCTCTTCGAAGAAGCAGGTTTCGTTACCGGTGTGGCATGCAGGACCAAGTGGGTCTGCCAGCACCAGGAGCGCATCGCCGTCGCAGTCCGCTCGCACCTCTCTTACCTTCAGGTAGTTGCCCGAGGTTGCACCCTTGTGCCAGAGCTCGTTCCGACTACGGCTGAAGAACCACACGTCAGGACCGGCGATGGTCTTCTCCAACGCCTCGCGATTCATGTACGCAACCATCAGGACGGCGCGAGTCCTCGAATCCTGGACAATCGCCGGGATAAGGCCCTTTTCGTCAAAGTTGAGGCCGGATAGATCAGCCATGACTCCGTCTCTTCCGTCCGGGCGTTGGACCTCGGTCAGGGAACGTTACTTGCCGATAGACGAGATTATCTGCGGCAGCTCGCGCAGGTCATTGATCTCGATGGATGGGACGGCGTCGTCTGGACCAACCCTGGCTCCCGTGCGATTGATCCACACCGTAGTCAGTCCCATGCCGTTGCCGCCCTCGACATCATCGTAAAGGTGATCGCCAACGTACCAGGTCTGCTCCGGCTCGGTGCCAAGCATCCCCAGTATCGCCTGGAATGCCTCCGGCGCGGGCTTGTAGACCTTCGTCGACTCGGAGCTCGCCACCGCATCGAACCGTATGCCGGTCGACTTCAACAATGGTCGTAGCGAGTTGTCGTCAGCGTTCGAGAACACACCGACCTTCACCTTGCCGATAAGCGCCTGCAATGCAGGAATAGTGTCCTGGAAAACCGGCCGCCTGCTCAGGTGCTCAACGCAGCGAAGTCCCGCCAGAGCCGCGTCGGCCTCAACTCCCTCATCTTCGAAAACCTGCGCAAAGCAGCCGCTCCACGCCTGCTCGTAGCTCATAAAAGGCGGGCTCTGTGACGTGTCTTCAAGCACAGTTCGGTTTGCCCTGAACTGCAACTCGTACTTTCGCCACTTGTCCCACAGCTCATTCTGATCGAACGGCAAGCCCTGCTCTTTGATGATCTTGCCGAACATTACGCGCCAGTCATCGTGGTCGTTGCTGAAAAGCGTTCTGTAGCAATCGAACGCAACCGCTTTCGGGGCGGTTTCAGGCGACGAATTCAAGGTAGCCAACCCTAAGCACCTCTCACTGGAACCTGGCGCTCGGCCAGGTACGATTTCACTTCATTCACACGCATCTCGCCATAGTGGAACAGGCTCGCCGCCAGTACAGCGTCTGCCTGACCGGTGGCGATTGCATCATAAAAATGGTCCAGCTCACCGGCGCCACCGCTCGCGATCACCGGGATTCCCACGTTCTCCGAAACGGCGGAAGTAAGCTCCAGGTCATAGCCGGTCTTCTGGCCGTCAGCGTCCATGCTCGTCAGCAGGATCTCACCGGCACCCAACTGCTCACCCAGCTTGGCCCACTTCACGGGATCGACAGCCGTTGGCCGCCTTCCACCGTGCGTGAACACCTGCCAGGGAGCCTCGGCGATCCGCGGCTCTTCGCCTTCGAGTGTCAACATTGCCGGATCATCGACCCTCTTGGCATCGATAGCCAGGACCACGCACTGAGCCCCGAACTCCTTCGAGCACCGGCTGATCAACTCCGGATCGCGAATCGCTGCCGAGTTGACGCCCACCTTGTCGGCCCCTGCCTCCAACATGCGGCGCATATCGTCCACGGTGCGAATTCCACCGCCCACGGTCAATGGGATAAACACCTCGGAGGAGACGCGTCTCACAACGTCGACCATGGTTTCACGATCGTCTGAACTCGCCGTGATGTCCAGGAACACGAGCTCGTCAGCGCCCTCGGAGTCGTAGAGCGCCGCAAGCTCGGCAGGGTCACCGGCATCGCGGATGTCGACAAAGCTAACGCCCTTGACGACCCGACCTGCATCAACGTCGAGGCACGGAATAATCCGGCGAGTAAGCATGGTCGGACTACTTCTTGAAGACAACCACGTAGTGCGCTGGACCGATCTGACGACTACGTACCCGGGACAGTCCGAGGCCGAGGCCCATCTCGACTACCGAATCCATGCTTATCCGCTGTTTCGCAGGCGGCCCGAAGTCCGGTTCACCGTCAGCAGGAAGCCACTCGACGACCGCCAGCCAGCCTTGCGGCTTCAGCAACCTCGCTGATTCCTTGAACAGGGACTTCGCCCGTGTGGCTTCGTTCAATGTGCCTGAGAGCACCAGGCCGTCGAGCAGTTCGTCGTCCAGAGGGATGGTGCTTTCCTTCGAGAGCACAGTCTCGACGTTGTACATGCGGAATGCGGCAGCTCTTTCGGCAAGCTTTTCAAGCATCCCCTCTTGAATATCGACGGCGTAGAGCTTGCCTCCGTACAGGTACTTGGCGAGAGGAATCGATAGCCAGCCGGGTCCGGAGCCGACGTCCGCCACAGTCTGGTCGGTGTGGATCGGCACAAGCGCAATCAACGACTGAGGGTCGTACGACTCTTCCAGCTTCGGCTTGATGAGAGTGTCGGCCTTGGCGACCGGTGTCTTCGTTGGCATTTCCGTCTCGTTGTCCTGCTCTATTGCGTGCTGCGGACGCTTGGTCTCAGGCGAGCCGCAGCGAATTCACTTCACGAATGGCGCGTTCAAGATCAAGAGCGCCGGAGTAGATTGCTAGTCCGGTTACCGCAGCTTCCGCTCCCAGTTTGGCCAACTGCAGAAGATCGTCAATGGAGGCAACGCCACCTGCTGCAACTATAGGGTAACTCACATCTCGAACGATGCTGCCGATCGAGGCGAAGTTCGGGTGGGAAAGCGTGCCGTCTCTCGATGTGTCGGTGTACATGAACCGTTCAACACCCAGGTCAGTCATCCGCGAAATCAGATCCAGTGCTAGCAGGTCTGAGGTCTCGGTCCAGCCTCGGGTCTGAACCTTCCCGTCCCGGGCATCGACCCCGACCATCACATGCGACGCTCCCAGCTCATCGACCGCTCGCTTCACCTCATCCGGAGCGGTGACTGCCGCGGTGCCGAATATGACACGTTCAACTCCGAGTTCTCGCATCTGGGCGGCATCCTCGGCCGTGCGGATTCCGCCGCCGAGTTGAACAGGCACATTTGTGGAGCGAACTACGGCTTTGACCGACTCGGCATTCGCCCGCACTCCGTCACGAGCGCCATCGAGATCGACTACGTGTAGCCGCGTCGCGCCTTGCTCGACCCAGCGCGCGGCAACGCTCACCGGATCGTCGTCGAACACACGCCTCTGCTCGTAGTCGCCTTGAACAAGGCGCACACACTTCCCGTCGAGCAGGTCTATGGCGGGGATCACTTCCATAACGCAGCCTGATGTTCAGCCGACCCTTTTAGAAAAATTCTCATAGATCTGCAGACCTAGATCTCCGCTCTTCTCGGGGTGAAACTGCGTTCCCGCCACTTCACCCGTCAGAGCCGCTGCGCAGACGTCTTCGCCATACCGAGCCGAACCCGCGATGACTGATGAGTCCTTCGGCAAACACCGGTAGGAGTGCACGAAGTAGAAGTAAGAGTCCTGTGGAATCCCCGCAAACACCGAATCGGAGATCGCATCTTCGCTGAATTGGACCGAGTTCCATCCCATGTGCGGCACCTTCAGTCGAGCGCCGTTTTCGCTCAAGTTGGAAGGGAACTTCTCGACCCTGCCCTTTAGAAGTCCCAATCCGGGGATCTCACCTTCATCCGAACCTTCGAAGAGCACCTGCATGCCAACGCAAATGCACAGCAGCGGTCGTCCGGATGCTGCGTACTTCTTGATCGGTTCGCCAAAACCCTGGCTGTTGATGGCACGCATCACTGCATCGCTGGCGCCAACTCCAGGCAGCACAACACCGGCCGCATTCTCAAGGTCATCCGGATCAGAGGTGACCTGCGCGTCTGCGCCAACCCTCTCCAGTGCCTTAGAGACGCTGTGCAGGTTGGCCGCTCGAGTGTTGACCACCGCAATTCTTGCCGCCATCTACTGCTCGCCCTCGTTGCTGCGGCTGCTGTATGGCTCTGCCGGCAGCTCTCGGTCCTCATATCGAGCCAGCATGAAAAGCGTGTCTGACAGCCGATTGAGGAAGCGCACTAGCTCGTGGTTCTTGAGTTCACCAGCATCGACAAGTTCAACTGCCGCTCGTTCCGTTCGTCGGATAATTGTGCGAGCGATATCTATCGCCGCCGAGCCAGTTGAGCCGCCAGGAATTATGAATGACCGCGGCATCTCGACCGCAGCCTCCAGCTCAGCGAGCATTGCATCAAGCCGTTCAGTCTGCCCTGTCCCGATAGTTGGGAAATGCTTCTCCAACAGGTGACGTGACTCATCGGCTGTCGCCAGTTCGGCGTTCACCGTGAACATCTCCCGCTGGATCTCTATGATGTGAGACTTAACCAGCTGATCGGTGCAAAGCGCTCTGGCGAGCCCGAGTGCTGAAACCGCTTCGTCACCGGCACCATACGCGGCCACGCGGGCGTCGGTCTTTCGTACACGACCGCCATAGAGGAGTCCCGTCTCTCCGGTGTCTCCAGTTCGAGTAGCGATCGAATCGCCCTTCATCTGTTGCCTCTCCTGAGCATGCTCAAACTTCAATTGTAGTTGCGTAAGCGCGCGAAATCGGCCTTTTCTACCGCAATTAGCCAAATAGACGGTCAGCCCGCAATAGAAATCCTGACCTTTCGAGGTATGATTGAAAAGCGTCAGCAGGCCGCGGCACGCTGAAATGCCCATTTCAGATCGGATATGTGATCCATGACTACAGCACAGGCTGAACCCAGGGTTCCGATAAACAGCATCCACGTCACCGAGAAAGCGGCAACTAAGGTACGTGAGTTCGCCGCCAGAGACGGCATGGAAAAGTTTGGCCTGAAGGTTGCGGTCAAGGGCGGTGGCTGCTCCGGGCTCACCTACGTGCTGGAGATCGTCGATGGCCCCGCCGATGACGACAAGGTCATCGAGCAGAGCGGCATCATGGTGTTCGTGCCGAAAAAGGCCTTTGTGTTCTTGGCCGGTACAGTCCTGGACTTCTCAGACGGTCTGAATGGCAAGGGTTTTGAGTTCACGAACCCGAACGCCAAAACCAGCTGCGGCTGCGGCACTTCGTTCTCCGTCTAGAGGCGATTAGCCCCGGTAGCTCGTTGCTTACAGCCGTTTCGCAGCCCCGATACCAGCCAGGCGGACGATCTCAATGACCACCCCCGGCACAGCAACCTCAAAGACCGAATTTCTGGTCTCTCGTGGTGCCGTGTTCGATGACACCGCTCAGGCAGTAGCTCACTTCGGCGATCCGGCGATTGAGCAGGCTGCGTTCACCGAAGGCACTGCACTCCTGGACCGAAGGCAGGCCACGCATCTCTTGCATACAGGCAGTGATGCTATGGATCTGCTGCACAGGTTGTCGACGAACGACCTGATTGACCTCCAAACTGGAGAATCTCGCTTCACGCTGCTGACTTCGGAACGCGGCAGGATCATCGACCTTCTGCAGGTCGCCATGATCGAGCCAGACAGGCTGTTGCTGATCTCTGACTCAAACGATCCGCAGGCGGCGATCGACTGGATTGAAAAGTTCACGATCATTGAAGACTCAGAGGTCCGAGACCTATCGAACGATCGACTCCGATTCGCGCTCATTGGTCCTCAGGCACTGCAGGTCGTTCGATCAGCCTTCGACGCTGATGTGCACATGGGCCATGTTGCCGCAGTCACCGTTGCCGGCCATGAAACGGCCCTGATAGCGTCTCGATGGGCGGACGTGGACAGAGTGGATGTCGTAACCCCTGCCGGCTCTTTCGAGGCCATATGGGACCTGCTTGTCGATGCCGGAGCAACTCCCGCTGGGGACATTGCATTTGAGTCGGTCCGACTCGAGAGGCATGTTCCGGTCCCGGGCCGAGAGCTGACAGAGGACTCAAACCCGCTTGAGGTCGGCCTCAAAGACCTCGTCAGCTTCACCAAGGGTTGCTACGTGGGCCAGGAGGTTGTGGCACGCCTCGACACATACGACAAGCTGCAGAAAAGATTAGTTAGCTTGGAAAGCGACTCCGCTCTGCAGGCGGGCGACAGGCTCACCGCGGATGGCAAGCGCGCCGGCGTGGTCACGTCGGTATCTCCGATCGCTACCAGCGGTAAAACCAGGGCCCTCGGCTTCGCGCGCAGGGATTTCTGGGGAGATGGCACGCAGCTTCAGGCCGACGCGGGAACCGTCGAGGTCAGCCAGTTGCCAGAGGGCTCACCGTTTTCCTGAGGCCTGCGCCTTAACGATGGTAGGCGGTCTCTCCGCCGTCGACAGTCACAACCTGCCCACGGATCATCTCCGCATCGCTGCCGCATAGCATCGCAACCACGTTGGCTACATCTTCCGGCGTAACCGGCCTTCCCGCCGGAGTGTCACGACCCGCGAGCTCTTTGACACCCAGCTCGTCCGGAAAGGCGTCGAGCGCGTCGGTCTGTACGTAACCTGCCGACACACCGTTAACCGCTATGCCCTGCGGCGCAAGCTCGATCGCCAGGTAGCGAGTAACGGCTTCGAGTGCCGCCTTCGACACTCCGACGGCGAAGTACGACGGCAACACCATTCTGGAACCCGGGCTTGAGATGTTGATGATCCGCCCGCCATCGCCCATGACCTTCGCTGCCTCGCGACCTGCCAGCCAGGGACCGCGAGCGTTGATGTCCATGGTCCAGTCCCAGTGCTTCGGGGACAGCTCCATCGCAGGCCGCATCACACCCGATGCCGCGTTATTCACCAGGATGTCCAGCCTGCCGAAGTGTTCATGGACCTGTTCAATCAGGCCCTGAACAGCCTCTTCGTCGCCCACGTGGGCACGTACTCTCAAGCACTCGACTCCGACGGCACTGATCTCCGCCTCGGCTTCTTTAGCTGCGTCGTGGTTCTTCAGGTAGTTGAAGGCAATCGACGCTCCACGGCGCGCCAGTTCAAGGCAGATCGCCTTGCCGATACCTCGTGATCCACCAGTGACAAGCGCGACCTGACCGTCGAACTGGTCGGTCTGCGCTGGATCTGGCATTAGAAACTCGCCTGCCTGAAACACTGCCCATGACGAGCAGCGAAGCTAGATTGCCATCCCGCCATCAACGCGGAGGACATCGCCGGTCATGTACCTGGCGGCCTCGGAGCAGAGAAACACGATTAACGGAGCGACCTCTTCGGGTTCGCCGAATCGCCCCATGGGAATCCAGGTGCGGACAGTGTCCTTGAGCTTGTCGCTCAGCACATCGGTCGTCGCAGTGCGAATGTAGCCCGGCGCGACGGCGTTCACCGTGATGTTGCGGCCAGCGACCTCTTTGGCGAGCGATTTGGTGAATCCGTGGACCGCAGCCTTTGACGCAGCGTAGTTCGTCTGGCCCGCGTTGCCACGAATGCCGACCACAGAAGAGACGTTCACTATCCTGCCCCAGCGCTGCTTGATCATCCCCGGGACCGTCAACCTGCTGCAGTAGTAGGTGCCCTTGAGGTTTGTGTCCATCACGCGGTCGAAGTCCTCGTCCTTCATGCGCATCAACAGCGAATCGGAGATGATCCCGGCGTTGTTGATCAGAATTTCGATCGGACCGAACGCTTCTTCCGTCTCGGCGATCATGCTCTCGACGGCCGACTTGTCGGCCACGTTGCCACCAACGGCAATTGCGGATCCACCGGCGCCAGTCACGGCCTTGACTACTTCTTCGGCGTCTTCAGGATGGCTGTTGTAGTTGATGGCAACCCGGTGTCCCAGGGCTGCGAGCATCATTGCGCTTTCTCGGCCAATTCCGCGAGAGGCGCCTGTGACTAGAGCCGTGCGTGGTTGATCAGGCAATTAGAGATTCCAGTTGACTTAAGACACTTGGGAAAAAGCCCGTCGAGTGTACTACTCGCCCCCGCGAAATGCTGGCCGATTGACCACGACAATGGTCGACGCAACTAGCTGACAGCGATCTCGTTACGGATGCGCTCCAACTCGTCATCCTGCGCATTGATGTAATCGTTCTCGACCACGGTCTTCGCTGTGCCGATGGCACCGGCAATCGCATCGATGCCGGAAGAGCCGTGGCCGACGATTACCGCACCCTTCAGGCCGAGCAATGGCCCGCCGCCCAGTGCCTCAAGCCGGTTCGTCCGCGCAAAGACCTCATCTGCAAGAGAGTCCACTTCGGGCGAGCTTGGCAGGGCAGAGCGGATGTGCTCTGTTATCGCACGGCCGAGGCCTTCAGTCAGCTTCAGCACGATGTTGCCCACGAAGCCGTCGCAGACCACCACTTCAGCTTTACCGGCCGGTAGGTCATGCGGCTCAACATTGCCGATGAAGTTCAGGCTGCTGTTGCGGAGCAGGTCGGTCGTCGCCTTGACCTGCGCGTTCCCTTTGCCCTCTTCGGAGCCGACCGAAAGCAACGCGACCCGCGGGTTGGACTTGCTGTAGATGAGCCTTGACATGAGGCTACCGAGGGCTGCGAAATCGGCAAGCTGAGCCGGCTTCGTATCGACGTTCGTCCCGAGGTCGATGATCACAGTGTCTGGCGCGTAGCCGACTATTGGACCGCCAAGCGCGCCCCGCTCTATGCCGTCGACAGTGCCGAGCAGCACTGTTCCGGCTGCTATCGAGGCGCCGGTCGAGCCCATGCTGACAAAAGCCTTGGCCTTGCCCATCTTCACCGCGCCTGCAGCCACCAGCACCGATGCCTTGGGATTCGCTCGTAGTGCCCGGGCCGGGTTTGCGCCTTCGGGAATCACTCCCTCGGCCGGAACTACCTGGGTCAGCTGCTTCGCGGGTGAGTCGTACTTCGCAAGTTCGGTCTCGATCTCCGCAGGGTCGCCGACCAGCGCAATTGCGACACCGCCATTGCCTATCGCCTTAAGCGCGGCCGGCACAGTCACCGATGGACCGTGGTCACCGCCCATCGCGTCCAGCGCAATGGGTATGATTCCCTCCGGCAACTGACCATTCGTACTCATAGATCCTCGATCTGGGCGTTAGCTTCGCAGTGCCCGTCAGTTTAGCGAGACCGAAATTGTGCCGCTCAGTGCTTCAGTGCCATCCGGTTTCAGACACGAAACAGCACACTGGGCGATCGAACCGTTTTCAGATTCCTTGATCGCCTGCACCTCTCCGCCAACTTCAACCGTCTCTCCCGGGTAAACGGGAGCCTTAAATCGCAACTTCATCTTGCCGCCAGCATGCCATGTGTCAGGAAAGTTCGCTGCCATCAGTTCGCATACGAACGCCATGGACAGCATTCCGTGAGCAATCACACCACCGAACTGCGTGGTGCGCGCATATTCATCGTCGAGGTGAAGCGGATTGTGATCACCGCTGGCTTGAGCATACGCGGCAATTCGCTCAAGCGTGACCTCGCGCGTGAACCCCTGGAGTTCTTGCCCCTCTCTCATGCCGAAGCCAACTCCGGCACCATGATTGTGCTTGATGCCGTCGCAACAATCTTGTTCGACTCGTTTCTGAATTCGGTGAAAACAGAGATGAAGCGTGTGCCGCGGCGTAACGTGTTAGCAGCGAGCCTCGCAGTTGCGACAACCTTCTCGTCTGGCGACACCGGGGCGAAGAACTCAGCCTCTTGCGAGGTGTGGACAACTCCACCGGCACTTAAGATCGCTTCTCCAAACAGATCCAGCTCGGAGATCAGGCAAGCCAGGCCCTCTGCAACGACCGCAGATGGCGGCAGCGCTTCGCCGGAATCTTCGGCCTGGTCACTGCCCGTAGCAGACCGGAACGCCGCCGCTCGATCTGAGTCGAAGGTGATCTCGTAGGGTCCGAGGACTGTGCCCGCAGGAGCGGTGGATACGTCTATCAGTGTCTTTCGCCAGTTCAGCTATGCGTGTTGAGCTGGCGACGCGTAATCGACAGCAAAGACGGAATTGTAGTGACGAAGCAGGCTCCGGGCAACGAAGCTAGAAGTCCGGCTCCATGCTCACATGAAGTCGGCCGATTGGACCGCGGTCATCTGCATACCAGAGCACGTTGTCGCGAATCGTCATGCCGTGGACCTGTACCGGGTCTGGCACGCGGAAGGCGTCGTAGCAACGGCCGTCCTCTACACGGTGCCGGCTAACCGTTCCCATCGACGTATCGGCCACCCACATCGTGCCCTCTTCTTCCGCCCATGCGATTCCGTGTACACGGAATCCGGGCGCCTTGAAGCGGTGTACCTCTTTCCATGTAGCGACCTCGACAACATGCACGAACTGTGAAGGCGGCGAGGCGATGTAGATGTGGCCGTCTTTCCACTCAAGCCCATGGTCACCGGTCGGCTCCGACTTGCGGCCTGCAGAGATATCAAGGTGCTCTCGCGTCGCATTGATCCCCGCGCCCGGAGACTTGTACCGCTCAATCGTCTTGCCCGTTTCGATGTCGCAACACACGATCTCGCAGCTGTACGTCGAGGCAATCCATAGATGCCCGTCCCCGATTGTTATGCCGCTTGAATGAATCGTCTCAGTCGGCATCTCTGTCAGCGTCGCGCCAGTCTGCCAGTCCAGCTTGTAGACGTTGTTGTCACCCTGGTCGATGTACCAGAGACCGTCGTCAGCGGCCTGCAGCCCGTTTGGCTTGGGTCCGGGCGAAACGAACATCTGGACTGGCGTTGCGACTTTATGCGGCATAAGAGTTAGTCCTGTTGAGGCTGGCAGTAGGCTCGCGGCGGTAGTTTAAGCGATACGAACGTTCAGCGGCGCGTTGCTTCGGTCAGCCGCCTCACACCTCGCTCAACCTATGCGTCGTGTCGTCCCGCTTCTCGAAGCTCTCAAGCAGGTTCATGCCGATGCCCGCTTCTTCGCTCGGGTAAACGAAGCCACTGTCGATACGCGGCAGCCTGTCCACGATGTCCAGGTACCAGGTGGCGTTGTAGGCGCGCACGGTCTCCTGGATCAGCGCGTTCGGCGCATTCAGTGAGAGCTGAACGGAAAACGCCAGCGTCACCGGCCCAACGCAGTCATGCGGCGCAATGGGCATCCGGTAAGCCTCGGCCAGCGTCGAGATGCGCTTTGCCTCTGAGATGCCTCCAACCCAGGAAATGTCGAACATGCAGATCGTCATCGCCTGCTTCTGCATCATCTCCCGGAAGCCCCAGCGGGTCGCCACGATCTCAGACGCGGTCGTTGCGATCGGTGTCGACCGGTTGAACTCTGCAAGAGCGTCGATGTTGTCCATCGGCACCGGATCCTCGAACCAGAACGGACTCGTCGGCTCGACCGACTTCGCGACACGGATGGCTGATGGCAGGTTCCACATCGAGTGCATCTCGACCATCACGTCCATGCGATTACCGACCTTCTCCCTGATCTTCCGGAACGGCTCCGTGCCTTCATCAAGGTCGGTCATGGAGATGAACTGGCCATTGGTCTTGTCCACGAATTTGTCGAACGGCCAGATCTTCATGGCGGTGATGCCGTTTGACAGCAGATCATCGGCCAGCGCACCCGCGTCGGTCTCGAACGCATGCTGGTCCTCGAACGGCTGGTCCGGCTTGTAGTCCACCTCGCCGGTAGCAAGACGGCCGGTTCGCTTCACTCCGTAGGAGTAGCCGGCACAGGTGTTGTAGATGCGGATCCGGTCTCGCGAAAGCCCGCCGAGAACGTCGTACAACGGTACGTTGTGACGCCTCGCATGCAGGTCCCACAGCGCCATGTCAACTGCCGAGAGCCCGCTCATGTCGGAAGAACGCGACCGGTGCCGCGCACCGTAGCCGTTGAGCTTGTCCCAGTGAATGTCCATCCGGGTGGCATCCTTGCCGAGCAAGTACTGAGCCGCGTTCTCGTGCACCCAGGTCTCAACGGTGGCTGGCTCGAAAGAAGTCTCGCCAAGCCCGAACAGTCCGTCGCTGCTTCCGATTCGCACCCAGACGATGCGGGGATATTCGGGGTTTCTCAGCGTTTCGATGCTCGTGATCGTCGGGGTGTTCCTGACCATTCAGCTTTCCATTCGTAAGCAGTAGATCGAGTTGATAGAGCCAGTCTGAGGGTCGTCAACTGGCCTGCATTTCAACAGGCCAGCGGCATTGTATTCGTGAATTCTTGGTGCTGTACCGCATCCACAACCGAAACCCACCACAGCACAATGAGCCCATAGGTTGAGGTTGACGTGCCCTGTGATCGGACTGAGACGGACCGATCGCGATCGGCGTGTGCCTGCGTTACGGGTCATTGTTGCGTGGTGACACTTTCAGGCCGGAAGATCCGGATGAGTTGAGGCGACTAGATCGATGTCTTTAGAGCAGGCAATCGTCCTGGCCATCGTCCAGGGAATTACCGAATTCCTGCCTGTAAGCAGTTCCGGTCACCTGGTCCTCAGCTCGTGGATCTTCAACTGGCCTGACCAGGGGCTCGTGTACGACGCTGCAGTCCACCTGGGCACTCTGCTCGCGGTCCTCATCTACTTCCGGAAGACATGGATCACGCTGGTGCGCGGCTGCTTCAACGGCGGCTCGGTCTTCCTGCTGGAAGATGGAGAGACAACTCCAAGCATCCCGGCTCGAAGGCTCCTGGCGCTTGTTGTGACAGCGAGCATTCCTATCGCCATTGTCGGACTGCTGCTGCGTGACGAGCTCGAATCAAGCCTCCGCAAGCCTGAAGCGGTCGCTATCTCGCTTATCGCAACCGCAGTTCTGCTGACGCTGGCGGAGGTGATCGGCGCACGCACCAAGCGACTTGCCTCGGCCAGCGCCAGAGACACGACAATAGCCGGTTTCTTCCAGGCGGCCGCGGTCCTTCCCGGCATTTCTCGCGCAGGTTCTACGATGGCGGGCGCCATGATGGGCAACCTCACCCGTGACGCCGCAGCTCGACTCTCATTTCTCCTCGCAGTTCCGGCCATCGGCGGCTCAGGCCTGTTTCTTCTTGCGGACGTGATCTCTAACGAAGGATTGGGCGATCGCCAGTGGGGTCTGATCCTGCTCGGAGCAGCGATCTCGTTCGTCACCGGCTACCTTGCGATTGCGTGGCTCATGCGAGTGCTCAGGACCCGGTCGTTCAGGCCGTTCATTGGCTACGTCGCCATCGTCGGTGTTGGTGTGCTCATAGCTCGCGCGTTCGGCGCCTGATATCACGGCCGCCAACTCGCCGTATTAAACTGCGCCAAACCAATCAGCAAGGCGCAGGCATGCCGAAGATCACAGGTGAAATACGAGACGCTCAGACCGGTGAACTGGTGCAGGCCAGAGTGCAGGTCATAGGACCGACAGGCGAGCAGATTGCTCCGGCCGATGCCATGTGGAAGCAGGGCCCAGGCGAACCATTCTTCTACTCGGACGGCCAGTTCTCTGTCGATGCTGCTCGCGGCTACTCACAGGTCCTGGTCGAACGGGGCACCGAGTTCACACCATGGCGTAGGACTGTGGAAGTCGGATCAGGCGGCACCGCTGGAACTGTGCAGTCAGGGGATATCGCTCTCGACATTCAACTCGAGCGCTGGGGCGACCTGCCGGAACGCGGCTGGCATCCCGGTAATACCCACATCCACTACGACGAGAAGGAGACCGACCCGGACCGCCGGCTGGCTTACGACTCTCGAGTCGAGAACCTTCGGATGACCGCCGTTTCGGTGCTCAAGCGCTGGGATCTCGACTACGCAACCAACAAGTATCCGCCCGGTGTCCTTACCGAGTTCACAGACACTCACCATCACGTCCAGTCCGGTGAAGAGTCGCGTCACAACCATGACCCTGACCGCCCGTTCGTGATCGGCTACGGGCACGTGATGCTCCTCAACATCCGCAACATCGTCGAACCGGTCTCACGCGGTCTGCTAGTCGACCCGTTCAAGCCTGACTACCCGCCGATCTCATATGTCTGCGACGACGCAAACGCACAGGGTGGTCTGGTGATCTGGTGCCACAACGGACAGGGCATGGAGGCTCCAGTTGCCGCCGCACTCGGCAAGGTGCATGCCTTGAACCTGTTCGATCCCTATTGGAACGACGTTGAGTACGACCTCTGGTACCACATGCTGAACTGCGGCATACAGCTTCCGGCCTCCACGGGCTCCGACTGGTTCGTGTCCTCAGCGAACCGCGTGTATGCGCAGGGAGTTCAGGATTTCAACTACGAAAGTTGGCTGGAGTCGATCAAGCAGGGCAACAGCTTCATCACCAACGGACCCGCGCTGTACACAACAATCAACGGCGCTGCACCCGGTCAAACGGTCGAAATCACTGCCGGCTCAACCGTTCATGCACACGCCGAGTGGCAGTCGCACTACGAGGTCCAGCGCGTCGAATTTGTGGTCAACGGAGCGGTAGCAGCGCGTCACGATGCGAACTCAACGGCAGGTGTCTTCGAAGCCGATATAGAGGTCGAGACCGACGGTTGGATAGCGGCGCGCGTCGCCAGTTCGGCCAGGGACTCGTTCAATCAGCCCATCTGGGCACACTCGTCACCCGTCTACGTCAGAGGCTTAGGCAAACCACCGGCATCGCAGCCCCAATCGGCAAGATTCTTCGTCGACCGCATCGATGAAGCCATGGAATGGGTCAGTAAGAAGGGCAAGTTCTACTCAGACTCGCAGCGCCGGGAGGTGCTCGACCTGCACGGAGCAGGGCGGGACTACTACACGAATCTCACTTAACGAGGGATTAATGGCATACGAACTCAAGACGAAGAAGAACGATTCGAGCGTGGCGGACTTCATTGCAACGGTCGAGCCGGAAGAGAAGCGGCAGGACTGCGAGCACCTGCTATCGATGATGTCTGAAATAACGGGCGAAGAAGGCGCAATGTGGGGCGACAGTATCGTAGGTTTCGGCAAGTACAAGTACACCTACGCCTCAGGTCACAGTGGCGAGATGCTTTTAACTGGCTTCTCACCTCGCAAGAGAAACCTAACGATCTACATCATGCCCGGGTTCGATCGGTACGACGAGCTGATGGCCAAACTCGGTAAGCACAAGACCGGGAAGTCCTGCCTCTACATCAACCGTCTTTCAGACGTGGACATCAAGGTGCTACGAGAGCTGGTTAGCGAATCAGTAGTGGTTATGCGAGAGAGCGACCAGTCCTAGCGACGAAGTGGTGGCTAGCCTGAGTCAGGCCGCTTGGTCTTCGCCGTCCGCTCTCGATGACCGATCTTCATCCGTGGGTTCGATCGCTGGCTCTCTACTCGAAGTGAGGTCGCTGATTACCCGCCGCAGGAACTTGAACTGGAATTCCCTGTCCCGGTCTAATCGATAAACCCACAGTGTGAGAATTGCCAGCCACGCCGCTATGGCTCCAATGGCGATGTAGATCCAGGACGGTATTGAATCTGCAACGACGGGTTCTTGTTCAGGGGTTTCGCTGACTGTGGCACTCTGCCCGCCACCGACTGACTCGGGCGGTCCGCCAGCACTGGGGTTCGCCGGCACAGAGAAATCCGTAGTGGCCATCGAGCCCCGATCGCCTTCGACCCGCAACCCATCCATACCACTAGAGGGAACCGGCAGATCAGGCAATCCAGTAGTCATGCTGAAGCTGCCATCCTGGCCCGCGATCCCGCTCGCCAGGTCCTCACCACCGAAAGTTATCGTCAGCTTCTCGCCTGGTTGAAAGCCATCGGCATCGATCGTCACCGACTGGCCGGGCTCAGGCATCTCGGGATTCACAACGATGCCCGGTTGCGTAACCGGCAGATCAATTCGAGTCGATCTCGCGCCTAATTCCGGTCCAGTGACAACCAACTCGAACGAGTTGCCCGAACCGCCGGGGATGCTGAGCTCGAATACTGCAGTTCCACTTGAGTCGGCCGTCGCTCCAGGTGCTTCGACTGGAGAACCGTCGACAGTGACCTGGAACGCCTCACCCGGCGCTGCACCAGTGAGTTCAATGGTGACTCGGTCACCTTCCGCGGAAACGGCGGTCGAAAGCTGCGCACCCTCGGGGCTTGTCGCATTGCCATCTGCGCCTTGATCGTCCCGCTCCGAAGTTGAAGCCGGATCAGGTCCGCTGGATGTGGCGCCTGGTGTCGCGATGGCCGTGGGGTCGAGGGCTGCTCCGCCGGCCTCGGCAGTGGCGGTGAAAGCGCCAACCAGGCCCAGTCCTTCCGAGAACAACTCTGGCTGCGAACGTTCCGACGGTCCGTCGTCGTTCTGGCTTAGCGCGAACACAAGCCCGGCCGCCGCAAGAGCGGCCGCGATCACTGAGACTACGGTCAGACGATAGCGCATTTTGTCCAGACCGCCGGGAGCATTCGAATGAACGGCATTGAGCCCGCAACTCAGGGCTCGGGCTCAATGCTGCGGTTGCCGCAACGGCGGTGCGTGCCAGATAGCACCAAAAACCGCCGCTGCGAACGCATCATTCGAGACTACGGAGCCTGGATCCCCGTCAACACCACGTCGCCGTTCTCCGCAACGGTAAACATCAGGTTGACCTGTGATCCGGCAGTCACTCCCGCCGGCAGGCTGAAGCCAGAGCTCTTCGGCAGACTCATGCCATCCAGCACGATGAAGTCGCCATCGAATGACTTCAGGAATCCGGTCACCGAGAACGGCTGTGTGGTCACTGACTCTGGAGTCGTACTGTCGCCCGAGCCGCTCGGCCCTGGCGTGGCGTCCGGTGTGCTTGACTCGGTCGAAGAGGTCTGCTGGCCGCTTGATGACGGCCGGACGATCGACAGTCTCGTGACCATCAGTGACTCAACCGTGTGGCGGCTTGAGTCCAGGACGATGTCCAGTTCCGAAACATCGCTCAAGGGAACGGGTACTCCATTGATCGTCACAACCGCGTCGGTGCGTACTTCAAGGCGAACCGGCTCACCGGCCGGAGGCGTAACGACGATCACGCGCCGGTCGGGATCTGTGGCCGACACAACTCCTGATATGTTGACTTCCTGCTCAGGCGGACGCTGGCTGGAAGCAACGACAGTCTCAGCCGTGATTCCGTCGTCTCCAACCGTCACTTCAACCGTCTGATCGGCCGCCAGTTGATCGGCCGTGGTCGAACTGCCATCCACAGTGACAGTCGTGCTATCGGTCACCTCTACGCCGATCGTGTCTCCGCTTCCGTTTTCCTCAACAATGATGACAGTTGAGTCAGAGGGCTGATCCGTCTCAACTACAGTGATGTCACCTTCGATCACGCCATCACTCAGATCTTCAACGGTGTCCACCACGACGGGCGGGAGCGCTGGCGGTAGCACCTCAATGCGGATAGCGACCGGATCCCCATTCGTAACCGGTACGAAACTCACAGCTACGGACTGTCCTGGCGACAGGTCAACGGTGCTGGCCGTGCCTGCGCCATCGATGATGATCTGGGTCTCGGCGACAACAGTGAAGGTCCTGGAACCCGCTCCAGTTGATGAGCTGATCGTTGCCGTCGACCCGGTGATTTCTGAAATGGTCCCGGTGTATGTCTCTTCAGGTGGTGCGTTACCAACACGCTCTGCAACGGCGGCATAGTCGGTCCTGAACTTCGTCAGCGCCGCTTCGATCTTTACCTTTGTGTCAGCTTCCACCTCATCGAGAGTCTGGTTAAGCGTGTTCAGATGCTGTCGGGCGCTCTCGTCTATGAGCCTCTTCACAACGTTGGCACGAGCCTTGTCGAACTGCTTCGAAAGTGAATTCTCGAGACGCTCGACAATCTTCTCAACCTTGTCGACCTGCCTGGCCTCACGTCTTCCAGTCCTCAGGTCAGCCTCGACGATAGTCGTAACCACATCAGCAACCTCAGGCACCTCATCATCGTCGACTTCCACCTCGACGGACCGGCCGGTCCGGTCTGTCAGCATGAAGCTGCGTTCCGTTCGCTCGACGACCACACCAGTCAGATGCTCGATCTTCTTGACGTTTGTCTTGCCTCGTACCTTGATCTTGGTGGCAAGCAACTGGTCCATGATCAGCGGCTCGAGCTGTGCCGAGATCCGGTCACCCGGAGTCACGTCTGAAAGTTCTATGTTCTCTTTGCCGCGCCTGATAGTTGTGTCAGCGTCAACGAAGACTGTCTTGAGTCCAGACCTGACCGCGACTCGCAGCGAGGTGGAGTCGACAGACATCACTGTGCCGCTGAGCCCGCGCCTGTCATCATCATCGTCGTCTGCCTTTGCAGCAGGCGCAAGAAGGGCAATAAAGGCGAATGAGACCAGTACCGCTGCCAGCAGGGACAGCGCCCTTGTGTGGTTAGTTCGTACTGGAATGAAATGGGAAATCGATGTGCTGTTCATCATCGAGTGGTCCTTACTGAATCGAAACCACGCTAATAACGCGGGTCGTCTCCTGGCCCCTCAAGTTGCTCGACACGATCTCTACGAAGTTCGGCCCTGGTTCGAGTTCAAGTTCGAAAACGAATGTGCCGTTTAGATCAACCTCTACCGTCTCACCATTGACCGACAGCAGTGCGTCCGGCGTAGTCGTACCGGTCAACGTGACGTCCGCACCCTCAACTACGGACTCGTTCTCAATACCGTCGACGTTCAGGAAGACTGTCTTGCCAACCGACTCAGGGTCCGGCGTTCCTGCGGGGACCACTATCGTGGGAGTGGCTGTCGGTTCGGGCTCCGACGTGGAGGTTGGTTCAGATATTGCCGTCGATTCGGGGTCGTCAGTGTCCGCCGCTTCTGACTGTTCGCCTGGAGTTGGGAATGTGACGGCGCCAACTCCGGGCGCAACCTGCGGAGCTTCCCTGCCAGATCGGCGGGATTCGAAAAACACGCCCGCAACGAATATGACTAGTACGGCTCCAAGAATGGCGATGTCGGTCGCCACCGTTCGCTTCTTCAGTTTGCGGAAATTCCCCATACAGGAGATTGTGGGTCCGTTCGCATAGAGTCGAATCCGAGCCAACACCCACTGCGGTTATGCGAAGGGCTGACGACCGATGACCCGCTCGGCTCAACCGGACGGATGATTGGCGCATGCGGCGGCAAAACCGATCTAGAGGACAAAGACAAGAAGGCACCTGGATCCAGGTGCCTTCTCTTCGTCTAATTGACTGATCGGCAGTTAGCCATTGACCTTGCCCGCTGACGCCAGCATCCGGCTCTTGGCAGGCAGCTTGGACGCAACTTCAGGGTTCTGAGCCGCGGTCGGCCAATTCCCTCGCAGCACTGCCGCCACTTGCTGCGAAGCCCGCTGCCTGTTCAACCATGCCGCCCTGACCGAGTTGCCGGCAAGGTGAGGAGCCGTGATGACGTTGTGCATCTGGAACAACGGGTTGTTCGGGTCGGCCGGCTCCTGCTCAAACACATCGAGACCAGCGCCGCGCATCTTTCCCTGCTGCAACGCTTCGATCAGCTCCGGCTCGTTCACCACCGAGCCGCGGCAGACGTTGACAAAGAATGCGGACGGCTTCATCACATCGAACTGCTCTTTGCCGATCATGTGGTAGGTCTCTTTATTCAGCGGGACCTGCACCGAGATGTAGTCGGAACGTTCGAATAACTCGTTCAGCTCGAACACCTGCTCGACACCGTACTCTTTGACTATCCAGGGCGCCGTGTAGGGGTCGTACACCAGCGTCTCCATGCGCCAGCCAAGACCGAGCTTGCGTGCCACCTGCCGGCCGATATTCCCGAACCCAATGACGCCGAGCGTCTGTTCGTCGATCGCGCCGATCGGCCGTGCTCGTGAGCCATCCCAGATACCGTTCCGAAGGTCGTTCGTTGTCTGCACGATCTGGCGGTTCAGGGCGAGAATCATCGTCACGGCCTGGTTCGAGACCTCTTCTGCACACATCCCGGCGCCGTTCGTGAGAATGATCCCCTCGTCTGTGCAGGCGTCGACGTCGATGTGGTTGAAGCCGTGCGAATAGACCGCCAGCACCTGGCAGTGATCGGTTGCCTTGATCACCTGTTCCGTTCCCCAGTTGCCGCGCATCATGATGGCATCGGCGTCTTTCACCGCTTCCATCGCCTCACCCTCACTGTCGGGCGCTACCTGGACAAACTCGACATCGAGGTCAGCCATCTCGGCACGCTCATGCTCAAGCGGGTCGTTAACGTCTCCGCCAAGTACAACTACTCTCTGTGTTGCCATCTAGCTGGATCTCCTCACAGGACTTTCTGGCCCTGTTCTGTGCGTCTGAGTTTGGCGCGCTAATTGCCGAGAGCGAACGGCTTCGCTGGCATTCGTGAGCGATAACTTAACTCCGACTCACCGCGCTGTCATCACCGTCCGGTGATCCGCCGGCTACGGGCGGGCTCGCTCCACCATCTCGTTGGCAGCACCGTTGAAGAGCGACCGGACTGTGTCTGCGACCGGAAGCCACCAGCGGTCAAAGTACGCGTTGACGTCTCTGATCAGGCGCCAACGGATAAAGACCGGCAGCACTTTCCACTCATAGTCTGTGAGTGGCAAAGATTGGTCGTAGACACTAAGCAATCTCGCACCAGGCTCAACGTCAGCTTGCGGAGCGCTTGTGCCTCCGGCCATCGGCGAGAAGCGTGTCACGGCCCCGCCGAGGTCGAACAACCGGGTCGACATCATTGCGATATCGAAATCGAATACGGTCGATACATCGTCGCCCTGAAACCGGACGTTTTTCATACGGTAGTCGCCGTGACAGCCAAATCTCTGTAGCAGGCTGAAGTCGACCTCAGCAATCTGCTTCGTCACAAGACTCGACAGCCGACGCAGGTCCTCGCCGTCTTCGACATGGCCCTCGTCAACCAGGTGCTGTGCCAGTGTGTCCGATCGATGCGCCCACCTCGCAACCCACTCTTCTGGCTTAGAGAAGATCGGCCAGTCTCCACGCCGCGACCTGGGTTCGAAGTCCGCTGTGGCTTCGTGGATAGCGGCCAGAGTCTGTGCCGCCGAATCGATGCGCCCTTCTGTGACGGTCAGGTTTGGAGGCCCCGACGCCTCCTCCACCCAGTTGAACAACGTCCACCCGCTATCGCCGGTCCAGAAATTCAGGTCTCCGTCACGCGTAGCTACAGGGTCCGGGGCGGCCGTAAAGCCTTTGCCGTGCAGGCGGCTCAGGAACTCTGCCTCGTAGAGCAGGTTGCTGCGGTTGATCGGCCGGTTGCTGCGCCGAAGATCGAAAACTCCGCGGCTAGATTCAACTTTGAAGTGAATGTTGAATGATCCGGTCGTGAGGCGGGTGACCGATGCACCTTCAACACCATACGCCGCCAGGACTTCCGCCGGAACGTCTTCGGCATCAGGCAGCGTCCGGACGTCTACGTAGTCGGCATCGTAAGGGTCCGGGAACGAATTGAGCATGGCGTCATTAGACCACGTGCCCACCGGAACCCCGACGTCATTGGCGAACTCGGGTTCTGAGCCGTCTAGCCCTTGCCAGCCTCCGCCAGGATCACCTTCCACTCCTTCGGCCACGCCCTTGGCGGAACGGTCGAACGCACGTCAGGATTGATCAGTGACATCGGCCACTGGCCGATAGCAATCCGCACCGCTTCCTCGCCAAGCTGCGTATTGCCGCGCTCCCAGGCGACCTCGCTGTAAGAGGCGTAGTGGTTCGTGACCGCCACATTCTCCATCCGCAAGAGAGGATTCGCCGGATCGACCGGCTCCTTCTCGAACACATCCAGCCCGGCTCCGGCGATGCGGCCCTCCTGCAGCGCCTTGATCAACTCCTGCTCATCGATCACAGGACCGCGCGAGCAGTTGATCACATAGGCCGTCGGCTTCATCGCAGCGATGAACTCTTTGCCGACCATGTGCCGTGTCTCATCAGTCAGGTAGGTGTGCGGCGAGATGTAGTCGGAACGCTGAGCGAGTTCGAGCGGCGTCGCAACCGATTCAACGCCGTATTCTTTGGCATCCCACGAGGAGACGAACGGGTCGTAGGCGATGACGTGCAGGCCGAACGCTCTTGCCTTCCTTGCTACGGCTCGGCCAATGTTGCCGAGACCGATTATCCCGAGTGTCTGGTCCGAAAGGTGGCCCATCGGCGGCAGATGTTCGCGCGTCCACGTCCCGCTCTTGGTCAGGTTGTTGTGCCGCACGAACTTTCGTGAGCACACCAGCAGCAGCATGATCGTGTGGTTCGAAACCTCTTCCGTGCCGAATGAAGCCGTGTTCGAAAGAACCACGCCGTTGTCGACAGCAGATTGCAGGTCCATGGCGTCGTAGCCATGGCCGAACGACACGAGTCCTTTGCAACGGCCGTTGTTGCCCATGTGCTGGAAGAACTCGGGCTTGAAACCATGTCCCTGGTTGATGGCGACATCGGCGTCCTTGAGAGCCTCGATCAGCTCCCCGTCAGACTCACCCTCGTAGCGGATGAACTCTCCGCCGATATCTGTCACGGCGCGAGATTGCTGCTCGGTATTCGCTCCGCTGTGCGCGATGTTGCGCCGCGGACCCAGGTAGAGGACTCGAATGTTGCTGTCTGCCATCATCTTCCTTTCAGAAAATACGAACTCATCGGTCACGACGAGAGGTCGTTCTAGACGCCTACCAAACTCTCCGGTTGGCCTCCGTCCCAAACCTTTTGCATGTTCTTGAACGCAAACCTTACACGCCTCGGATAGCTTTCCTGGCTCTTGCCTGCAACATGCGGCCCGACAACCACATTCTCCATCGTCAGCAGCGGGTTATCGGGGTCAACGGGCTCCTGCTCGAACACATCAAGCCCGGCGGCCCAGATTTCTTTGGCGCGCAACGCGTCGATCAGTTCGGTTTCGTTGACCACAGGCCCGCGACAGGTGTTGATGAGAATGGCCGAAGGCTTCATTAGCCCGAGTTCTCTACGACCGATCAAGCCACGTGTGCCGTCATCAAGCGGAGTGTGCAGAGTGACAATGTCCGACTCGCTCAGAAGCTCGTCAAGCTCAACCCGCTTCGCACCGAAGCCTTCTGCTCGCTCGCTCTGAACCGGGTCTGCGTAGAGTGTGTTTGTCTCAAAGCCGCGCAGGAGCTGGGCGACTGTCGAGCCGATTCTTCCCGCGCCAACAATCCCAACCGTCTTGCCAAACAGCTCCCACGTATCGCGGCCATCTAAGTCTGGCCGCATCCAATCGCCAGACCGAGTGTCCTGGTCCGCGATCACCGCGTGCCGGAGCGTGCTCAGCATCAACGTCAGCGCGTACTCGGCGACCGGAATGGCATTAGCTCCGCCGTTGTTGGCCACCGGGATTCCTAGCTCTCCAGCGAGAACGGTGTTCACACCGTCAAACCCTGCCGAGCAGAGCTGCACCAGCTTGAGGTTCTTGCCGGCCCGCAGCGCAGCGTCAGAAACGCCATGCCCGAAAACCAGCGCAAAGTCAGCCTCCGCCGCTCCCGCTTCCACGTCAGCCTCGGTGCTGTCAGGTGTGACGATATTGAGGTTCCAGCCATCCGGCTTCATCTCATTCGCCATGTCGAGCAACGGCAACGCTGGCCCTGAAAAAACAAGCACGTTCGGCATATTCGCAGTGTCCCTTCGATGCGCTCGCGGTCGGTGTGCAGGACTCGCACGATCTCTCGATCGAAACCGCTGGCATTCTATCCAACAACTGTCCGCTCGGAGGGTTCTCCAGTTCCGCTCGCACCCCGGCGTACACTTGCTCGGATGAGCGACGATTCTCCCAGTTACCGGATGTACAACGAGTTCGCCCATCTGTGGCAGCAGATCAGCGCGCCCGAAGACTACGCCGAAGAAGCGGCGGAACTCCGCGAGGCGCTGTTCGACATGCTGCCTGATGGTCCTGATGCTTACAGGCCGAAGGTCCTGGAGATGGGTGTCGGTGGCGGCAACAGTTTGTCGCATTTGACCGACTTCATGGACGCTGTGGCAACCGATCTGTCGGCCGAAATGTTGGAGATTTCACGCGCCGTCAATCCCTCAGTCCAGCACATCGTCGGTGACATGCGAGACCTGCGTCTGGAGCAGGAGTTCGACGCCGTGGTGATCCTCGATGCAATCTCTTACATGCTTACGCAGGATGACCTGCGGAGAACCTTCGAAACGGCACGTGCTCACCTCAGCCCCGGCGGAGTGTTCATCGCTGGGCCCGACTGGCTACAGGGGATCACTCCAGTGCCGAACCTTTCATGCAAGCTCGGTAAGGCGTCAGATCTCTCCTACGCTGAATACGTGCACGACCCGGATCCATCTGACACCGAGATCGAACTGATCTTCAACTTCTTCATCACGCAGCCGGACGGCTCGGTGAGAGTCGAAGAAGACCGGCACAGGCACGGCATATTCCCGCTGGAGACGTGGTTGCTTACCATGCGAGAGGCCGGGTTCGAGTCCGGCACTCGGCGGTATCCTTCCGATGTCATCGGAGGTTCCGGCTACTACATCACCGGCATCGCAATCTAGACCGCAGCGATAGGACCTGATGAACAACTCTGAACTACGAGAGATCGCGCTCACGACGCTGAGTCAGCTGGGACGGCTGCCGGCAACCTCCTACTACGAAGACGCGGCCGCAGCCTTCCTGACATCGCGCTGCGAATCGCTCGGCCTCGACGTCCAGACGGATGTCTGGGGCAATGTCCTCGTATCTCGTCCGGGGTCTGAGCCCGGCGCGCCGGGACTGGCGTTCGTCGCCCATATGGACCATCCAGGTTTCGAGGCTGTTGCTCAGGAAGGCGATCGTGTCACTGCCCGCGTTCTAGGTGGTGTTCCGCCGTGGGCCGAGCAGTCGAACGCTCCGGTCATAGCTGTGGTGCCGGACAGGAATGAAACGGACCTTGGCAGATATCGAGCTGAGCGCATCAAGGGCGAGATTGTCGGTGCCGCCGAAGGCGCAGAAGAGCGATCTGTAACGATGCAGTTCGATGAACCATTACCTGACCTGCCGTTGCCCGTGGTCTTCGACCTGCCGGACTTCGATCTCGGAGATGGGCAGATTCGCATGCGAGCTGCCGACGATCTCGCCGGTTGCGCAACTATCACCGCGGTCATGGCCGCAGCAACCGAGTTCGAATCGCCTGGCACTGTCTACGGCCTCTTTACACGCGCCGAGGAAGTCGGGCTTATCGGCGCGCTCCTGGCTGCAGAAGATTCGCTCCTGCCGCGTGACACGATCGTCGTCTCGGTGGAGACAAGTCTCGCCCTTCCGGGCGCGATGCAGGGCGATGGCCCGGTGATCCGAACCGGAGACCGCGCCACCACGTTCGACAACGCGGCCGAAGCGTATCTCGTCAACGCACGTTCGAAGCTCCTGTCCGAGGATCCCGACTTCAGATGCCAGCGACAGCTGATGGGCGCTGGCGGTTGCGAGGCGAGTGCCTTCTCAGCCCATGGATACCTGGTGACCGGTATGGCATATCCGCTTGGAGCCTGGCACAACGCGGGGCAGGGCAACACCATCGAGGCCGAGTACATCTCACTGGACGATTTCGCGGGTGGAGTCTTGCTGGCAACCGAGGCCGCAAAGCTGGCCGGCACCGAGCCCGCGACCGCATCAACGGACCGGCTTCGTCAGCCCGTCGAGGGCAGGCACCGGCACTGGCTGAGAAATCGTTAGGCCAAACGATGCCGGTCCGAGCACTGGCAAGTGATCAACCTGTATGATCGCTCACGCTCGGTCACGGGCCGCAACCCACATCCCGCTCATCAGTCTCGGCACGCCGCCGCCCAGTCAACACGGAAGATCACATGGTAAAAGTAGATGGAAGCTACCTCGTTGCACGCACCCTCAAGGAAGAGGACGTCGATCACATCTTCTTCCTGATGGGCGGTCCCAACTACGAGATCATCAACAACTCCGAGGATATGGGCATCAAGGCGGTCGACTTCCGCCACGAGCAAGCCGCAGCGATGGCAGCGCACGCGTATGCCCGTGTCACCGGAAAGCCCGGTGTGACAACTGCAGCTTCTGGTCCCGGCACGCTGAACCTGCTCACAGGCCAGTACAACGCATTCATCGACTGCGCGCCAATGGTCACGCTCGGTGGCGCGGGACCGATCTCCGACTTCGGCCGCGACGGTTTCCAGGAGGTCGACCAGGTCGGCATCTTCGAGCCGATCAGCAAAGCGGTGATGCGGCCCACGGACCCGGCCCGCTACCCGGAGCACATCTCGACCGCTTTCCGAATCGCAACGACCGGCAGACCCGGACCTGTCTACGTCGACTGCAACGAGGATGTGCTCTACGGAGAGGTCGAGGAATCTGATGCCCGAGTGCCGTCGCGTGCGGTTCAGCGTGCTCGCCCTGCCGGTGACCAGGACCTGGTTCGCGAGACGGTGAAGTTGATCCGTGAGTCATCGAGACCGATGCTGCTCGCGGGCGGCGGAGTGTGGTGGTCGCAGGCATGGGAAGAGATGCGTGAGTTCGTCGACCGCACCGGCATGCCCTTCTACACAGCGCCGATTTCTCGCGGCCTGATTCCCGAGGACCATCCTCTTTCCTTCCCGGCCGCGCGCTCGACCGCGCTGCGTGAAGCGGACCTGATCATCGTTGTGGGCACGCGTTTCAACTGGATCATGACATTCGGAAACCGCCTCGGCTCCGAAGCGAAGCTGGTGCAGATCGATATCCATGAGCAGGAGCTCGGACACAACCGCAGCATCGACGTCGGCATCGTCGGCGACGCCAAAGCTGTGCTCTCACAGCTCAACGCTGAGGTCTCACGTGTCGGCTTCAAGACCCGCGCAGACAGCGACTGGGTGACTCATCTGCGAGACGCTGACGCCGAACGCCGAGAGCGAGTAGCGCCGCTTGAGGACTCAGAGAACGTCCCGATTCATCCGCTCAGGCTCTGCAAAGAGCTGCGAGAAGTCATGGACCGCGACGCCATCCTCGCCGTGGATGGCAATGAGATTCTTCACTACGGGCGCCAGTCCATTCCTACCTATGAACCCGGACACCGTCTGAACTCCGGGCCGACCGGCTGCATGGGAGTTGGACTGCCGTACGCCATTGGAGCGAAGCTCGCGAAGCCAGACAAGCAGGTGGTCGCGCTACATGGCGACGGATCGCTCGGCATGAACATCCAGGACTTCGACACAGCTGTCCGCTTCAACCTGCCAATCACCATCGTCGTCTCCAACAACGAAGGCTGGACAGCGCGAGTCGAAGGCATCCGAAAGCCCGGACGCGAGCTGGGTTGGACTCGATTCGACGAGATTGCGGAGGCAATGGGCGGTCACGGCGAGTCGGTCGACGAACCGAAGGAGATTCGACCGGCTCTCGAGCGGGCATTTGCGTCCGGGAAACCGAGCATCGTCAATGTCCGGACGGATCCGACAGCTCGCGCTATCTCCAGGTTCGTTGGCTCGAAGATGGAGTAGCAACAGCCGACTGACCGGCCATCTCTGGGCCAATTACAGATATCATCGGCCTGCTGCATCTCAACACTGTCCACTGTCGAACAGGAGTTGAACATGACTATTGAACCACCCGGTGGCAGCAGAGACCCGTGGGAAAGGTTCGAGGGCGGCGCCGAAGCCGTCATCGAGACTGAGCCGTTGCCCGCCGGCTTTGGCGATGACGATGACGAAATGCCGGTTTACATGATGCTGTCGAGGCTCACTGAGCGAGGCCGCGACAGGGTCAAGGATCATCCTGAGCGCATTCTCGAGGTGAACCACGAGGTGGAACAACGCGGCTGCTCGGTGGTTGCTCAGTATGCGCTGATGGGAATGTATGACTTCGTCACGATCATCAAAGCTCCGAGCAACGAAGCCATGCATCGTCTTGCGATAGAGCTTGGCGCGCGCGGGACTATCGAGACGCAGACCTATCCGGCGATACCGACCGAAGATTTCATCAACGCCATGAAGCAGCCGGACTAGCACACGAAATACTGAATCCGATCACGCCTCCATGCGTATCACCTATTAAGGCTGATCGCACGTCACAAGCACGGCGTAGCGGCCGGGGCATCAACTACCGCTACGAAACAACTATCTCGATTGCTCAAACTCGCGAAAACAAACAGGTCTTCGGCTATCGCTGTCGGCCTGCTGGTCATCATGGTCGTGATCGGCGCCTGTGGTGACGAAACGCTCGGAACGCCCACATTGCGGCCGACACGCGTGATCGACTCGACTCCAACTCCGATCGCTGAAGAGATCGCCAAGGCGCGTGTCAGCGAGGTATTCACCGCGCAGGTCGCGGCCATCAGGCAAAACGATTGGAGCCAGGTCTACGAATCCTGTACTCCGCAGTTCAGAGCTGCCCGCGACCGCGCCCGTTACATCGAAGATGCCATTGCGCAGTTCGCCAGGGACGGATACTCAGTCGAGGGATTTGAGGCCAGGAATGTCGAACCGTTCGTGAGATCGCCCGACCGCATTCGAGTCCGCTGGGATGCTTTCCAGGATGGATTCTTTGTGCGCACCGAAGAGATAGGCCAGACCTACATCTTCACCCAGGGCGACTGGTTCGATGACGGCGCATGGTGCCGCTGATCGCTACTCTGCCGAGTGCTTTCGGATAACGTCCCAGTACTCGGGCCCCAGCGAGTTGTAGACGAAGTAACAGTAGCGCGTGGCGCCCGATGTCCTCATCTCGCCGAGCAGCCTGTCCAGTTCAGACGGTGTTAGCCACTTGCTGCCAAAGTGTTCCAGCCCGACCCATGGCACGAAGCGCTCGGCATCACCGCTGTCTCTGAGCATCTTCTGGGTCTGGTCTCGGACGGAGGTCGCAAACCACTCGTCTGTCGCCTCGTCGCTGTAACTCGAGACCGGATAGTCGGACGGTATCGGATAGTCGAACATTGCGCTGAACAGCTCAGATGCCAATTCCTCATCGAGCCCAGGGTTCCAATCCACAAGCGTCTCAACCCAGTTCACCACCGTGCCTCTAAAGCCAGCTACTCCTTCCGCCCACCAGTACTCCTTCGGCATCTGGAAGTCGATGTAGCCCTGCTTTCGGGCCGGGTTGTGTCCCGTCAACGTCGCGGCGAACGGCAGCCGTGACGAGTTGCCGACGAGCAGGTCCGGCAGATGCGACTTGATCCCGTTGTACGAGCTACTAACGCTCCACTCAACCGCCTCTTGCTTGAAGCGATACCACGGAGCGAAATCGGGATGCTGCGACCACCAGGTGTGGTCTGCCAGCGCACCGTGCCGCTCATTGATGAAGCTACGCGCTGAGTCGGGCGAGAACGAGGCCAGGAACTTGCGGAATTGCGAACGTCCGTCGAGCACTTTTTCGAAGTCGAGACCATTCTTCGCCGCAAACTCCCGGTTCGCAGGCGTGTCGATCGGCTCGACCCACATGTCATCTCTGTGACCGGGCTTGATCTCCCACTTGAAGTCCGGACCATCCAGAAGCAAGCCGGAAATCTCAGGAAAGTTCGCCAACGTGTCTCTAGCCCGAGCTACCGTCATGGCCGGACCGTCAGCGTCCGTCACACTTGGAGTTCTGCGAGCTGCTTCTTCATTTAACCGGCCGGTGCCGAAGCTCCCGTGCAGGAAGTAACCCTTGTCGTCAGTCGTGTAGAGCTTGAAGCCTTTGCTCACGCCGAGCCGCAGGGCTTCGCGAAGCTCATCCTGTTGAGGCTGCATGCGATCCGGCATCTCAGGCGGCGACCAGTTCAGTCCTTCATACAGCTCTTGATTCGGCGCATATGCCGCTGTTGGGACCCGCTTAACTCGCTCGCCACCGACAGCCGCCAGTCCCCTCGGGTGAGTGTCTTCTGGCTGTGGATACGGATTGCCAGCGTCCGGTCCCTGGTCATCGAGAAGGCACAGCCACTGGAGAGCCACCTCTCGAATTCCGGCAGCCGCGAGTTCGTCCCAGAACGATTCCTCATTGAGGATCGCGTTGGGCGGCCGGACAAGCATGATCGGACGAAGCGGTTTAGGCATCGCAGCAGGTTAAGTGCCGCCTGCTCCTATGACAACATCGATCAGGTGATCGCACGCAGTGACGGCAACGAGATGAACTGCTCCTCGTACAGCCGTTTGTAGAGATCGGAAGACGAGAGAAGCTCATCATGCGTTCCTCGCTCCACGAGCATTCCATTGCGCATCACGAGTATCTGCTGTGCAGCGATCACAGTAGACAACCGGTGCGCAATGGCAACGGTCGTGCGACCGGCCATGAGCTTCGACAGCGCCTGCTGGATTAGCCGCTCAGACAGCGTGTCTAGCGAACTGGTCGCCTCGTCGAGAAGCAGGATCCGTGGGTCCTTCAACATCACTCTTGCAATGGCGATTCTCTGACGCTCGCCTCCCGAAAGCCGGTATCCGCGTTCGCCCACGACCGTGTCGTATCCGTTCGGCATGGCGGCAATCAGGTCATGAATCTGCGCAGCCTGCGCCGCCGCGATCAACTCGTCGTCAGTCGCGTCCGGCTTGCCGTATCGCAAGTTCTCCCGCACCGACGTGTGCAGCAAGAACGTCTCCTGCGTAACCACACCGATCATCCGGGCCAGATCACGCTGTCGGAACTCTCGTATGTCAACGCCATCAATCTTGATTGAACCCGAGATAGGATCGTAAAGCCGCGAGAGCAGATAGCCGGCAGTCGTCTTGCCAGATCCACTTGGCCCCACGAGCGCAGTCAGCGTTCCCGGTCGTGCCTCGAACGAGACAGGCCCCAGCTTGAACGCCTCGTCCAATGACTCGTGCTCGGGTTCCTCCGCTCCATCGCCAACCGGCTCAGATTGTTCCCGCGCCGGCTCGGTACCGTTGTTGAACGCGGTGACCACCGGCGCTCGGTCAGACTCCGAGTACCTGAATGTGACCTCATCGAACTGGATATCTCCACGAACGCGCTCCAACGGTATCTCGATGGGCTGTGCCGGGTCCGTTATCCGCGGCTCCATGTCCAGGTACTCGAATATTCGATCGAACACCGCCAGCGAGCTCGTCACATCCACACCGCGATTAAGCAGTCCAGACAGCGGGAATAGCAGGCGGGTCTGGATAGCTGTGAACGCCACCATGTCTCCCAGCGAAACGCGCGACTCACCGACCGGTGAGTCCAGCAGTATCAGTCCGCCGATCAGCCAGATCAGCGCCGGCGCCATAGTGAAGAAGGTCTGAACAATCACGAAAAAGCTGCGCCCCGTCATCTGCTGCCTGATCGAAAGTCGCGTCAGCCGGACGTTGTCATCCTCGAACCGCTCAAGCTGCTCCTTCTCCCGGCCGTATGTCTTCGCCAGCATCACGCCAGACACCGACAGCGTTTCACCAGTGCGCGCTGTTAGCTCTGCGAGCGCTCTTTGAGACTCACCGGTGAGTCGTCGTCGCTTACGGCCAACGCGCACAGTGAAGAAGACGAAGATCGGCACCATCGCCAGCGCGACCAGTGAAAGTTCCCAGGAGATGAGCAGCATCGCCACTACCGACGCCAGCACGATGGCAGTGTTTGAGACGGAGTTGCTGATCGTGTCGGTGAGCACGAGCTCGGTTGATGCAACGTCGTTGGACACTCTGGACTGGATGTCGCCTGTTCGTGTCCGTGTGAAGAACGAAAGCGAGAGCTTCTGAAGGTGCGAGTACACGCGTATGCGCAGGTCACGCATGACGCTGAGCCCGACGCCGGTGTTCAGGTAGGCCTGCACCAAGTTGAACCCGCCAGCGCCAGCTGCGACCAGCATCATGCCGACCGTCAGCCAGATTAGCTCGGCACGGTCTCGTTCCACGAGCGCGCCATCAATCACCTGCCGCAACAGCAAGGGAGTTACGACGTTCAGGACCGCCGTTACGAGCACGAGCGCAACGACAACCGTCAGTTGCCACCTGTACGGCCGGTAGAGCTGAACAACCCGCCGGAGTGTGCCGCGACGCAGTTTCCTGGCCGGTGCACTCGGCAGTGGCCGGTTGAACCCACCTCTACCGCCACCGCTACCCATCATCGGTTCCGCCAGCCTAGTATTGCTGCTATTCGCATACCTTCGATAGTAACTCTCAGTTCAGCACTGGAAAGGCAAACATCACATTCCCGGCCTGCGAATGCAGAATCATTCGGCAAAAAAAAAGACCGCCGCCCCGAACTTGCGGAACGGCGGTCTTGCTACCAGATTGGTAGCCCCTAGGGG
>JANQQP010000001.1 GCA_028285005.1 Dehalococcoidia bacterium | reverse complement strand
AGCAGGCGCCGGTGGGTTCGACGCGGACGGATTATTTGAGACTGCGGACGGGAGGAAGGGTGGTAACGGCGGCAATGGCGGCGGCGGTGGCGGCGGAGGTGGTGGCGCTGGAGGAGTTGGGCTCACCGGTGGTGGTGGTGGCGGCGGCGGTGGTGGCGGCGCCGGTGGTATCGGTGGCGGCGGTGGACAGGGCGGCGGCGCCAGCATAGGCGTGCTGCTCTACGCACCGGTCTCATCTATGTTGAGAGATAACGTCATCATCGCCGCAAATGGTGGTGCGGCCGGCAGAGGTGGAGCAGGTGGTACGGGTGGCGACGGCAAGGGCGGCGGTGTCGGCGGAGGACCCCAGTGTTCCTTCCTCGGCTGTGACATCGGACGCAGCGGTGATGGCGGTGAAGGTGGTGGAGGTGGCGCTGGTGGCATCGGCGGCCAGGGCGGCGGCGGAGCGGGCGGTCCCTCCTACGGCATCGTCACAGGACCGAACGTCGGACCGGCGATAATCGACACCGTTGTTTCGACCGGGGATGGCGGCAACGGCGGCATCGGAGGCGCAGCCGGTCTTGGCGGATCTCCGGGCGGTGATGGCGGAAGTACCGGTGGCTCTGGCGGCTGCTGTTCGTTCCTCCTGGAAACCGCTGGCGACCCGGGATCTGGCGGTGATGGCGGCTGGAGCTTCGCGATCTACGACATTGATCCGAACGACGACTTCACGCCGACTCTGACTCGGACGGAACTGGAATTTGGTCAGCCCGGGTCTGGAGTCGCCATCGGCGGTTCATCTGGTCAGAGCGGGGAGATCAATTCGTAGGCGCCGGCTCGAGCGAGGCCGCGGGCTTTGACGGCTGCTCTCCGCATGCCTTCATCAGATCGCGTGTGTTAGCCCTGCCAATCGCCCGCAACACATGCGCCGTGACACGTCGCACCTGTTTCGGCGGGGCCTCGGCCAACACTTCGGCCCGGTCGTTGAGCAGGCCCCAGAACGGCGGCAGATCGCCGGGCCAGACCAGCCCGTGCGGCGCCATGATGTAGTGAAAGTCAGCTGCTCGCAGGTACGCGGGGTCATTGAACTTGGTACTGAAGACCGACAACCTCCGGTCGGCCGCATCGCGTCGAGCAACCGCTGAGTCTCGTGACTCAGCTATCAGGGACGCAGCAGCGTGGTCGTCCGCTGAGATGCCCGCCAATTCCGATGCGAATGCTGCCGCCTCGGCCAGGCCCACCGAGTCCTCCCGCAATCGTTTCCGGTCCCTGGCGGTGTGATCGTCCTTCAGTAGATCAGATCTCGACGCCTTCACCTCAACCAGGTACACGCGGTTCGATTTATCCACGCCAACAACATCGGCAACTCGTCCAGACGGTCCCTCCAGTCGCACCTCAAACCCGACGACACGGCATCCAGCCTGTTCGTACAGCCAGTGCCAGGCCGTCCACTTCAGTTCATATGTGAGATCGGTTTCGCTTCGACGCTTGATGGTTGCTGTCATCGAGTGCTGCTCTTGGTCTTCAGGTGTCCTGGAATTCTCGCGAATCTTTTTCGCACAATTGTTCGAAAACCGCGACATCTTCGCGTGATTTCTTAGAACACACGTGCTATTTTTCCCTGACAGAACAAATGTTTCCCAGGCCCTCCAGCGAGTCAGAACAGGAACTGGATCAGGAGAAAAACGAGATGAAGAACGAGACTGCACAGACCGCGTTATTTACCGATCAACGACAGCACAAGTCAGTGCACGTGATCGGCATCGGTGACGCCGGTTGCCGGGCTGCTTCAACGATCTGGCAGAGGAAGATCAGCGGCGTCGGTGTCACCTGCATCGACACTGACGCCCTGTCACTTGAAGGGTCTCGGGGCGATCGCAAGATCCTGCTCGGCGCAGCGACTCTTCATGGCTTCGGCTCAGGCGGCGACACTAGAGCAGTTGCGATGGCGGCGAAGGACCAGCTCGAAGTGTTATCCGAGCTCACCTCGGCAGCCGAGTGTGTGATCGTGATCGCCGGTCTCACCGGCGGCACAGGCTCAGGCGCATCGCCAGTCATCTGCGATGCGCTCAAGCGTTCGGGCAAGCTCGTTGTTGCGGTGCCCATCGCCCCCCTGGAGTTCGAGCCAATCGCCACTCACCTTGCGGCTTCTGACACGCTCGGTCGGCTCACCGAGACGAGTGATGCTGTCGTGGAAGTTGTGAGGACAGGCCACGGTTCGATCGACTCTCGCTCAGCAAGTAGCAGCCTGGCGCTTCACAGGCTCTTCGACGCCGACCGCAACTACATCGCCAGTCTGACTACAGCAATCTCGACCATAGTGAACTCGGCACCTGACAGGTGCGAAGCGAACTCGGGGGACTTGAGAGCAGTCTTGAGCAGCGGTACTGCTGCGGTGTTCGGGTCAGCGGCAGGTGTAGGGCACATGGGCGCGGCCGAAGCAGCGCGAGCCAGCCTTGACTCAGCACTCGCCGAAACCGTAATCACCCCCGGCTCAAGGTTGTTCGAACGCGCAGTCGTGCTCATTGAGTCCGGTCCCGACATCACGGTCTCGCACATAGCCACCGTGACATCGCTCATCGAAGATAGGATCGGCTCTGCAGCCGAGCTCCACACAGCGGTGCGAAGATCACGACTACTCGGTAGCAGTGTTCGCGTCTCGTTCATCGGCAGCTTACGAAGCGCCAGGCGAAACCCGGTCGCGACCTCCGCGAGCCAACAAACTTCACATCTCCAGCTCGTACCACCACGGAATTCCTACGAACGAATCGCTGTTGGTAGCTGATGCGATTGAACCGCGCCGTCGAGACCGTAGACCTCACGGCGCAGATCGTTGTTGGCCGGGCGAATGCTCGGTGCCCCGGGGCGCTCGTCCGGCCAACAGCTCACATCGGAAACTAACCGCTGGCTCGCGGGCTCCCCGGATAGGTGCCGCCGGCATTCATCGCAAGGTTGCCGCCGTCCATCGGCAAAGCCATGCCTGTCACGAAAGACGAAGCATCGGACGCGAGAAAGATCGCTGGCCCCTTGATCTCTTCTGGATTCCCAAGACGCTTCATAGGTATCCCGCTGATGAAGGTGTCCTCAACCTCCGGTGTCGCCTTCACGCGACTGCGCAGATTCTCGTTCCAGACCTGCGCCGGAAGGATGCAGTTCACCCGCACACCTCGCGACGCCCACTGGGTGCTCAGCTCTCGGGTCATCTGTATCACGGCGGCCATCGACATCCCGTACGGCATGTGGCCGCGCCCGAGCGAGTTCCATCCCCCGATCGAGCCAAAGTTGATGATGCTTCCCTTGCCCTGCTCCAGCATCCGGCGCCCGGCCTCCTGGCACATGGTGAAGCGACCAAATACGAGGTTCTGAAAGACCTGCTGCACCTCTTCTACTGGCATCTCTTCCGGCGCGCCCATCTTCCCCTCACCCGCCACATTTCCAACCACATCGACCTTGCCTAACTCACGGTCAAGCAGCACGAAGGTCTCTCTGATTTTCTCGACGTCAGAAACGTTGCACTCAACCGCAATCGCCTTCCCTCCGAGCTTCTCGATGTCGCCGGCCGTCTCTTCAGCTCCGGGCAGGTTGATGTCCAGCAGCATCACATCAGCGCCAGCCTCGGCGAAGCCGATCGCCATCTGCCGCCCCATGCCGCTGGCGGCGCCGGATACGAGCGCTACTTTGCCCTCCAGGCTGAACAGCGGGTGTGACATCGTGAACCTCTTTTCTGAGTGACGGTGTGAGAATCGCTGCCGGATGTTACGCCAGTTGCAGACAATGCTGCGCACCAGAATTCGTGGCTTCCCATGACACAGGCGACGCGCTACTCCGCCGAACAGATCAAAGAGCTTGCTGAAGCGACAGCAGGCTGGCGCGGCTGGGACCTGCTCAGACTGAACATTCGAAAAGCGCCAACACCATGGCAGTTAGAGGATGTCTCCAGAGAGCTTCTTACTGGTAAGGAGTCTGTGCTGGATATGGGTTGTGGTGATGGACGCGTGCTGGCATCACTGGCGGACCGGTACAGGCGCGGTATTGGCGTGGACGTTTCGAAATCGCGCGTCGACCGCGCTCGGCTCTCGCTGCCAATGAAGCTTCGTATGCGGGTGCATTTCACGCGGGCATCAGCGCATGCAGTACCAGCGCCGGGCGGCACATTTCATCTCGTCATCAACCGCCATGCTCCACTGTTCCCGGAGGAAGTTGATCGTGTACTTGCGCCGGGCGGCGTGTTCATGACGCAGCAGGTTGGCAACCAGGACTCACGAGCCGTCTACGCCACGTTCGGCCTCGAACGGGCCTACTCGCCGCCAGCCGAGGTGATGCTGCCAGGAACGCTTAACGTGCTGACGGAGTTCGACTACAGGCTGCTTCGCCACGAGGCGTACGACGTGCCGATGGTCTTCGGCGACATTCCGTCACTGCTGTTCTGGATGCAGTCGGTGCCGGTCCCGCACGATTTCGATGCCGAACAAGACGCCGCCACTGTGCTGGAGATCATCGACAGGCTCGGCACTCCGAACGGCATAGTCACCAACGAGCACAGGGAGCTTCTGGTGATGCAGAAGCCGGAGTAGGCGCCTACCGCTCCAGGTACTCCGCCAGCGTGCGGATGTTGTACTGCTGCTGCTCGCCGTGCAGCGCCTCCACTGCGCAACGCGCTGTGTCCAGTGATGTGAAGCATGGGATGCGCTGCTCAGCTGCTGACCGGCGGATGTGGAAGCCATCCTGGAGAGTTTGACGATCACCGGTGACGGTGTTGACCACGGCAGCGACCGTTCCGTCTTCGATGATGTCGACAACCGTCGGTCCCTCGCCTGCAAGCCGCTTCTCCACCTCTGTTACTTCGAAGCCCAGCGCGCGCACCATCGCCGCCGTGCCGGAGGTAGCGTAGATGCCAAAGCCCGAAGCGGATAGCTCACGCACAAGGTCAGGCGCATCCGCCTTGTCCCCGTCGGCGACGCTGAGCAGGATGTTGCTCGAAGGCCTGAGGTCGAGGCTCGATGCGATCAGCGCCTTCGCTACAGCGCTGTTGAAGTCCTCGTCGATACCCATCACCTCGCCCGTCGACTTCATCTCCGGTCCGAGGAAAGTGTCGACACCGGCGAGCTTCGACATCGAGAAGACCGGAGCCTTCACGGCGACCAGGTTTCTCTTTGGCGCAAGGCCTGGTTCCAGGCCAAGCTCACCGGCCGCATCGACCAGGCTCTTGCCTCGCATAACGTCGACTGCCAACCGGACCATCGGCACACGAGTGATCTTCGATATGAACGGTATCGTTCGCGACGAACGAGGATTCACCTCGATGATGTAAACCTCGGGAGCGTGCTCGCCGGAGCCGTTCGCGCCAGCGCCGCCGCGGCCATTGAATCCTCTATACGCTCCGCCGCCGGTGATGACGAACTGAATGTTCATCAGCCCTTTCACACCCAGCGCCTTGCCTACCCTGCGCGTGTAGTCAACGATCGTGTCGACCTCGGCATCAGTCAGTGACTGCGCCGGGTAGACGGCCATCGAGTCGCCGGAATGCACGCCTGCTCGTTCGATGTGCTGCATGATCCCGGGAATCAGCACCTCTTCGCCGTCGCACACCGCGTCAACCTCAACTTCCACGCCCTCCAGGTAGCGGTCGACCAGCACGGTCTGGTTTGGCGAGGCCTCCATCGCGGTCTCGAAGAACCTGATCAACTCCGACGAGTTCTGAACGATCTCCATCGCCCGGCCGCCGAGCACGTACGACGGCCGCACGAGGACCGGGTAGCCGATGTTCGATGCGATCTGCATCGCCTGTTCAGCGTTGCGCGCGACACCGCCGGGCGGCTGCGGCAGGCCATGTCGGGAAGTTATCTCGTCAAACTTGCCGCGGTCTGTCGCAGCATCGATCACAGATGGCTCCGAGCCAAGCACCGGCAGTCCTGCGACACCCAGCGACTGCGACAGGTTGATGGCTGTCTGCCCACCGAACTGCACCATCGAAGGTGGAATCTGGGAGTCGTCTGCGTCGGCGCCACCTTCGTTTTCGATGATGTCTCGAACGCTCTCCTCGTCCAGCGGTTCAAAATACAGCCGGTCTGAGGTGTCGAAGTCGGTCGACACTGTCTCGGGATTCGAGTTGATCATCACGGCCTGTACACCGGCGGCCTGTAGCGCCCATGCTGCGTGCACGGAGCAGTAGTCGAACTCGATCCCTTGTCCGATGCGAATCGGGCCGCTGCCGAGCACTACGGCGGACTCCGCTCCGTCTGGGACCGCTTCATTCTCCTGCTCATATGTCGAATAGAAGTACGGCGTCACTGCCTCGAACTCTCCGGCGCATGTGTCTACCATCTTGTACACCGGCGTGATGCCCCACTCCTTGCGCAGCTCGCGCACCTGCTCCGGCAGGCGGTCGGCCAGCGTTGCGATCTGAGCATCGGGGAAGCCGAGGCGTTTCGCGGAGCGCATAAGACCGGGGGTAAGATCTTCCGCCAGCAGTCGCCGTTCCATGTCCACAATTCGTTCGAGCGCACGGGTGAACCAGGGGTCGACACCGGTCCTTCTCGAAACATCCTCGGCGGACGAGCCGCGCCGGATCGTAGTGATGAGCTTCCACAGCCGGTCATCATCCGCTACCAGGTCTGGTGGTCCGCTATCAGCCCAGGCTGGATCTTCCCATAGCAGCGAGCCACGACCGTTTTCGAGCGACCGCACGGCCTTCTGCAGCGCCGATTCGAAGCTGCGGTCAATCGCCATCACCTCGCCGGTCGCCTTCATCTGCGTGCCCAGCGTGCGGTCACCGGTTGGGAACTTGTCGAACGGCCAGCGCGGGATCTTCACGACGCAGTAGTCGAGCGCAGGCTCGAACGCAGCGGTCGTTTTCTGCGTCACGGCGTTCGGTATCTCGTCGAGGGTTTTTCCGAGCGCGATCTTGGCGGCGACCCTCGCAATCGGGTATCCAGTCGCCTTGGATGCGAGCGCCGAAGAGCGGCTGACTCTCGGGTTCACCTCGATCACGTAGTACATCGGACCGTCGTGGTCTATTGGCGGCAGGGTCGCCTCGACGTCTGCACCGGGCCTGTACGCAAGCTGCACATTGCAGCCGCCTTCGATGCCGAGGCCGGTGATGATGTTGAGCGATGCGGTGCGGAGTCGTTGGTAGTCCTTGTCATTCAGCGTCTGGCTGGGCGCGACCACGATGGAGTCGCCGGTGTGGACGCCCATCGGGTCCAGGTTCTCCATATTGCAGATGGTGATCACATTGCCAGCGCCGTCACGCATCACCTCGTACTCGACCTCTTTCCAGCCGAGCAGCGACTTCTCGATTAGCACCTGGCCGACCCGCGATGCCGATATTCCTGACTGTGCGATCCGACGCAACTGAGCTTCGTCCGTTGCGACACCTCCGCCTGTTCCACCGAGCGTGTAGGCAGGCCTCACCACAACTGGATATCCGATCTGATCGGCAGCAGTCAGCGCGTCCTCGACGGTGCTAACCGCTTCAGATGGAGGAACCGGCTCATCGAGTTGAGACATCAGCTCCCGAAACAGGTCGCGGTCCTCTGCCATCTCGATGCTGCGAATCGGCGTGCCGAGGACTTTGACGTCGTACTTCTCGAGGATGCCCGCCTTCTCGAGCTCTACAGCGAGGTTAAGGCCGGTCTGACCTCCAAGCGTCCCGAGAATCCCGTCAGGCCGCTCTTTGTCGATGATCCGCTCCAGTACAGGCACGGTTAGCGGCTCGATATAGATCCGGTCGGCAACATCCTCGTCGGTCATGATCGTCGCCGGATTCGAATTGACCAGCACAACTTCGACGCCCTCTTCGCGCAGAGATTTGCAGGCCTGCGTGCCCGCGTAGTCGAACTCTGCGGCCTGCCCGATGATGATCGGGCCTGAGCCGATTACGAGAACTTTCTTTGGATCGTCAGCGGTGGTCATCTATCCCTTTCAGAGGCGAATTCCGACGGTGTTTGCGGTGAAGCAGAGATCACTCGGAGGAGCTTCCGGCAGGCGATGGCACGAGAGCGCCAGACTCCCGCACCATGTCCACGAAGCGGTCGAACAGGTATTCGCTGTCGTGCGGACCCGGCGAAGCTTCCGAGTGGTACTGAATCGTCATCACCGGCAACGACTTGTGACGCAGTCCTTCGACTGTTCCGTCGTTCAGATTGACGTGGCTGACCTCAAGCTCATCCGGGAGACCGTCCGACTCTACCGCGTATCCGTGGTTCTGGGCGGTGATGTAGACACGCCCGGTCTCGAGGTCCTTCACGGGCTGGTTGCCACCGCGATGTCCGAAGTGGAGCTTGAACGTATCAGCGCCGAGTGCCCTGGCCACAACCTGGTGCCCGAGACAGATTCCCATCAACGGCACCGAACCGATTAGTCGCTTCGCAGATTCGACAGCTGCGGCGAGGAAAATGGGGTCACCGGGTCCCGGTGAGAGCAGCACTCCGTCCGGTTCGAGAGCAAGCATCTCCTCTGCGCTGGCGTCATCACTGACCACGGTTACTTCACATCCACGGGCTCGCAGCGACCGAAGGATGTTGAGCTTCACTCCGTAGTCGTTGACCACGATTCGGAGCGCGCTATCAGACCGCTTCGTCGTGCCGTTCGCACTAACGCTTCCGGCAGAGGCGTCCACCGACTCAAGTCCGGCGAGACCATCCTCAGCCGCGGACCAGTGCTCACGTGACCGCCACGCCCTGCCCTTCAGGTCGCCAAACGCACGCGACCTCTCACCGGCGTCGCCCTCCCACTGGTAGGTCTCACGTGTGCTCACATCATGTACAACATCGAACTCGCCGTAGCGCGGCGCGGCCTTGAGAGCCTCTAGTGCGTCGGCCGTCTCACGAGGCGTGATGATCCCCATCATGACGCCGCTGGAACGAAGTTTGCGAGTGATCGCTCGTGTGTCGATTCCTGAAATGCCGACCACGCCGTTTTCAACCAGATAGTCGTGAATCGTACCTTCGGACAGGGAATGGCTCGGGCGCTCGCAGTCCTCTCGTACGATGAAGCCGCGCACCTGTATGCGGCGAGACTCCACGTCGGCGGCATTCACTCCGTAGTTGCCGATCAGTGGATATGTCGGCATCAGGATCTGGCCGCCGTATGAAGGATCGGTCAGCATCTCCTGGTAGCCAGTCATCGAAGTGTTGAACACAACCTCACCGGTCGTCTCGCCTTCAGCGCCAAGGCGAGTACCTTCATAGGACGAACCGTCCTCCAGCACGAGCCTGACCGGTCCACGATCATCTGTCACGAGCGAGTTGCCTCCCGAGTTTGAATTGCGAAAGTCGACCGTTTCAAGATGCCGGCTGCTCCAAGCGGTCTGAACGCCACACAGACTCGCCAGCGAACAGGGTCTCAACCACGCGGCCCTTCAGCTGCACGCCTTCAAGAGGTGTGTTCCGGCTTAGCGAAGCGAAATCATCGGCCGAGACCGTCCACTCGGAGTCGATATCCAGCAGCGCGATGTCTGCGTTGGAACCTGCGGCAAGCGTTCCGAAGTTGCGGCCAAGAATCCGGGCAGGCGCGGCGGTCAATGGATCAATAAGGTCCGAAAGCGAGATCAGGTCTTGATGGACTAGCTGCATCACCTGCCCGAACGCGGTCTCAAGCACGTTGATGCCGTGCGCAGCCTCGTCGTATGTGCATACCTTGTCGGTGGCTGCGTGGGGTGCGTGGTCGGTGGCGATGATGTCTATCGTGCCGTCGGCAAGCGCAGCTCTCACCGCCGCCACATCGGCGACTGAGCGGAGTGGCGGGTTAACCTTGGTGTTCGTGTCGTAGGCGACTGCCGGCACAGCGTCCGGCACCTCGCCATGCAGGCCATAGACCCATGTGTCGTCGAGGGTCAGGTGGTGCGGAGTGACCTCTGCAGTGACATCCAGACCGCGGCTCTTCGCAGCACGGACCAGTTCAACGCCTGCAGCAGTCGAGACGTGCGGCACGTGCAGACGTCCGCCTGTCAGTGCGGCAAGCTCGATATCCCGGGCAATCATCACGGCCTCGGCGCTTGCTGGAACCGGGGGCAGTCCGAGCCGAGTCGCAACCGGCCCCTCGTTCATGACGCCACCGTGGACCAGCGAGTGAACCTCTGCGTGATTGATGATGGGCAGGCCGAGCCCGGTCGCGTAGGTCAGCGCCTGCCGCATGATGTTAGCGTCAGAGACTGGATCACCGTCATCCGAGAAGCCGATCGCTCCGACCTCGGCAAGCTCACCCATCGGCGAGAGCACTTTGCCATGACGGCCCTTTGTAATAGCGCCGATTGGCAGAACACGCACAGCCGCACCTGTCAGAGAGCGACGTGTCACATCCTCGATCACCGCCGCCGAGTCCTGGCAGGGATCGGTATTCGGCATCGCACACACCGTGGTGAAGCCACCACGCGCAGCAGCTTTCGTCCCCGACTCGATAGTCTCTTTCCACTCGAAGCCTGGATCGCGTAGATGTGTGTGAAGGTCGACGAATCCCGGTGAGACGACAAGCCCTGAGGCATCGATCACCTCATGATCTTCAGCGATGCTTTCAAGCGGCGCGTTCGTGACCTCGACGATCTTGCCGTCTTCGATCAAAACGTCTGCCAGGCGATCGATTCCCTGCGAGGGGTCGATCACGCGCCCGTTTCTTATGACCTTCTTATGCGCCATATCTATTCGTCCGTCCCGGCCGCCCTGTCACGACCCTTCGAGCAGATGGCGTAGAGGACGGCCATCCGGACCGCCACGCCGTTACGCACCTGTTCTTCGACAACCGACTGCGCCCCGTGCGCCACGTCGGAGCTGATCTCGACTCCCTCGTTCATCGGGCCAGGGTGAAGCAACGGCGCATCCTTCTTAGCAAGCGCCAGTCTCCTTCTGTTGATCCCGTACATGTTCGAGTACTCACGCAGGTCAGGCAGGTGCCCTGCATCCTGCCGCTCACGCTGTATTCGCAGCGTCATCACCGCATCCGCACCATCGAGAGCTTCTCCAACATCCCCTGCAATCCGCACGCTCTCCATTCCGGTTTCGGTCGGCGAAACGCCTGGACGCCAGCCCGCGGGCATCAGTGTCGGCGGTCCACACAGAACGACATCCGCTCCCATCTTCACCAGCCCGAGGATGTCCGACCTGGCGACCCTGCTGTAAAGCACGTCTCCTACGATTGCTATCTTCTTGCCATCCATGCTGCCGAGCTTCTGCCGCAGCGTGAACAGGTCCAAGAGCGCCTGAGTTGGGTGAGCATGCAGTCCATCCCCGGCGTTCACGACCGGCGCGTTTACGTACCGTGCCACGAAGTGCGGTGCGCCGGAGTGCGGATGCCTGATCACCAGCGCGTCGACCTGCATCGCTTGCAGCGTCAGCGCTGTGTTGTAGAGAGATTCGCCCTTGCTTACGCTGCTCGCTGAGACCGAAACGTTGATGACGTCGGCGCCGAGGATCTTGCCCGCCTCTTCGAACGAGATGCGCGTACGAGTGCTGTTCTCGTAAAAGACCGTGACTATCGTCTTGCCGCGAAGCGCCGGGGTCTTCTTCACATCACGACTCAGCACCTCGAGCATGCCTTCCGAACTGTCGAGAAGCGTCGTGATCTGTTCGGGCGTGAGGCTATCGACGTCCAGCAGATGCCTGATCTGAGCGCTTGCCTGTGGCTGCGCATCGGGCTCGATCACACGCCCGCCGCCTGCGTCAGCAACGCCGTTGTCAGGTTTCGTGGTCCTCACTTCGTCTCGCGTCGTCATGCTTCCACTCCAACACGTGCGAGCCTTACGAGGTCAACCTGGTCAACCTCGTCCACTTCGGACAGCTTCACCTTCACGCGTTCGTCCCGCGCCGTGGGAATGTTTTTGCCGATGTAGTCCGGCCGAATCGGCAGCTCGCGGTGCCCCCGGTCGACAAGTGCGGCGAACTGGATCGTGCTTGCCCGGCCGAAGTCAGAAAGAGCGTTGAGAGCCGCACGCACGGTACGGCCTGTGTAGAGAACATCATCGACCAGCACCACTGGCCGGCCTTCGAGCGAGACGGGAATGGAGGTGGGGCGCACGGGCTGGACCGACGCCTGCTCCGGGTCGTCGCGAAACAGCCTCGGGTCTAGTGATCCGACCGGAGGCACGAACCCTTCGAACAGATCGATGTTGGTCGCAAGGCGGTTGGCGATGTGGACACCGCGGGTCTGGACCCCGACTAACACGAGGTCGCGGTTTCCCCCGTTGCGTTCGAGGATCTCGTGGGAAATGCGAGCCAAAGCACGGCGAATGTCATCGCCGGTCAGCACCACGCGTGACTCATGCTCGGACAGGTGGTCAGCCATTCACCCACCGCCGATATGTGCACTGTGTCTGACGCAACAAAAAACCCTCGCCAGCATGTGACAAGGGTGTGTGCACGCTCGCTGCCAGCGCGGTACGCGGAGGCATGAGCCGTCGTGCTTCACCGAATCCTTGCCAGCCTCACTGGACCGGAATTAAAGGCTTCGATCAGCCGTCATATTCAACTGCATCGAGCATACCACCGGCACATTAGCCCGGCAATCGCAGTTCACCTCACAGCATCGTACGTGTGGGCAGCGGGAAATGCGGTGATGCGGCTGTGTGGCGCAACCGAGATTGAGGTTAACGCCAACCCAGCTCTCTCGACCTAAAGACCCTCGACCTGGCTGATCTCGAACAGGTGTCCCGAAGGGTCACGGAAGAAGCAGCGGACTTCGCCGCCATCCTCTGATGCCATCGGCGGCGTCAAGAACTCGGCGCCGCGGGCCCTCAGGTCTGAGTAGGTCTTTTCACAGTCCTTGACCCTGATCGTGAACGCCGAGTTAACTCGGTCGGGATCGGTCGGCGACTCGAAAACCACAGTCGGCTTATCCGGCGTCGGTCCGCCACCGGTGACCACCAGTAGCCAGTTGCCAAGGAAGCTGTAGACCAGCGACGTGCCGCCATACTCTCGGTAGAGTTCAGCGCCAAGCACATCGGAGTAGAACCGCTTCGACGCCTCGATGTCATCGGCGACGAGTATGTGGGTCAGAGCCGACGTCTCATCAGGAAATGCCATCGCAAGAGCCTCCGCCTACAGAATCCGGTCCACGATGCCTCGCAAGTAACGGGCCTGGCCGGCGTGCTGGATGTTATCGCTGATTACGCTGACCAGCCGTACACCAACTGAAACGGGCGGGTCGTATGAACGGTCGATGGTTCGGTCAAGCTCATTGGTGTCGACAGACTCCAGGTATCGGAAGGTTCTGTCAGACACAGCATGGTGATGCGCAATCAGCAGTCCGCCGTCGGCCGGAATCGCCGCCACTTCTTCAGGATCGTGGCCTCGGCCATCGTTCTCAGGGTCCGGAGCCATCCCGAACTTTCCCGCCCAACCGTCAGTGACCCACGCCTGCTCCAGGCCCGCTATCTCCGAGACATGGTCGTCCTGGATCCGCGTCAGGTGCCAGGTCAGCCAGGCAATTGAGTTCGCACCAGGCTCCGGCCTGTAGGCAAGGCCTTCGGAACCGAGTCCGTTAATAGACATCTCGACGAGTTCCCTGATGCGAGTGAACCCGTCAGTCAGTAGCTCTCGACTCTCCATTGCGCCAGCTCCTACGATGACAGCCAGATTACAGCGGTTTCAGCCCGCGCTCGGTCAAGCCAACGGCCGTCCAGCTACGAGGTCTCATCGCGGCCCCACACGCGCATCTGACGCGGTGAGACCGCTTGCGTCG
>JANQQP010000013.1 GCA_028285005.1 Dehalococcoidia bacterium | reverse complement strand
CACACCCGTGGACAGGACTGTGAAGGCAAATACTGAGGCCACAACCACGAACGCGATCAGGATGATTGCGGTCTCAAGACCGGTAATCCCTCTCTCGCTGCGCGGCAGGCCTAGATAGCGCTTACGCATCAGACTATTGTCTCCTCTAACACTTATGGCCCCGCCTGCTCAGGCTGGTAAGCCACCTCGGTCGGTCCACCGTTTCCGGGAAAGGGTCCGGCCGGACCCTCTTTCAGCAGACTGCATACCGGTCAATTCAAAGCTAGACACGGTGCTGAGAAATGGAATTAAGGTCGGCACTATCGGCAGGGCGTGGCAGCCCGTATGCGCCGATTGGTTTTTTGCGCAACGCAAAACGGCCACCAGAAGTGCAGATGCCCTGGTGGCCGTTTGATTGCTGTGGCTCTGTAGAGCCTGCTGACAGAGATCAGCGCAAGTCGATAATGGTATCGAGCCTTGGTGGAAGAGTCCGCTGTAGCGTCATTACCGATCCGGACTCGGGCTTGACCTCAAGAGTGAACTTGTCATTCGGGGTCAATAACGTGCCGCCTGACGCCAGTATGCCGTGGGCGCCCGTGGTCGGGTTGGCGGTCCAGCCCGTCACCGCGTTGGCGGCCGCAACGTTCGTTATCGAGAAATCACGTTGCAACAGCCACACCGTCAACTCAGCCTTCTCACCGCCCTCGAGCAAGTTATCTCCAGACGATTCACCGATGAAATCGACCGTCCATGGCACATCAGGCAGGAACTGGTTCTGGTCCGTGTACGAGATGATCGTCCTGTACTCGGCGTTCGCCACCGCGTCCGGGTCCGTTCCAGTACCACCAGCTGTGTATGGCGGCGTCAGGTCGATAGCGTCGCCCGCGACCGCTGTGGCCACGATAAACACCACCTTGAAAATGGTCGCCGTGGCCGTGCTGTCTCCACCTGAGTAGGCGATCAAAGCACCTTTGGGCTCCATAGAGCTTCGTGCCTCTTCCAGACCCTTATAGATAGTGTCCTTGGATCTCTCGGATGAGAACACACCTGTCGAGAGAACCGTGAAGGCAAATACCGAGGCCACGACTACGAACGCGATAAGGATGATGGCGGTCTCAAGACCGGTAATCCCCTTCTCGGCACTCTGCAGGCCCATATAGCGCTTACGCATCGAACTGTCTCCTAATGACGCTTCTCGCCCCTGCTTAGCCAGGCCGACGAGCCGACTGGACCGGTCCGCAGTTCGTCGTCTAAACCCTCAACAAGGAGGCGCGAGACGCGGTCCGGATTAGCCAATAGTCAGTTAGGAAACTCGCGGTCGAAATCGGGCCGACACGATCAGGAGCGGAGGTTACATACACTCGCATTTCTGCTAGCTGAGTAACGAAAACCGCCATTTTGTGACGCGAAGGTCGCCGAGGCTGTCACAAGCCAGAAGGGACCGTGGCGGAACAGAGGGCGCCTACTTGAGGTCCATGATGAGGTCGAGCCGCACAGGAACTATGCGCTCGATCGTCATGACAGACCCGAGCGCGGGCTTGACCTCAAGCGTGAACTTGTCGTTCGGAGTCAGGAGTGTGCCGCCCGAGGTGAGGATGCCATGGGCTCCACGAGAGTCGGGAGTCCAGGTCGTGACCGCGTTCGCCGCGGAAACGTCCGCCACCGAGTGATCTCGCTGCAGGATCCACACCGTGATCTCAGCCTTCTCGCCGACCTCCAACAGGTTGTCGGTTGATGCCTCACCGAGGAATTCAACAGTCCACGGCACATCAGAAAGGTGCTGGTTGCGGTCTGTGTAGGAGATTATCGTCCGGTACTCAGCTCCGTTTACGAAGTCCGGGTCCGTGCCTGAAGCGTCCGAAGTATAGGGAGCAGTGAGGTCGACTTCCGCCCCAGAGGCCGAGTTGCCTACCACAAAGGTGACCTTAAACACCGTGGTTGTTGGGCCAGATCCCTGCCCACCGCTATATGCGATCACAGATCCGCGCGGCTCAATAGAGGAGCGCGCCTCCTGCAATCCTGCGTAGATGGTCTCCTTCGACCTCTCGGCCGAAAACACACCTGTTGAGAGCACGGTAAAGGCGAATACAGTGGCAACCACCACAAAGGCGATCAGGATGATCGCGGTCTCGAGACCGGTGATTCCTCGTGATGTACCGAAGCGTCCCATGCCATTAGAACTCATTGCTTCACTCCTACGCAGAAGGCAAAGTCCTGTGCGCGCTGCTTAGATTCGATATCGCTCCTCCACATGCAGCCCTGTGCCACCAGTCGCCCACCCATCACATGCCTTAAGTGGAACCGCAAGCGCGCGAGACTTGCTGATATCTCAAAGTTAGAGAAAGGGCTTATCCGAGTAGCGGAAGAGGACACCAAATCTGCCGTCAGTGAACACGCCTAATGAGATAACGGCGGTTCGCCAGCCCATACTTGGTGAGGACACACAGGGGGGGTCACTCAGCGCGTCGCGTAGCCGCGGCGTCGCTAAATCGGCAGATCATCCCCGAGTATTTACTTCGTGGGGTTCGTCAATGTTCGTCAGCGCGTTTTCCCGGCTGCGCTGGTCCATTTCCGAGAGCAATAGAGCCCATTTGAGACCAATCAGTCCGGCAGTCAGGGAGTTTCGCAATAATGCACAAGATCAGTGTGCTCATCGCTGACGATCATGAACTTATGAGAGAGAGCCTCGCGGTGCTGCTCGGTAGAGAGCCAGCGCTAGAGGTCGTGGGCGTCGCTGCAGACGGCCGTTCGGCCATCGCCATGGCCCGCTCTCTGCAACCGACAGTAGCTATCCTCGATGTTGGACTGCCCTCCATAAACGGCATCCAGACATCACGTCAGATCCGCGTTGATTCGCCACAGAGCGGCATAGTCATGCTCTCGAGCCACGACCGCGGAGAGTACCTGAAGGACTTCATGAGGGACGATTCCTCAGGCAAGGCGTTCCTTCTTAAGAACACACTGCGCAACACGCGAGACATCGTTCGAACCATCGAAGATGTCTCCGCCGGCCGCACTGTGCTGGACCCTGCAATGGTCTCAAAGCTCACATCTGACGAAGCGGTCCGTGTAAGCGGCGCACTGAAGAGCCTGAGCCCTCGTGAGCTGCAGGTGCTCGGCCTCATGGCGAAGGCCAGCAGCAACAGGGCAATCGCAGATGCTCTCTTCATCCAGCCAAGGACAGTTGAGCACCACATCTCTAGCATCCTCGCCAAGTTGGGCTTCAACTCAACAGGCGAGCGACATGGCAGGGTCTTCGCGATCCTCACCTACCTCGAGGCGACCGGACAGATTCCGTCCCACGCCACCGAGATGGACCAGGCTCCGGACGACCTGCTGGCTGCTTAATTCAGTATCAAGTCCGCTAAGAAAACAGGACTGGCACGTTGCCAGTCCTGTTTTTGTTTGCCCGGTTTCGGCAAGGGGCGAACACTCCGCCAATCGGCTCCGGGGTCAGCTACAGTTGACCTCTCTATTCAGCCCCTGCCACATCACCGGAGCCAATAATGCTGACCTTCGTTTCAGATGAGCTTGAGCAGTACGCCATCGACCACACCACCAACCCTGGCAGCCCGTTCAATGAGCTTGCGGAAGAGGTGCGGCGGGAACTGCCATCAGCCGGGATGATGTCCGGCCCAACCGTGGGCTATTTGCTCAACTCGCTTGTGTTCGCCACCGGTGCCAAACGAGTACTGGAGATCGGCACTTTCGTGGGCTACAGCACCCTGATGATGGCCTCGGCACTGCCAGACGATGGCCAAGTGGTCACCTGTGACGTCGATCCCGAGGCAACGGATATAGCCAGGCGCTACTGGGCGAAGAGCCCGCACGGCTCCAAGATCCGGCTCGCTCTAGGTCCCGCGCTCGAAACGATGGCCGAGATTGAGCCCGGCGTAGACCTAGTATTCATCGACGCAGACAAGGAAAACTACCCGCACTACTACGAACGGGCCATGGAACTGCTATCGCCGTCAGGCCTCATCGTTATGGACAACATGTTGTGGGGCGGCCGTGTGCTGGACCCGCAGGACGAGAGTGACCGGGCGATCAGAGACGCCGGAGACATGGTCCAGGCCGACGAGCGGGTGAACAACGTTATGCTGACCGTCCGCGACGGTGTTCTGCTGATCAGGAAGCGATAGCGGCGCTTTTAAGTCCTTCGGTGCCCGTTCGATTGGCCGTCGGCGGCTGTCGTGGTCACCGTGAAGTCCGGTGGCTGGTTCAAGTACTGGCCGAACCACGCCAGCATGCGACGGAAATACTCCTCGCGAACCCTGGGATGCTTCGCCCTGAAGAGGCCGTGGCTCGTCTTCGGCATGCGTACGAACTCGACCATCTTGCCAGCCCGCTTTAGCGCCACGAAGTACTGCTCCGACTGCTCGATCAGGACTCGCGCATCGTCCTCACCGTGAATCAGCAGAACCGGTGTGTCCACGCTGTCGACATACGTTATCGGTGAATGGCGCACGTACCACGGCAGGTTCTTGCCACGCTGCCCGCCGAACTGCACCTCTGAGAACGGCACACCGATGTCCGAAGTGCCATAGAAGCTCGAAAGATTGGTCACCGGAGCGCCGATCACCGCTGCTTTGAAGCGAGCCGAGTGCCCTACCGCCCAGCTGGCCATGTACCCGCCATAGCTCGAACCGTGCAGTACCACTCGCGACTCGTCCGCATACGGCCTGCGAAGCACGTTCGACAGCGCTGCCATAACGTCTACGTAGTCGCCGCCACCCCAGTCACCGTGAACTGCGGAGGCGAACTCCAGTCCGTACGTCGATGACCCGCGCGGGTTCGGCGCAACCACGATGTAGCCGTTGGTCGCCGCTATCTGATGAATTGGATAGAACGCGTCGTAGAAGTTCGAGTGCGGGCCGCCGTGAACATCCAGCAACACCGGATATGAGCGGTCAGGGTCGATATCGGGCGGCAGCCAGACCCGCACGTCAATCTCTTTGCCCTCGCTCTTGACCTCAATCCGCTCCAGTGTCGCCGGAGTATGCTCAGCGAAGTACGTATCGTTGAGATGAGTGAGCTGCATTCGGTCGCCATGGTGCGTGTCGATCGCGAACAACTCGCCGGTGCCATACAGCGTTGCTGAAGCCGTAACAGCGGTGTCGTGCTGTGGAGCAACGTCCCAGTCCGTGATCTGCTCCCTGCCCTCAGTAATTCGCCTCACCTGACGGTCTTCAGGGTTCACTATGCAGATGAAAGACTCCCCGCGGGCATCAGCCACGAAGAAGATCTGGTTGTCTGTGGGCCATCGCATTGCTGGCGTCCCAGCACCTAGCGGGATGTTCGGACCAGAGATCGGCCTTAACGAGTCGTCTGTAATCCTGCGAGGGTAGGAGCCGTTTTCCAGCACATAAACCCAGCCCTGGCAGATGAGCCCGTAGCCTCCAACTTGCTCCACCTGCTCTGCGCCGATCACCGCCAGCCGCTCTCCGTCCGGCGACCAGGTCACCGCGTCCGACATGAACAGCCCGCCTGACCAGCGCTCCGCCCGGCCCCCGGATGCCGAAACCACGTAGACCTCGTTCCTGAGTGTCGTGTCCCGGAACGGACCCTGGTCTGACAGGTAGGCGATACTTGATCCGTCTGGCGACCAGACCGGCGGACCATGCTCAGCCTCGCCGTCCGTGAGCTGCTGCGTCATCCCCGAAGCCAGGTCGATCACGAACAGCTGCCTGAACCGTCCGCCTCGCCAGCCATGCCCGTCCTGGCGGTAACGCAGAGATCGAGTGACGAGCGGCTCCAGATCGTCTTCCGGCAGCGGGTCCGTGGACATGTCAGCGCGGTATGCGATCTGCCGACCCGATGGCGCCCATGCGAACGTGTCGACCGGTAACTGGTGCCGAGTTAGCTGAGCCACCTCGCTGCCATCCGGCCTGCAGGTCCATATCTGGTCCACGCCGCTATCGTCGTGCCGCAGAAACGCAATGTTTTCACCATCCGGGGACCAGACTGCGTGCGACGCGTTCTCCAGGAGCAGTCGCGGCTCGGAGTCGGCGTCATCGGCAGATAGCGTCTGCAGGTGGACATCCCTGAGCTCAAGCGGCTCGTTACGTTCGAACCTCCCGACCGTGTAGATGACCGATTCGCCATCTGGGCTGATAGAGGGCTGACTGGCCGTCTGAGTGTGGTAGTGGTAATCCGGCCCAATTGGAGATGGCATGAGAAGTTGCGAGGTCCGGTTACACCGATCGAAACGAGAACCTGGATAAAGCTGAGACGCTACCAAATTGTACCGGTGACAAATTCGGTCCGGGTCTCATTTACACTGCCCCGGCTGTCTCGCAGAATCAGGACGACTCTCGCCGTCGCGCACACACCCCACCATCACGGAACCAAGCATGAAGATCACCGATGTCCGCACTGTCGTCGTTGGAAACCCGTGGAAGAACTGGATCTTCGTTCTCGTCGACACGGACGAAGGCATCACTGGCCTCGGTGAGGCCACTGGCGGCCTCAGCACGCAGCCAACCGTCGCCGGCATCGAAGAGGTCAAGCACCTCGTCATCGGCAAAGATCCGCGCAACATCCACACCATCTGGAACGAGCTGTTCCTGGCCGCTTACCTGAGAGTCGGCAAAGAGATCTCAGGCATCGAGATGGCCTGCTGGGACATTCTTGGCAAGTCACTCGGCGTCCCGGTCCACACGCTGCTCGGCGGAAAGATGCGAGACAGCGTCCGCGTCTACGCGAACGGCTGGTATTCCGGACCGCGCACGCCGGAAGGTTTCGCAGATCGCGCAAAAGTCGTGACCGGCAAAGGCTATACAGCCCTCAAGTTCGACCCGTTCGGCGACGCTTACCTCACCATGTCGAAGCAGGAATCACGAGTTGCCGAATCGCTCGTTGAGGCAGTACGGGATGCGGTGGGACCGGACGTAGACATACTGATCGAGGCGCACGACCGTTTCAGCGTCGGCCAGGCGATTGAGATCGGTAACTGGCTCGAAAAGTACGACGTGACCTGGTTCGAAACGCCCGTCTATTCGACCGATGTCGAGGCGCTTGTTGAGGTGGCAAAAAGGGTTCCAGTGCGTGTCATCGCCGGTGAGCGCATGCATGATCTTCATGAGTTCGCGCAGTTCCTCGCAGCCAACGTGACCGATGTCATCAACCCTGAGCCGCTGGGCGTCGGAGGCGTGTTCCGCTCAGTGCAGATCGCAGGGCTGGCCCGGGCGCACCATGCGCAGGTCGCATTCCACAACGCCGAGAGCCCGCTCAAGACGGCGATCGCTCTCCAGATCGACGCAGTGACGCCAAACGTCTTCATCCAGGAGTGCTTTGACGACTTTCTCGAGCCATGGGTCTCGGACGTGCTCCACGGCTTCGTGAAGACCGAAAACGGCGAGATCAAGATCCCGGACGCGCCCGGCTACGGCGTGACCCTCGACGAGGATGAAGCCGCAAAGCACCCGTATGGCAAGAGCAACTTCCTGCGTATGTTCAAGCCCGGTTGGGAGCGCCGCGACACGGCGAAGTCGGAGTAACGGATTGACGGTAAGCACCGGCCCAAACCGGTGAACACGGCGAATCCAACTCATTTCGGGCTAAATATGCTCGATGGATGCGCTATCTGACTAATCGAAACTTCGCCCTGCTCTCCGTTGCTTTCGCAACCGCGATCACGGTCGCCTGCGCCGAAGCGGGCGCCACCGACCCGGCATCAACCGAAGCTGCCGATTCAGCTAGCGCTTCGCCTGCTATCGACCGATCCAATACAGCAGATTTCCAACCTGAAACGACGCATACGCCAAGTCCGAGACCGACCAGCGCAGCGACGCCGCCTCCACCTCCGGACAGGCCCAGGGACGTGTTCGCTGATGTGTGGAAGAAGCGCATAGAGCGGGCGATGGGCGACGAGTCGTGCACGGAATCACCGCATCAGCTCAACCCGAATTTCTACACAGGGCCGCTGATCGATACCCACTACCACGTCCCGCATCTGCCCGACTCACAGCCCCTGCAGGGCGAACTGAGCAGTCCATACCTCGATGTGGCGAACCTCGAGCGCTTCAACCACGAGTTTCCTCTCTTAGGCGTGAACATGTCGGCTGCCGAGATCGCGTGCAGTCTCAGGAACGAAGGTACTGATGGCGCCTTCGCATTTTTTCCGGTGTTTCCTCAGATCGCAGACCAGTCGATCGAAGTAGTCAGACTGTCGATGAATCAGTACGGAGACATCTTCTTTCCGTTTATCAACGCAGGTGGAGCAGGCACACCGACCGTTGAGAACGAGGAGTTGAAGGTGCGCCTCGATTTCTACCCCGGCCTGTTCGAGGGCTATGGCGAGATACCGCTCTACAGCGCGGGTGGTCCCGACGATGAAGCTCTTCCTCCTGACTCCGCGGTTTTCGATGGGATCTTTGACACAGCCTCCTCTGAAGGCCTGGCTGTCTACTTTCACCCTGGAGTCGATCAGATTGACAGCTTTTCACAGGTGCTGTCTGCGTATCCGGACGTCAGCTTCATCGTTCACGGCGAGCAGATCGAAAACGAGATCACGCAGCTCATGGCGCTGCACGACAACATCTACTTCACCGTCGATACTCTGTACGGCGACCAGTATCTGTTGCACCAGGGCGAAAACGCAGAGTCGTTCGTCGAAAAAGTGTCGGACTACGGACCGCTGCTGGAGAAGGACCTGGGAACCTGGAAAGAGGCCATTGAGACCTACCCTGATCAGTTCTTCTGGGGCACGGATAGAGGCGGAATTGCGGTCTGGACCTTCGACATCGACGTCGGGCGAGCGATCAGCGACTATGCCCGGGCTTTCATCGCAGAACTCGATCCGGCCGTCCAGGACAGGTTCGCGTACGAAAACGCTCTTCGGGCAATGAACCGCGATGTCGACGAGTGGCTCGCCGCCCGCTAGTTCACCGCCATCCTGCGTAGAGCTTCGACTGCTCCAGGTCGATCACTTGGTACGGCAGACCGCTCGAAGCAGCTGTCTTCTCAGCCTCGGACTTCACGAGCCAGGTGCCGCCGTTGCCGACAACGCGGCCGTTGATCATGATCGGCTCGCCATTCACAAGCGATAGTGTCGCCTTGCCAGTCTCGCGGTTGATCACGGTGATATCGCCGTCAGCACCCTCGGAGAAGTGACCCTTGTTCAGCAGTCCCAGCATGCGAGACGGCGTGTAGGTCAGCTTCGTCGCTGCCTCCAGCAGACTCAGAGCGCCAAAGTCCACGAGCGCCATGGTTCGCTCGATCGCCACGTTGCGTGGCAGCGAACCGCCGTCGGTGCTCACCGCATCGACCCTGAACTCACCATCGTCGTACTTAGCGGTTGTGAGGCTGAACGCAGAGGTCGCCGGGTTCACCGGGAAGCTCAAGCTGGCATCTGTGCTCTTCTCTTCCCAGATACGCACCGCCTCTTCGCCTGTCACGATCACGATCCGGCCACCGCGTTCAGTCAGCGCCCCGCCATAGCCATCGAGTAGGGCCTGCCGCATGCCCGCGTCAGTCGTCGCATAGCCTCGGGCCCGCATGCAGTTCTGTGCCACGTTGTAGACAAGGTTGCCATCCTCATCGCACTTGCCGTTCGTGCCGTTGACCTGTGCGAGATACGCCTCTGTGACGAACTGCGAACGCTTCGACTCGATGATCTCGAAGGCCTCGTTGCACTCTTCGAGGTTGTCCATCACTAGCCCGCGGCAGTACGAGTTGATGTGAGCGACGTGGAGTCGACCGTTGCCCGTGATCTCCGGCACTTCGCGGAGACCGATCAGGTCTGAGCCGGAGTCTTTCGATCCAACGTGAAATGCGACCCAAGCAAGCTGCTCGTTCGCGGCGGCGATCACCTGCGACGTGGACTCGGGCGTGAACGGGTGATAGCCGCCCAGCAGCTTCACCCCGATAGAACCTCGCTCAAGGGCATCTGACACCACATCGCGCATCGTGCCAATGCCGGGGTCGTCCTCCTTGATCGTCGTGTGTGGCACAAGGCCGAGAATGGTCGCCACATTCATGCCGGCGCCCTTGCGCTTCATGCCTTCGGCAAGCGCGCCCGGCTCTCCGGCCAAATCCAGCGCAGTGGTCGTACCTGACTTCGCCAGCATCACGTGCCCGTACGCCCGCGTGCCTGACTGGTCGAACGGACCGGAAAGATGTGCGTGAGTGTCGATATGGCCGGGCATCACAATCTTGCCGATGACATCGATGATGTCGTCTGCCAGCTCATCATCAATTCGTTCTGCCACGAGCGCGATCTTGCCCAGGCGCAGGCCCACATCCATCCTGGCGTCCGTACCGTTTGCCGGATCCACAACGTGACCGCCTCTCAAGACAAGATTAAATCTCTGCGGCATCGGTAATTTCTCTCCAATCGATAGATCGAGACGCCATTCTAAGCTTCGATCGAACACAGCAAAGCCTCCTGCCAGCTTTCGACAAGCTCAGGGTGGCCGGCGTTCTCCCTCCCTGGCAGGGAGGGAGCTAGAGGGTGGGTCGCTGCTTAGCTAGCAGGCTGCCAGCCAGAAGGATGACCCTCACCCTGGCCCTCTCCCAAGCTGGAAGAGGAGATGGAGAACTGCCCTTCGACGGGCTCGGGATGGCGGTACCTGCTGTTGCGACCGCCGTAGTCTGTGATTCTGAACTTGATTCAGAATCTCTCGTTTGACCCTAGATCCAAGGTCAGATCCCTGAGACCCGAAAGCGGGTACCCCTCGGCCGGGACGACACATCACGAGTCCGTCCCAACGCCAGCCCTCACCACCCTCAATCCCGCCTGAACATGAGCCTCTCTTAGGACCATTGGCCGGTCACTCGACAGTCGTTCCACGGATGTCCCACTTCAAGTTGGGTGGTTCACTGAAACCAGGACCTTCGTACGGTCTCAACCGCCCAAAACGTAACGTGGCGGTAATTCCCGGCCACTCAATTTGAATAGACAGAGCCGTCCACAGCAGCAGATCGCTTCAAGGGATTGGGACGGCGAGGGTGTTGAAATGACCATTCGACCGATAAGCCAGATCGGCGCGGCCAAACTGCTGGGAATCACGATGGCGATTCTGATGATCGCCGCCGTCGCCTGCTCATCCGGCACCAAGACCAGTGAATCTGCCCCTGCGGACACAGGAGCGAACACGGCTGGCGCGGATGGCGGAGCAGCAACCAGCCAGGACCAGGCGCCTGACACCGGCTCCTCAACCTCAGACCCGTTCGTCGCTGGCGAGCCTGACACCCCTGAAACGGGCGCTCCTGCCGCAGTTGAAACCGTGGACGCTGAGATTGAGCAGGCCACAGGCGCTCTCTTCCTGGAGATGACCTCCCCGGACACCGACGAACTGTTCGTAACGCAGAGCTCATTCGAGCTCAGCGGACGCACAACCGTCGATGCCCTGCTGAGCGTGAACGATCACGTTCTGGAGGTCGATGAAATGGGTCGCTTCTCTCTCAACATGGACCTCGAAGAAGGGCCAAACGTGATTGAAGTGATCGCCAGCAACGCACTTGGTGAGCAGTTCGACGAAGTTCTGCTTGTCATCTACGAGCCCGTCTAGACGAATCAGGCTGAATCAGTGGCCGCCCGTACGTAAGTCCAGGTGCGACCAACTCAAGAAGGAGAACTGAACATGGTTCTCAAAGAAGCAAATCTGAAGATGGTCCGACCGTTCATGGTTGCGTCCATTGCAACGTTCATCGCCATCGCTGCGACGCTGGCGGCCAGCTCAGGCTGGGCATCTGCGCAGACCGGCACGGATGGAACAGACGGCACAGCTGGCACGGCTCCTACGCCGGTTCCAACGGTGGATCCGACGCCTGAACCTACTGTCGACCCGACCCCGGAGCCAACAGTCGAACCGACCGCGGTTCCTACGGCCGAGCCAACGGTCGAGCCGAAGCCAGACACGCCTCCCGGCCAACTCGTCCGCCGAGGTGTGGCCGGCAAGGTGCTCGAAGTTGGAACCCGTAGCTTCGTGATCGAGACCCGACACGGCAAGGTGCTGGTGATCGTCAACGAGCGCACGACCATAAAGCAGCCGCCGAACGGTGAGGTTGAGCTCTCAGCTCTCGAAGTCGGCGACAAAGTTGGCGTCCTGCTTGTGAAGCGCGTGGACGAAGATGCCACGCCTTCCACCGACTCGACGATCATCCGGACGGCGACGGCGCTGAAGGTGGTCATCGTTCCTTCGAGGGCGACTCGTGAGCACACGCGTGCCATCGTCGTCGAGAAGATCAAAGATGCCATCAAAGACCGCGTCAAGATTCTCGACAGGAACGGTGATGAGATCGAGCTCGAGACGGATGTTGAGATCGAAGGCGAAGAGGGTGAAGAGGTTCTGCTCATCACCCGTGCAGACGAACGGGGTGAAAAGCTCCGAGTCGCAGCCGCCGAAGCAGCTGAGAAGATCGAAGCCCGCCTGAGCCGACTTGCTGAAGAGCGTGAAGAGCTCGAGGCGAAGCTGCAGGAAGTGCGTGAGCGCTACAACTCTGCTCGGGCAGACCTGCTCGACCAGGTCCGCGACCGTATCGAGAACAGCGACATCGACGAGGAGATCAGGGCACGCATCGATGAGGCCCGCGTCAAGGCGCAGGCACGGGTCGACGAGGCTCGAATCATCGCCCAGGCCCGCATTGATGAGGCCCGTGTCAGGGTGCAGGAGCGTGTTGACGACGCCAGGACTGCTGTCCAGGATCGGGTTGATGATGCTCGCACGAACGCCCAGGACCGCGTTGACGATGCCCGTTCCAACCTTCGTGACCGCCTCGACAACGCTCTTGAGAACGCAGAAAACCTGACTCCTGAGCAGCGTGAAGAGGCGAAGAAGCGCCTTGAGCAGGCACGACTTGATGCAGATGACCGCATTGAGCAGGCTCGCCTGGACGCCGAGGAGCGGATCAAGCAGGCTCGGCTCGATGCAGAGGAACGCATCAAGAAGGCTCGCGAGGACGCTGAGGACCGCATCAAGGACGCACGCGGTGACGCCGAGGACCGTATCCAGGACGCTCGCGCAGATGCGCAGAGGCGGCTAGAAGAGGCTCGCAAGAGGGCCGAAGAGCGCCGCAGAGCAGCACTCGCCGCTGGAGATACAGACTCAGATGACGACAGCGTGGAGTCCGACGACTAAGTCAACTCAACACACTTGAGAAGCTATTCGAGAGCCACCGCCTTTACTGGCGGTGGCTCTCCCGCGTTTAGCCAGTTCCTACCGCTGACTGCGTTGAAAGTTGCTCTGCCGCAATGCCGGCAAGCGTCTTGCCCCACTCTTCGGCTCGTTCCAGTTCGCCAGGCTTTAGCGGGCCGTCAGTGCCAGCAACCTTGAACTGCTCTGGTTCGATCACTGTCTCGAAACCCTTCTTTTTCAGAGCATTACTTGCTGACTTGGCCGCTGAGCCCGAGGGCAGCCAGCGCTTCTTAATCGCAGTATCGAACGTTGCTACCAGTGGATGGTGCCCACCATCGTCAAAGCCTTCCAGGAGATCGCGAATGCCGCCAGCCTTCGAGACAGGCTCGATTCCTCGCTCCGATGCCTTTTTCAGACCGTCGGCACGTGATGATTCACGCGTCATTCCAAACGCATGCGTCGGGCCGCCGATCACGAGCAGGTCAGCGTCTTCAAGGTCGCTATGAGGCTCGCTCACCTCCACGAGCTCCACTTCGAATCTGCTCTCCAGGCCTCTCGCTACCGCCTCAGCTACATCCTTCGTGTTGCCGAAGATCGACTCATACAGCACCAACGCCTTCATGACTTCCTCCAGTTCGGGACTTTCACAGTCTGGTCGCTATCGTCACCTGAACGGCATGCGCAACGTGTGAGAGTAGCGAGTTTCCAGTGAAGGAGTCATGAAGACACACGACGTCCGAGTGGATGAACACGCCCTGCGGGGCTCGTGTATACATATTCGCTCGAATGGACCAGTCCGCTATATCCACCGCAAATCCCGATCCCGGCAGGCCGCGCAGAGACGCATGGCTGATGTATGCCGGTCGGGGCACCAGGGACGCCGCGCGTACGATCATGGCGGTGCTCATCGGCATCTTCCTCGTCGAAGGCCTCGGGTTCTCGCAGTCTCAGCTCGGACTTCTACTCGGCATCAGCCTGGCCGGTGGGCTGGCACTGTCGTTCGGTCTCATGTTCACCGGCAGTCGACTCTCGCGCCGCGCCTCTTTCGTCGTCATAGCTATCGCAACTGCGCTCGCCGGAGCACTGCTTCTCTTCACGGAAAACATCTGGCTACTCGCATTCGGTTCGTTCTTCGGGGCATACGCAGCCAGCGGCATGCACGTTGGCCCGATGATTCAGCTCGAGCAGAGCGGGCTGGCGCAGGTCTCGCAGGCGTCGCACCGCACGCAGGCGTTCTCCTATCTCACACTGGCGTCTGCGACTGGCCGCATCGCAGGTGGCGGTCTCGTTGGAATTGCGACTTTCCTGATCGAGGTGCGGGATTTCGACCTCGTCGATGCTCACCGGGTGGTGTTCGGCATCTACATCGGCCTGAATCTGCTGACCGCGGTGATATACGCGCTGCTGTCCAGCGCCGCAGAACCCGGGAAGACACCGGACACCCAGGGCGGGCCATGGGTGAATCCACTTAAGGCGAAGGCGCGCGGGCGGATCCTGAGGACCTCGACGCTTTTCGGGCTCGATTCCTTCTCGGGTGGCCTCATCTTCGACACCTTCCTGGCCATCTGGCTATTCACACAGTTCGGGGTAAACGAAGGCTCCGTGGGTGGTGTCCTGATCGCCACGCAGGCGGCGAACCTGGTCTCCATATGGCTGGCGCCGAGAGTGGCGGCAAGAGTCGGGCTGTTGAATACGCTCGTGTTCACGCAGGTGGCGAGCAACCTGTGCCTGCTGGCGTTTGCGTTCGCACCCGGTGCCGCCGTCGCAATCGCACTATGGGTGATCAGAGGCCTGTTCGATGAGATGGACGTGCCGACTCGCCAGTCCTACGTGATGGCTATCGTTCCCGAAGAAGAGCGAGACATCATGGCTGCTACCAACAACCTTGGCCGCGGCATCGGCAGGCTGCCGAGCACAACTGTTACCGGAGCACTTTGGGCGGGCTCGATCACGATTGCGCCCTGGCTGACCGGCGCTGGCCTCAAGCTGGCCTACAACGCTGCAATCTACCTGTCGTTCAGGAACGTCCACCCGCCGGAAGAGTTGTCTTGAGCGGTACGCCTAGCCTGCCTAGCCTGAACTGCGGCGCGGCCTGCCTCCGCTCCGCCTGATCGCATCGCGCCTCTGCCTGGCACGCTTCGAGCTGTACCAGAGCCAGGTGCCGACTCCAACAAATCCAGCGGACACAAGAATGAAGACGATGGTGCCAATCAGCGTGTTGTCGCCGCTTCGGGTCCGTTCGTGAATCGTCGCCTGAGCAATCGCTATGGCACGGCCCTGGTCGGCGTCGATCTCGACGTCAATCGTCCAGACGCCGTCCTCCTCCAGTTCAAGCTGACCGAAGTACACCGTTCGGTCGGTTGGCGAGTTCAGACCCGGGCTGAACTGCCTCTCGCCTTCAGCAGGAGGCGTGCCGAAGATCCGCACGAGCGCATTCTCGACCGGCAACCCAGTCTCAGCATCCGTCGGTTCAACGACCACACGCAGCGTGCCGACGATCGCCCTCGCGGGAATCTGCGACACCTTCACGCGATACGGCCCTGTCACCTCGTCGTAGATGACGAGCAAGACGTTCTCAGGCGGCTCCTCAGCCTGTGCTGAAGCGCGCCCTACCTGTGATGCAGATGCAGCCGCCAGCAGAACTACAAGCAGTGCTGCGGCGATCGTTCTGGGGGCGAACATGAAAGATCTCACCGCATTAGTATCTACCTTTAGACAGCCCATCGCACCCAATTCGTTCTCCAGAACCTATGCCCGAAGAACCTGAACTGCTCCTCAAGTCCGGCCGGGTCCTCGACCCTGCAAGCAACACCGACGCCGTACTCGACGTGACCGTTCGCAACGGCTCGATACTCGAAGTAGGCGCCAGTCTTGAGGTGCCGCCATCGACCGAAGTGATCGATCTTGCTGGCAAGTGGCTGATGCCGGGGATGATCGACACTCACGTCCACGTCGGAGGTGATCTCGACGGCATCACTGATCCTGGTGTTGGCCTTCGAAGCGTCGTGCAGGCCGGCGCAACCACCGTGATCGATCTCGGTGGCCGTATGGAGCGACTGGTCGCCGGAATCAAGAACCACGGCTCTGGCGCGAACGTTGGTGGCCTTGGCATGTTGAAGCCGGGCGTCACGCTGCCCGACGACGACCCAGATCCGTACACCGTACGCGAGACACTTAACACTGCGCTTGAGTCGGGCTTGCTTGGTCTCAAGATGTGGGGCGGCTACTACCCGTTCTCGATGGACGTGACCGCTGACATCATTGCGGCATGCAACGAGCGGCAGGCATACGTGGCCTACCACGTCGGAACAAAGAGCTCTGGCAGCAGGCTCGACGGCATGAGAGAGCTCCCTGCGATCCTCGGTGACAACGCCCGCGCTCACATCGCCCATATCAACGCCTACTGCCGCGGCTCTATACTTCCGCCCGCTGAGGAGATCACCGAAGCGCTCGAGATACTCGAATCACTACGTGGCCAGGTCGTGTCCGAGGTCCATCTCGCCCGTCCCAACTTCACACGCGGCGAATGCGACGAATCCGGCAACGTGCGCATGGACGTTGCCCGAAACTGCCTGCGGTTGCGGGACTACGAGACGACGCGTGAAAGCATGCGAAAGGCGATCTCGGACGACTACGGCTCAGTCGTCCGGCAATCTCCGTCCGGCCTATCACTCGTCACCGGTGAAGCGGGAGTGAAACTGTTCGATGAAGCGGACTCGCTTGTCGGGATGAGCTTCCCTGTCAACCGGGCGGATACGGCGTTCCAGTTGACGGCAGCAAAACGCCCGGACGGCACGTTCATCATCGACGCAATTGCCAGCGATGCGGGTGTGCTGCCGCGCAACGTGAACATCGAACAGGCGATGAACATGGTGCGGTTCGGCGCCCTCACGCCGCTCGAGATGGCGGAGAAGCTCTCCTTCAACCCGGCAAGGATGATCGGCCTCGAAAAGAAGGGCCGCTTGTCGGTCGGCATGGACGCCGATCTTACTGTGATCGACCCTGAAAAAGGCCGTGCGACGATGAGTTTCGTCGCAGGCGACATGATCATGCTTGAGGGCCGTGCGATCGGCTCCGGGGGCACTCTCCTGATCACTGAAGCGGGCGTATCTGAGGCGGGCAAGTACGGGCTGGAGTCCGAGGTCGTTGACCTCACGAAATCACTACTCTACGCGTCATGAACACGCCTTACTTCCATCTTTTCAAGTTCAACCCCACCGTTTCGGTGACCCACACCGGATTGTGAAACAGGTACGCAATTTCGTGAAACATTTCATTTGTTAGTACTTGTTAACAAAATGCTGTAACCTCTCCTCAAAAGAGTCGGTTTTCGACGTAATCTGCACTTGCTTGTGAATCATGTAACAGGTTCCGTCGAGGCGACGATTTGGGCCGGTGCTGACAGGCTTCTGCATCCGCTGGTCCGAGGGGAGGAATCACCATGATGGCAGTAACAGTCGGTGGGCAGGCTGGGGCTGGAGGACTGGAGATTGGGCGGCTGGTGGCGAAGAGGATTGAAGGCGAGTACGTCCAGAAACAGGCTATCCGGCGCGTGGCAAGGCAACTCAACGCCTCGGTTGAGGCCGTAGTACGCAAAGAACTCGCTTTTCACAGCAGATGGAAGCGAATGGGCCACAGACTTGAGGTCTGGCTCGCGCAGATGGGCCGCACATGGGCCGGCGACCCGTGGGGAACTCCGGCCGGACTCGCCCAGGAGCTGATCCCGCTCTCGGCTCGCAAGGAACTGCCCGGTGAGATCCCGGACGACAACTACCGTGAAGCGATCTATGACAATGCCGAACGCTACCTGCAGGAAGGCAACGTCGTCCTCACTCACCGAGCAGGGTGCCTGACGCTCAAGGACAGGCAGGAAGCCGTACACGTGGGCCTGTTCGCTTCCAAGGACCAACGAGTGGCCAGGGTGGCATGGCGCTACAACCTCGGCAACTCGGACGCTGAAGACTGGGTCGAGAACATGGACTCAGCCCGTGCAGCATGGTTCAGGGAACTGGCCGACGAAGACCCCTGCGACCGCTCGATCTACGACGTCGCCATCGATGTGAACGGGCTTGACGATGACGACGATGCAGCTCGTTGCCTCAGCGAAGTGGCCATGGAGAAGCGGTTCGGCGTGCCTGCGATGGAGCACCAGACGCAGCCGACGTAGCCATCAACGCTGCGTGTGACCACGCAATGCACTCATGGCCTCAGCGACCACTCGCGGCCAAATGCTCTTCCACTTGCGCGTCACTCTTGAGGCAGGAATGGTTAATCACTAGAGTTGAACCATCCCTCCTCGATTGCGTCAGAAAGCAGCATCCGTGTCAGAAACCACCCGGCCCAGTAACCGACCGGTACGACCTCTCGCAGTCCTAATCCTGATTCTCGCGGCGATGATGATCGGTACTGTTGCCGTCGACACCCTCCCTGCGTCAGCGAGTCACGGCACAGGCGATCCTGATGCGAACCCGATCCGGTCGGTAGAGATCGTCGTCGACGCCGCGCCGATAACCGTCGGCGTCCACGAGCCGAATGTCCCTGACGACTGCTGGACTCTCCAGGAGTTTCCGTACACACGGACCGCCTTCTTCGACCGTCACGAAGAGTGTGTGGCGCCATGGGTCTCAACTCACCACAACTTCACCTTCAACACGGAAGCAGACGCCACCTACGTGCTGTGGTTCGAGCTGCTTGCGCCCGGCATGCCGGCCCAGTTCTTTCCGCCAACTACGGAGGTTTATGTCGAACTCCACAGCGAAAATCGATGGCTCGGGTTCCAATCACCCCTGGTCGACCTCGAAAACCAGGCCTACGGGCACACCGAATCGAGCCGATGGGTCGAAGACCTGTCCGTACTTGCCCGCTGGGGCTGGAACGACGATGTCCACATAGATCACCGAACTCCCACGGACCAGGGAATTCGCAACCGCGCAGCCCACGCCTTCACCACCAAAGAGGCGGGCACATGGCGGTTCAGCGTCGGTGGCACAAACCCGCTCCCACCCGGCACCTATCCTGCCGGGGACAACATCCGCGTGTGGCTGCAGCGGCTCGATGGTGAAGCTCCCGAGAGCACCGTATGGGTATTTGACCGCTTCGAGTACCCACCGGCCGATCAGCTGGTGATCGAGCACGGGGCGACCGCGTTCCGGGAGTTCGAGGTGCTGGACAGCGAGACGCAGGAGCCGGTTTCCGGCATGGTCGTCGAACTGTCGCCAACGGGCGGGTGTGACACTCGCATCCCGGGGCGCATGAGCTGCTTTATCGAGACATCCGAACTGTTGGAAGGTTCCCAGCTATTCAGCTTCACTTCGGCCACGCGTGACGGCGAGAAGGAGTCGACCGCTGACTGGCCGTCGTTCGGCTTCACTACGAAGAAGCGCGATATCACGACCAAGGCCGAGATGACTCTCAACGCCAGCGCCAAGGGCGAGTTCGGTGTCGGGATTTCGCTTGCAGGAGAGTCCGGCCTCTCAATGGAGATCAAGGAAGACAACACCTTCAAGTTGGAGTCAACGGAAGCGACGGCACTGGGGTTCAGCGGTTCAACCGGCATCGGAGGCGGCATCAAGCTGGGCTGGATCTCGCCGCGTGCAAAGGCCGAGATCGAAGGTGAGCTCGAGCTCAAGGCCTTCGAAACGGTTGCCATAGACATCACTGATGCCGGCGATCTCGACCAGCAGTTGGCCATGGGTGCATTCCTGCTTGAGAAGGTCTTCAGCTTGAGGGCTGACATCGCGGGCGGACCGATCGAATACCTCGTCGATGCCTTCAACGAGGATGTGCTTCGAGAGCACTATCTGCAGTACCTGGCTGCCGACGAGTTTGGACTCTCAGGCACGGCGAAACTCAGCGGCAAGCTCGGCATCTTCACCGCTAACAGGCCCGGGCTTGGCGCATTCAACTACGGCCTCGGAGTGACCGCGAACGGCGCTGTATCCGGCACCTGGAAGTTCGACCGGAAAACCGGTGACCACGCGCTTGTGTTGCAAGCCTCGGCTGGCGGCGCAGGCATTCTCAACCTGTCTGTCATACCGATCTACTTCGAAGACGAGCGGCTCGACTACAACGTGACCGGCAACCTGTCTGTCGAGATGGAACTCACGTTCGACGGCCCACCAACCACAGGTCGTCTGAAAACAGTCAAGTTCACACTCAAGTCCGGAACTACATGGGCCGAGCGTATCGAGTCAGACGCGCTGATTCTCGAGTTCGATGCCGACCAGCTGAACCGCGCTGGCAACATCGTTGGCGAACTGGTGCGCTCATTCGCCGATCCAACTGCTGGCGTCACCTTCTCGCCCGAAGTCATTACCGAAATCTTCGAACACGCAGTCAAGAACACCGAAGGCACGGTGACCGTAAAGAAGACGAAGGGCACCGGCTTCCGTCCGTCACTCGCATTCGGTGAGAAGATCCTGATCGGGATCAGCATCAAGGGCGAAGTCGAGGTCGGAGGCGACTGGAGGTTGACTGTCGGCCAGAAGACGCAGGACTGGCGACTGCTGACTGACAACGACGGTGAACGCGGCCTGGTACAGATTTCGGAGTTCCCGTTCGAGGACACAACGGCCTCAACCCAGACCGCCACTGAGATCGTCGGGCCGATCCTCGCCGATGCGCTGGCGGCGACATTCCCTGGCGCCACCGGAGCCAGCTGGGTGATCAAGGATTGGCTGGCGGGCGACGAGCTATCGGTCGACGCTTCGACCGACAACACGGAAACGGCGTTGATCAACATCAACGGCGGGTCAAGAACAGTTCGTGATGCACTCGACCAGGAGATCACCGAACTCCAGGTAGCGGCGCGTGTCTGGTCTGCGCTCCTCTTGCCCGAATGGGTGATACCGGGCGGCTCACTTGGGCCGGCAGGTGATGCGCGCAACTTCCAGGTGGCGTACTCATCTCACATACCGCGATTCGGGCCACCGCACTTCCACGCTTCGGAGTTCATGGACGTCGGACCGTTCGGTGTAACCGTCGACCCACCGATAGAGATCAGCCTGTCGTATCTTTCGGAGCCCGATAATCCTGACGACTTGTTGGTCTACCGGCATGCTGGTAACGGCGTGTGGGAGCCGCTGCCGACTGAGATCGACGCGGCTAACAAGGTCGCAACCGCTCAAATCACAGAGTTCGGCACGTTCGTGGTCGGACTCGACTCAACCGCTCCTGAGATCGAGCCCGTAGTGACTCAGGCAGGCTTCACCGCATTCATCGGCGACGCAGGCTCAGGTGTCGACCCGGAGTCGATCTCACTCACGGTCGACGGCGAATCTACGCTGTACACCTACAACGCGCCGACTGGACTGTTCGCCACGAGAGGCCCGCTCCCGGACGGAGCCGAGTTCGTATTAACGGCCTCCGACCGGAACGGCAATCAGGCGGTTCATGAGTCGACGGTGGAAGGCTTGCCAGCAGAGGACTCCGTGACAACGGGAACCGGCGACATCTCCGCACAGGCCACCGCTACGCCCCAGGTCCTGTTCACCACAGACTCGGGTGAACCGGCGGAGTCTGGCGATGGCGGCGGATCGTTGGCGCTGATCATCGTGTTGATAGTGCTCGCCGTACTCGCCGCAGCAGGTGGCGCCGGCTGGTACTTCTGGAAGCAATCGGCCCGGCGTCCCGCAGCTACCTAGCCTTCACTAGCGGCTGACAGTTCCGATCGCCGGGCGGCCTCGGACACCGGTACTGTGCTTGCCCGCGAAGTTGGCGTCCGCGAACCACAGCACACCGTCCCTGATCGATAGCCCGTGCACAAACGGGTCTTCTGGCCCCATCGCGATGCGGTCGAGCTCCGCGCCGGTCTCCATGTGGTAGTGGATGATGACGTTATCGGTGGTATGAGCGCACCAGATGCCATCACCCTCGATAGCGAGCCCATGCAGCCGAACCGTTTCACACTGGATTCGGCTCTGCTCCTTGAAGCCGTTCAGGGCGTCAACGAGCACGATCTCCTTCGGGCCGGTCGCCGTGTACCAGAGCATATTGCGTTCGTGGTCCCATTCGATGCCATGGATGCCGGTATCGCCAATGGGATGTCGAGCCACCAGTTCGCCAGACTCAAGGTCAAGCTGCAGGACGCCGCTCACATGCGTGTCGCTGTCCCTGTACGGCCGCATTGGTCGTGCCGTTCGAAGCCGTCCACAGGAAACCTCCGCCCACAGTGATGCCAGAACCGTTCTCCGTCGGAGTCTCAAAGCGGCGCAGCAGATGCCCTTCGTCATCGACAACCGCCACATCGTCGGTCTGCTGGTCCAGGATGAACAGCTCATCTTCGAACCATTGCAAACCGTTCGGATTCACAACAGGCGTAGGGATCTCAGTACCGACTCGACTAGTTGCTTGCATATCGATCGCTCCAGTCGACCGTTGGCATCAATTGTGGCTCGGGGTGATTGTGCCAAAGAGCCACCATGTTCACCACCACAGCAGGAAAGTGCCCGAATCATAGCGGTCCGTGAGTAAAATTCGCCGAAACTGCTCCGAATTAAGATGCGATGGAAGTGGAAGGCACAAGGGACGATTTGCCGAAACCAGGCGCTCTCGAGGCACATGAACTCGAAGTGCTCGGCCTTGTGGCGGTCGCCGCAGGACAGGCCGATCGCGCCCTGGTACTTCATTCGCGTCCCGAATCTGAACAGCTGGCGGCGTTCCAAACCGTGAGCAGCGCATGCGAATCCGGCGTCCTGATTGAATCACACGACCGCACCTGGAGCTTCTCTGACGAGTCGGTCCGAGCGGCAATCGTGGAACGCCTTGGGCCCGCAAAACGGGCGGCTCTTAACCTGGCAGTCGCCCAGGGATTCGAGGGACGAGACGGCGGCATCACCGAAAAGAACGCTAAGTACCTCGCTCACCACTACGTTGGCGCCGTACCACTAGTCTCAGGGGAACAAGCCGCAAGCTACTGCCTGAGCGCCGGCAAGCTTCTCAACGATAGAGACGAACACGAAGCGGCGCGAAAAGTAGTCGAATCCGGCATGGAGCTGATTGGCAGATCAAAGATATCGAGACTGCAAGCAGATCTGCTCGCTGAACTCAGCCGATCGATGCTGGCGACGCTCGAAGTGTGGAGTCAGCACGAGACCACAGGTGTGATGGAAGCCGCGATGAACGCCTATGCAGAGCTTGGCGACATTGACGCTGCGCTCGAGATCGCAGGGAGACCGCTCCCGGCGCTACATGGACAGGACGCAACGGTCGGCTTCCTGGAGCGCGCATCATCACTGGCTGAAGAGCGCCTTGAAGACTCTACGTTGATAAAGATCCGGCTGGCCCGCGCCTACCTACTTGAACGCGCCGACAAGAAATCGGCGATGGTGACCGTCAACTCGGCGATCGACCAGGCCATAGCGCTCGGTCGAGAAGACTATCGACTCCGCGGACTGGCTGCACGCGCGTTTATCTCTGTCTATGCCCTAGACGCCGAGGCCGCTAACGCCGACGCCTCTTACGTGCTCAGCAGATCAACTTCCGACCCTGAAAGGCTGGCTGAACTGGACGCCTGCGAAAGCATGGTGAGCGTCGGCATGCTGAATGGCGATTTGGACCTAGTCTACTCGATCGGCGAGCGGATGGCGGCGGCTGGTGAACGAACCAGCAATCAGCTCCACACGACGCTTGGCGAGATGGTGATGGGACGATCCAGATTAAGTGCGGGCGATCTCAACGAGGCCGAATATCACCTCGAACGCACACACCGGTTGCAGTCGAAATGGCCGATACCCATCGTCCTGCTCGCATACATCGCATTTCAGACCGGGCATAAAGAGGCGTACGAACGCTGGCTGGAAATGATCAACCAGCTGGAACTACCGGCTAGCGACCCGAATCGCCTCGCCGTCGGCTTCTCACCCACCACGGTGTGGGCCGGCATGTTGCTCGACCTCGGCCAGTTGACCGGCGACGACGATCTTGTCACGAGGGCGAGACTCATCATCGAACCGCCGAAACTCGGCACGGGCATGCCACTCCAACAAATGGTCGCGATGGAGCCCGCTGCCAAAATCGCAATCATCGACAACGACACCACCACGATCGCTCGGCTCGATGCAGAGTACGGCGCATTGTTTGGCGGAAAACCGCCGTGGTGGGTCCTCGATACCGTCGCATTGCTTGCGGTGCACTCAGGCGACAGAACCCGCGGAGAGCGGATCCTCCGCTATGGCATCAGATACTGCGAGCAGCGTGGTATGCGGCTGATGACGCTTGGCCTGTCGAAGACGCTTCTCGGGCTGCCGGGGCGGTCTGGCAATTCACCTGCGAAGGCATCCGTGGCACTGGCCAGACGAGCTATAGACACGGCAAACGAGATCGGTGTTGTGGCAGGGCTCGACACCATCCACTCAGTCCTCCAGCGCAGTGGCCGGAGCAGGTTCGGACAGGGCGAGCAGGAATCTCTAACAGACCGAGAGCGCCAGGTCGTCGAATGCATCGCCAGGGGCATGTCAAACAGGCAGATCGCGGCGGAGCTGGTCATCAGTCCGTACACCGTAGATTCCCACGTGCGCAATCTGCTGATCAAGCTCGGTGTCGCAACGCGCGCCGAAGCCGCTCAGAAATGGGCTCGCCTGAACGGCGACTAATCAACCGGAGATAACTTTCACGCGATCGCGTGAGTTGTCTGAGCCGCGATCCAGCCACTGTCTTCACCAGGGTCTCAGTTGGGCCTGACGAGTTCCTTGGAAGGAGACTTACTGATGAAGAGATTGAATCGATTGCTGGCTTTAGTCGCGCTGGTCGCCACCGTGGCGGTCGGAGTGACTTTCGCCAGCGGTCTTGTAGACGGAGAAGAGGCCGAAGCGGCGTCTAACGCCAGGTTCACCAACTTCTTCTGCAATCCGGCCGGGACGTGGGTTGGAAACGACGTTGGCGGTGATCCCACTGCGGTGCCATTGACCTACACCGAGCAGTTCAGTCCCATCGATTTGCGGACACTGAACTACCGGATGGAGTTCAAGAACGTAAACGTCACGTGGGGTCATCCGGCTCTTGCAGAGACCGACACATGGATCGGCATGGAAGGCACCGCCCGGCTCGCCAGTTCGAGGCGAGGTGACGACGATGATGATGACGACGGTCCACCACGACGCAAGTATGACGTGAGCGCGATCGGCTACGGAATCAAGGACATCGAAGGTGAGCGAGGCCAGATCCAGCACATCACCACCATGATCGGATCGATGTGGCTCGATGGCTGCAACACCAAGAGCGCGGAGACCGTTCTGCGTGTCTACGACTACACCGCGGACGAAGACGGAGATGGTGTCCCCGACGTGGACAAAAACCTTGACGGAATTCCCGATGAGGATGCGGTCCCGATCATCAGCGCGCCGCCGCCCGACGCGCCGATCGACGGCATCCCGTTCCCGGCATCGAAGCGTGTCCGACTCGGTCTACCCAACTGACGCGTCTCAGGACATGCTGACATGGACAGGCCTCGGTGAGCTAGCTCGCCGGGGCCTCGTCGCGGGCCGGATGTACCTGACCGCCATCGCCCTCCGACTGGTTCGAGTTGGCGGCTGTTCGCTGTCCTGGCGAAAGTGCCGCTACCACCTTAGAAGTGGATGGCCTCGCCGGTCACCTGAGCGCCGGCCTCCTTGATCGCCTCTGACAGCGTCGGGTGGGCGTGCGTTAGTTTGTGTAGCTCCAGGTTCGTGCCTTCGAGGTACTTCAGCATGCCTATCTCTGCGATCAGCTCTGTCGCCTCGGGTCCGATCACGTGCGCGCCTACGACCTCGCCGGTGTCGCCGTCCGTGATGATCTTGGCGAAGCCTTCGGGATCACCGATTGCAACCGACTTCCCGGCTACGGCGAACGGCACCTTGCCGATCTTCACGTTGATGCCCTGTTCCTTCGCCTGCGCCTCGGTCAGGCCGATCGAAGCGATCTGCGGGTTGCAGTAGGTGCAGCGAGGCATCGCCAAGTAGTCCTCAATCGGCTGCGTCTCGTGCCCGGCGATCGTCTCAGCGGCTACGACACCCTGGTCAAATGCGACGTGCGCCAGCGCCAGCTTGCCGTTCACGTCGCCGACCGCATACACGCCGCCAACGTTCGTGCGCATGTTGCCGTCAACCTCGATGAAGCCAGCCTCGTTCGTCTTCACGCCAACATCTTCCAGGCCGATTCCGTCCGTGTTCGGCTGCACGCCAACGCCGAGAAGCACCTTGTCGCAGGTGAACTCCTTCTCCTCGCCACCCTCCTCGTAGCTCACGATCAGCCGCTTGCCTTTCTTGCTGACGCCCTTGACCATCGCTCCCAACGCGAATGAGATCCCTTGCTTGCCGAACTGCCGCTCAAGCTCCTTAGAGACCTCCTCGTCCTCCTTCGGCACAAGGTGCTCCAACACCTCGAACATACGGACTTCGGTGCCGTAGGCGTTGAAGTAGTAGGCGAACTCACATCCGATGGCACTGGCGCCAACAATCGCAATCGCTTTTGGCTGGTCGCGTAGTTCGAGAGCGTTGCGGCTGGTGATGATGGTCTCGCCGTCGATCTCGAGACCAGGGAGTGAGCGGGCGCGGGCGCCGGTCGCGATCACGATGTTCTTGGCGGTCAGCGTGTCGCCGCCCTCGACCTCAACCTGTGTCGATGACTTGAGCGTGGCCTTGCCTTGCACCAGCGTGATCTTGTTCTTGCGGAATAGGAAGCCGATGCCCTGCGTGAGCCTTGCAGAAACCTTGCGGCTGCGGTCAACCGCCTTGCCCATGTCCGCCTTGAAGTTGTCGAACGAAAGCCCCCATTCGTCAGCCTCATTGATGTGGTTGACAAGCTCGGCGTTCTTGAGCAGCGACTTCGAAGGGATACAGCCCCAGTTCAAGCAGACTCCGCCAAGACCCCCGATGCCCGTTCCGTCGTCTTTCTCAACGACGGCTACGCTCAGGCCGAGTTGCGCGCCACGAATTGCGGCGTGGTATCCGCCGGGGCCTGCGCCAATAACGATCAAGTCGAATGAGGTGTCTGCCATTTCTGTAGGTTTCCGTTGGTTGTGAGACTGTTGTGTAGGAAGGCGCTGCCGCCTGATTTGGAACGCGCCGGTCTGCTGTCGAAGTCAAATTCGGTTCGCAACAGTCGATTATACGCGGCGAGATGATCAGGTTCGCCAACCCTCGCCACGACTGGCGGACTCCACGGATGGCATCCGACTCCGGGTACAGGACTATGAGTATGGGTTAAAGGGCCAAATAGGCCTACACGGAGTGAACCGTGGGACGGAAAGTGCTTAAGAGATTCGTATGGCTGCCAGCGGCGATCATCGTCGCTGCAACGGCCGCGTGCGCAGGTGCGATCGCTGAGCAGACGCCAGAGCTAGATCCGCCAACCTCGACTCCCGTCGCTGAATCGATCAACCCCGTTCCAGCAGCTACCAACCCGCCGCTCGCTACGGTGCCGCCTGCGTCTGCGCCAACCGCCACACCGGTCCCGGCGAGCGCCTCCACAGTTCCGGCAACCCCTACAGCCACTACGGCACCTCAGCCCACAGCCCCAGCGCCAGGCCCAACTGCCGCACCGGTCCCGTCACCGACTGCTGCGCCCATCGATACACCGGCACCCGAACCAACAGCCACAGCAACCGCAGTGCCTACAGCTACGGCGGTCCCACCGACCGCCACTCCAGCGCCACCAACGCCTACTCCAGTGCCGCCGATTCCGCGCACAACGAACTTCGTGCCGCTCGACAACCCGGTTTTCGTATCTGCCAGCAACGCTCCGTCAGGTGTCCAGCCAGACTCGTTTGTGCTGGGACTCGAATGGAACGGCGAGGTCAGGGCCTATCCGCTCGACATGATGTGGTGGCACCACATAGTGAACGACACCATCGGCGGCGACCCGGTCCTCGTCACCTATTGAATACTCTGCAACTCAGGGATCGGGTTCGATCCCATGGTCGGCAACCACCTGCTGGAGTTCGAGGCGTTCGGCCTACATGAAGGCGTGCTGCTGATGTACGACCGCCAGACCGGCTCCGTCTGGCACCACTTCAACGGTGAGGCCCGCTCCGGCCACTACAACGGAACGACGCTGGACTTCCTGCCTGTCCAGATGATGCAGTGGGACCAGTGGAAGTCGCTCTACCCTGACACGGTCATCCTCTCGGACAACACCGGCTTCCAGCACCACTACAGGCCCATCACGCCGGGCTCTGCCGACGGCTCCACTAGCGCCTTCGTCGACCACAGGCTGCCGTCTAACGCGCTAGTGCTCGGGGTGCAGGCTGCTGGCGAGACCAAGGCGTATCCGCAACAGCTTGTCGATGAGGCAGGCGGGGTGGCGAACGATACGGTCGGCGGGCAGCCGATCGTTGTCTTCTTCGACACCACAGGCTCCGGACTGGCCTATTCAGCCGAAGTTGAAGGCGAAGTCTTGGAGTTCACGCCGCACCAGACCCAGGCCGGGCTCTGGAAGGATTCGAAGACCGGTACGGTCTGGAACTCGACTGGCCTCGGGATTCTTGGTGAGTTGTCAGGAACGCAGCTCGGCTGGGTAACGTCGTTCGTGACTGAGTGGTACGGCTGGGCCGAGTACCACACTGCTACCGACATCTACGGCACAAGCGCTGACTGGGCACGCGTAGTCGGCCCGGCGAAAGACCAGTTCTGCTGCTAGAAGCTGGTTTAGGCGCCTGGAGCGCACTCGCACCGAAGCCTCCTGAAAGCCGTGGCCGCAGTTAACCTGTGCCGGCAATGTCCGATTGGCAATCGAAACTCTCGCCGGGCTCACTCGCCCCATGGACGACGCTAACAGCGGCCATCGGCCTGGCTGTTAGTGATGTCGTGCTATCAATCACCACTCCCGGCTATGACATGGCCGGCGAGACGAGCAGTCAACTCATGAGCCCTGATGCGAGATTTTCCGACCTCGCCCGGGCCTTTCTTGCGATCTACGCTCTGCTGCTCGTTCCGTTCGCTCTGCAATTGCCAAAGCGGTTCGGCAACCGCTCCATCGTTGCGATTTTCACCACAGCAGCATTGTGGCTGCACATCGGTGCCGCACTCGTCTCGTCAGCAGCGCTGAATGACTCAGACGCCACAGTGATAGGCGATCTGACGGCTAACGAAATCCACGACCAGGCTGCCATCGTGATGTTTGGCGGAGCGTTCCTCGTACTGCTCGGATCGGTGATCGGCTACAGCACTCGACTCGCGCTGATTCGGCTCGTCACTCGAATCGCGCTGGTGATGCTGCTAGTGATCGGGCCGCTGTTCATCGCCGAGGTCTGGACAGACATCAACGGAGTCACCGAACGGGCGCTCGGCGCCGCCTTCCTGGTGTGGTTATCGGTGACTTCACTGAGTTGGCGGCTTGAAGCCGTACCAGCATCCACTTAGGCGACCTTGAAGAGCCTGTACATCTTGTGTAGAACGTAGCCTCCGAAGCCGCCAAGGACGGCCATGCCAGCGGCGCCACTGCTCGAGACTATGGCTATTGGGGCCCAGTGCCCACAGTCGAGCCGCGCGCTGCAGATCCACGCAGATGTTGCGGCATATCCGGCGAAGAAGATCACGCCGAAGAAGGCTCCGACGAACACGCCCGTCCACACAGCCCGCTTACGAGTCCAGCTGGGCGCGTTGGGATCATGGACCTCAGTGATAACCACTGAGTCGTTTGTGTCCGCGAGAGTTGAATCGGGCTCGGTATCGCCCGGCACGACGGAATCTGACTCGTTCATCGTGCTCAATTATGTCGCAGGAGCGCTGGACTCGCGAGGTCTCGGACCGCTCCGTGACACCAGAAGAACTAGCACGCGCGTTGACACCTTTGACGAACGAGTCCTCTAGCGCACCCGTTTCGTCAGGTAGATCGCAAGATCGTGGCTCACTGTGATCTGCTCGTCGTAGACCACTGGTTTTGGGCCAACCATCAACCCACGCCCGTCTGGGACATAGCCCCGCAGGATGTACATTCGCTGGGCAGGGCCATAGTCCGCTCCCATCCCAAAGCCTATGCCCGAGTATGCTGAACGCTCGGAAATCACCCGTTCCGCTTCATCCATCATGCGGCTGCCAATACCTCGACGCCGCAGCTCATTGAGCACATTGAAATCGTTGACCTCGGGAATCCCCGCCTCTCGGAAAGGTGGGTATCCAGACTCCCAGATCACCGTCAGGTATCCGGCGAACTCTCCGTCCAGCCATGCCGTCAACACCACTCGCTGCCCGGCCGACTGCTCACGCACGTAGCCTTCCAGCAACGGGGCCGACTTCTTGAAACCGCTGCTCAACAGCTTCGGCAGCATCACAGGAATGTCCGCTGCCTCAAGCCGTCGTATCTCGAGACCATCACTCATTTTTCGGCCTTCGCAGACATAAACAGAAAGTTCGGCCTCTCCCGCTCTCGTCGCAGCTCAGGGTGCTGCTGTTCGAACTCCTCCGGCACGTGCGGCTCGAGCAGGCGCTCAATGCGAAAGCCCGCATCGATCAGCGAGTTGACCATCGTCTCCGTCGTCCTGTGGTACTTCACGACGCCATCCACGAACCAGTGCGAAACACGTTTGCCCTCATCGGAGTAGCGCAGTAGCGTCCATGCCTTCAGGCCGCTGTCGTCGTGCGTAATCCAGCCCGGCTCCACAATCCCCTGGCCCGCCGTCATCACCGGATGCTCCATACAGAACACGAACCGGCCGCCGGGCCTGAGCCATGTATATATACGCTCCAGCAGAGTCCGGATGTCCTCGATGTAGTGCAGCATCAGCACGCTCACAACCAGGTCGAACGGATCTGACTCGAATGACGCGTCCTCGGCAGATGAATGTATATATGTGAGCGATTCTCGAGGCTGCTGCTCAGCCTCTGCAAGCATGCGCTCTGAAACATCCATTCCCACTGCCGACTTCGCGCCGCCATCGACCAGCCAACGGCTCAGCTCTCCCGCGCCACAACCCATGTCCAGCACATCCAGCCCCTGCACATCGCCAACTAGCGGTAGCAAGTGGGGACGGACGATCAGGTTGTTCGCGTTGAGATCCTTCTCCCGCAGCGCCGAGTAACCAGCGAAAAACTCTGGATTGTCATAGATGTTCTGCGGCATCTTCCCCCTCGCATACAGACGGCCCGCTCAAATACGTTCTGAACCGAGCCCTCCGCACGTATACTGCGGCAAACCTACCACTCGCCCCGACATCATCATCGTCAGCCTCCAACAACGGACCACCCAGAAATGACCACAACCCTCCCGCCAACTGACAACAACGCGCTGCAGGACGCCGCCAACCGGCACCTGTTCGTCGGCATGACCAACCCTGCGCAACTCGCCGAAGAAGGCGGGCCACTCGTCATGGACAGCGCAGAAGGCGTCCACATCATCGCCATGGACGGCAAAAAGTACATCGACGGCATCTCCGGAATGTACTTCCGCAACGCCGGCCACGGTCGCGAAGAGATCGCTCGTGCGGTGTACGAACAGCTCAGCCGCATCTCCATGAACGTCTACGCTGGCGCAACGCCCGCCACCATCCAGCTCGCCGCCAAGCTCGCCGAGATCACGCCCGGCGACCTCACACGCACATTCTTCTGCCAGGGCGGCTCAGAAGCCAACGAATCGAGCCTCAAGATGGCGCAGGCCTACCACATGCGCCGAGGCGACAAAGGTCGCTACAAGGTCATCTCACGCAAAGGCTCCTATCACGGCTCCACCTACGGCACCATGTGGCTCGGTGGACATCCCGGCTTCCCGCGCACCGACTATCAGCCAAAGCCAGCGAACGTCGTCACCGTGCCCGCGCCGCACTACTACCACTGCGAGTTCGGCTCCAGTTCGCCAGAAGAGTGCGGAGAGCTATCTGCGAAGGCCATCGAAGAGGCGATCCTGTTCGAAGGGCCTGAGAGCGTCTCTGCGGTGATCGGCGAGCCCGTCTCGCAGCCACTTGGCGGCGTCGTGCCGCCATCGAACTACTGGCCAATGGTCCGGGAGATCTGCGACAAGTACGGAGTCGTGCTGATCTTCGATGAGGTGATCACCGGCTTCGGCAGGCTCGGCAAGTGGTTCGGCGCCGACTTCGTTGGCGTCACGCCCGACATCATGAGCTTCGCCAAGGGCATCACGTCCGGCTACTTCCCCGTCGGCGGCTCCATCGCCACCGCTGAGATCGCAGACGTCTTCTCAGGAGGCCCCGAGAAGACCTGGAGCCACATGTACACCTACTCGGCGCACCCGGGCGGAGCAGCGGCGGCACTGGCCAACCTGGGCATCGTGGAGCGGGAGAACCTGGTGGAGAACGCCCGGGCCCGAGGCGAGCAGCTTGCAGACCGCCTTGCCGATATGAAGGAGAAGCACCCAATGATCGGCGACGTGCGTGGCGCAGGACTGATCCAGGGCATCGAGTTCGTTGCCGACCGTGAGACGAAGCAGCATTTTGATTCGTCGATGCACGTGAATATGCGCCTGACTGAGAAGCTGATCGACCGCGGCGTCTGGATCCGTGTCCCCGCCTACATAATCCCTATCGCCCCACCGCTGGTAATCACCGCAGACGAGATGGACACCCTAGCAACAGCAGTAGACGAAAGCCTGACCGAAGTTGAGAAGGAGCTGGGGGTTTAGGTAAAGGTGGACTCGAAGTTTTTGGGAGGTAGCCGGTCAGATGAGTCAAGACGAAAACGAAGCTAAGCCGTCTCCTACGCTGCTCGAGGAGTCGACGGAGATATTCATCGGTATCGTTGCACCCACGGGGACGGACACGGATCTTCTATGCAAATCTCTTTCAGTGGCACTCTCGAAGAAAGACTACGAGTGTGAAGAGATTAGGTTATCAGGGCTAATTGGTGACGTTCCGGCATTCGACGAAGCAAAACTACCATCGCATCCAAGAGATGAGTACATCAAATCTCGGCAAAACTTCGGGAATAACTTTAGGAAACTAGTAAGTTTAAAAGATGCCGTCGCCAGATGGGCTATAGGCCATCTGCTGACTAAATACCGATTTCCGTCTGGGCCACCAAAGCCGGAGGATTTCTTAACTACGCCACCTACCAAGAGTCCGCGTACCGCTTACGTCTACCGATCATTGAAAACACCCGAGGAAGTTAAACTACTCCGTGATGTCTATCGAGAACGCTTCTACCTGATCGGTGTCTATACACCTCGTGACTTTCGAATCGATAGACTTGCCAAAGAGATTTCGGACGAGCAGTACTCAATCGACCCCAACGAGGCACGGCAACTCGCGGAACAGATAGCCGATCGTGACGAATATGAACGCGGTAATGAGTATGGCCAAAATGTTCGCAAGACTTACGAGCTATCGGACATTTTTGTAGATGCAAGTGATCCCCGCAAGTTGGTGTTCGATCTTTCTCGTTTCGTCGAGCTGATGTTCGGCAATCCTTTCATCACTCCGTCCAGAGACGAAAACGGAATGTTTGTGGCCTATGCATCGGCACTGCGATCTGCCGCCTTAGGGAGACAGGTGGGTGCTTCAATCGCCACAGCCGATGGAGACATACTCTCGACTGGTACAAACGAAGTACCCAAGTACGGAGGTGGTGCGTATTGGGAAGGTGATGACACAGATGCTAGGGAGTTCCATCGGGGAACTGATACAAGTGATGACGCAAAGGTCAGGGTGTTCGCTCAAGTGATCGACCGCCTCTTGAAGACCGGCTGGCTCGATGACCGCGCGATACGTGGGGGATCTGACTCGATTACTGAAAGCACGCGATCGGGGCCGTTGCGAACAATATATGAAGATAGCAGCATCGATAATCTAATAGAGTTTGCACGCGAAGTACATGCCGAAATGGCTGCAATCATTCAAGCTTCAAAACACGGGACCTCAATTAAGAATTCCACTCTCTATGCGACGACATTTCCCTGCCACCATTGTACTCGTCACATCATCGGAGTCGGTATTAAGCGAGTCGTATACGTCTCTCCTTACCCGAAAAGCTTAGCTTTCGATTTGCACTCGGATTCAATTGGACTGACCGGTAGAATACCTCCCTCAGGAGGCGTAACATTTGACCCATTCGTTGGCGTCAGCGCAAATCGATATGTGGAGTTCTTTGGTGGTCGCGTTCGAAAAGATAAGAGAGGAGTGGTAAGCCATGAGGAAGTAGAGGCTCGCCCCAATTTGCCTGATGAACAATTCGCTTATCTACTACGTGAATTGGCTGAATACGACCAATTACGCCTACGTATGGAACAACACAATTTGTTCGATCGTCAAACAAAACTTCAACTATAATGACAAGCCAACAGACAGATTCTCAGAACAACGATGAGGCTTCTTGGACTGAGCGTGCAAGACAGATCAACTTAAGTGGATATTCGGATAGCGGTGGATGGGTAATTAGTGCTGCTCAAAGCGAAAAGAATGGCTCCTTGAGTGGGAGTCTGCCCGAATCTGACCCATCGTCTGCCGAAAGTGAAAAAGAATAGGCACGGCAGTACCAACAGCAAGCGACCGAGAGGCCTCCACCCCCACCTCCCGCAAATCCCTCGGACTGATGATCGGCCTGAGTGCAGGCCATGGGATCAAGCACTTTGGGCAGGGGGCGTTGCTGCTGATTTCGCCGCACATTCGTGAGGCGATGGCGCTCAGCGAAGTGGCATTCGGCGGCATCGCAACTTCGCAATCGGCGGCATCAGGCGTCGCCAACGTGCCCGCAGGCATACTTTCCGACGTCTACCGGCGTCGAGTCGCCTGGCTGCTCACCATCAGCATGCTGCTCGTCGGCACTGGCTATCTCATCATCGGCCTCTCGCCCTGGTACTGGCTCGTCATCATGGCCGTCAGCATCATCGGCTTCGGCACCAGCCTGTGGCACGCGCCCGCGTTCGGCACCCTCGCCGCCAACTACCCCGAACGGCGAGGCGTCGCGATGTCGGCCCATCTCACCGGCGCCCAGATAGGCAACACGCTAAGCCCAATCATCATCGGCATGCTGCTATCGGGCTTCACCATCGGGTTCCTGTCGCTCAGCTGGGACGGCATGCACTGGAGACTTGTCTCTGCGCTCCTGTTCATCCCAGCCGCGCTCACCGCGCTGGCGGTCATCCTGCGGGTGAAGACGGCGGGCCAGGAAGCCGACCGCAACATGACCCGTACAGAGTACGTCGAGTCCGTCAAGCGGCTTGTGACGAACGTGGGCGTGCTGGGCATGGTGGTGCTGGGCGCGTTCCGGGGAGCGGTGCACACGGCGTTCCAGGCGTTCCTGGTGCTGTACATGACCGAAGAGTTGGAGTATTCGCCGCTGGTGGTCGGCCTGCATGTGGCGCTGATCACGATGGCCGGAATCGCCTCGACGCCGGTGATGGGGATCATCTCGGACCGCATAGGCCGCAAGCCTGTGATCGCGACAGCGATGTCGCTGATGGCGGTGCTGATCTTCTTCTTCCTGGAGTTCGACACCGGAGCACCGATGACGGTGCTGATCGGGTTTCTTGGCCTGTTCTTCTTCTCGGTGATGCCGATCATCACGGCGGCGGCGATGGACCAGATCGATAAGGGTTCCGAGGGCTCGGGGACGGCGCTCATGTTCGCGGGCGGCGCTTTGATCGGTTCGGTGTCGCCGATCGTGGCAGGTTTCATCTACGAGGCGAACGGCTTCACTGGAGTGGTCTGGTTTGCCGGGATGATTGCGGCGGTGGGCGCTGTGCTGGCGGTGGTGCTGCCGACGAAGCGGAAGGTCGACGCTTAGCGGCTCACGGTTGACCGCCGTGCGAACCTGAA
>JANQQP010000004.1 GCA_028285005.1 Dehalococcoidia bacterium | reverse complement strand
GATGAGCGTACGCGGTATTAGCACAGGTTTCCCTGTGTTATCCCCCTCTCCAGGGCAGGTCACTCACGCGTTACTCAGCCGTCTGCCACTAGGTATATGACCCCGAAGGGTCGACCTCGTTCGACTTGCATGCATTAGGCGCGCCGCCAGCGTTCGTCCTGAGCCAGGATCAAACTCTCCATGAATTTTTGACGAACTTTCCATCCACTATTCAACTGTTAAGGTGCCGCTCGCAGAGCCCAGGGCCTCTCGGCCAAACTGGAACATCGTTTTGCGAGCGAAGAGCAAGTATATGTTGGCCTTAGTTCGAGTGTCAATGTAAGGACACGCGCAAAAAGGCGTCTTAGAGAGGATGCGAATCAGCACTCTGAGTCACTGCCACAGGCGGACCAGGACGGGGCCGGTTCAGCCCAGAGCCTCTTCTATCTGATCCAGATGCTCTCTGCGATGGTTCCCACGTGCCAACATGAACTGGTTGCCCATCATCACTATGGCGTCGGCCTTGTCCGGTTCAAGTGACTCAACAGCTGCGTTCACGGCGCGTGCCGCATCAACGGCCAGTTCCATAGCTTTCGGAGGCTCTATTGCCAACCACTCCGGCAGCAGCAAATCGTTCAGCAGGTCCTCATAGATCGAGTCTGGCAGACGCCCCTCGCCGTCCCAGAGCTTCAGCAATCCAACCGCTCTCCGGTCCCAGAACGCCATATGCGCCAGCGCGACGCCGACTGTCCAGCCGCCGCCTAGATCTCGACTGAAATCAATCTCTCTGGCGGCCAATGCCTCCAGTCTCGCGAGCTGCTCTGCGTTGTCACGTAGGATTCCTTCGTCGATTCCCAATCTGCTCTCCCATCTCTCGCCAGTAATCCTGCCGGCTTGCACAGCCGAACTATACATCGGCGAAAACGCCGCACTTCTCGCACCGGCAACGGCGCCAGCGCAGAAAATCCGTACACCGGCGTTACAATTGTCATGGACCATCTGGAGTTCGGTCACTGGCGAATTCGAACCAGTCACCGTACGACCGTGGGCAGACGCCGGTCTGAACTGACCGGCGGGCACGATTTGACAGCACCGCATCGCCCCAACGACGCGAGGCATACTTCCGGAAGAGGACGTAGATGGCAAGACAGGTTCCTGGTGAGCCGTACACCCGCATTTCAGCCGAAGAGGCAAATGAGATGCTTCAAAACGGCGAAGCGACTGCGATAGATGTCAGGCGCGAAGACGAATACCAGGCCGGGCACATCAAGGGAGCGCTATGGATCCCGGTTGATGATGTGATCCCACGGTTTGCAGAGCTACCTGAAGACGGCAAGCTGCTCTTCATCTGTGCCGTCGGAGCCCGCAGTGGACTTGCCGCCGAATACGCCGCCGCGATGGGCGCTGAGCAAGACAGGCTCTTCAACATCGAAGACGGCACACCGACGTGGATCGAAAAGGGCCTGCCCACGTCTTATGGGACCGACGAATAGCGCCGATTAGCCTAAGGTCATCCCAAATGACCCAGTTGTGGCAAGACGCCCGCGTTGAAAAGGCGTAGCGTTGTGTGTCGACCAGATTCAAACCCGTTGGGCAGCACCTGTTCGGAACAAGGGCGCAGTTGGAGCTGAATTGAAGATTCTTGTAGTGGGTTCGGTGGCCTACGACAACGTCGAGACGCCGGAGGGCAAACGTGAGTCGCAGCTCGGTGGCTCAGCTTCCTATTTCTCAATAGCCGCCAGCCACTTCACTGAAGTTGGAATGGTCGGCGTGGTCGGGCAGGATTTCCAGGACGACGACCTCAAGACCTACGAAAGCCACGGGATTGACATCTCCGGTCTTGAGGTGGTCGAAGGCCGGACTTTCCGCTGGGCAGGGGACTATCTGCAGGACATCAACACCGCGGTCACGCACGAGACCCAGCTGAACGTCTTCGCAGACTTCTCCCCGACTCTCAGTGAGGCGCACGCGGCAGCGCCCTTTCTTTTCCTCGCCAATATTGAACCGTCACTCCAGCTCCGGGTGCTCGACTCGATGGCGCAGCGACCGAAACTTGTCGCGTGCGACACGATGAACCTCTGGATTGACATCGCCAGGCCATCGTTAGCCGACCTCATCTCCAAAGTCGACATCCTCACCATCAATGAAGGCGAGGCGCGGCAGTTCACTGACGAGCATCACCTTCCAACGGCGGCTTCCGAACTGCTGGATTCTGGTCCTTCGACAGTTGTGATCAAGCGTGGTGAGTACGGCGCAGCCCTATTCAACCAGGACTTCAATTTCGCGGCTCCGGCCTATCCACTCGCCAAAGTAGTCGACCCGACGGGCGCGGGCGATTCATTCGCCGGCGGCTTCATGGGCTATATAGCCGCGACTGGCGACACTTCACAGGAAGGGCTGCGCAGAGGCGCAATCGTCGGCTCGACCATGGCATCTTTTGCGGTAGAGGCGTTCGGCCTCGATCGTCTTCGCAACCTCACGCCAACAGAGATCGAAGAGCGCTTCGAGGCCTTCGTCGAACTGACGAGGTTCAAGCCGATCGACAGTAGTAACCGACTACCGTTGCGATAAGTATTGGAATAGCAAGAGCAGAATTCGTACGCTCAACCAGGCAGCAAAACAGGCTCTCTGAACAAGGAAGACGGGACAAGGTAATGGACTACGACATTAAGGACATAGGCCTGGCCGCAGACGGCGGTCTGAGGTCTGAGTGGGCGGAACGCGAGATGCCTGTGCTCAGGAGCATTCGCGAGCGGTTCGAAAAGGAAAAGCCGCTTAAGGGCATCAGGATGGCCGGCTGTCTGCACATCACGGCTGAAACTTCGAATCTTGCGAAGACACTCAAAGCCGGCGGAGCCGAAGTGACTATGTGCGCTTCGAACCCGCTCTCAACGCAGGACGATATCGCCGCTCACCTCGTCGCCGAAGGCATCCCGGTCTTCGCGATTAAGGGCGAGGACAACGACACCTACTACAAGCACATGGCTGCCGCCGTTGACACTGCTCCACAGGTGACGATGGACGATGGTGCGGACGTCGTGGCGATGCTGCACAGCGAGAAAACCCATCTGCTGGACGGTGTGATTGGCGGAATGGAAGAGACGACAACCGGTGTAATCCGCCTGAAGGCGCTGCACGGACAGGGCAAACTCCGATACCCGATTGTCGCCGTCAACGATTCCGACACCAAGCACATGTTCGACAACCGCTACGGCACGGGTCAGAGCACGCTCGACGGCATCATCCGTGCGACCAACATCCTGATTACCGGCAAGACGGTCGTGACCATCGGCTACGGCTGGTGTGGACGCGGATTCGCAGCGCGTGCAAAGGGCATGGGAGCCCACACCGTGGTGTGTGAGGTCGATCCAGTCAAGGCGCTTGAAGCTGTCATGGACGGACACCAGGTCATGTCCATGGATGAGGCGTCGAAGGTCGGAAACATCTTCCTCACCGTCACCGGCGGAATGCATGGCGTCGACCGCCACCACTTCGAGAACATGAAAGACGGTGCGATCGTTGCCAACTCAGGGCACTTCGATGTCGAGATCAACGTTCCTGCTCTGGAAGAGATGTCCGAGTCGAAGCGCAGGGTCCGGGAGTTCGTCGACGAGTACACGCTTGAAGATGGCAAGAAGGTGTTCTTGCTAGCAGAAGGTCGGCTGGTGAACCTCGGCGCTGCTGAAGGCCACCCGCCTTCAGTTATGGACATGAGCTTCGCAAACCAGGCCCTGGCAGGTGAGTACATCGCTACTAACCACCAGAACATGGAACCGGGCGTCTACACGATTCCTCATGAACTCGACAGCGAGATCGCACGTCTTAAGCTCGATGCAATGGGCATGACGTTCGACACCCTGACGCCAGAGCAAGACAAGTACCTGAACAGCTGGGAGTCCGGCACTTAAGCACCTCATCGAATTGCCGGTGTGCCAACCAGCTGATCACTGAAATTACAGTCGATCGCTTCGGCATCCGCTGCGGCAGGGCGACAAGAAAGAAAGCACGAAACGTAGAGTAATTCTGTTATGGGCAACTACCTGCTTACATCCGAATCGGTGTCCGAAGGTCATCCTGACAAGATCTGCGATCAGATCTCGGACGGCGTCCTGGACGCAGCGCTGGCACAGGACCCGATGTCCCGTGTGGCATGCGAAACCTCGGTCGCAACCGGCTTTGTCATCGTCTTCGGCGAGATAACCACCAACGCGACTCTGGACATCAAGTCGATCGTCCGAGACACGATCCGGCGCATTGGCTACGACAACGATGATTACGGCTTCTCTTGCGACTCCTGCGCAGTCCTGGTTGCTCTGAACGAACAGTCCGCGGACATCAAGGCCGGAGTGGACACGGCCCTTGAGGTCAGGGGAGAGTCCGGCGCCCAGGAGGTTGGAGCAGGCGACCAGGGAATGATGATCGGCTACGCGTCCAACGAGACACCTGAGTACATGCCGCTGCCGATCAGCCTTGCCCATCGGTTGACTCTGCGGATGGCTCAGGCCCGGCGGAGCGGCGAAATTTCCTACCTCCGCCCCGACAGCAAGAGCCAGGTCACTGTCGAATATTCAGAGGACCATCAGCCGATCCGTGTCGACACCATCGTCCTCAGCACCCAGCACGACGATGATGTATCGAACTCCCAGATTGAGGCCGACCTGCGGAAGTACGTCATCCAGGACGTGGTTCCGTCAGAGTTGCTGGACTCTCGCACGAAGTACCACATCAACCCATCCGGACGCTTTGTGATCGGTGGCCCCGTGGGCGACGCCGGCCTGACAGGCCGAAAGATCATCGTCGACACCTACGGTGGCTCTGCTCGGCACGGCGGCGGCGCATTCTCCGGTAAGGACCCGACAAAAGTGGACCGCTCCGGCGCATACGCAGCCCGCCACGTCGCCAAGAACCTTGTGGCTTCTGGACTGGCCGACCGTGCAGAGGTCCAAGTTTCGTATGCGATCGGCGTTGCGACACCAATCTCAGTACTGGTCGATACCCACGGAACCGGCAAGAAGTCGGACTCGGAGCTTGCCGAACTGGTCAACAAAGTGTTCGACCTCCGGCCCGGCGGGATCATCGAGAAGTTCGATCTCCGCCGCCCGATATTCCAGCCGACTGCGGCGTACGGCCACTTTGGCAGGACGGACATTGACCTGCCATGGGAGCAACTCGACAAGGTTGATGAGCTGAAGTCTGCAGCCGGGATCTAGTCGACGGCTCGCCTACTGCGGAATCGAAGTTTGCGCAGGCATGACGGTTACAGGAACCCTGTATCCTCTGGCGGCCCGACATCGGGTCATCGGCTGTTCGCGCTCAAGACCAACTGAGAAGAGACATGACTCCATCTGCTCCGATCTCTATTCGCTTCGGGACGGACGGCTGGCGCGCCGTCATCGCTGACGAATACACCTACGAAAACGTCAGGGCATGCGCACAGGGTCTTGCGACTCATCTCAAGGAGACCGGTCAGGCGTCGCAAGGAGTGATCGTCGGCTTCGATACGAGGTTTTCTTCCGACAGGTTTAGCGCGGCCGTTGCCAGGGTGCTGACAGCCAACGGCATACCGGTGAAGGTGTTTTCTGAACCTGCGCCTACGCCGGCCTGCAGTTTCGGCGTCGTACACGAGGATGCAGCCGCGGGAGTGATGATCACCGCAAGTCACAACCCTGGCGAGTGGAACGGCTTCAAAGTCAAATCTCCTGCAGGCGGAAGCGCGCCACCTGAGATGGTGGAGAAGATTGAAGCCAGGGTTGCCGACGTGCTGTCCGGTGATATCGCTGTTGAAAACGGCGGCGGTAGCTACGAGTCGATCGAGATCATTCCGCTCTTCGTCGAACAGCTCCAGCGCGTGGTCGACGTCGGACCAATCAAGCAGTCAAACCTGAAGGTTGTTGTCGACTCGATGCACGGCTCAGGCTCAGGCGTCATCGCCCGGATACTCGAAGGTAGCAACATCGAAGTCACCGAGATCAGGGCCGAGGCGAATCCTGCATTCCCCGGTATGGCTCAGCCGGAGCCGGTGGAACACAACCTGCAGCCTCTTAAGGACGCCGTACGGGACCTGGGCGCGGATATCGGGATCGCGACCGATGGAGACGCAGATCGGGTCGGCATCGTTGACGAAAACGGGCGTTACCAGTCAACGCTCGAGGTTTTCTCGCTTCTTGGACACCATCTGCTCGGTCGCCGTAACGAATCAGGTGGAATCGCCTGCACGATCACCATGAGCAACATGGTCGACGCTATCTGCAAAGAGTTTGGACAGCCTGTTTTCAGGACCTCCGTCGGATTCAAGTACGTCGGCCCAGCCATGACCGAGAACGATTGCGTGATGGGCGGTGAAGAGAGCGGCGGATACGCCTTCCGCGGACACATACCCGAGCGCGACGGCGCGCTGAGCGGACTTCTCTACCTGCAGGCGATGGTGATGTCCGGCAAGAAGCCTTCGGAACTGCTGGCGGAACTGCACGCCCTAACCGGCCCGCACACGTTCAAGCGCATTGACGCAGAATTCGAGGACGCGAAACGCGCGGCCATCGGACAGGCACTCACGACTGCGGAGCCCGAATCACTGGGCGGGCTGCGCGTCGAATCAGCAGACCGGCGGGACGGTGTTCGCTTCGAGCTCGAAGGCGGTTCGTGGGCTGTCGCGAGGCTCTCAGGCACCGAGCCGCTGGCGCGAATCTACTCAGAGGCTCACAGCGAGTCAGAGCGCGACGCTATCCTGCAGGACCTGCAAAAGGTCCTGGGCATCTAGTCTCGATCACACCGGACGACAGGACGGTTTGCACGCCGTACCAGGTGGTCCTGCCAACATTCGTCGCGGCCGCCATCGCTGCCATCTTGCCCCGTGATGGTTTCAGCGACTTCTTTCGGCCGCCTGGCTGGTCAAATCGGGCGAAACATATAGACTGCGCGCAAAGTTGGCGACTTAGATCGCAATAGCAACAGGGCAGACGCATGAAACAGTTCTCAGCCGAAACGGACATCCAGGGCACGGCCGATCAGGTTTGGGCGGTGCTCACAAACGCAGCTGCTTACCCGGACTGGGATCCCAACATGGAGAGCATAGAGGGGTCGATCGGGCCGAACGAAAAGCTCGTCCTACACACCACGCTGTCAAAGCGGGCTTTCAAGATAACGGTCACAGAGTTCGTGCCGGGCAGCCGAATGGTGTGGTCGAGCGGAATGCCGCTCGGGTTGTTCAGTGGCAAGCGCACATTCGAGATAACGCCAGGGAACGGATCGGTGCGGTTCCGACTCAACGAAGTCTTCAGTGGCCTCCTTTCTCCACTGTTCGGCCGCATGATTCCTGACCTGAACCCATCGTTCCTGAAGTTCGTCCAGGGGCTGAAGGCTGAGGTCGAAGGCGGCTCTTCTTCCGATTCGACCGAATCATCCGAGTGAAGGATCGGTCCTGAAGCCACGATCCGTTTCACCTCTTAGTGCACGACAGGTCCGTGGCAACCGCGCAGCTCAACCTGCCGTGGAATAGATAGAGCGGACCGGCTTATCTGACGCATTCGGCCTGATAGCGGGCAATGGTGTCCGGAGCCTCACGCCCATCGCTCGAAGCGTCATTTCTCTATCGTTTCTGCGTGCGTCTGCCACGCTCTCAGTGTCGGCATCATGCTGTTCGACGATGCCGACATCCGATCGGCTCGGACCCTTGCGGCTCAAGATCCGCGCCACAGTTCGACCGGAAACGCCGCAGGCTGCGGCGATATGTTCCACCTGCATGCCTCTGGCACGCATGGAAATGATCTGCCGATCACGATCGAGCCGGCTGATCGCCTTCGAAACTCGATTCCCGGCGAATCCCCTGTCATATCTGCACACATCAAACGGACAGTTCAGGCACGACGGAGCGTAGCTGCAGCCGTGATCCGAGTAGATGTCGACGAAAATCTCACTAGCTGGCATGAGACCTCCAGAGTTCCGCACGTTGACTGTCACCGTTGTCGCCTTGAACCGGTCGGCTAGATAACGTCAAGTGGCATCGTCTAGTTCGAAGTCCAAACCAGAGACAGGCGGCGTTGGCCGCTCGGATGCAGTTCTCCGACGAATCCGCCGCCCGGGCCGACTCGCCCTGTCCAGGGGATGCGGCGCGAAGTCGCATGCGCAATCGGTGAAGCGGGAAGAAAGGCCTCCGCACACAGGACAGGAGTTAGCCACTGAGTCCAGTTGCCCGCTACCGGCCTGGAAAACCAACGCCTGTGGATGCCGACGGCACACGTACCACCGGGTGGAACCTCGACCAAGCGGACAGAGCGAAACGTGCCTCTGGCGGTCCAGTGGGTCGTCTTCAGGGTCCTCGACACCGGCAGATTGCGGTGTACGTTTCGATGATCGGTCCGCGCCGCACTGCTCGTCGTCAGGCCGATAGCTCGATGCGGAGCTGTCTGAAGATCCTGAGGAGTGGACGCAGCTACCATCCGTCTGCACCATCACTGCACCTCCACTCAGTCTCCTCGAAGGGCCGGTGGCCCATCCTCATCGGCGGGCGATCCCCTCTCCACCACAACCTCACCCTTTAAGTCCGCCGGTTCGAGCCACCGGCCCTGCATCGCCAGAATCAGACTAGTCCGATTGATCGTTCAGATGAAGCTCATCGTGGCGTGAGAGCCAATGTGTGGACGAGGTCGCGCCGGAACGTGCCGACTGATACGATTCCGGCCTCTCAACGCAATTAAACGGAGTCAACCATGTACGTAGTCAGGCGCTGGTACAAGACGAAACCGGGTGAGGCCAGGCGAGTAGCGACGCTTGTGCACAAACAGGCCTCTGCTTACAAGGAGGCGGGGCAGCGGAGCGAGTTCAGAGTCTCCTACAACGGCTACACCTTGCCGGGCGAGCAGGACGTTGTCTGCCTGGAATGGACCGACGAGAGTCTTGAAACACCTACTCGTGAGGGCCACAGCCTGCCTAAAGCGGCACTCGAACTCGGCGCAGAGGTCCGGAGCTTAATCGAAAGTCAGCGGATCGAGTTCATGGAGATGCTCACGCCAGCTAAATTCCAGGAATAGCGTCAGACGAGCCGCGGCTATGCGACCACACAGCAAGTCCTGTTCATCGAAAGCCACTCCAACCCGAGACACAAGCGAGCCTACTACCGCCAGGGAGCAACATGGAACCTGCAGTTGCGATATCGAACCCGAACGACGAAGTGCTGCAGACAGCAGCCCAGTTCGGCATCAAGAACATCGTCGTCTATTCAGGTCCGGGCACACCCGGACGCAACAAGCCGCGGCAAGACTACTCAGACTATGTCGCGTTGAGAATGCGCATCGAGTCCTTCGGCCTGAACATCGTTGCGATCGAAGGCGGATTCTCGCCTTCCCGCAAGTACGACGACGTGATTTTCGGCGGCCCGAGACAGGACGAGCTGATTGAAGAGCTTCTGGCCGAGGTGAAAGACATGGGCGACGCCGGAATCCCGATCTGGGGTTACAACTGGATGCCTAACTCATGGGGCCGGGCGTATCCGACTTACATTCGCGGCGGGGCGATGGCGACCGGGTACGACTGGGACTGGGAGCAGGAGCGTCGGCCCCTGACATTTGGCAGAGAGATGGATGAGGACTCGATGTGGGCCGCGCTCGAGTACTGGATCAAGGCTCTGACTCCGGTTGCTGAAGAGGCGGGCATCCGGTGCGGCATTCACCCTGAGGACCCGCCTGTTCCGCAACGGGCTGGCGTTCCCGGCCTGTTCCGCAGCTTCGATGCGTTCAAGCGGCTGATCGAGGTCGTTCCCTCCGACTACAACGCTATCGAGTTCTGCCAGGGCACGTTCTCAGAGATGCCCGGCGAGGACATCTACGAGATGATCGAGTACTTCGCCTCGCGGAACAAAGTTCTCTACGTCCACTTTCGAAACGTCTCCGGCAAGGCGCCGAAGTTCAACGAGGAGTTCATCAACACCGGATACGTGGATATGAAGCGAGCCATGCGCACCTACAGGGACGCGGGCTACAAGGGAACCTTCATCGACGACCACTGCCCGATCATGCTGGACGACGCCGAGTTCCCAGGAAATCTCGGTGGCTACAGGTCGCGCCTGTTCGCACAGGGCTACATCCAGGGCGTGATTGAGGCTGTTGAGAAAGAACCAGCGTACTGCGGACCGGTTGGAGGACAGCGACGATGAGAATCGGACTTGGAAAAGGCGGAGCCGCCGATCGTCAGTTCCTGCGCTTTGCTGCGCAGCTCGGCATCCAGGATGTAGTGATAAACACGCCGCCGGTGCCGGTGAAGAACGGCCGCTGGGAGCTTGTTGATCTCGTCGCGCTCAAGAACCAGGTCGAGGAATACGGACTCAAGCTTTCGGCGATCGAAAACACGCCGATCGACATGCGGCACCACATCATCGCAGGTGGGCCTCGCTTCGATGAGCAGCTTGAGAACATGGTCCACACGATTCGGAACATTGGCCGTGCCGGAATTCCGATCTACACGATGAGTTGGCGATACCCGCGCTTCTACCGAACAGGATTTGAAGAGATTCGCGCCGGGGCAAGCGGCACTGCGTACGATGCCGCGAAAGAGGACTGGCCGAACGTCCTGGAGTGGGACCTTTCGCTCGAACGCGCATGGGAATGCCTCGAAACGTGGGTGAAGACGATCACTCCTGTGGCAGAGGAAAACGGTGTACGGATCGGCATTCACCCGGTCGATCCGCCGATGCCAACAATCGCGGGCGTCCCGCAGCTGGTCCACAATTTCGAGGGTTACAAGCGGCTAATCAACATCGTCGACAGCCCAGCCAACTCGGTCCTGCTCTGCCAGGGATCGTTCTCACAGATGGAGGGCGCAGACGGTGACGGCGAGAACTCGATCTACAACATGATCGAGTACCTGGTGAAGCGGAAGCGCGTTGTGTACGTGCACTTCCGCAATGTGTCCGGAACCGTGCCGAAGTTCCACGAGGAGTTCATCAACACTGGATACGTGGACATGTATCGAGCGATGCGGATCTATGCCGAAAACGGGTTCGATGGCTTCTTCATGGACGATCACGCGCCGATAGTCGCGGGAGACTCAGACTACGGACACAGGGCGAGAGCGTTCTCAACTGGATACATCCAGTCATTGATCGAGACAGTGACTGACACGTCATTGTTCGACGCTCACTAGGCATCGGTCGACGCACCCGGCGCATCGGCAGGAGTAATATCCTCCGATGCCCTTAGCGCCTGACCCCATATTCCAGGCAACCGCCAATTGAGCGCGTCGGACACGCGATCCGACCACGCCACAGGCGATGTTGCATCCACTTACGCCAACAAGTGGAAGGCGTTCGGCGCCATAGGGATCTCCTTCTTCACCATGGTCATGAGCATGTCCATGGTGTTCGTCGCTCTTGAGTCGATCGCAGACGACTTCAACGTGACGCTACGCGCCGTGTCATGGGTCGTGATCGCCCAGGCATTGACCATCAGCGCGTTCATGATGCCGATGGGCAGGCTTGCAGACATCATCGGTCGAAAACGCGTTCACATGATCGGCCTGATCTTCTTTGCGGGCGGCGCTGTCTTCACAGCGTTGGCACCTGTGTTCGGCCTGCTCATCTTCGCCCGGGTGGTCATGGCGATTGGCAACTCGATGAGCCAATCCGTCGGCACCGCCATGGTCATTTCGGTATTCCCACCGGAAGAGCGCGGTAAGGCGATAGGCAGTCAGACGACCGCGGTTGCTATCGGCGGTGCGGTGGGGCCTGTAGTCGCAGGAGTGATGTTGCAGTTCTTCGACTGGGAAGCGCTGTTCTGGATGCTGGTGCCGCCAATCGCCCTCGCATTTTTCGCGAGTTACTTCATCCTCGACGAGAATATCGTCAGCGAGCGGAAGACAGGCGAGCGGCCAGCGTTCGACTGGGTCGGAGCCTTTCTATCCGGCGCAGCGATCATCGCCGGCGTGATCCTGATCAACAACCCGTTGGCCGAAAGTTGGGGCTCGCCGATCATGCTCGGTGGCACGGCGCTAGTAGTCGTGCTGTTCGGAACTTTCATTTTCTGGGAGCTGCGGTCCAGCGCCCCGATGCTCCAACTGCGCATGTTCGGAAACGCAGTTTTCAGCATGGCCGTGCTGACACGCTTCCTCGGCTTCCTCGGCACAACGGCAGTGCGCTTCCTGATGCCGATCTACCTGATCAGCCTCCGAGGCTTGGAGGAGATCGAGGCGGGACTGATACTTCTGCTGTCTTCGCTTGGCATGGCGATTGCTGCGCAGAGCGCTGGACGGCTGTCTGACAGGTTCGGAGAACGCCCATTCGGCGTTGCAGGCTTCCTGATCCTGGTGGCCACGGGCGTCGGCTTCGTTCTGACGACAGAAACTACACCGTTCTGGGTCGTCACTGTTGTTCTGTTCGTGAACGGTCTGGCGATGGGACTTTGGAACGTTCCCAACAACAGCATCATCATGGGCGCGGTGCCCCGCTCAAGCTTCGGTGTCGTTGGAGCGTTCACGAACCTGACCCGTAACGTAGGAAACGTGACAGGTCAGGCGGTAGCGGCCGCCGTAGTCGTTGGGATCATGACGGCTCGCGGATTTGACATTCCGTTGAGCGATATCGATGAGGTCGCCGGTGCAGGCACAGCATTCATCGACGGGTGGAAGGCCGCGTTTATCCTGGTCACCGTGTTCTCAGGGGTCGGCCTGATCCTTTCCTTCCTAACCAAGCCGAAACCGGTTGAGCAGAACTAAATCACAACCAGAGCCATTGGCCGTCGGGACTTCTCAGTTGCCGAAGAAGGTCTCCGCGTCGTCCTGCGGGTAGAAGCCTAGGTTTTCATTGGTCTCGCGCAGATCGAAGATACGGCGGCCGTTGTTGCTAATCACGTAAGCCAGCGTGAAGTCTCTGTCTGTGTCCAGGGCCTTCTGAAACGCGGTCACCAGGTCACGGCGGCTGAGCCACATTGCCCTGACGTAATCTTCCGAGGACTTGCCAGCCGCCCGCATCGGAGTGTCCTCATCCCCGATCGCGCCAATCCTCATCGCAACGAACTTCACGCCGTGGTGGCGTGCGAACAGCTTGCCGTAAACCTCGCCCGTCGCCTTCGACGCGCCGTAGATCGAGCTCGGATTAAAGTAGTCGCCGAGGCGCAGCATGATCGGATTCGAAACGTCGAGGATCTCCGGAGATGCGCCCATCGTTTCGCCGTGCTGCGTGTGGTTCGTGCTCGCAAACACCACCTTCTTGACACCTGCACGCCGAGACTCTTCCAACACGTTGAAGGTTCCGATGATGTTGTTCTTGAGCATGCTCTCCCAGCTGCCGGCAGGACTGGGATCGCCAGCAAGGTGAATCACGGCATCGAGACCCGAAAAGAGACCGTTCATCGCGTCGGCGTCCGAAATATCGACAACAGTGGAGTCGAACTCTTGAGAAGTCAGAGTGAACGACTTGATCTGATGTGAATCAGCGAGTCCGGCGCGCAGGTAGCCACCAATGCGCCCCTCTGCGCCAGTAATCCCGACGTGCATACTTTGTCTCCTATCATTGTCGGCCTGCTTGCTAAATCCGCCTGATAGTAACCGTGTTCTCCGGAGGGAAGCGAATGTCCAGACTCAAGGTGCTTGTGACCGGAGCAACCGGCCAGGTCGGCTACATGGTCTACTCAAAGCTGATGTCCGAACCGGAGCGCTACGAAGTCTATGGAATCGACAAGAAACGCGAGCCTTCTCAGCGAGTGCCAGGCTCTTGGGATCTCGACCTGCCACAGGAGAGCTTTGGCGTTTGCGATCTGTCCGACTACAACGCCGTGGCCAAGTCGGTGGAAGGGATGGACGTTGTGGCGCATCTCGGAGCCGACCCGGAAGGCCGCGAGTGGGAGTCGGTGAGGGACAACAATGTCATAGGCACTTACAACGTCTTCGAGGCTAGTCGGCAGGCGAATGTGAAGCGCATCGTTGGCGCCAGCAGCATCATGGTCTCCGAAGGCCATCGTGAGCAGGAGCCCTATGCGGCGATGATGGAGCGAAGGCACGCGGACATCCCTGATCAGTTCGACATGATCTCTCCCGCAACACCTGCAGAACCGCGAGGCATCTACGCCGCCAGCAAGGTCTGGCTCGAGTCGCTGGCACGTGTCTACTCTCACCGCTACGACATGTCATGCCTTTGCATCCGCATAGGGCAGGTGGAACGAGACCGGCCGAGGCCTCCGCAGGGAGCTGACATCTACGTGAGCCAGCGCGACATCACACAGATATGGCAGCGTGCCATTGACGCGCCAGAAGATGTTCGTTTCGGCATCTTCTACGGCATGTCCGACAACCAGTATCGGTGGACCGATATTGATGATGCCCGCTCGGTGTTGGGGTACGCGCCAGAGGACCGGGCTGAAGACGCCCACGACTACGACGCCTGACGATCAAAGGAAGCCGTGATGCCGCGAACCGTGGTGTTCGATGTGAACGAGACCCTGCTTGACCTGCGTGCTCTGGACCCGGTGTTCGAGAAGCACTTTGGTGATCCGAAGATGAGGTCGGAGTGGTTCACTCAGGTGCTGATGACTTCGATGACATCGACACTCGTCGGCGATTACTCTGACTTTGCGAGCGTGGGCGCGGCGGCGCTTGGGATGGTCGCTGAGCGTCGCGGGATGTCGGTCTCAGAAGAACAGCGGAGAGAAATCCTTGGCGGGCTCCGCGCGCTGCCGGCACATCCGGAAGCTCGCTCAGCCGTCGAGACTTTGAAGACGAACGGCTACCGAGTGGTGACGCTCACAAACTCACCGCCTGCGGTCGTTGAGGCTCAGATCGCCAATTCTGGATTGGGCAACCTGTTTGATGAGCTGCTTTCGGTTGACGCGGTGAAGCAGTTCAAGCCGGCGACCGCGGTGTATCGAATGGCGGCCGAAGAGCTAGGTGAATCTGCCGAAAGACTGTGGCTCGTCGCGGCCCACAACTGGGACACGACAGGAGCCCTGATGGCTGGTTGGAAGGCGGCATTTGTTGCGCGTCCCGGCATGGTGACTGGTGCGCTGGACCGTGAGCCAACTGTGAGAGCGAACGATCTCGAAGAGGCGGTCGCCGCAATCATTGAGTTAGATGCAGGCGATGAATCCTAGCCGCTGTCGCTCAATCCTTCCGCCAGGGCATCCATGAGCGCAATCATTCCATCCGGGAACTTCGGAGCTTTTGGTTTCGTGAGACCCATGATGTCCGCTAATACTCTCAGAGCGGAAACTCTCGATGCCTCGCTGCCATCACCGGTCGCGATCAACCAGAGTTCTGCCTGAACCTGCTCCACCGTCGGCAGCTGGCATTCATCGGGCGCGTCGTTCCTTCTGTTCCCTGCGCACATCCGAACTCACCCTCACCACTCACCGGATCAAGCCAACATCCCGGCCTGATAGCGACAAACTTTCCTGAGTTGATACTCCGCATCGACGCAGATAAGTTCAACCCCCGTCTGGCAGCGACGAACTCTCGAATTTTCTCTTGTAGAAAGGCAACAACAGTGGATCAGGACAGTCAGCCTCTTCACGGTCGGGCGGCACTGGTTACCGGAGGTGGACGCGGTATTGGCAGGTCTATCGCCATTGGCCTTGCCCGGGCCGGGGCAGATGTCTGCGTTCTCGCCAGGACCGATACTGAGGTCACGGCGGTTGCCGACGAAATCACCGGAATCGGCCGGAAGTCTCTCGCGCTTGCAGCCGACGTGACAGACAGGACAGCCGTTCAGGGAGCGGCCGAAGAGTTTTCCGACACATTCGACCGTCTTGACATCCTTGTGAACAACGCCGGTGGCGCGACTGATCGCTCTGGAATCCTCGAGTCGAGCGTGGATGACTGGCTGGCGGCGGTCCGCCTAAACATCGATAGCGTCTATCTCGTTAGCCGACACTTCGTACCACTAATGATCGAAACAGGCGGTGGCAAGATCATCAATGTGGGCTCGGGAATGGGCCATCAACCCGGCGACAGCAACTCCTCATACCGCGTTGGGAAGGCCGGCTCGTGGATGTTGACTCAGTGCATGTCGGCAGAGCTGTGGAGCCACGGCATTGACGTGAACGAACTGGTGCCGGGACCTGTCGCCACCCGCGCAACCACGGACTTCATGGAAGTCGGCGGTCCTCCGCCCTTTGCGCCCAGCGAACGTATGAAAACTCCCGATGAAGTTGTGCCACTGGCGGCCTGGCTTGCGACTCAGCCCGAAGGAGGGCCGACCGGGCAGTCGTTCAGCCTCGCTCGACGCCCGATATAGGAATCTCAAACGTGCTTTCCGGCGTGCCGTCACCAGATGTGCAATAATAGTTAACCAATCGGTTTTGTTTTATCAGGTCTTGGAGAGCCATCATGGTCGATGTCAGTTTTCCGAACGAAAGCCAGGGCTACCGTTCTGCCAGGGAAGAGTTGCTCGAGGCAGAAATCCGCCTGCGGGCTCAGGTCGAGGAAGTAGCACGGCAGCGGCGAACGCTTCCGGCCGGCGGCGAGCTCAAGGAAGACTACGTCTTCGAAGAACTCGTCAACGGTGCCCCGAAACAGACGCGGTTCTCCGAGATCCTGCCGGCTGGCAAAGACACTCTCTTCGTGTACAGCTTCATGTACGGGCCAGAGATGGACGCCGCATGCCCCATGTGCACATCGATGCTAGATGGCCTCGATGGGCAGGTCCGTCACATCGATCAGCGGATTGGCCTCGCCGTCGTGGCCAAGAACCCGATTGCGAAGATACGAGAGCATGCCGACTCAAGGGGCTGGAATAGTCTCCGGCTCCTGTCGTCCGCCAACAACACGTACAACGTCGACTATTTTGGTGAGATCGACGGCCATCAGATGACGATGATGAATGTGTTCACTCGCGACGAAAGCAGTTCGACGGGCTTCAGGCACTTCTGGGGCAGCGAGATGGCGTTCGTAGATGCGGAGCCGGACCAGAACATGAGGCACACCGATATGATCTGGCCTCTGTGGAATGTTCTGGACCTGACTCCTAAAGGCCGCGGTGACTGGTACCCCGAACTGAGCTACTCACAGCCGATCAGCCTGGGCTCGCTGTAGATCGTTTTGACACTGGCAGTCTTTTGCTAAGACCGGTCCAGTAGGTAACGCAGCGGGTTCTCGCTACAATCGCGCTTCCAACCAAACGGAAGCCATTGAGGACCCCTATGCCCAGGATATTGCTCGCCGGATTCATGCAGGAGATATCGACCTTCAATCCGGTCGAGTGCCACCAGGACTACTTCAAGATTCTCCGTGGCGACGAGATCGTCACGGACAACCGGGGTCAGAACACCGAGTTTGGTGGCGCGCTGCAAGTCCTTGAATCGAGCGATTCCGAGATCGTGCCAACCTGGTTTGCCGGCGGTGACGCCGCCGGGCCGCTTGCCCACGCAGACTTCGTGCGCATGGCCGGTGAGTTCGTCGAATCTCTCAAGCCGCATGCAGGAAAGATCGACGGGGCGTACATCCGGCTGCACGGCTCCATGGGAACTCCGGAAGAGTTGGACCCCGAGGGTTTCCTGCTGCAGGAGGCACAGAAAGTCCTGGGAGACGACGTACCGATAGTCATATCGCTTGACCTCCACGGAGTGTTGACTGGCCGCATGATGGAGCATGCCGATGCCGTCGTCTCGTATCACACCTATCCACATGTGGACTTCGTTGACACTGGCAGCCGCGCGGCGAAGCTCCTGCTGCGAATCGTCAATGATGGAGTGAAGCCTGTTGGTGTGCGCGTTCGCATACCTACGTTGGTGCGCGGCAACGAACTGATCACCGAAACAGGTCTGTTTGGCCAGCAGATCCGTTACGCGCAGGAGCTTCAGCAGAACCCGTCGATTCTGTCTGCGGGTTTCCTGATCTGCAATCCATTCACAGACGTTCCCGAACTGTGCTCACAGGCCTTTGTCTATGCCGATGCGGACGCGGAACTCGCTGAAGCGGGCGCGCTCAAGATGGCAAACGACTTCTGGCCCAATAGATCGAAGATGCAGTCGGGATTGATCGGCCTTGAGGACGCAGTCAGGCAAGCTGCAGGTATGGCCGGGCCGGTAGCGCTGACCGATGCAGCGGACGCCACGAGCTCCGGAGCTTCAGGGAACTCGAACGCGATAGCTGGCGAGATGGTCAGGCAGGACTATCCACACACGGTGCTGGCTCCGATATGCGAACCCGCACTCGCAGCACAGGCCCACGAGGCAGGCGTCGGCGCACGCATCACCACAAGCTGGGGCGGCGATCTCGACCCACGCTACACTCCGATTGACATGGAGTTCGAGGTGATTTCGCTCTCCGATGCACCATTCGACCTTGAGACCTGGGTTTTCAAGCAGAACCCCGGAAAGACAGCGGTCCTGAAGAGTGACAACTACACCATCGTCGTCACGGAGGTCCCGGTGATGCACGTGGACCGGTCACTGTTCCTCGTCAACGGGCTCGACCCGAAGGACTTCCACTCCACTGTTGTGAAATCGCCGCATTGCGAGCCGCAGTTCTATGACGAATGGGTTGAGGCCAACCTCAACGTTGACGCGCCAGGAGCAACGTCTGCCAATCTGCCGTCGCTTGGCCACACAATATGTGCGCGCCCGATGTACCCGATGGAACCTGAGACGACGTTCTCACCGGAGCCTGAGCACTTTTCTCGAACGGGCTAGAGATTGAACAGCGTTCCACCAGCGGCAACATCAGTCCGGCTGCCAGGCAGCTGGACCACAGCTCGAAGCGGATCAAACTGCTCAGTCAGGAACTCGTTGAAGGTAAGTGTTGGTTCTTGTCCCGATCGGATCTGACCGCCCAGCGCTCCTAGAAACTGGTTGAACGTGGGCGTGAACAGGCTCTGGAACTGGCGGTCGAGTCCAATTGATCCGGGAAACGGTGAAATCGACTGAAAGAGCGTACGCTCACCGATATCGGTCCCCTCTAGCAGCCGAAGGAACGCTTCCTGCACGTCGGGATCGATCAATGAATCGTCGAAGTCGGTCTGAGACTCGATCTGCTGGTTAACCATTCACTCGTCCTCGGTTTTGATTGGCTCAGAATCGCTACGCTGGCAACAGGTTCTGCTGCCGGGCAAACTGCAGGAAATCGGTGCTTACGTCGCCCTGTGCCAACTCTCGCTCAAGCTCTCGGAAAAGCCGGGCGTTGGAAGGGAGAAGCCTGGACGCTACGAAGGAGCCAAATCGGTCCTCGGCAGCGGCCCTGGCTAACCGGAACACATCCGCGGCATCGCTCCGCCCGCGACTGGTCGCGATGTCGGGACTCTGCAGAGCCCGAAACGAGAGCAGATCTTCAGCGTTCAGTTCATTGGACGTCCTTCCGGCGAGGAGATCGCGGAACGTCTCGGCAGCGATATCCGTATCTCCGAAACGGTCGCTGAAGAACTGCTGAAGCGCTCCCGGATCTTGCCCGATCGGGTCGACAGTGCCGGTCAGCGAGCCAACGCGTGCCGCCGGTGCAAGTGCATCGAAGCGCTGACTGATCGTGCTGCCAAGCACTCCTTCGGGGTCGAGGCCCAACTCGGCAACTGCGTTCTGAAAGCTGGCGAAAGGGAAAGCCTGGACGTCAATCGGGAGATCCGTAGTTGCTAAAGGTTCGGTCTGGTCAGTCTCATCAGGTTCATCCTCGGGCTGAGGAATCGGCTCGACGATGAGGTCGAGGGATTGCACGAAAGAGTCGAGGTCGGGCTGCCCGCTGCCCTGCAGCATCGCTACGAACTCGGCGTCGGTTTCGAACAGGAAGTCCGGAGTGCTGACCGCCTGGATTGTCACGGCTGGACCGAGCGCAGACTGGAGAATCGTTCGGGCACTGGAAGTATCGCTTGCGTGAACCCTGACGAACGCGATCGTCCCATCAGCAAACACGACCTTCCCGACAACCAGCGGAATGCCGCTTGCGGATTGGGCGGCAGTAATGGAGCCGGATTCCCGCGACGGCAAATCTATGCGCTCAAAGTCGCCCGAGGCGCTGCCAGGCAGAGTCGTCGTCCGTGGCGACAAGTTCATCGGCACGCCGTTGGAGTCAAGAACAGTATCGATCCCGACCACATCTCCGTTTACAGGTGTGGCGATTTCGATCTGAACCCCTTCTTCGAGGCGGATCTGATTGCGGTTCAAGAATTGCCTGACAGCCCTGATCGCGGCAGCAGAATCCTCAGCTTCGACGAAGACGGGACCAAGGCCCGGCACTGTAACTCTGAACAGCATCACCATCCTCCAAACCGACTCTGAACATCACACTCAACGACCGATGCGCTAAGACAGTCTGCCAGTCAGCGGTTCGCCGTCCGCTCCCACGAGCACCGAGCGCTGGCTCGAAGCGCCATCGCCGCCAGGCCCACTGATCCTGGGCGGAGCCGGCTCACTCCCGACGCCCGCCGCCTGGGCAAACGGCACAGCTCCGTTGGCAGGGTTACGGGCATGGTTGAACCTGGGCACGTCATCGAGCGGGTTCGGACTGAATAGAGTCGTAGGTGTAGAGCCTGACGCGTCCGTAAGCGCGCCGCTCAGAAGAGACTGCAGCGATGGCAGACTACTCTCGTGAGGCACTCCGTCCGGATTGTTCAGCTGGTCTGTGACCAGTTGGCGTGCAGCCGTCTCGCCCTCCACCTGCCGTTGCAGATGCAGCACCTGCAACCGGTCGAACCAGATGGCAGCAAGGGCGTGGTCTCCATCCTTGATGGCAGCCATGAACATGCCCATCGCCTGGGCGAGCGGGTCCTGTGAAAAGGCCTGCGCCTCTCGGTTTTGAGACTGCACAGTGCGGTGCGACTGCATCTTCAGCACTCGCTCCCGTACCCACTCCAGGGATGCCAACGGCTCACCGTTGAAAGTTGGCTGCATCGCCATCTGGGCGACCGTCCAGCGAGTGACTTCGTCTTCCGGTAGGGCCAACGACATCGAGACCTCGACGGGGTCATGCCCGGTTATGTCTTCGGGCGAGATCAACCGGTTTGCGAAGCGATGGTTATCGAAGCGGCGGCCTGAGACGCTGATGGGAGCGAAACCGCCGGTCTCATACTGCGCAACAAGGTTTTCCAGACAGCCTTCGATGCAGCGTGCAACGGCTCGCATACGAGGCAATACGCGGTGCTCCAGGTTGTTGCCCAACTGTCGCAGCGCAACCGACGAAAGCGGTGTTTCCAACAACCCGAACGCTTGTGGCGGCAGGCCTCCGGCGACTGAGTCTTTCTGGAGCTGCTGAATTAGGAGCGCTATGGCTCCGTTCACATCTGCCTCAGGAAAACTCTGAACGTCCTCCTGGTTGGCGGTCGATAGATTGATCTCCGCGCCCTTGTCGCTGGCACCGTCGTCGAGCGACTTTGTCCCATCAAGCGAGAAAACCTTCTTGCGAGGGTCCGACGCCTTGCCAGTGATGTCGAGCACATAAGAGGTCGCTCTGTTGAGACGGTCCCAGACGTCGCGGTTCTCGGCAAATATGCTCTCGCCAAAGTGAACGTCCGGCGTCCCTTCGGTCTCAGTGGGAGCCAGTACAGGTTGCGGTCCCACGGGTGCCACCACGATCGGAAACGACAGCATGTGCAGATCGTGCGGCGGCCTGGCCCACTGGCCGTCGATCACCGTTCCAGCGACGTATATGAACGGATGCCGCCGGAAGGGATCCGCAGAAGCTATGTCGAACTCGGGATTAGGCTCACGGGAAAAGTACTCGAATACATCCACGCCCTCTTCGTCATCAAGCAGGTTCCCGTTTTCGAACGAGAAACGCGGAAACTCCTCGCGAACCTCCGATACGGTCCGGCGCAACCGGTGCGCGGCCCAGAGCGGCTCCTCCATGCCCGGCTGGACGAAGAGGTGTCGAGGGTCCAGCGGAAGAATGTCCTCGAAGGTTTCGCCGTTGGGCCTCTTCCTCAAAACAGCGCGTGCAGCGGCGTATCTGCCCCGCACGACAGTGAAGAATGCCAGCGCGTCGACAACTGACGGGTGGCCAAACCGCCGGTGCCGTCTCTCGACATTGTTCAGCATCCCGATTGCCAGTCGCTCGACCAGATCGTTCGACGACTCTTGCCGCTCCTGGGCCTCGTCGTTCGGCACATGGACCACAAGTTCGGTGGCGGTGATGAAGGAGATCACCTTCTCGGCGAGGACACGCGGTTCGTTCGTTGTGTAGATGTCCTCTGGTGAGAGTGCGTCCACGAGGTCTGGTTGCCACCGATCGAGCGTGTACAGCGAGTAATCCGCGTCCATGCGATCGTGGACAGCGGCAAGACCCTGGAACTTCTGGTGAATCCGACTGCTTATTTCAGGCGCCAGAGTTGCCAGCCGATTCATGAACGTCTCGGTTGGCGTAGAGGCTGGCGCGCGTTCGCGGCCAGCCGGTCCGTCGCCAACAGACGACTGTGCATCCTTATGCTCGTGGACCGACTTGGTTGCGGAGACCAATTCGCCGCTCCTGGTAGCTAGTCAATGATGTCCTGGCTTCAGGCTATGGCGCGGCCGAACACGATCCAAGCGCCGTGTCAGGGAGCCAATGCCTCCGGCTACCGGCTTTTGGGTCGATCACAGATTCGTTGTGGTGGAAGTTGCGAGAGGCTCGAGTAGCGCCAACACTTCGCACACGTCCCGGACATTCCACCTGCTGCAAACATGGCCTCATGCGGTGGGCAGCCACCTGACCAGCACGTGATGCACTCATGAGCGAATCACAGCAGGATGCGTCAAGTTCAGAACGTGGCTGCGCTCATCCCGCAGGCAGCCTATTAACGGCAGAATGAGTGCAAGAACAGCTATGCACTGTTTGGAAGCTGACAGGAGTCCAGCCTCATGAACCGAATCTTGAGCACAACACAGGCAAGGTCTCTTTATCTGAAGAGAATTGCCGAGGCCAAACAGTCCCGCTCGTCATCGGAGCGCCACGCGGCTCAGCGCGAGGTGAAGAAGGCTGTCAGGGCGCTTCAGCAGGCGCAATTCAGAGATCGCAGACGCGCAACTGGCGGCCGCGTGCCTCGGCCAGACGACTGGAACGTGGAGATCAGCTAAGCTGCTCCGTCCAGCTTAGAACTCGTTGAAGCGGTGCATCAGTGGTTCCGCCACGTCGTTGCTCGCGATGACACGGCTACGAATCCACTGTGGCCCTGCCGCCGAACGCAGATACAGGCAAACTTGATGGGTGAGCGCTCTAGTACGTCTGCTCGGCGCCAATCTTTGAAGCACGGTCCCAGGCTGCAGACAGCGTCTCCGGTGAAGCACCCTCGGATCGCGCCGCATCGATCACAATCGATTCTCGTTCCGTGAGCATCCTGGCGACTTCTGGCAGCTTCGGCACAGCGTCGACCGGAACCTCAATCGCGCCGTGCATATCCGCCGCGATCACATCGCCGGGGCGGACCAGCACACCGCCGATGCCGATAGGCACGTTGAACTCCAGAGCGTGAATGTAGCCGTGCGAGACCATCACTTCCTTAGCCCAGAACGGGAAGCCCATCTCTTCAGCCTCTCGCAGGTCTCGGACGCCTCCATCTGTAACAGCGCCGACGCAGTCAAGACCCAGGGCCGTGTTGCCCTGGACCTCGCCCCAGTAAGAACCGATCACGTCCGGGTAGTCGATGTCGTGTAACACGATCATCCGCGGCGCTGGAACAGACACAATTGCGTCCCAGTAGTCGGACCGGCCGAGTGCCTTAGGTGAACGGTGCCTTGCGGAGATCAGCCCTGTCACGGCGTAGCCCACGACCGTGCCTTCGACGGGCGACACACACTTGATCTCGGGCCGCAGAAAACCTTCGGTCCTCGGTCGAATATCCAGCTCTTCCAGTGCGTTGGCAATCGTCGGAGTATCGAGCTGAGCAAGCGCGCTCAACTGGTCTGAGGTCAAGGGAGTCTGTGCGTCGGGCATTTACATGTTCCTTGGGTGACAAATGCTTGAGATGTTCGAATTCTGGCGGCCGAAGAGCGTCTTGCTGCGGCAGCGAGTAAAGGTATCAGGCGTCCGCGCAGCGCGCGTTGCCACTCAGCGAAATCGGTTCGAGTAGATGGCGCGACGCCGATGAATCAGTCCACAGATCGCCTCGATGAAGTGATCCGCGCCAGAGCGGCTTCGGTCGAATGATTAGCAGGCGCTGGTGTTGTGAATTGCCGGGATGATAGTCAGGTCTGGCTCGAAGATCTGCCAGACCTGAGCGCCATTGCCACTGACAACGAAAACCTGCCACTCACCATCGCCAACGTAGATGGGATCGGAAAGAAGCTCCAGCAGTACCTGCCGGCATGAGTATTCGAACCCAGGTGTGCCGTCGCCGGGCCCCGAGAAGACGTTGCTGGCCCGGTCATTGAAACGCACGCGCAACTGATTCTCGATCTCAGATGACGTCAATGCAGGCATGCCGGAATCGGGAGTCATCGACTCGGAGATGAGCATTGCGGTGTTTCTCCGGTTGGAATCCTGCGCCCATATCGATGCCTCGGCCTCGGTCACCACCTCGACCAGAATCTCGCCCCACAGGTGCCAGTCAACTACCGCCACGACCGGCTCACCGAGCCTCGTGCCCGCAAACTCAAGCCTGTAAGAATTCTCGTCGATCAGCCGGAAGTCTGAGAGGGACCGTTCGCTCCAGTCGACGAAAGCCAAGGGCTCCACTGACCTGGCGATCTCTTCAATGGATGAATACAGGTTCCGGTCCACGGATCGTTCCCTCAGTGAGATGTGGACTTGCCGCGATGAGTGCCAGACAACCAACTCGTCGTCTCCGACAAGGTCGTTCCATTCGAGCGGCAACGAGTAGGAATACTGCAACACCGGCTCGAATGTCCCCGAATCATCGAACGGCGTCGCTGGCCCTACAGGCACTGGAGTGACTGTCGAAACCGGAGGGCTGTCGTCCGCTGCAGCAAGTCCGCCGCCGCCGGAGATCGAAACCGGCATTCCATCAACCGATGTCGAGGTTGGTGAAACGTCCGGCGCAGCCTGCACGGTCGGCGTGATCGAGTCTGCGGTCACCGGCGGTGGACCGAATTGAGGCCACGGCGTCGATGTAGGGAACGTGCGGATGGGGTTGCCGCCAGCCGATGGCGAACCTTCCGGCACGTTTTCGGCTCCCGCTCCGGGCGCGCACGCAACGATCGCGATGAATGCGATGAGCGTAACGGCGAAGCTGGTACGAGCCTTCAAAACAGAATCCTGGTAGTCACCCGAACGGCTGCAGGTCACCTTGGTTATGACCGGGAAGTGGCGACCTAAACGTCGTTGTTCAAGGACGTCGATCCGCAACAGCTAAGAGGGTGCTGGAGACGTACTTGAACAAGGGGTGACGAAGGTGTGGCGGAAAGGTTCTCCGAGTTTGCAGGGCGGGTAATCTGAGATTACCGGCTGCAACTGGCGCCAAGTTGCAGCAGAGCTTCCGCAGGCTGGGACTTTAGTACCAGAGAGCCTTGTCTACGACATTTTTAAGCGGTTCACCGGCCGCAAATAGCCGTGCGTTCTCAAGAATCACCTGGTATCTGCGCTCGGGCAGGTTCTCGGCGTCCTTGACCGCTACGTGAGGAGTCAAGATGACGTTTGGCAGATGCCATAGCCGATGATCCGACGGCAGCGGCTCAATCTCGAAGACGTCGAGGCCGCAACCGGCGATCTCCCCATCCTCGACTGCCCTGGTCAGATCTTCAAGAACAGTCGTCTTGCCACGACCAATGCTTATGAAATAGGCCGACGGCTTCATCAACTTGAACCGGCTTTCGTTCCACATGCCTTCCGTCTCAGGTGTATGCGGAGTTGTGGTCACAACGAAGTCAGCTTCATGCAGCAAAGTATCGAGCATGTCTGTGCCATGCATCTCGACACCAGGAACATCGTGCTCGGGACGCGGGTCTATACCAATCACACGCATTCCGAACTCGTTGCACAGGCGCGCCGTTTCATGCCCGATGCCACCCACACCTGAAATCAAGACCGTTGAGTCAGGCAAGGAAACATAGCCGCTCCTGCGCGCATCCTTGTCCCATTCGGCCTTCCGCTGAGCGTCGAAGTAGTACGGAAGACCACGCGACAGTCCAAGGATGTACATCATGATGTGGTGCGAGATGTGGTCGAAGTAGATGCCCCGCGGATTGCAGATTGTCACCGGGTGATTGACTAGCTCCGTGTAGAAGTAGCCTTCGAACGGTCCCGCATCAGGGTTTTGCAGCCATCGGAGCTTCGTTGCGGCTGCCAGTGCGTCCGGCGGCACCCATCCGAACGCAGCATCAGCGTCAACGATCTCTCGTTTAAGGTCTTCTTCGGTCTCCGGCACCACCACCGAGTACTCTGTCAGCGTGTCGCCAAGTCTCCTGGCCCACTCCAGGCGCAAATCATCGATCGGTGGCGTGAAGACAAACTTGAGCAAAGATGCACCTCTGTTTCTGGCAGCTGGCGAGTGCCGGTGATTCTAGCGGTCAATGTCTTAGAATCACCAGCCTCAGGCCCAAACTCACAGCCGACCAAAGTTACCGCAACAGACCAAGGCCCAGGGGCAAAATGCCAACCACGGAACAGTTTCTGAACTCGATCGAACGTGACGCTCACCTGCTGGCTGAGGCGGCACGGAAGGGCCTCGACGCGCCCGTGCCTACCTGTCCCGGCTGGACCGTGCAAGACGTGGTGGTCCACACCGGAGTTATCTACCTCCGAAAAGAGCAGGTGGTCGTGAGAGGTGTCGGCGATCGCGAGACCGCAGTCGATCAGCCAACCGATCAGTTCGTAACCTGGTTCGAAGATGCCTTCACGCGCATGCTCGACGCTTTCAAGACCAAGGTTGCCTCGGACCCGGTCTGGACCTGGCACCCAACAGATCAAACTGCGGGGTTCTGGTTCAGGCGCATGGCCCACGAAACGCTGATCCATCGGGTAGACGCCGAACTGGCTCACGGAGAGGCATCGGATGTGGACGAAATAATCGCAGATGACGGTATCGACGAAGCTGTTTCCGTGTTCATCGGGGATGTGCCGGATTGGGCGACCCTGAACAGAGGCGACAACATCATCGAACTGAGGTCTCCGCAAAACAGTTGGGCTCTGAGAACCGGCAGCTACTCCGGTACCACGAGGAGCGGCAGAGTGCTCACCGACATTCCAACGGCCTTGTTTGAGTCGACGACCGATTCGGTTGACTGCACGATCAGGGGGACTGCTGCCGCGCTTAACCTGTGGCTGTGGGGACGTGGCGATATGGATCATCTCGAAATCGAAGGCGATCCTGAGCTGGCGAACTTCCTTCGCGACGCGACGGCCAAATCGATGTGAGTCAGGGAGGCGCAAATGCCTGGGAATGATCTGCGGGACTTCGTGCTCCACGTACTCGACGACATCAATGCCGAACTCCAGATGTCGCTCGACGGCATGGAGCTTGAACAGCTTCTGTGGAGACCGACGGGCCAGTCGAACCCCATGGCCTGGCTCGCATGGCACATCGCACGTCTGCAGGATGCCCGAGCCGCGGACCTATCCGGCGGCGAGCAACTCTGGGTGACCGATCGCTGGCACCAAAAGTTCGGTTTGCCGGCCGACCCGTCCGATCACGGCAGAGGACACACCGATGAGCAAGTAGACGCGGTTCGTCCAGAATCGGCCGCAGCATTGAGCGGCTATGCAAGATCCGCTCACGAATTCCTGAGCGGGCAGATATCGATGCTTGAAGACCTGGGCTCATCGAAGGCCTTAAGTGGGAATTCGGGCGACGCTACGGTCTCCGACCTCGTGTTCCGCGCAGTGCACGGCGGACTGGCGCACCTTGGACAGCTGATGTTCGTGCGCGGCCTGGTCGAGAAGCGACACTGGTTCCCGCGCTAGCGCTGTGCTTAGAACCTGCTCGGGTCGAGCAATGAGATGTCGTGGCGTGTGCGTCGGTCAATCGCCAGATCGGACATGATCTCTCCGATGACGCTCGCGAACTTGAATCCATGTCCGGAGAATCCGGCAGCGAAGGTAATCTCTGGGACGCCGTCCGGTGAGCCGATGATGAAGTGCTCGTCTGGCGAGTTCGTGAACATGCAGGTCTTCATTGTCATCACCGCACCGTTGGCCTGCGGAAAGTAGCGCTCAACCGCTGATCGCAGAATCGCCTCATCGCGGTCAGTCACTTCACGGTCAACCTTGTCGGCATCGGTCTGTTCGTCCAGGTGGTGGTATCTGCCGATCTTGAATCCGGGGATGCCGAATACAGGGAAGCCGTAGTAGCGGCCCTCTTCGAACATGGCATTGAAAACGGGGAATCGATCCGGCGCAAACAGACCTGGATCTTCGGGTTGCAGCCACGCCAGCGCCTGTCGCTCAGGCACAGCGCGACCGGCAAGCGCAGGCAAAAGTTTCTCGCTCCACGCCCCGGCGGTGATCACCAGTGAACCTGCTTCATATTCGCCACATGACGTGCTGACCTTTACGGCCCCCGCACCTGTCGCCTCCCACCCCAACACCTTCTCACGCGCATGTATCTCCGCACCCAGCGACATAGCTGCGTTGGCGTATGCAACGATCGATCTCTCAGATAGCAGGAACCCGCCGTCCGCCTGGAACAGGGCGAAGTGACCTTCGGGCAGCAAGTAACCCGGAAAGCGCTGATTCACTTCAGATGCCGATAGCACCTCGTGCGGGATGTCGTGGATCTGACAAGACTCCAACGAGCCCGTAAACACCTCACCGCTTTCAGTGTCTGTGTCTATCGAGCCGGTCTTGTAGAACAGCTTCTCGCCGCACTTCGACTCGATCTCGTCCCAGAGCTCGTAGGCGCGTCGCAGGAGCGGCACGTAGGACGGATGCTCGTAGTACGCGAGCCGGATGATCCGGTTGACGCCGTGCGAAGAGCCCTGGTCGTTCGGCACGTCGAACTGCTCGAGTCCGAGAACCCGCTTGCCACGCTTCGCAAGCTCGTAGACCGTAGCGCTGCCCATCGCGCCCACGCCGACCACGATGACGTCATAAGCCGAAGTCATTCGCTGTCCGATGCACGGGTCACTTTGGCGATTTGACTGCGCCTACTCACAGCATCGAATCTCTTAGCCAAACCGTCCTCAAGCCCGATACTGGTCGACTCCTTCGGTAACCGGTGAAGGACCGCTAGGGAAGACCGCCGTCTTTGCGCGGTCTGCTCCGACCACGATGATCGAGCAGTCCTCCGGCGAGTCCATCACGTTGATCTGAATCTCCAGCCGCTGTTTTGGCGTTAGCTGTTCAAGCCATTTCCAATGCTCGCTGACACGAGCCTCGCCTTCGAGCGGCATGTACTCGATCATCTGCCCGAAGCTGCCGCGCGCGTGCTCGTGAATGAACTCCTTCGCCTCCTGCTTGGAGAAGCCCTGAGAACCAACAGGCTTGGCGACATCCGGCGGCATCAGTATCAACCGCTGCACACCGCCCTTCTCGCCTTGCAAACTGCGCGTGCCGAACGTGCAGCCGTACGCGAGGTTGCGGAGTAGACCCTCGGCAGTGTGGTTGCCCTGGTCCTGCACATCGAGCTCGCCGTCCGTGATGAAGAGGCTGACTGTGCTCTCGTCTTTTTTGAATCCGCGGTCTACGTGGAAAGGGTCCCACGGGCTCATCTCTTCGTTCTCAGCGATGCACTGAATGAACTTCCGCGACGTGCCGATGGTGTCCATGTCCATCTGGTTCGGATACCAGTAGCCGATGTTGCGGAAACAGAGTGCGAACGCACGCCCGATCAGCGTGTTGACCTGGTTGTCTCTGCCCGGACCAAGAGCCGACCTCGGGTTCAGTCCCAGCTCTCTCGTAATGGGACCATTGACGATCAGCAGGGGCGCTTGCGGACTGGTCGACATCAGCAGCGACTTGCCGCCCTGGCCTCCGATCTTCGACAGCGCCTTCACACCCGCAATCACGACCGGCAGGTGCTCGGGCTTCGCTCCTGCCATCACCGAGTTGATGGCGATCTTCTCGACAGTCGCGAGGCCAAATCCCGGAGGCATGTCACACACGACATGGTCCGGCGGAAGGCTCGTGCCCTGCAGCATCGCCTCGACCGCTTCGGCGGTCGGCGGGTGCAGGAAAAGCCCGTCTCCCAGATCCTCACGGATGAAGGCATCGTTCATGCGGAGAATCGCGTCGTGCCTGTCGTCGCCCTCGAAACGGTGCGTGGTGTCGGTATCAACGCCCGGAGCGCGTGCATCGATCGAAGCCGTGAGCGCCCCGACCAGGTCATCGATCGCATCCTCAGTCTGGCTCTTGCTGAACTCGGGCTCGAGGTTCCGGTAGATGCGCGGCACAACAACCCACTGAAGGTCTGGCATGCCGAATGCACGAGAGCTGGCGACTGCGTCGCTCTCGAAACGGCCCGAAACGATGGCGACGGCTGGCCGGCCCATCTTCTCGAGCTCAATCATGTCGTGGACCATCCACGACGCGCACGTCCCTCAATCGGCGGTGGCGCCGATGACGACGTCGCACTCCTCCCCTGCCTGTTTCACCAGCGGTGGCGGCGCCGGGTAGTTGTTGCCGTTGTAGAAGTTGACCTTCACGTTGCTGAATCGTTCTTGCAGCATCTGGCCGGCGGTGTTGAGTGCGATATCGCCGCCATGCGTGCCGCTCCACAGCAGTCCAACTGTCTTGTCATCGAGAGTTTGCGGACGCGGGCTCGCCTGAAAGGCGTTAAGCACACCGCGTTGAGGCGCTACGGGGTTGAGGACCTCTAGAAGATGCATGGAGTTCTCTCCGTTGGTGCTGTAAGACGGCGTGGTTCGGTTTCGCCGAGTTCGGGCTGATCTTACAACAGCGCGTTTAGCCGCAAGGAGCGATATAGCGGCAGTCGGAGAGAAGAGCGAAAGGGGCCTATACGGTCAGGAGACCTCGACCGATGAGATCTCAGGAGCGTGGATCTGGAGGGAAGCGGTCAAGAATTGGGTGACCTGTTCCAGCGATGGGACGCACTCCGGGCACTCTTCATTTACGCCCGGGATGTAGCGAACGGTCAGTGCGTCATCGGCTGCAGATACCAATTCGAGCGAGCCGCCTTCGCTGGCGACCATGATCTCGATCTGTTGAAGCACGAAGTCGACTTTATCGTTTGAAGTGGTGGCTACCATCGCATTGCGCCCCTGGGTTCGTGAACCTCAATCATAGCGCAGGCATATCGACGGAAGGCTCACAACGCCTTCAGGGCCGCATCGATCTCAGCTGTGTCAAAGCCGGCAAGAGTCCGGTCTCCGATCACGGTGACAGGCGTCGAATCGTAGCCAAGTGACAGCAACTCTGATCTGCCTTCGAGGTCAGTAGAGACGTTCTTTTCCTCGAACTCAACACCGCGCAGTACAAGAAACTGCTTCATCATCTCGCAGGTGCTGCACATATTCGAGGAGTAAACGGTGATCTGCGGCATTGAACCTACTCAGGCAGAGGCTTGGTCTCTTGCCAGAGTACATCTTTGGTGCACCGGGCGGCACCAGTGGTTCACTCGACCAGTTCACTCATCCAGCAGCAGTTGATAGTCCAGCCTGTCGCCGGACGATGCGCCCCAGACCCATAGCGCCGAGCCCTTTACGGTCGCAGGAAGCATCGACCACTCCTCACGTGTTCCGGCCGACAGTTCGAAACCCGAAGACTTCGCCGCCGAATCGGTCGCGAGAAAAATCGATCCGGTGTTGCCTGTCCTCGCGCTGAAAACCGCCGATCTTATCCTGGGGCGTGGCGCGGTTTGAAACTGCACAGAGGTCAATGTATCCGCGACAAGAAGCGATGAGACCGTGATGCGTGCCATCTAGACCTCCGTCACCACAACGCGGAACTTGCCGCTTTCCTCGAATCCCGTGACCTCTTCACTCTGAAGGCTGACAGGGATGACCAGTTTTGCATCACCCTTATCCGCTGCAGGGTCTCGATACGCGAACTGCACCAATGTCTGCTTGTTGAAAGTGCTCTCAAGCGCCTGCCTGACCTCGGACGCACTCTGGCCCGCGTCCACGTCTATATCAAAGCTGTAGGCCCATCTGATCGGCTGCGCCTTGATGTAGTTGAGTGAAAGCCGCTTGATATCGGGGCTGTGGAACAGGTGAGAGGTGTCAGTGAAGTCTGTCTCCATCTCGACTCGAAGGGAGATGCGGTCAAACAAAACTCCGATCGGCTCGTTGTTCTGACTGAGATCGCGAATAGGCACGGTGATGGCGTGGTATCCGGGGTCATTCAGTTCGATGACATTGCCCGACGTATCGCCATCGTCCCGCGTGTAGGTGATGCGGACCATCTCGTTCGAGTCGGGTATCGAAACCTCAAGCCCAACGCTCACCGCCAGCTTTTCCCGGCCTGATACGAAGCCGTCGAACCAAGGGGTCACGAGACTGCCATCAGCGACGAAGCCGAAGCTGCTCTGGCCTGCCAAGTCAGCACTGAGCACCGGCAAGTTCATGCTCATCGTCCCGTTAGTCACAAACGGCTCGATGTGACCGAACACAAGTCTGTGCTTGCCGTTCGCTGTCGAAAGGAACAGTCCACCGACATCTTCGCCGGACGTAAACAGGCCATGACCGTTCGCCGGAAAGCCACTCCATGCCTTCCCGTCCCACTGGTGAATCACCGGCCTGCCACTGGTCAGGAAGAAGACACCGTCGATGCCAGGATGGGCTTCCTGGTAGTGGCCAAGCTGCGTGCGAGTCGTGAAGCTGTCAGAGATGATGGTCGGAGTGACATCGTCCACTACATTGGTGACACCGGGAGTGAACCGCAAGACGCGCTGCTCGCTGGTGTAGTAGACAGCACCGTTCCATGCGACCGCGGTTGCGTTCGATCTCGGCAGATCTATGCCTGTGTTGCGAAATCGCTCATTCAGGTTGTCGTAGACCCAAAGCCCGCGTCGAGTGCCGAGATACAACGCCTCCGGGTCATTCCGGTCACCAGAAGGTCCGGCGAACAGGTTCACAACGTCGTCGTACGGTTCCGGCAGACTTGCCACCTGTGTCCAGCCGTCACTCAGGTCTGCTGTGAATGAAAGTTGGTCCAGGGAATCAGCACCCCAGAGAAGGTCACGCCAGAAAGTGACCCTGCCCATGGCTGTCGTGTCTCTGTTCCATGCAGTCGAATCGCCCGCGCTGGAGGACCAGTCAGTCGCGGTGCCCTGCGCCACAACAGCTACCGGTTCGCCGTTGAGAACTCCGCTCGTGGCATCTGTCACATCCGCGACCAGGGTCCGGACGGGTGAAGTGATGAAGCTATCGTTCACATCGTCGTACGACCGGACGTTCATGCCATTTATCGCGAAAAGACTGTCGTTGAAATCGAAGAAACGGCTGAGAGAAGTCCCAAGTCCACTATCCAACTGCCCGACGCTCGGGCCCAACAACAGGTGGTCCGGAATCCGGGTATAGAGCGAACTCCAGCGGCTGCGATTGAAGTCGCTTGCATCGCGTATCGTCTCCAGGCCGAATCCGCCGTTCCACGAACGCCACGTAGCCGTGGAGATCAGAGGGCTGGACTCATCCGTGTAGTCACCGATGACCGTTTTCGGTGCGAACCGCGTTGCAAGCTCTCGCTGGACGCGCCCATCAATTCGATAGGTTGTTCCATCCAGCAAGACCTGTCCTTCGTCTGTGACAGCCGGTTGCCCCATTAGTCATCCACCCATCTGATATTCGCCGGTGTGTTCATCCTCAGACGCTGTGTTTGGGCCAGCTGTTCATATAGATCGGCCTGCTGCATCGCACCGTCACGGCTTGCGCTTCGCCGGTCGCTCCGGGACCGCAGTAGACCGGCGGCTGTTGCATTGATCACATACTGGGCATCCACGTCGCACACGTCCGAGTCTGATGAGAGGAGAGCCGGAGATCGGACTCCGGTCATCCTCAACCGGCTGTATGGCAAGCGCGCATCATCTGTCAGCGTCAGTTCGCGCTTCGCAGCATCGACTCTCCAGAACTCACGCGGCACGCGGTGCCACACTTCAGAGTTCGCCCTGACGAGCTTGATATCGTCGAGCCAGGTGGTAACCGCGCCTCCGTCGCTGCTTCCGACTGCCAGACGAATGGCATCGAGTGCATCGTTCTTCTCTGGGGCCGCGATCTCAAGCGATACATAGGTCCAGCGGTCAGGCTCGGCCGCAGGCAGTGGCAGCGATTCGTGCATGGAGGAACCTTGCTGCAGCTGGATGGCGAGGTTCGATGAGGTCGTCGCGACATTCGTCTTGTGCCAAAGCTCAAGTTGATCGAACCCTCTCGCCTCAGTCGCACTGAAGATCGACTCACCGAGGACTTCGCCCGAGCTGGCCGCCGCATCGATCTCAAGTCGAGCCGCGCCACTCCCCTCTCGCAGATCGGCCGAGTCCGTGTTGGATGTGACGTTGCCGGACAGCGCCGTCATGGGGCTGTCCATGTCAGCGACGGAGACTCCTGAATATCCGGAACGCCAGCTCAATTCCCTCACGCCAATCCACTCAGACGAAAGAGCGAACGAATTGATCATCCCGCCGGTATGAACTGATTCGTCGACTACTGCGATGGAGCCCTTGCGCCTGACTCCGCTTATCCCCTGGTTGATGAACTCGTGGACATCATCCGGTGAAATGTCGGCGTCCCAGAGCTCATACGTCCAGCTACTGCCGGGTACTGAAGGGAACTCCCTGGAGGCAGTGAGAGACCTTTCGTCTCTGGAAGATGCCGAGATCCTGCGGACATGCTGCGACCCGGCAGAATCCAGAGCGAAGACCCATCTTCCTCGGTGTTCGTTGTCTGCCCCGAAAACGAGCGTGCTATCGATCAGCTTCGCCGCGTTTGGAGCCGTCTCAGTCGGACTGGATTCGGTCTGCCCTGTGTCCCGCCTCAAGGCGCCGAGTAACAGCCCGACCGAGTGCCGTAGCTGTTTCCTGGTCCGTCGCTGGGTCACCGGCATTTCCACACCACCTCACACCTTCAATGTGCACTTCACGATCCAACCGAAGAAAAGCGTTTAGTCGACAACACTCCTGATCCGCAGGCTCACGGGCCAGTAGGTGATCGTTCCTCCTGAGTCCACAAGCTTTATGTCACCGTCGAATGTCCCGGCAGGCCACCCGGATGTCTGAGCCGATGTGATGTCCCACCTGACAAGACCAGCCGACGCGATGACTGCGTCACTCAACTCATCGGTGAGAATCGTTTGGATTGGCAGGACCGTGTTCTCGATCGAAACGGTGAACGTCCCGCTCGAAGTTATCTGCGAAGGAGAGATTGCTCCATTCACAGTCAGGACCGCTTCGAGACTCACGTCGGAACCTTCCGGAATAGCGTCCGGATCACCCCACGACTGCCTGGACATCAGATGGCCTCCACATGGACTCGCCGCACCACTTCAGCATCACTCCTGAGCTTCTGCACGGTTCCAGCGTCAATCTTGATTCGCCGTGCTGAGACAGCATCCAACCACAGTCGATGCGAGTGCATCGGGTCGGTGACGACCGGCACCTGGCCGGCCCTCAGCCGCAACGCAACCAGCACCGTCGTCCAGAACCCCATTACCCCCTCTTTCTCCGATTCGAAGGTCTTGAGGCCAGATCAGTCCTTGTAGAACAGGTTGACCACAAGGTTGCTGGCTGGTGTTGACGTATCAGTCAGCGCGGAACCACCTGCCGCCAGCAGAGACATGCCACTGGACATGAGCAGTCCCTGCGGGAAGGTGACATTGGCTCCGCCTTCAGGCGGAATGCCAAGGTTCAGAGTTGGCGATGTTGTGCCCTTCGTGACTCCCGTGGAATCGTCGGCGAAAATCTTTGCGTAGACGATCGAGGCAGTATCCGGGTTGGTCAGCATGTAGCCGTATAGCCTGCCGCCGCTCGTTGTGACCGTCTCAAGTGCCGAGCTGAGGACCGTTGCGAACGACAGCAGAGCACCCGCTGAGTCTGCGCCGATGGCGTTCAAGCCGACGCCGACCTTTTCGGTGGAATCGTTTGAGATTGAGATAGATGACCCGGCGACGATAGCGACTGAAGCATTGCCCTGCACCGTAACCGTCCCACTGACGGTAACGGTCGTATCCGACATGTTCGTCACCGTGACGACAGTTGATGGCGCGACGTATCCCGTCACAGAAACAAGCGTGTCGCCTTGTACAGGCATCGGTGAACCGGCGGAGACCACGCTGAACGCATTGGCCGCCGAGTCGCTCTCGAAACCAACGGCGAAGAATCTGGCCGCTGCAGCCGAATCACCCTCAGTGAAGACCGGACCAGCCGAGTCAGATTCCACGATCTTCGCGCGCACTATGTCGGCAGAGTCGATCGTGACAGCGAACGAGGCGCCTGCAGCGGGCGAGACGGACGCGTTGCCCTGGATGGTGACTGTGCCGGTGACGGGCACAGACGAATCTGCGTTGGAGCCTCGAACAAAGAGGGGAGCGGTTGAGGACAGGCCATTGCCCTTGATCTGCACTGGCAGCGGACTCGAAGTGTCAGTAAGGTTCGCCGTGTTGAGAGCGCCCCAGGCCAGTTTGCCGATGGGGTAGTGAACCGACGAGCCGCCGATCGCATCAGTAGCGAAGATCTCGCCCGCCGAATCGACGAGTTCGGTCGTGACATTGTCAGGCATTGAGACCCTCCGCTCGCTAGTGCGGCTGCTAAATCCCGAACACAGACTTGCCGCTGAAAACTAGACTAGAACGGCTCACTTGAAGCTTTGAACGGCGCCGTGGCAGTGAGCTTTGAGCCCACCGATTCAGCGCCCGGAAATGGAGACAGATATGACGGACCTGCACCAACTCGCTGCCAGCGTTGGAGCGCTTCTCAAGGAAAGAGGCGACACGGTCGCGGTGTCAGAGTCTTCAACCGGAGGGCTCGTCTCGGCTGCGTTACTTTCGGTGCCGGGCGCCTCGGCATACTTCATGGGTGGCGCAGTCATCTACACCGGCACAGCGCGTGACGCTTTCCTGGGTGTTGATCTAGATGCCCACCCCGGGATGCGTTCCGCCAGCGAGCCGTACGCGGCTCTCTGCGCGACCACAGCTCGAGAGAAGCTCGGGACAACATGGGGACTGAGTGAGACCGGGGCGGCTGGCCCGACGGGCAACCGATACGGCGATGCGGCGGGGCACACATGTGTTGCAGTTTCTGGGCCGGTTGATCTTTCGGAAACGCTCGAAACCGGAATCGATGACCGGGCGAAGAACATGGACCTCTTCGCTGTGAAAGCGTTAGAGCTGCTGCACACGGCGCTGCAGCAGGCTGGCTAGCTCGCTGCTATTCGACGACGCCTTCGCGATTTGACGGCGATTCTCCCCGTCTCAAGCGGACTACTCACCGTGCGACCGGCGTGCCCCATCACGTTGATAAACAGATAGGTCAGCGCCTTGATCCCGTCGCAATACTCGTCACGCGGGACGCGCCCAATGACATCGCCGCTTCGGTCGGTGTTCCAACGGTAGACATGTGTCTGGCCATCGAACGGGTTCGGACCGCCGCCGAGTTCTGAGATGAGAAGCTCACAACGAGGATCGATCACCAGGCCGGGCTCAGCTGAATCCTCGTCAACTTTGAGACAGGAATCGAACCTGTCGATGCCTGACAGAACGCTCACCTTCTCGTGCCTGAGGACCAGGCCGGTTCTCTTCCGCCACACCTCAGTGTTGCTCTCCTGAGCTCCGGCGTGGCTCGCACCCGCTGTGTCGATCACTCCAGTCTTTTGAGGATTGCTCCACCAGTCTCTGGTCATTGCGATGTCGCACACGTCCGCGACAGTGAAGCCGGGCATCGAGTGACGGTTGACAGCGATCTCGTCGATCACCGCCCACTGCCTGTGGCCGTTCTCGAACTTCCTCACCTGGCAGACCTCGACGGCATAGGTCGAAGGTTGCCCTGAATAGCCGGGGTCGATGCCGATGTACACCGGCTGTTCGGGATCATAGACAACTCTCCGAATGTGGACATCGTTGTCGAATGCACCATGCACACGACCGGATGGCGGTACAGGAACGCCCATGTGCCGCTCCATGAACTTGGCCTCAGGCAGTGACCGACGTAGAGCTGTAATCTGCGGATCGTCTGCACCGCCTGGAAACAGCGCCGTGTTCGAATGGGAAGGCAATGAGAAGCTGCGGGCGTTTTCGGCCTCCTGGATCGCCCTCGATTGCCACCGTGTCCACAAAGCCGCATACCAGCCAAGCGAGCCCTCGAATGTGCCTTCCATGTGGAGCCATCCGAAACCGGGGAACCTGCGTCGCGCCTCCGAGCATCTCGATAGCAGCCGGTGGTAAACGTCCTGGCTGACTCTCGCCGCCTCACAAAGAATGATCCACACCGGTGACTCCATGCCGAGGCTGGCGGGGTTGTACGCCGATTTCGTGCGAATCGAAAAGTGTCCACGGCTTTCGGTTCCGTCGATTGCCGGTACTGGTACACGAATCTCGCCCGGATCGAGCCTCGAACTGTAGGTCACTCCTGGCCAGAGTCTCTCCAGGTCGCGCCCCAGCGAGCCATCGGGATGCATGAACTCAGCGCGTGTTGCCTCGTATTCGGCCGCGACGAGCCAGGCGACCTGTCCGGCCGCGTGCATGCGATAGCGAGACACAAATTCGAGCGTCGAGAGCAGACCCTTCATTGAGGCAGTGCGGGACTTGCCGCCTCGATATCCGCCGGCTACCAGCTGCGTCATGTGCCGGTCCTCGAGCACCTCTAGCTGTTCGGGGCTCGGTGAATAGCGAAGAGTCTCGAAGATCTGTTCCCGAGTGAGTCTCATGCATCTCTGTAGTAAGTGACGCGCCGAGGTATTCCGGCGTGTTCGTAACTGAGCGCCACTCACTGATCAGTCTAGGAACGGACATCTGCTGTTTCCTGCGAAGAGTCAGTGTTCGACGTACCGCAAGGCGACTATCGAGCCGCGCCTGACACATCGCTTCAACTCGCCAAGCGCCGTTTCTAGACTCAAATCAAGTCTGAGTTCACAGACGTCTCGCGCCCCTTCGCTCAGGCGGTGTTTTCCTACTTACTGGGAGGCAGATTTGGTATCCGAAACTGCAGTTGACAACCCGTCTCAGCCTGAGCCGGAAACTGGCAATGACGGCCTCGATTTCGAGATTGTCGATCAGACATCCGCGGAACAGCTCGAGCGGGAGCAGCAGCTCCTGTCCTCTGCTCCGCAGGAGTCGGCGGCAACCGAATCTCGAGCCCGCACAGAGCCAGAACCCGAGCTCGCTGCTGAGCCGAGCGATCAACCGGAACCGGACAAAGAGTCCGGCCGAGAGGCGACGCCAAAGCAGGCGCGCAGCTATTCGCAAGCTGAGGTCTCGAAAATGCAGGCCGCCTGGGCCAGGCAGATCGAAGATGCGCGGCAGTCGGCGATGCAAGCAAGTGAGCAGCTGCAGCAGTTCAACATGGATGCTGCGGTCGAGGCGATGCTCAAGAAGCAAGAGGCCGAACTGAAGGCGAAGGTGGGCGACGAGAAGGCGGCGCAGTTGACCAGGGCTCCGCAGAACGTCGCCCTGGCGCGCCGGTCAATCGAAAACCAGCAACGCCTGCAGCTATCTGAGGCAGAGCGAACGCGTGCGATACAGCAGCAAGAGCAACAGGCTCGCTTCATCGTTGCGCAGTCGCTCGCCCGAGAGCATGGAATTGCGACGGAAGACTTCGAACTGCTCGCCTCGGCGTCCACTCCTAACGCCATGCAGGCCCTTGCACGAAGACTCGGCGGTGATGGGACCTCCGCTAGGCGAGACCGCGTGCCGCCCGAGACCACTGAGACTCAACTTGAAAACGGTTACACCGCAGGTCCTCAGCCCGAGAACTCAGAGCGGCGGCTGGAGCGCATCAGAGCCAAGCCGTCGTGGGAGTGGACGGAGGCCGACCTGCGTTACATGAAGACAGGTGAAGTGAGGTAACTATGGTTGAAACGGCCACTACTGGAAACCTTGCACAGGCCCAGAACACGATCATCAGGGAAGCGCGTTACACGCAGGAAGCGAACTCTCCTTCATGGCAGCTGATCGAAAAGGTCAGGCTGCCAAAGGGCGCTTCGACCGTGCGTGTGCCGAAGGTCGGACAGTTCACAATCGCCGATCTGACGGACGGCACGACGATCAGCACAGAGCAGTCGATCAACATGACACTGGTCGACCTGACTGCGACTGAGCGCGGCGCAAAGATCATCATCACCGACAAGCTTGCCAGGCAGCATGGAAGCACCGACGTGTTTCGCATGATCGGCAGGCAGTTTGGTGATGCCGCTGCACGCAAGCAAGACCAGGACGTGCAGGCGCTGTATCCGGGACTGAATGGCGGCGTTGCGTTTGGAGCGGCTGGAGCAACTTTCACGCTCTCCAACTTCGCTGCCACGATCGCCAAGGGTCTCGGTGGCGGTGCCTCGTCAGGGGACTCGGACGGTCTTGAGCCGTTTGATCCCGACTACGCGGTGCATCACCCGCATGCCGTGTTCCAGATCGTGAAGTCGGCAACGGCGATCGGCTCTGGAACCAGTCAGCGAGTGAACGATCGACAGGAAGAGCAACTCTTGAACCGGTTCTTCACCGGAATCGCATTCAACGGTGTCGACCTGTTCGAGTCGAAGAACCTGTTCGTCGACGCATCAGGTGACGCGACCGGTGTGCTGGCGCAGAGGGATGCGCTGATCGGTCTGACGAGCGTTGACTGGCGGACTGAACGCGACAGGAACGCTTCTTTGAGAGCGACCGAAGTCGTGTTCACGTCCGACTATGGAGTGTTTGAGCTCGACGACCGCCACGGAGCGCCTCTGCTCTATGACGCGGTTGCACCGTCTGACTCGGTCTAGCACCGGGATTGACGGGCTTATGCGGCGGCGGGTCGAAGTCTCGGCCCGCCGCCTATCGGAGATTGATGGAGCCACCCTATGCAGCTGTTGACCGCAGAGAAGCAGGACCTTCTGGAGGCACAGGGCTTCGAAATCGCAGAGCTCACAGGTTTCGAGCAGCACACCTTGCCTCTATACGCGCATCGCGAGCTGGGCGACAAGCGGCCAGGTGATGTGATCCTGCAGGTGCGCGTAGGTCACCCTGACTCACTGGACGACGGTGAAGCGACCTATCTCGCCCGCAAGGCTTTTCACGGCATGTTCCCGTGGCTGCCGGGGCCGGACTGCCTCAAGCGGACGTTCGTGACTGTGGATCCAGACCGCGCCAATGACTCATCGAGCCAGGACAAGCCGGTGAAAGGTTGCTCGTGGTGCAGGAGCAAGAGGCGATCCGGTGGGAAGAGCCCGCACAAATCAGATCGGACAAAGACCGGGCGGCGCAACTCCAACCCACGCTCCTAGAACGGTGAGTAGTGGCCTTCCATGCCTCGGTAGAGATCGCGTAGCGCGGTAGCAGACCACGCTGGATGTGAAGTCTTCTGGGCACTCGGAACTGGAGAATCGACTGAGCCAACGGCCGGATTCTTCGGATCGTGACCAGCGACCAACCCAACCTCGAGTTCAGTCAGTATTCGAACTCGCCAATCACCGATCTCGGCCATCCATTCAGCGACGTTTCCTTCGCTTTGAGATCGAACTCGAGTAATCCGCTGCTCGCCCGCCACGATCTGGTGCGACTTTTCGAGGTGTAGTCGCATGTATGTGCGCCTGAATCTCGGCGGGCATGCAAACGGTTCGTCCCCTTGACACAGCTCGCACATGAGAAGCACGAAAGTCGGCTTTGGGGCACCTTTAGTTGTCTTCGCCATCGCTCATCATCACTATCGACGCTGAGATTCAACGACTACTGAGTCGGGCTCGCAGGCACGATCACGCCCTGCTGTCGAAGCAGTGAAAGACCCTCGCAGATCTTTCAAGCTGAGACACCGATATTGGGTTCTCTAGCCATCTGCTCCGCTTGCAGCTTCACCACACTCCACCGTCAACACGAGAGAAGGGCCTATGGCCTTGTTGCTCCGGCGCGACCGTGTCCGCGAGCTCCATCCTCACCCCTCCACCCCACTCCAAGAGCTCAGATATTAGCACATATGTTCTGATTCACAACCGTTACGTGGCCTTGAAAGTAGTCCAGAAACTGACCGCAAGAGAGCGGATCTTGCCTAGGCGGCGCGCTCTTCCAGGATCGGGAACTCGAACTCGGCTTCGCTCGCCCCGTTCGCTTCCACCCTGGTACAGAACACCAGCGCCCCCTGGCTCACGAGGCGATTCACGGCTTCGCTCAGACTACGGCGCAGTCGCCTGCCACTCTCCGGCTCAAAGCGAAACGCGATCTCTTCTGATTCCGGCCAGAACCACAGTGAATCGCCGTCGTCACCTGTGAACAGAAAGCCCGGAGTCCCAGCGCTTCTGGCAATCGGCAAGCCTGGCGAGTAGGCAATGACCTCACCCGGGCTATCCGGCAGGGCGACGACGCGCTGACCTGCCAGCTCGCCGCTAACGTCAGCCGCGCCCATACGATCGGCGTCATACCAGTCAGACACTACCGAGTAGCGGATATCTCGGGAGTCTTCGGTGTGGTCGGAGCCAGAGGCGTCGGGCCCTGAGTGACGAGATGTCATGCGGACAGTTTTGCGTTCGGCTAACGCCTGCTCATGCGCGCAGGCCCACATTTCGTGGGCACGATGCACACACGCCCGTCAAAGGCTTGACGGCCATGACACCCGGGTTGATCAAGCCTCAGCAATGGGCGATAAATGGAGGAAACGACTCGATCGTGCAAAGGCGATGCGCAATGTTCCTGGCCGCTTACGCGAAGACGTTCCTCGTGGGGCTCTGGCGAGCCGTCCTGAGCTGGCTTCAGCTAGGACAGCGCCTGGAACGGTTCGAGCGGGACCTGAAGGACGAGGCGGCCAGGACCAATCTGGAGATCGAGCATTTAAGGCGCGATCTTGTTGAAGTAAAGGGCTTCGAGCGCGAAAGCCTCAGTGAGGTTCGGCTAAGGCTTGATCACCTCGAGACCAAACAAGATGCGCGCTTCAACAGCCTGGATCGAGCACTGCATAACCGCATCGACGAATGGTCGAGACAGCTCACCGCTCAGATCAACCAGGTATATGTGGAGGTCGCCCGCCACTCGGTCGATGTGACCAAGAGGTGAACGCCATCGACATCGTCGATACGATCGACTTTCCCATCATTGGGACCAGAGTACCTACGACTGTAAACGCCGGCCGGTGCAGCTGGAGCTATCCCGAGAGCACGTATCCAGCGCCGTGAATTGGCCGGATCGTCACATCTGGCTGGCTCAACCTGTTCAGCTTCGCCTTGAGCCGGTACACGTACGACTTCAGGTTGCGTTCCTGTCGCTCTGGATCCAGTTCAAGCACCTGGCAAAGCTGCGTTTTTGTTACCAATTTGCCTCTGTTGCGCAATAGGACTTCCAGGATCTTGGCCTCTATCTCTGAAAGGTCAACGAACTCACCGTTCGCGTGGTACCTTCGCATTTCGGCCCTGAACGGCGCCTCGTACGAAAACCGCTCTGCTGCTTCACCAGATGGATCTCCGGCAATCTCCAATAGTTCGTTCACCACGTCCAGCAACTGATCTGCAATCTGTGTAATACCTGCCGGGGGTACAGTTTCGTACATCATCGATCTGTCTCCATGTGCCGACTACCTGGCTATTTAGGCGACGATGCCCTGCTGCGATATGCCAGATGCGGAGTCTCGATTCCAGGCGGAAGGAGTGTTGCCCTCACTCAACTTCCTGCGAGCGCCGACCTTCGGTGCCTGTCAGTCCCGTTGTATGGGACGCTCCGGTGAGTCGATCACACCATATTGTTGCTTGAAAGTAACTCTTAATTACACGCATTTACCTGTTCGATTTTGCGTTAAATGTCGCGTTTAGGTAACTCTCGACTGTAACCATATGGTTATCGATTTATCACCAGTGTCAGCGAGAATCTCAGGAGTTATCGAATATTCGAGTTCAGGTCGCATGCTTGGGCCCGGAATGTGGCTCCAACGCGACGAACCGGTCACCAGCGAGTCGCTGCGGATGGACATGGGATGGATTCAGGCTGGTCGCCGGGCGGTGACGGCTGATGCACAGCAGGCCGAGTTGGTGCCGAGGGTGGGATTCGAACCCACACGCCCTTCATAAGGGCCGCGGGGTTTAAGCCCGCTGCGTCTGCCGTTCCGCCACCCCGGCCGCTGGTATCTGCAATGATATCCGGGTCAGCCATCAGTTGAACTCAGCCGTGCAACCATAGGGCGCAAGGAAATCGTGCTGAATCCTAACTCGGCGAAGTCTGCACTGCACCGGCGTGGAACACACCCCGTCATTGCGCCGCCTTATACGAAAAGTAGCCATGACAAGTGATATGCGATCGGAACCGGCGATAGGGATCATTGGTGGCACCGGCCTCTACGAATTGCCCGGTTTTGAGTCGGCGCAGTGGGTCACAGTGAGCAGCGCGTTCGGCACGCCGTCCGACCAGCTCCTGATAGGTGAGTTGGCGGGACATCGGCTCGTGTTCCTGCCACGGCACGGACGTGGTCACAGGATTCCGCCGACAGAGATCAACTACCGGGCCAACATCGAGGCGATGAAGCGGGCCGGCGTCACAAGAATCGTGTCGTTCAGCGCGGTCGGCTCACTCAAGGAAGAGCTCGAACCCGGGACGTTTGTGCTTGTCGATCAGTACATAGACAGGACCTTCGCCAGAGAAAAGTCGTTCTTTGGCACCGGGTTTGTCGCTCACGTGAGCATGGCAGATCCCACCTGCGCCACAACATCGAACACAATTGCCGGAGCTGCGGTAAACGCAGGCGTTCGGGCCGTTAAAGGTGGTACGTACGTCGTCATGGAGGGCCCGCAGTTCTCGTCTCGCGCGGAATCGGAGCTGCACAGGTCATGGGGAGCTGATCTCATAGGCATGACGAACATGCCGGAAGCCAAGCTGGCCCGCGAGGCTGAGCTTTGCTACTCGACGGTTGCCATGGTGACCGACTACGACTGCTGGCATGACGAGCACGACGCCGTATCGACCGCGTCCGTGCTCGACGTACTTCGTGACAACTCCGAACACGCGCGCAACCTGATCGTCGAAGCGATTCCGTCGATCGCGGACCTGACAGATCCGTGCGAATCCGGCTGTCACCGTTCGCTCGAGCACGCCATCGCAACCGCGCCCGACCATCGCGACCCTGAGATGGCTAAGCGGCTGTCAGTAATAGCAGGCCGCGTCGAGGGACGATCAGGCTGGTGAGCGCCCTGTCTATTTGTCAGGCTGTGGGGTGACCCTCAGATACGGGCGCTGACGGTCGATTCCCTTCGTGAACATCTTGTCCGCGTCTTCGTCCGAAACCGCAGGCAGCACGACAACGTCGTCCCCATCTCGCCAGTTCGCAGGAGTCGCAACCTTGTAGTTGTCGGTCAGTTGCAGCGAATCGATAACTCGCAATATCTCGGCAAAGTTTCTGCCAGTTGACGCCGGGTAAGTAAGCGTGAGCCGAAGCGTCTTGCTCGGGTCGATGATGAATACCGAGCGAACGGTCATGTTCGTGCCATCTGCCTGGATCATGTCGTACTTAGTAGACACCGACCTGTCGCCGTCAGCGAGGATCGGGAAGTTCATGCTGACTCCCTGGGTGTCCTCGATATCGCTGACCCAGCCGCCGTGGTTTGCCAGCTCATCGACGCTGAGACCGATTACCTTCACATTGCGTCGGTCGAACTCGCCTTTCATCCCGGCAACTGTGCCCAGCTCAGTGGTGCACACAGGCGTGTAATCAGCTGGGTGCGAAAAGAGAACGCCCCAGCTATCACCCAGATACTCGTACAGATCGATCGTTCCATCGGTAGACTCTTGCTGGAAATTCGGGACCTTATCTCCAAGTAGCAGCGCCATCTGTTGCCTCCCGGCATGTGAGTTAGGTAGTGAAATGCGACTTACCGAGACCCTGACGGGCGTCCCTCCGGCTTCGCCTGAACTGGCTACGAGTATACAAACGCCTCGTTAATCCGGGGTGCCGCGTCGGCGGTCAATCCGGCAGTAAACGCGGTTAGAATCACGGCCGTTGGGCACGTCGGCGCATGACCTGTCGAAACTACTGATCGCCAATCGTCGTTACTGCAAAACGACCAGTGCCAGGAGAAGAAAATGAGATTCGCTTTGTTGATCTACTCAACCGAGGCTGACCGGCAGAAGTTTAGTGAACAGGAAGTCCAGGAGAACATGGGCGCCTGGTTCACTTACACGAACGACCTTCAACAGTCAGGAAAGATGTTGGCCGGAGATGCTCTGATGCCGGTAAGCACAGCGCATACGGTCAGGATCCAGAACGGTGAGACCACTGTCACAGACGGCCCATTCGCCGAGACCAAGGAGCAGTTCGGCGGCTTCTACATTCTTGAAGCTGATTCCTGGGAAGAGGCGGCTGAGTCTGCCAAGAAGATGCCGATCGCCGAGGGCGGATCGGTTGAGGTCAGGCCGTTAATGGAGTTCGAGCAGGGCTAGGTCGCGATCAGGCGGCGACGTGCCCGAGTAGCCGGTGCATGTCGAGCATCTGATCGATGTTTGCCATGAAACCGCACTTGCGGCAGTGGAACATCGACGGTCCGCCTTTGCGCCGCGGCGTCTTCGCGATCCGCACGTTTTCGCAGTAGGGGCACGTCTCAAGAGTGACGCCACGTGCGTCGAACCTTCGGCCCGACGAGAGTTTGATCGGACCGCGCGGCTTGGACTTGGGCATTGGGAGTCTCCGAGGGGAGGTTTTTTCAACCGGCCAGACCCACATGCTGCTCGATCAGGGTTTGATCGCTAAAGCAAATCGGTGTGGAATGAGTTTGGCCGCACAGTGCGTAATCGTCGGTCCGACTAGACGTGCAGGCTCATCGGCGCCGACTCGGTCAGCCATTCAGCGCCATCATTCGTGATGAGGAAATGGTCCTCCATGCCCACGAAGATGTCGCCGTCGCCCGAGTACATGATGTGAGGCTCAAGCGTCACACTCATTCCTGGCTCCAGAATGGTTGAGTCGTTGAGTGCCAGGTAAGGCGGCTCGTGGACGACTCGGCCGACGCCGTGACCGGTGTATGGCACCAGTGGCGGGTGGCCAATCTCCTCGTAGAGAGCCAGTTCTCTGCGCCTGATGTCTGCGACCGCAACCCCTGGCTTGAGTTCGGGGATCAGGTCGAGTATCAGCTGCCTTTCCAGTCGGTGGGCCTCGGCCATCGCATCATCGACCTCTCCATGAGCGGTCACTCTCGACAGGTTGCAGACGTAGCCACCGAACTTCGCCTGCGCATCGATACGGATGAACATTCCAGGCTTCAAACGCACATCGCCACTGGCCGGCGAACCATTGATGAGACTCAGTCCGGCCGGCCCGAATATCACGTAGGCCCGCTCGTACTCCAACCCTCCGTCCATGCAGTGCTTGACGAAAACACGCTGCAGCTCCGGCTGAGTCATCCCGGCCTGCGCATCTCTGACGGTCGCCAGCCACGCTCGACTAGTCCTCAAGCATGACTCCCGGAGGCGTTTCTGCTCCTCTTCGCTCTTGACCATGCGCAACTGCCACAAGATGGCTTCAGCGTCTACAAGCTCGATATCGGGCAAACGGCGCAGGAGAGCCTCGACATACTTGATTCCGAGGAAACGCTTCTCAATCGCTATCGTGCCGCTAGTCAATCCACGAGACTCGATCGCATCCGCCACGACGGCCATCGGGTCACCCGGGTCCGGATCGGTAGCCAGAGGGTCATCCCAGGTTTGGATGTAGTAGCCCGGTCCCCAGTAACGTCGGTCTTCGATCCACGGGTCCATGATCGAGATGGTGGTCTGCTCAGATGCACCGGCGACAAGAAACGGCTCGGCCGCTTGATCTGCAGGAACACCGACAAACGTCTTGTGAGTCGCTTCGACCGCCCATAGAACGTAGTAGTCATCGCTCACCGGGTGCCAGTAGTCCGAGAGATAGCCGACTCCGTGCTTGGAAGAGGCCAGCAACAGGTCGATGCCCTGGTCTTTCATGAGCCGGCTCGCCTTCTCACGATCAAACAGCTGCATCTCATCACCTCAGTTCAATATGGGCGGCCCACCGGGTTCGTACTGCGCGTATCGTCGGGCCAATCATTTCTCATAGCTCAGCCAAACGCAACGCACTCCAATGCTCACCCGGAAATTCCAGTTCAATTGAGAGACTCGTTAGTACGGATGTGAGGTTGCTCACACCGCAAGCCTCTTCTGGATGGCACAACTGGAATGTCCTGGCGAACTGGCATAGCGATACTCTCGTTCTTCGCACTCGTGGCGGTGATCCAGTACCCGCGCATCGCGGAGTACGTCCGAGAGCTGTCTGAACAGCCCACCTCGGTCGGCGTGCCTGATCCAGTGATCGCCTCGCCAGCAGACTCCGGCACGCCGTCTGCCGAGTCCCGATCGCCAATCAGTCGCACAGTCGTCGATTCGCAGCTCACTGCCGATGAGCTCAAGCTGCTCGCGCTCGACTACATCAACGAAGACCGCAGGCTTCACGGCCTCGAACCCGTATCGATGGGCGACAACGAAGCGGCGCAACTGCATGCTGAAGACATGGTCGGAGGCAGATATCTCGGCCACTGGTGGCTCGATGGTCGAAAGCCTTACATGGTCTACAGCGAGACCGGCGGTCAAAGCTACGTCTCAGAGAACGCTGCACGTACCGGCTTCTCGGAGACCGAGTTCAACCTGCTCTGCACCGGCCCCAATGTCAGCTGCGAGACGGTGAGCCCGACCGAGGACATCCAGAGGCTCCACCACGCAATGGTGTACGACGATGCCGAATCTGAGTGGCGCCACAGGATCAACATCCTCAACCCCAGCCACAAGAAGGTGAACATCGGGATCGCCTACACCGATCGATTCCTGGCGCTGGTCCAGCACTTCGAGGGCGGCGATGTCGAGGCTCCACGACCGCCCGAGTTCGAAGGTTCGGTGCTCAAGATTCGGGCGGACCTGAACAGCCCAGACCTGAAGGTGTTCCCAACTGTGCAGGTGCACTATGAAGAGCTGCCAATCGCCCGTTCCGGGGTTGAGATCGAACAGTTCAACATGTACTGCGTCGGAGGTGGCTTCTCCGCTGAGTGTGGAGAGCCGCTGGTCCACATACTGCCACCGCCGCAGCCTGGCTCTCGCTACCTGAACCTGCCTGAAAACGTCATCATCGCCAGCAGCTGGGTGATCTCAGGTGGAGACATCGAGATCATGGCCGACCTAGGCTCCTTCGCAAGCGAGCCAGGCATCTACACCACCACGCTACTGGAAGACGCCGGCGACGGAGTCAGCGGCAGCCTGCTGATGCAGCTTTCGACCATCGTGGGCGAACAGCTCGAAGAGCAGAGCTAAGCACCAGCCAATTCATCTCGCTCGCGTTCCAGAATAGCGACGACCTCTGGCACGATGCCGGAGTTCGATCCCCGGACCACCTTTGAACTGTAGGGCCGTAGTTCGCCCTCGATGTTATCCGGGCAAATCTGAATATCAGGCGGCTCGTAGTAGTCGGACCGGTTTCTGTACTGATCAGCCACCATCCTCATGAAGCGGAACAGGCGAATCCAACCCGGAAAGCGATTGTCTCGACGGAGCTCTGCGCGCAGGTGTCGCCAGAACACGCGCCATAGAGCCACGCGTAGAGGCACGTCCATCCAGACGATCACGTCAGCGCGTTCCATGAATGCTGAGGTCCAACCGAGATAAGTGCCCTCAGCGACCCAGCCGTTGGAAGAGGAAAGTCGATCCGCGATCGACACTCTACTGTCGTACGGCAACAGAGCACCATCACTGTCCCAGGCAATGAAGTCCAGCTCGTGGAGTTGGACCTCGAACCTGGTGGCTAGAATCCGGGCAACGGTGGTCTTGCCAGAACCTGAGCACCCAACTACAAACACCTTCCGGGACGCTTTGGTCTGTGAATCAGGCACGATGAGGTGTCAGTAGGAAATGTGGAGGCGACGGGCGGACTCGAACCGCCGTACGAGGATTTGCAGTCCTCTGCCTTGCCTCTCGGCCACGTCGCCTAGCCAGTTGGCGCACTAATCTGCGCCGTATCACCAGTATTTACTGGTGCCGAGGGCGGGACTCGAACCCGCACGCCCATAAGGACACAACGCCCTCAACGTTGCCTGTCTACCAATTTCAGCACCTCGGCTCGATATTCGTTTTTGCACGCATCCGCCTGCTGCAACGCCTTGAGGCAGCGCTCTGGTCCGCCCGGTCAGCGAGAAGTGGCAGGTGCGGAGGGACTCGAACCCCCGACCGCCGGTTTTGGAGACCGGTGCTCTACCAAACTGAGCTACGCACCTTCAATTTCGGCGAAACCATCGACAGTGTGCTGCATCCTGCCGAACAGAACGCTCCATGCGTCCGCTGGCAACCTGCGAAGTTGAATTCTACCGCGCTGCGTACTCGGCTACAAACAGGCTATGAAGCAAAGCAAATGCCCGGAAGTCGCGCCTCTGTAATGAGGAGCAGACCACCGGGCATTCGCAAATCGCTATGAAAAGCTGCTAGAGAGCGGCGCCGTCCCGCTCTCCTGTCCTCACTCGGACAACCTCAGACACCGGCGAGACGAAGATCTTGCCGTCACCGATGTTGCCGTCATCTCCCGACCTAGCAGCACCGACGATGGCGTTGACAACCTCGTCCTTCTTCTCATCGCCCACAACCGTCGTCACCATCACCTTCGGCAAGGCCGTGCGGCGGGTGGTTGTAGTCCCTCTGCCCGTAAACACTTCGATGCCTTGCTGGTTGCCTCGCCCCGTCACGTTGAAGTAGTTGTAGCCGCCGCATCCTGCGGCATCTAGCGCTTCGACAACGTCGCCAATGCGCTCAGGCCTGACTATGGCCTCGATCTTGATCATTTGATCATCCCACTTTCTCGGTCTGGCAGACGCTCGAACATCCGCCGAGATTCTACGTACGGTGGCCCAGCCGACGCTAATGCCAATCAGTCGGGCCACCGTTTCATAGTTCGTTTGTTGAGCGCTAATCAGCCCCGTCCGAAACGTACCCACGCTCCCCGTGGTACGAGATGTCAAGCCCGGAGTCCTCTTCCTGCTCATCGGCTCGCAGTCCCAGGCCAGGCACGACGTCCAGTGCCTTCAGGATCACGAACGTGAGCAGACCGGAGTACGCAATGGTTGCTACTACAGCACGGATGTTGGCCCAGAGGACATCGAATTCACCGTCAACAAGTCCTGCGCCGCCGGCTGCAAAGATACCTGCTGCCAGCGCTCCCCAGATACCACCAACTCCGTGTACTGCGAACACTTCAAGCGCATCGTCAATCTTGAGCAGGTGACGATAGCGGACAGCGAGGTATGTCAGGACACCTGCGCCTCCACCAACCCCCATCGCTCCCATCACACCTACGTTGCCTGCAGCTGGTGTAATCGCCACCAGACCCGCAACCGCGCCGGTCGCAAAACCAACACCGCTCATCTTGCCGGTCTGTTGATACTCGGCAATCACCCAGATCAACCCGGCCACTGCGGCCGCAGTGTTCGTCACCAGGAAGGCGCTAACTGCAAGTCCGTCTGCTGCCAGGCCAGAACCGGCGTTGAAACCGAACCAACCGAACCACAGCAGTCCTGCTCCAAGGAGTACGTACGGGACGTTGTGCGGTTCAACACCGCGCTCGACGTTCCGCCTGCGCCCTACTAGTCCCGCAGCCACTATGGCAGCTATTCCGGCATTGATGTGAACAACGGTTCCGCCAGCAAAGTCGACGGCTCCAATACCGAAGATCCAACCGTCGCCCGCCCATACCCAGTGAGCTATTGGCACGTAGACCAGTGTGATCCACAGCACCAGGAAGATCAGGTACGTGCTGAACTTAAACCGCTCGGCGAACGCACCGGTGATAAGTGCTGGCGTGATAATCGCGAACATCATCTGGAAGATGGCGAACAGGGCCGGAGGAATCGATCCGTCATCTCCGGACTCGAACGAGATGTCCTGCATCCCGAGTGCATCGAATGTGCCGATGAACTCGTTTCCGCCTTCAAACGCCAGCGAGTATCCCCAGAGTACCCAGATGACGCTCACCACGCCCATCGAGACGAAGCTGTACATCAGCGTGCTAACGACGTTCTTACCGCGGACCAGTCCGCCGTAGAAGAACGCCAGTCCGGGCGTCATCAATAAAACCAGCGCGGATGCAACTAGAATCCACGCAATGTTGGCCTCAGCCATAAGCTCTTCTCCAATAATCTCTATCTGCCCCTGCCCGACCAGATCCCGCGCACACCCCTGACCGCCGGGCATAAACTGCCGGATAAGAAGCTATGGAGAAGATGTTTCAGAAAAGTTTCGCCGATGTATCGGACCCGTTACAGACCGGCTCTGACAACGGCGACTTGTGATGGATGCAGATCTCATCGCAGCCTGAAACTAGCGAAGACGGAGACTAAACCCCGGTGATAATCGACTCTCACTGCCACGCGTGGAACCACTGGCCGTATCTGCCGGAAGTGCCCGACCCTGAAACCCGCGGATCGGTCGAGATGCTCCTCGACCAGATGGACCTGAACGGTGTGGACGCCGCCACCATCGTCTCCGCACAGATATTTCGCAACTTTGACAACAACGACTACGTGGCCAGCGCCGTCCGCCGCCATCCGGACAGGCTGAACCAGTTCGCGGACGTCGATTCATTCTGGTCGGAGACCTATCACACTCCCGGCGCAGCGGCTCGTCTTAAGAAGGCGGTCGAGAGATGGCCGATGAAGGGCTTCACTCACTACATCGCTAGCGAAGACGACGCATCCTGGTTCGACACCCCCGAAGGTCGTTCGTTCTTCGATGTCGCGTCTGAGTTGAAGCTAATCGCAAGCATTGCGTGCGGACCTCACCACCAGCCAATGATCCGAAGAGTCGCAGAACGCCTGCCAGACCTGACCATCCTCTGCCACCACATGTCCGGTCTCCGAGCCTACGGTGACGATGCGAGGGACAACATGGCACTAGTGACCGAGTCGGCGGAGTTGCCGAATATCCACCTCAAGCTGTCAGGCTTCCACTACGTGAGCGACCCCGACCAAAGCTGGGAATACCCGTTTTCCGACGTTAGATGGATCTACGAGGAAGCGTACGCAGCATTCTCAACTCGGATGGTCTGGGGCTCGGACTATCCGGTTGTGACGCGATCGATGACTCATAAGCAAGCGCTCGAAGCATTTCGCACGCACTGCGACTTCGTGACGGAAGAAGACCGCGACGCTATTCTCGGAGGAACGCTTCGGTCTCTGCTTGAGAAGAGTCGAGCGACCTAGAGTCTCCGCCTCAGCGACCGCCACAGTCCGATCAGCAGCAAAGCCGAGATTCCAAGGATTGGAGTGGCCTGGGCCGGGCCGTTGTGTACAGGCGCGCTGCACGACCCGCCGGGAACCGCCTCTTCGGGGTCGATTGCAGGCGTCTCCTCGGGCTGCGCTAGCGGTGTTGCCGTCCCGTCCTCCGCCATAGGCGATTGGGCCGGCTCGGTTTCAGGTGTGGGCGTCACCCGTCCCGCGGCCGCAATCTGATCGATAGTCAGTGGTAGCAGCGAATTTGGCGTGGGCGTCGGCGTTGGGACTGATGAAGTCGGCGTGGGGGTCGGCGCGACGTAGAGGTCAGCGCCGATCTCTGCTCGCCAGTCGTTCTCCAGGTCATCAAGCGAGATCTCGTAGATCGCAGGTATGGCGGCCTGAATCGGCACTCCAGCACCTAAGGCTGCGAGAAGCTCAGCCATCTTCTCTTCGCCGAATTCATTAATCATGTACTCGACAGCCGATCGGCCTGAGCCATAACCAACCAGCGTCAGGTTCGGGTCGCCCGGAGGACGGTTCAGCGCTCTTAACGACGGCAGACGTCCCGTTCCGACTCCCCATTCCAGGAAACGGGTGTACGAGATCGTCTGATCGAGGTTACCTAACTCGGCCAGTCCTTCGTTCAGCCAGAAAGGCACCAGGGCGGCACCATTCGTCGCTCTATCCACCAGGATGTGAGTGATCTCGTGAGTCGCCGTCCCGATGTCGGAACGGCCTGCCAGTACCAGAACGGTGTTCTCATCGCCGAACGCCTGTCCTTCGGTCACCAGCTCGCGAGAGATGGTCGCAGAACGTGGAACAACCGCCTCGATCATCTCAGCGTTGTTGTTGTAGAGCATCACGGTGATAGGCGTCTCGATCTCTCCACCAGTTACGGGCGCCATCAGATCGAGCCCTTCGCGGGACTTCGCGGCCAGCGTTTCTGCCCTGGACTGAACGGGACCGTGGTAGAAGACGGTTATCGGTCCGTCGGTCACCGACTCCCATTCAAAGCGAGCATCGAGTAACAGCTCCTCGCGCCGTTCGGAAAGATAGGTCTCTCCGTCGGCGCCGAGCACCTCAAGCTGGTACTTGATCAACGATCCGGGCGGGATGTACCGCTCGGGAGTGTTCGTGTTGATGAAGAGCTCACCGTCGATCAGGCTTTGGCCGCCGCGCGGGATATCAAGGTAGTTGTACTGAGTGACGTTTCGATCGCCGACGTCGAAGATGACGCGCACGTCTTCCACTTCGATTGAGCTCTCAATCTCTGCGAAGAACCGAACTCCTTCGGGGAACTGACTCTCCATGCCAAACTCGATGAAGGTCACCGGCGAACTCTGCGCGCTGGAAGTCGACGCAACGGTTGCCAGCATCGTTACTGCGGCTAGCAATGCGATCACGGTGGCGATCTTTTTGTTGAACCCAATGAGCATGTGGCGAGAAATGGTTGTTGCCGGATGTTGCCGGTAGCTTCGGAGTGGTTTCAGCGGCTCTCAGGCATTCGAGCCGGTATACGGACGTTCAGGGGAAGTTGGTTCCAACTCGACTCTACTCTATTCTGTGTGAACTCAGACCGCATTCGCCAATAGACAGGACTGGTCCTCAATTGACACGGCTCGTCATCGCTGCATTCGATGGTCTCCTGCCTCAGCAGGTGAATCCTGACCTGACACCGAACATACATGCGCTTGCGACGCGGGGCGTACGGTTCGAACGCCACCACTCGGTTTACCCGACCGTGACCCGCGTCAACTCGGCTGCAATGGTCACTGGCTGCTATCCAGGCAAGCATGGGATCCCCGCAAACACGGCCGTCTTCAGCGACCACGACCCCCATTCTGTGATGCAGGTCCTGCAACCTGGATTGGATTCGATGGCGGCCAATCCCGATACACCGGTGCTTTTTGTTCCGACCATCGGCGAAATCCTGGCATCGGCCGGAATGACCCACGTGTCCATCGTGGGAGGCAGCAGCGGGAACGCTTACGTCCACTTCCCGCGCGCTTCAGAAGCGGGACGCGGTGGACTTATCCATCCGGAGTTTTCGCTGCCGTCTGAACTCGGCAAAGCCGACGAGGAGATGCTCGGACCGTGGCCTGAGTCCTCAGTGCCTGGCCTTGAACGCATAGGCCGCGTCGCTGAAACGGCAACCAAGTTTGTGATCCCTGAGATCGATCCCGACCTGCTGTTCGTCTGGTTTCCAGAGCCGGACGGCGCCAATCATGCTCACGGTCTCGACTCCGGCCCTTCCAAGACCGGCCTGGGAGAAGCCGATGCGGCGTTCGGACGGATTCTGGCCACGGTCTCCGACAGAGGAGACCAGCCAGACGTCATCGTCATCTCCGATCATGGATACTCGACGATCTCAGACGTTGTTGATGTCGCCGCCGATCTCCAGAGCGGTGGCTTCGAGGTTAATAACGGTGATGGAAGCGTACTGGTCGGCGGCAACGGCGGCTCGGTGTTGCTGAACTATCCCGGAGCGGAAGACTCCGAAGTCCAACGGCTCACCGAATGGCTTGCGGACAGGCCCTGGGCAGGACCTATGTTCAGTCCGCTGGACAGCGTTCAGGACCTCGGCGCCATTCCATCAGACGAGGTCTTCATTGCCGGTACGCGGGCACCGCACATTGCCGTATCGATGGCCTGGGAAGATCGGCCCGCCAAAAACGGATTCAGAGGCACGGCGTGGAACGGCGGAGGCAGAGTCGGTGCTGGGCTGCACGGCTCGGCCAGTCCCTATGAGCTCCGAAACACGCTCATAGCAGGCGGACCGTCGTTCAAGCAGAATTTCGCCTCGACTGCGCCTTCGGGGAACATCGACCTGACACCCACGGCGTTGCGCATCCTGGGACAAGACGTCCCGGCACATATGGACGGCAGGGTGCTCGAGGAAGCGCTCAAAGATGGCCCCGAGCTCGCCGACATCGAGGTGTACGAGACGACACTAGAGGGAGCACCGCTGCGTACGACCGATGAGCAGACTCACAAGACAAGGCACTACGCCCGATTGGTAACCGCCAGCGGCCATAGCTACCTGGAATCAGCGGGAGTGCGCTGACCGGCACTCGCTAGTCGGAACTTTCAGATGAGGCCCGCCCGGCTGCTCGGTAGGCAGCTATGAACCGCTGCGTTGCGCTCAGTGGCGTTCCAACGCCGAGGATCCACAGCGCCCAGACCGGCTGGCCGATGATCAACAGCACCGACATGATTACAACGCGTTCGGGCCTCGTGAGCAGACCCTCAGTGCCCTTCAGGCCAAGACTCTCAGCTCTCGCCCTCACGTAGCTCACCAGCAGCGAACCAGCAGTGGCAACCAGAGCCAGAATGACCGCAGTCTGGTCGAGGTTCTCAGGCTGCGAGTAGTAAACGATCAGGCCAACGAATACCGCAACTTCTGAGACGCGGTCCAACACCGAATCCATGATTGCGCCCTGAGGGCCGACCGAGTTCGTCCGCCTGGCGATGCCGCCGTCCAGCATGTCAAAGGTCGCGCCGACCAGCACGAGAATCCCGGCAATCCAGAACTCACCGAATCCGGCCAGGACCGCAGCACCGGAAGCGACCAGCACTCCCAGGAGCGTCGCTCCGTTGGCTGAGACTCCCAGCTTGATAAGGGTCCGAGCAACCGGCTCTTCGAACCACCGTGAGACACCGCGGCGCAGCGCGTATCTGGCTGACTGAAGGTCTGTCAAAGCTCTACGGGTCTACTTGAATTGGTGGCCGGTAACTCGATGCTAGCCACGGTAAAGCGATGGCGGCACGGGCTCTCGTGTGAGTACTGAGTCATAGTATCCGAGAACCTGGTCGGCAATGCGGTCCCATGAGTACTGCCGAGCACTCGATGCGCCGTTAACGCCCATCAAGGCGCTCTCACCGGGGTTCTGGATCATACGTTCAATCGCATTGGCGATGGCCTGTTCACTCTTCGGCTTGACAAGGTAGCCCTGCCGGCCGTCCTGCATCACCGCCCTGAAGCCCGGAATATCCGAAGCCACGACCGGTGTCCCTGCGGCCATTGCCTCGACGATGATCATCCCGAAACTCTCTTTGCCAGTGTTGGGCGCACAGAACACATCGGCGTGCTGGTAATAGCCGGGTAGATCCTCTGAGGCCACAGGGCCGACGAAGATGACGTCATCGATTCCACGTTCGCCCATCATCCGATACGAGTCTCGATCGGGCACGCCGGAACCTCCGACTACAAGTCTCAGGTTCGGGTAGCGCCACTTGAGAAGTGAATACGCTCCCAGCAGATACTTCAGGCCTTTGCGTTTCTCCGCCATACGGCCAACAAAAAACAGGTTGAACGCATCTTCTTTGTAAACCGTCGGTCTGGGGGCAGGAGTAGCGAACTGCTCAATGTGGACTCCGTTCGGAATAACCGTGTAGTCGCCAGGGAAGTACCTGTTTGCGAACTGTCGTGCCGGCTCTGATACGGCAATTCGTCCATTCAGTCGCACGGCCCCTTTTCTCAACAACGGTTTCCAGAAGACGTAACCGCGACCGGGCCCTTCGTTGTACGCATGGAACGTGCCAACTGTCGGCGACGGCGAGTAGTAGCTCGCCATCAGGCCGAACATCGGCATCAGCGGTTCGTGGATGTGAACCACGTCGAAGTTCTGTTCTTGAAGGATCGACATCAACTTTCGTTGATACCAGACACTCAACGAGATACGCGCGACAGACCCGGCCGTCACAAATGGAACCGTCCTGCCGAATGTGTCCAGCGGGGCAGCGCGCAGGTCGTAGACCGGCTCATTTCCTGTGCATGGAGCCAGCACGCGTACGTCGTGGCCCTCATCGATCAGAGCGTTGGACAGCTCAACGACGTGGGTCTGAACTCCGCCATAGATGGCGAAGTCGTACGGCGACACCATTGCGACCTTCATGAAGCCCCCTGCAACGTCGCTCGATCAAGAGACACGAACGTCTCGGGTGCGGCGCCTGCCTGGCCACACCTCAAGTCAGGGCCACATCTTAGCCGGTTACTTCGATTTCTTCGAGGTCTTCTTTTTGGCAGCTGGTGTGGAATCGGAGTTGCGCCCGGGCACGTGGCCGGCCGCGTAGTCCTCTACGGCCTTGCGAGCATCATCGTCTCGCATCTGAACAAGAGGCGACTTCATGAAGTAGGCCGAGGCACCGGCAACCGGCCCGGCATCTCCCTTGTCCAGCGCAATCTTCGCGCTTCGAATCGCATCGACCGCAACACCGGCGGAGTTAGGACTGTCCTCAACTTCAAGCTTCAACTCAACGTTGAGCGGGACGTCGCCCCAGGATGTTCCCTCGAGGCGGATGTAGGCCCATTTGCGGTCAGTGAGCCAGGGCACGTGGTCGGACGGACCGATGTGTACGTCGTCCGTCGGCAGCTCCTTCTCGAGCTGTGACTGGACAGACTGCGTCTTGGAGATCTTCTTGGACTTGAGGCGGCTCCGCTCCAGCATGTTGTAGAAGTCGGTGTTGCCGCCGAAGTTGAGTTGATACGTGCGGTCCAGTTGCACGCCACGGTCCTCGAACAACCTGGCAAGCACGCGGTGCACGATCGTCGCTCCGACCTGGGACTTGATGTCATCGCCCACGATTGGCAGGCCCCGGTCCTCGAATCGCTTCGGCCAGTAACCGGTCGTGTCACCACCGATGAAAACCGGAATGCAGTTGACGAATGCACACTCAGCAGCGAGAACCTGCTCCACGTACCACTTGGTCGCCTGCTCAGAGCCGACAGGAAGGTAGTTGATCACTACGTCAACATTGCGCTCCCTGAGGATCCCCACAATGTCATCGGTTGTACCGGGAGCAGGCTCCACCACGTCGGCCAGGTATTCACCAATACCGTCATGAGTCATACCGCGGCTTACTGTGACGCCAGTCTTCGGGACGTCGTGGAACTGGACGGCGTTGTTGTTCTTTGAAACGAGGGCGTCTGAGAGGTCCTTGCCGACCTTCTCTTTGTCGACATCGAACGCTGCGACGATCTCTATGTCACCGATGGAGTAGCCACCGAGCACGTTGTGCATGACGCCTGGGACTTGAGTGTCGCCCTCGACCTCGGAGTACTTGTAGATGCCCTGAACGAGTGATGATGCGCAGTTGCCTGCACCGATGATCGCCACATTGATCTTGCCCATGTTGACCGCTTGCTCCGTATCTGTGCTCGGTTCGAGCCTGATTGTGGCTCTGTGGTGTTCGGAATCGCCGCTCAGGATAGGCAATCGAAGCAGTCGTTCAGTGGACTTTCACGGAAATCGGCGACGTAATAGTTCCGCGATGTTCCAAACATGCGCGTAGCTAATCGCCTAGACCTGCACCTTGACCGATTCGGCGACCTCTTCGAGCGTTTGAGATGGCAAGAAGGGATTGGAGCCGTTCCACAGGTAGTCGAAATGATTCCTTAGCAGGCTGTAGTAGTCGGAACCTGCGCTCACCTGCAGCATCGGCACCAGCCCATCGATCGTGACTGCTTCTTGAGAGCTGTCTGTCCGGCTGAAGTGATAGGTCTCGACGAACGCAGCGCTGTTTGTCAGCACAAGGTAGGCCGATGGCCAGTGGTCCAGGAACCGCACGTCCAACCGGAAGTTTTTGCTGCGGCTGCTGGCTTTCTTGAGTGCCGCGATCACGTTCAGACTGCGCCAGGAATCGCCGAACAACGGCCCCGCGCGGAACAGTGCATCGTCAGCAAACTGCTCACCGTCCTCGGCCACTGTTCTGGCCCGGGCGAACTGTCCTGTCGGACTGACGAGCAGCGCTCTGACGCTCACGCTGTGATCTTCTGCCGCCATTCTGCGCAAGATCACAGCATGGTCCTTGTCACCGAAGAACTCTCGCAGACCAACACCCTGCAGAAGAACTTCACCCTGAGCCGATTCCAGGGCGTCAGCAATCGCGGCCTGCGTCGATGCGTCAACCCTTCGCGGAGGAAGAATCTCGGTGATTCCCTGGTCGACCGCGCTCGTAGCGATTCGGTTGATCTGGTCGACCGCCGACCGGAGTTGAGATCTGTCGCTTTCGCTCGACTCCTTAGCGCTCGATGCGGAACCGACCTGAGAACTGCGGCGAGGGATCGGAACTCCTGGCGAGGTTGAGACACCTGGACTCAGTAGCTGGTCTAGCGACTCCTCGGTGACGATCCAGGTCTTGCCGATGCGGCCGGCAGGGATCAGTCCCTGCTTGAGCCACTTGTAGACCGTCTTTTCACTGACGTTTAGCCGCTCGGCAACGTCCTGCACCCTGAGTCCAGCCATCATCTACTTCCGTATAGTTCCTGAAAAGTACTAGGAAGTATACGGAATGAAGTCAATTACTTCCATATCGACGACTTACGCAACCCCAGCGATCGCCAGGCTTAAGAAGATCTGCCGTCGATCAGCGTGTCTGCCTCCCGCTCCTGGAGGCGAGCCACGACGGCCACTGCATCCTCGCCCCAGCCCTCGGACAGCGCAGCGGCGAGTCTATCCCTGGCGACTGATGTCACAGGCATCGGAATATCAAGCTGCTCAGCCAGTTCGATCGCCAATCTCGCGTCTTTGTGGCCCAGTGCAAGCATGAATCCCGGCGTGAAGTCCCGCTGAAGGACAGAACTCTTCCATTGCGCCAGAGTCGCGCTGTTGCCAGAGCTTGCAGTAACGACATCGAGGAGAGTATTGGCGCTCACGCCTGCCTTCACACCCATGCTGAACGCCTCTGCGATAACCACATTCGTAGTCATACCGATCAGGTTGTTCACAAGCTTCGTGACCGAACCCGCTCCGATGTCACCACAGCGGTAGATCTTCTCAGAATCACCAATCGCTGAAAGCACCGGGAACGCCTCTTCGAAGTCCTCCTCGCTACCGCCCACCATCAAGCTCAAGGTGCCGGCATCGGCACCGCCAACGCCACCGCTCACCGGAGCGTCCATGTATCGCCTGCCATGCTCTCGAGCCTCTGCCTCAACCGCCCTGGATGTGTCGGCGCCAACTGTGCTCAGGTCGATGCCGACCGCGCCGGGTTCCAGATGTGCCAGGAGACCATCGTCACCCTGCCAGGTCTCGGTGACCTCGGCTGGACCTGGCAAAGACGTGAACACAAATTCTGAACCGCCAGCGACATCTACAACTGAACTTGCCGCCGTCGCCCCAAGCTCAACAAGAACCTCGATCGCTTCGGGACGTACGTCGTACACCTTCACGTCGTGACCAGCTTGCACAAGATTCCGGGCCATGTGCGCGCCCATGCGGCCCAGCCCAACGAATCCAACCTTCATCGGGCGAACCCTCCATTTTGATTGACGTCGACGCGGTTACCAGCCAACGGCTTCGCCGTCTTTCCGAGGCTCTGAGCCGGCAGTCATGATTCCGGTCTCGGGATCGCGAGAGATGACCTGTCCACCACCGAACTCGACACGATCGTAGTCACTACGCACATGCACTTCGTGGCCGCGCTTGCGCAGGTCTTCGACCACAGACGGGTCGATGTCTTCCTCGACGATCACCGAGTTGTCTTCCTCAACCAGCACCTTGAATCGCAGCGCGTCCAGGGCTTCCTGAGAGTCCATCCCGAAGTCGACCATGTTCGATACAACCTGCAGATGGCCCTGCGGCTGGACGAAACCACCCATGACACCGAAGCTCATGTACATCTCATCGTCCTTCGTCGCCATCGCAGGGATGATCGTCTGGAACGGACGCTTCTTCCCTTGCAGATAGTTCAGGTGATTCGGGTCGAACGAGAACAGTGATCCTCGGTTCTGCAGCGCGATCCCGGTTGTCGGAGCGACCAGTCCTGTACCAAAGCCTGCGAACAGGCTATTGATCAGTGAGCAGGCATTCCCTTCACCATCCACAGCAGTGACATATACCGTATCCGCGCCGCCCATCGGGTCGCCGTAGGACACGTTCGGATCCGCACGCTCACCGGTTATCGCCGCGCGCCTCCGGTTTGCGTAGTCGTCGGAGAGAAGCGGCCCGATCGGCACCTCGACCATCCTCGGGTCGGCAACATACTGGAGTGCGTCTGCGTAGCCGCGTCGCATCGACTCGATCAGGTAGTGATAGCGGTCAGGTGACTGCGGGCCCATCGAGCCGATATCGAAGCCTTTGGCGATGTTGAGGGCGATCAGTGCTGCGATGCCCTGTCCGTTTGGCGGGCATTCCCACACCTTCACTCCTCGGTAGTCGACCGAAATCGCATCGTCCCAGTCAGACTGGTGCTCCGCCAGGTCCTTCTCAGTGAGCCATCCGCCAAGGCCCTGCACAAAATCGGCGATCTTCTTTGCTATCTCGCCCGTGTAGAACGCGTCGCGTCCTCCCTCCGAGATCGCCTGGAGGCTGCGCCCAAGTTCCGGTAGCTGCACAAATTCGCCCTTCACCGGCGGCCGTCCGTTCACGGGCATCATCTCGGCGCCAGAAGGCTGGAAGCTCAGCTTCTCTCTGCTGTTCGTCCAGCCGTTGGCGATGATGTCTGAGACGCCGTAACCGTTGAGGGCGTAGTCGATCGCCGGAGCCAACACCTCTCGGAACGACATCCGGCCGTAGTGCTCCAACGCTGTGTGCCAGCCGTCGACTGTGCCCGGAACGCTCACTGCAAACCAGGAACCCGGGCCATCGTTGGGAATTGAGTCGAAGCCTGCTTTCTTCACATCTTCAACATTCGCCGCGGCCGCCTGCCTGCCCGACCCGTTCAGAGCAACCACCTTCCGCTCTTTCGCGTTCCAGATGAGTGCGAACATGTCTCCACCGATGCCGGTTGAACCCGGCTCAACGACATTCAGGGCAGCGGCCGACGCAACCGCTGCATCAACAGCGTTGCCTCCATCCATCAGCATGCGAAGCCCGGCCTGCGCGGCCAGTGGCTGGCTGGTGGCGACAGCGCCATTGCGGGCAAGTACGGCGGATCTTCGTGACTTGAAGAAGCTCATGGGGTTCTCATTTCGAGTGGCGGACGGAATAAAAGGTGGACTCTGGTCGATCTGGCAAGTAGTGGCATGGTAGCACCGCCAGTGAATGCGCCAATTGGCCTGAACGTCTTGCCGATCTGATTGCTCTTTAAGCCGAGGCGAGATTCGGCATAATGCTGCATTCATTAGCACCTAATTCGCGTCGCACAGGAGAACCAGAATTGCCTGATCCGCAGGGAAAGCGCCCGGTTGTCGGCCTGGCATCGACGGCCGAGGTGCGCGAGTCGTATATCGCCAATTCGGATCTCGCTCGCCTGGAGTCGTTCGCTGAGTTTCGGTGGCAGCAGTTCGATGAGGAGACGAGCTGGGACGAGGCACCAAATACGTCTCCCGAAGTGCTGGAACAATTCACTTCCTTCGCTCGCGAACTCGACGCGCTCATCGTTTGCCACGGCTCACCAAGGGTCAGCGCCGAAGTGCTGTCATCCACCCGCAGGCTCACGTTCGTCGGTGAACTCGAAGGCGACCGCTTTGCCCAGCGTATCGACGTCGATGCTGCTCGTGAGCGAAACGTGCGTACAGTAGACACAACTCATGGCTCCTCATATCCGGTCTCCGAGTGGGCGCTGGCGATGATGCTGATCGGTCTGCGAAACGCAGGCGCACATTTCCGCAAGCTGATCGCAGGGGAAGAGTGGGGCACGCCGGAGCAACGGGAATCAGCGCCTGAGTTCGCGATGAATGAAGAGCTCACCGGCAAGACCGTTGGCCTGATCGGCGGAGGCTACATAGCCCGCCGTCTGTTGGAGTTCCTCAAGCCGTTCCGCACAACGAACCTGGTTCATGACCCATACATCAGCCGCGACATTGCGTATGCGTACGACTTCACGCTGACCTCACTGGGAAACCTGATGTCGAAATCCGATGTGGTGGTCTGTCTTGTTCCGATCACTCCCGGCACAAAAGGACTCATCGGCGCACACGAACTCGCTCAGTTGCGACCGGGCTCGGTCTTCGTCAACGTTTCAAGAGGAGCGGTCGTCGAAACGGAGGCGCTGATCGAACGCCTCAGGTCCGGAGATATCGTCGCCTGCCTCGACGTGTTTGATCCTGAGCCAATCCCGCCGGACTCGCCGGTGAGGCAACTGTCGAACGTCTTCCTCACTCCTCACATAGCGGGAACGACTCAACGATCTCGCACGCGGTTCTTCGAAGAGATGGTCAACGAGCTTGAACGGCATTTTGCAGGACACGAGACTCTATTCGACCTGACTGAGCAGACGTTATCGAATCGTCGTGGTCAGTGAATGGTGCCTTTGGACGACCAGTGGCAATCGCAAGAGATTCGCCGCTCATGCATAATTTGCTGTTCAGTCAGCAAACTCAATTATCGGGGACCAGATGCCAACCTTCTACTTCGAGCGTGAAGTCCGCACTCAGCAGTCTGAGTGCTATGCCATCCTGGAAGACGGCAAGCCCGTCGGCCGGCTTGACCTGCACTTCGCGCATGGAATGGTCCACGGCACTTTGATCGTTGACGAGAGCGTCACGCAGGAAGGCATTCAGGAACTGGTGACTATCGTTGATGAGGACATCATCGACGCGGTGGGCGTGGAACGGGATGACTTCGTAGTTCACGTTCACCAGGGCCGTGACCTCGGCGTCTACGCGAACAATGAGTTTGGTCCGCCGGGTAATGGCAACGGCGGCCAGGCGGGCGCCTGACTCTCCCGGGCGCTGGCTGATCAGCCCGACTTCTGCAGAGTGACTGCGCTCGATCCCCGGTATCTGCTTCGGTTCACCAGCCGCAGATCTTTTCGCCGGTCCAGGGACTTCAGCATCCTGGTGATCGGCGTCGACCCACCTGCGATAACCGCTGTTCCGCCCGGTTCCAGGCCATCAGCTACCGACTCAACACCGATGTCGACCGCTTCCCTCGGCTCGTCTCCCCGGAGGACGCCGGTGATCAGCGCAAACTCGGTGCTTTCAGGCAACCAGGCCACTTGATGGTGCAACCTTGACTCAGACGTTTCGAATCCGTTTCTGCGCAGATTCTCTGTGGCCGTCCGAAGCGACAGCAGGTCGCGATCCACAAGCATGACCGACGAAACTGCGCCTGAAGCAAGCAGTGCCATCGGTAGGTAACCCTGGCTAACGTTGAATACAGCCGCTTGGGAATGCCCGCGTCGTGGCACACTGCCTAAATGCTCAAGCGCCAGCTGTGTCGAATAGCTGAGGCCATCGAACTCGTGAACACCGCGGGTCGTTTCGATCCGGTAGTCGTGTTCCGCAACCGTGAAAGTAACGCTGTCTCGGCCGTAGACCTCCGACAGGCTCTCGGCGTCCGTATTGCCGTCGTGCGTGCCATTTCGGCGAAACCCGAACGCTGTGTGCCGCGAGCCGCGCTCAACATGAACGATGGTCGAATCAAGCTCGTCGACAACGGACTCGACCTCCGGCCAAATAGGGTTCACGACCACGCCCCAGAACTCACCGCTGGCGCTAAGGCGGTTATAGCCGGAGCGAACCAGATCTCTGAGAACTGCCGATCCAGCCTTACCCGGCAAATTAGAAACAATGAGGTCGTACCGGGTCTCAAACGTGTCAGTGAGTCCAAGGCTGGCATGCGCCTTCGCCGCACTCAGTCCATTCTTCTCAGCGTTTAGGTTCGCAAAGTCGACGGCCAGCGCGTCGCGATCAACCATCTCAACGCTCTTCGCCTGACCCGACGCGGCCAGCGATAGTCCAAGCGGCCCATAGCCGCACCCCACATCGATGCAGGTGTCGAAATCGCGGCTGGCATGCGCCTCAATCACTCGCAGGAGCAGGTTGGTGCCGACGTCCACTGCGCTCGAGCTGAACAGACTTTGCGACGTGAGAAGGTCGAGGTTCGCCACTTTGCGCCGGTGCTGAACCGTCTTGTGCACGTAGCTATTGAGCAATCTCATCGAAATACTTCGCTCGAAAATTAGCGAAAACTGGCCGACGAAGCGAAGCAATCAGCCACAATGAAATAGTCTTCGGATTTCAAAATATGAGCCAGTGCACAGACATTAAACGCGAGAACGGCCTTCGATTTCATCGAAGGCCGTTCTCAATAATCTTTGGCGGACTACCAGCGGCGGTCATTGCGCGGTGCGCGAGGTCGGGCCTCGTTCACCGTGAGCGGTCGGCCATCGAGATCGGCGCCATTCATTGCCGAGATCGCGGCCTGTGCCTCTGAGTCGTCAGGCATCTCGACGAACCCAAAGCCTCGGGAGCGGCCAGTCTGGCGGTCCATGATGACCTGCGCAGAATCGACCGATCCAAACTTAGAGAAGGCGGATTGCAGACCTTCGTTTGTGGTGTTGAAGGACAGATTGCCCACAAAAATATTCAACGTGTTCTCCTCGAACAGACTTCTTACTTCCGGCCGCACACGCAGGAACTTTCGTGACCAGATCTCTGTCCGGGGAACGAAGACGATGAATGGCAGACGCGGACCAATGCTCTAATCATACACCGTGCAGATCAGCGACATATGACGCATGACACGCATTTACTGACCATTTGACCCACGGCACCGTGTACGGCTAGTAGCTCTGGAACAGCTTGCCCCACGGCGTCTTCATCGCCTCCCGAACCCGTTTGCGCCCGACGAACCTGAGCCAGAAATCGTTGTGATAGATGTTCGATGCCCAGATCGCCCATGGGACCAGTGGCGAGCGCAGCAGCAGCCCTTCGAGCGGCTTAAGAGGACCCCAGTAGATCATCTTCTGACCACGAGATGCGAACGTGTTCTCGCTTGAGCTGAAGTTCCAGTTCACGTTTGCCACATCATCGCCAACGTACTCGATCTGCCGCGGGTCGCCAACACCCAGTCCCATCTCGTGAGCAAGCCGAATCTTGGTCAGCTTCATCGGATCGAAGCCCATTAGCCTGGCAGCAACTGCGTCAATCGCGACCTGATCTGCACTCGCCAGGATGATGTTCTTCTCGTGAATGCGCATCGCCCGCGGGCCGGGGCCATCTCCTGCAAACGTACCGTCCATCACTGCGAAGAGACCGGTATGGATCTCTTTCTGAATCTGCAGAAGATCGACCAGCGTCTCGTGGATCTTCGCGTGGGTCCAGTGACGGTACCTGTGCAGCAGGCCGCCGAACGCATTCTTCATTGCGCCTGTCATCGTTGTGAAGACGTGTGTCTTGACCGTCGGGAGGTGAACGATGTTCGTGCCGATAAGCGGCTCAGGAACGTACAGACCGTCCTTGTAGATGTCGTCCAGTGCAACCATCTTTGCGGTGGGCTTATAGCGGACCCACTTGACCGGCGGCATGTCCAGAACCGTGTGCTTCAGGCCAAGTGCGTCCTCTACAACGCCCTGCTTGTTCTTATCGCGGCCCTCGATCGGGTCGACCACAACGGTGCCGTTATGCGCGGCAGTGATATCAGTGAGGCCGTCCGCCTGCATCTTCTTCGCGACACCTTCGATCTGCCAGGGTGCAGACGAGCAGCCCGGATAGTAGTGCTGCCATGAGATGTTGACCTTCAGCATGTTCGGACGGTCGGGCAGGAGCGCTGAGCCTATGTCTGCCAGATCCAGCAGCCGGGCATAGTCCTCGACTACGGTCTCGGGCGTGGTGTACAGCACCGCCACCTTGCCAAGATTTGGCTCGGCATGAGGAATGTCAGGCTGCGTCAGGACGACGTCAGACTCTTTTATCTGCTGAGTAGTCATTCTTCTCTATCTACGTATGAGATCGATCGGTCGCTCTAGTTCGAGTATATCCAGTCACCGTGAAACAATAGCCGGGCTTCACCCGCAGTTACCCGTACGATTGGCCGCCAGTTCTTGTCCGTATGATCATCGACAGCCACACGCACATCCTTCCCGACCAGTTCCGCGCTGAAAAAGAGCGCTTCCTTGAGCGGGACGCCACATTCCGTACGCTGTTCTCGTCTCCCAACGCGAAGACGGCATCAGCTGAGGAATTGCTCAAGGAGATGGATGCCAACTCCGTGGATCGGTCCGTGGTTGCAGGCTACGGATGGACAGACTTCGAAACCGCACGGATCGCGAACGACTACCTGCTCAGTTCAGCTAAGGCCAGCGGAGGAAGGCTAGTTCCGCTGTGTGGAGTGAACCCGATCTGGGGTCGAGACGCGATCAACGAGATCGAAAGGTGCGCGGAAGCGGGTGCGAAGGGCATCGGAGAGCTGCATCCTGACTCACAGAATTTCCTTAACGCCGATTTCGGATCGCTCGGCGCCTTCTTCTCGGTTGCAAGAGATGTGGGCCTGCCGATCCTGATGCATACCTCTGAGCCTGTAGGCCACAGCTATCCAGGCAAAGGGACGGTGACTCCCGAATACTCGCTAGCGCTGGCCAGATCGTTCCCTGAGAACACATTCCTGTTCGCGCACTTCGGCGGCGGACTCCCGCTGTACTCGCTAATGCCAGAAGTCCGTCGTGAACTGAAAAACGTCTACTTCGACTCCGCTGCGTATCCCCTGCTCTACAGCCATGAGATCTTCGACGTCTGCGCTACGGCTGCCGGCGAAGACAGGATCCTGTTCGCAAGCGACTTTCCAGTCGTTAGTCAGCAGCGGGCTCTGGAAGGTTTCAGGTCGAGTGAACAGGGTCGATCGGGCGAATCCGGGATCTCAGGCCGCAATGCTGTCGCCGTGTGGTCACTCGACTGAGTGCGCCGGGAATAGCCGACGTGTGCGCCGGGTTGGCGGCCGGTACTTTCCTCCCACTCCAATGAACCACGTGTGGGATCGTAAGAGATCGCTGTTCTGGATACGTTCTATGAGACCGGTTTGGGAGACCGATTTGGAACGGCGGCCACCGCCAGTCGAGCCTTTAGTAGTTAAGTGTGCTTCTCCATGACTTCAACAATCTCTTCATTCATCGGCGTCGCATCATTATTGGGGATGACCTTGATCGCCTTTCTGCAGGCGATGGGTGACTAGAGGTTCGGGATAGCTGTTCGCGTTCAGCCTCAACGCCGCATCCAATTGCGCCCTAAACGCATCAGATGTATGGTTGAACCAATGATCACTGAACTCCGCTCAGCAGACTGCGTCTGTATGTGTTGCACCTGTACTCCCGCAGGGGGCGGCGTTCTCGCGTGCTGTTGTCGATAGCAACATCTCTCCAGAAATAATCCGCTAGCCCTCTGCGAATGCGCTGAGGGTTTTTTTGTTGCCTCTCAACACCCGGATATCCGTTGCACACGACATGATCAATCTCATCAAAACAGCAATCACCGTAGGCCGAAGGTTCGTCGAATCGGTCCAGGGACTGGCGGTCGAGTCTGAGTCCCTTCGAAATCGTCGAGCCAGCAAGTCCTGAGACCGACCACCGGTCGACTAACGTTCTGTAGACAGCAGGACTTCGACCCTCACGTCATCTTCAACGTCGAAGAATCGGCTCTGCGGCGCGCTCATGCCGAAATCGGCCCACACGAAGTCCGCCCTTCCGAGCACAAATAGCACATCGTCGTCCAGTCGTGCCTCTATCTCAAACGTGACCTCCGCATCCGCCCCATTCACATTGACCGTCCCCGTGGCTTCTGTGGAAATCTCATCTCCGTCACTAAGGCCATCAGGTATCTCATCAATCCCTGAGAAGTTGACCGTTGTAATCGGCTGGTTTGGGAACAGAGTTCCTTTCACGTAGTCGTCGCGTCGTGACTGATCGCTCTCCAATGCATGAAGGTCGATCTCGATCTGGAACTCGTCGCCATTCAGCAGAACGATCCCGGTGATCGCTTCTGTGGTTAGCACCGCATCGTTTGGCGCCGGGAGACTGGACAGCTGCTCCCGAACCGTAAACGTCGCAACTGACCCTTCGCCTACTGTGAACACGCTGGAAGCGAAGTCTCCAGTCGAGCCGGATTGACCAGTATTCTGCTGCAATGGCGCGCTCGTCGAAGTTGGCTCAGTTGCTGGCGCTCCTGATGTGGCCTCAGGCGTCGGATCCGGTGCGTCTGAACCGCATGCAGCCGCTAGAGCCACCAGACCAACGAGGGCGATGGCTACGAATCTGGATGGACGGTGTCCGATCAAACGTCCCCTGTTCATGTCTCAATCCTGTCTTCTGTAATAGTTAAAGCTGAGGTACGGGCGGGCAACTCAAGCCGGCCCGATGGCTGGTCGCCGTCATCGGCATAGACGAATCCAAGGCTGACCGTCACGGCCAGCAGGACCAGGACGACGATGCTGGACCTGAAACCAATAGATGCGGCTACGACCGTCACAATTCCGGTGATGCCGAAAAAGATCGCCGCCAGCGGTACCAGGAATGAAATTGATCTCTCCAGGTCAGCCGCAAACTGAATCAGCACGGCTCCAAGGCCAGCGATCACGATCCCGGCAGCACAGATCACCAGGAACCTGACCGCAGAATTCGGACGCTTCTCAACCACGACCCACACAGCGGCCATTGCAATCGTCACGGCTACCGCCACAACTGCAATCGTGCCGGCATTCATGAGTGAGTCATGTGGAGACCGCAGCGGTAATGAAACCGCAATCGTTGCGATCGAGGCCAGCAACCCGGCGGAAAGCGCCGGTGCGTAGCTGTTTAGCCTTTGGTTCAATCGATACACGTCTGGAGATCTGCCGCTTTGTCTATTCGTCACGAGCGTAAGCGTAGGACAGAATATTGGAGTTCATTAGAAGGAATCATTTGAAAACTCTAAGAATGCGTGTGGCGACCGCATCATCGATCTGATCGAGTACATCTGGCCAACGGAGTATCATGGCGCAACGGTGTCCACCACTCGGCGCCAATAAGAAAAGACCGGCAGGGAGGCCAGCATTGGCATCACTGACAAGCGAGCAGCGGGAACATCTTGACGAGTTCGGATTCGTCAAAGTCGATGACGTCCTGGATCCGGAGACGGTCATCGACCCTGTGATCGCCGAGTACGCCGAGGTGCTGGATTCACTGGCTGAGAAGCTCCATCAAGAGGGCGTCATCTCGTCCACCTATGAAGAGCTGGAGTTCGGCGAGCGAGTCACGCGGATTTACGAAGAGAGCGGTGAGATCCACAACGGCTACTTCGACTTCTCACTCCCGCAGAACGGCATCAAGCCAGACACACCTTTCTGGGCTGGACCGGCCGTCTTCAGCGCACTGACTGCACCGAGTCTGCTCGACGCTGTCGAATCGGTCGTCGGTCCCGAGGTCTACTCAAACCCCGTGCAGCATGTCCGGATTAAGGTGCCGGAGTCTCGAGCTCCCAGGGACGAGAACGGGCAGGTGAAGTTCGGAGTGACGCCGTGGCACCAGGACAGCGGTGTTGTGAACCCCGAGGCTGATGAGACCGACATGCTCACCGTGTGGTTCCCTCTGATGGACACGAGTCCGGAAAATGGATGCTTACAGGTCGTTCCCGGATCACACACGGGCCAGTTGCTGACGCACTGTCCGGGCTATCAGAAGGTCGCCGGAGTGACCATTCCGACGGACATGTTCGCTGAAGACGCGGCCATGCCTGTGCCTATCAAGAAGGGTGGTGCGCTCTTCTTGAATAAGCTAACGGTCCACTCATCATTGCCGAACATTTCCGACCGTATTCGATGGAGTTTTGACCTCAGGTATCACCCGATTGGCCAGCCAACCGGACGCAGCGTCTTCCCTGGGTTCGTCGCAAGAAGTCGGAGCAATCCCGATTCTGAACTGCATGATGCCCGGCTCTGGTACCTGATGTGGAAAGAGACGCGCGACGCGCTGGCGCGGTCGGAGCAGCCGAAGTTCAACCGCTGGGACACCGACGACCCGGCCTGCGCTTAGCTGATTTGACCAACCGGATCATCGCGATGGTCTGCGAGGTGTTTGCGCATCGCGTCGAGCAGAGTGACTGTCGCCCTTAAGTAAGTGACTCTGTCCGATAGCAGATGCTTGCCCGCGGCGCGTGCCCGTTGTTCCAGATCAGCGTGAGCTGCCTTCACCTTTTCGTGCGACGGCTCACCGGGCACGCCGAGCGACGAAGCCATGTCGTTCTGGCCGAACGTTATGCAGTGGATGCCCGGCACGGCAACGATCTCATCCAGGTTGTCGATGCTTCCCTGGCTTTCGAGCTGTGCGATGACGAATATGTTCTCGTTCGCGTCCGCAATGTATCCGGCATTCCCGCCGAAGCGGTCGTTCATGGTCGGCTGATGATCGTAGAAGTGCCCACGACCAGGACCCCATGAGCGCTTACCCGTTGGAGCGTAGTAGCACGAATCTGACAGCACACGCGCCTGCTCCCCTGTCTCGACTCCCGGCCCCTGGATTCCCTGCACACCGCGGGCTAGATACTGCTTTATCGGCACCGGGTCGACTGAAGGCACTCGTGCGGTGACCGTCATGCCTGCCGCGTTCGCAACCCGGCAGATCTCGTCTATCTCGGAGAGGTCGAAGTGTCCCTGCTCGCCGTCGAGGTCGACTCCGTCCATTCCTGCCAGGTGGGCCAGCTCAACCAGTTCCGTGGAAGGAAAATGCATCTGCAGAAAGTGCGCCTTGCGACCCTCTTGATTGGCGGCAAAGATACGGTTGACTGGCAAGCTGGCTCTCCTCACAGGCTCATGTCTTCAGAGGCAGCGGAGTATATAGACCTGCGTTTCGATGACATCATGTGTTAGCCAATCTTCTAGGTCACGCCTAGAATCTCCTGGTTGCGATACAAACCTTCACTGCCCGGATCCCTTGCCCAAGTGCCAATGAACCCTGAAATCCTCGAAATCTACCGGCGAGCCGGTCGCATCGCATCTGACGCGCGCAACTGGGCAGCGGAGACCATTAAGCCAGGCATGCTCCTGCGCGAGCTTCAAGAGGGGATTGAAGAACGAATCCGCGCCGCCGGAGCGCTGCCGTCTTTCCCCGCACAGACAAGCCGCAACAACATCGCAGCGCACTACTGCTCTTCGCCGACTGACGCCACTCGCTACGAAGAAGGCGATCTCGTCAAGATCGATCTCGGCGCTCATATCGACGGCTACCCGGTCGATACTGGAGTTTCGGCGGACCTCTCGTCAGATGGACGTTGGAGGACGCTGATCGGAGCAGCTTCGGACGCGCTGGATGCCGCGATAGCGAGCATTGGCGACGGAGTGCCGGTGGGAGACGTTGGGACCGCTATCGAAAAAGCGATCCGCGCTTCTGGCTTCGAGCCGATCATGAACCTCTCCGGTCACGGATTGGCGCGCTGGGAACTGCACTCCACTCCGCAGATACCAAATCACGCGCAACAGGGCGGTCCAAAACTCGAGACCGGAATGATCTTCGCGATCGAGCCGTTTTCGACACCCGGCGCCGGATTTGTGGAGGACGACGGCGAGCCTGAGATTTTTCGCTTGGAGCGACCACCGAGGCCGTCAAACAAGCTGTTTGCTCCGATGATGGAAGCGCTGGACGAATGGCATGGTCTGCCCGTGGCGATGCGCTACTTCTCGGACCTGCCGCGCAAACCGGTCGAGCGCACGATCAATGAGCTGGTTAAGCAGGGCGTTATGCATGCCTACGCTCCACTCATTGAAGTCTCGAATGCGTTTGTCGGCTGGAAGGAACACACGGTCTACCTGGGCGAAGATGGCCCGGAAGTGATCACAGCCTGAGAGAGTGATATGCACCGATTCGAAGAGGTCGTGTCAACAGTCGAAGAGCTACGCGATGTCCTTGGATTCCCTGCTGAGCGCGTGCAGCGCAAGGTGATCAACGAACTGGACAAACACTGCCGCCAGTTCATATCGCTGTCTCCGTTCTTGCTGATCGCCACCTCCGACGCCAAAGGCAACATGGACATCTCGCCCAAAGGCGATCCACCGGGTTTCGTTCAGGTCCTGGACCAGAACACGCTCGTCATCCCTGACCGTCCCGGTAATAAGCGCGCCGACGGCTTTCTCAACATCATCGAAAACCCGCGAGTCGGTCTGTTCTTCCTCGTGCCCGGTTATAGAGAGACCTTGCGCGTCTCGGGTTCGGCCCAGATCGTCCGTGACCGAAGCCTCCGGGAAAGTATGGCGATCGACGGCAAGGAACCGCATCTGGCATTGGCGGTTCACGTGGAAGAAGTCTTTTTCCACTGCGCCAAGTGTGTGATTCGCTCGGGTCTATGGCAGCCGGAAAAGTGGCCGGACATCTCTGACATGCCTGGCTACGGCCAGATCACCGTCGACCACTCAGACTGGCACGAATCTCCGCAGGAGGTGGAACTACAACTCGCCGATTCGTACTCGAAGAACCTCTACTAGAGCTGCCGCCTAAACCGGTGGGTGCAGATCGTGGAATTCTGTCGCCTGCTCGAACGCCGACCCGGCGCGAACAAGCAATGGCTCGCTCAACCGGTGACCCACCAGCTGCAGTGAAGCCGGTAAACCATCGTCAGTTAGTCCCGCTGGCATGCAGATCGTTGGCAGCCCGGCGAAGTCGTGCGGGACTGTAAACCTGCTCATCCAGGAGCCGCGATCTGCCGGATATGGTCCGTACAGTTGCTCCGCCGTCACCGGATAAGCTGCGCTGGCGGTCGCCGGACAGGCCAACAGATCGATATCGTTCATCGTGTTGCCCAACTCGGCGTTGCACATCAGACGCAGCTCATGCGCTCGAGCGTACTCCGTCGCTGTGTGTTCCGACCCCATCCGCACCCACTCGCGGAACCACGGACCATATTCGTCGGCGCGCGCAGGATATGTCTCGGCATGTGCCGCCGCTGCCTCGCTCGTGCATATCACCGGCCATGCTTCGAGATACTCCCGCAAACGCTCGGGCATCTTGACCGGGACGATCTCGGCGCCGAGCCGCTGAAGCACCTTCACGCCTTCAGTCACCGCTCGCGCAAATGATGGCTCCACGTCCTCCGTCGTGTAGGTCTCGTCATGCCCGATTTTCAGACCCTTGACACCATCACCGACGGCAGCGGTCATGTCAGGAACAGAGTCATTCAGACTCGTCGGGTCGTTAGGGTCCAGGCCAGATATCGCCTGCAGCACCATGCCAGCATCCCTGCAAGAACGAGTCAGCGGTCCGACGTGGTCGAGCGACGGCGCCAGGTCCATCACTCCGTATCTGCTCACCCGGCCCCAGGTCGGTTTAAGTCCCACAGTTCCGCAAACTGCAGCCGGATGTCGAATAGAGCCGCCTGTGTCGCTGCCTAGTGTTGCGTATGCCAGCCCTGCTGCCGTTGCCGAACCTGAGCCGCTGGAAGACGCGCCGGGCCAGTGCCCCGGCCGCCACGGGTTTTCCGGATAGTCCAGTTTCGGGTTGTAGCCGCCCATCGCCCCTTCGGTCATGTTTAGCTTGCCGAGCAACACCGCACCGGCATCCGCCAGCTTGGTCACTACCGTGGAGTTGAAGCTTGGCACGTGGTCGGCGAACACGGCCGAACCGCCCATCGTCTTAATCCCCTCGGTGAAGCACAGGTCCTTGACCGCTATCGGGATGCCGTGAAGCTCCCCGCGGTAGTTCCCAGTCGCAATCTCCGCCTCGGCCTGGCTGGCCTGCTCCAAAGCCAACTCCGCCGTCACAGTCGCATATGCCCGGAGCTTCGGGTCCAGCTTCTCGATACGGCTGAGCTGCGCTTCGGTCAGGTCAACAGGAGATATCTCACCGGACCTAACCAGCGGCGCAAGCTCGGTGATGGTGGAGTAGTGGACTTCAGACGGCAGGCTCATGACAATCTCCGGTGCTGTACTGCGTACGGACAGCTCTCATCCGGAAAACTCGAACTCGGTGCCTACGCCCTGCTCCACGGCCTGTTGATAGACCAACGCTGCGCAGGAGATGTCCTGTATGGCGAGCCCGACGCTCTTGAACAACGTGATCTCGGAGTCGTTCTCTCGACCCTTGATCGTTCCGTTCACGACGGCTCCGAGGTCGCCATGAAGATCACCGGCTGAATACGCCCCCTCCTCGATAGGGATCTGGATATCGCCCGCCTCTGCAAGACAGGCCTCTTTCTGGTCGCAGATCACCTTTGACTTGACGATCGTCGCCGTATCGAGCTCACGAACGCCCGGAGCGTGGGAGCCGATCGCATTGATGTGAGCGCCCTCTTTCCACCAGTCGGCCTGCACAATCGGGTTGGCAGCTGTTGTGGCGAGCGCGACCACGTCGCTATTCGCAAGCACCTCTTCGGTGCCGGAAGTCAGCCGCATCGGCACGCCAGTGGCCTCGCTCAACTCATCGGCGAACTGCTTACGCCTGTCCTCCGGGTCTACCGAGAAAGACAGCACCTCGTCAAGATCGGCAGCCTCGCACATGGCGATCACCTGCGCCCTCGCCTGAACTCCCGTGCCCAGGATCCCACCGATCCTGGAATCCTTGCGGGCCAGGTGACGTGTCGCAACTCCGGAGACCGCGCCCGTTCGCATCGCTGTCAGGTAGCCGCCATCCATCACCGCCACCACCTGCCCGGTGTTCTGATCCTGGACCAGGATTGTCGCCAGCGTTGTAGGCAGGTTGAACTTGTCGGGGTTCGCCTTGTAGACAGTGACGGCCTTCACGCCCAGCGCGCCGCCTGACTTGAGGTAAGAGGGCATGTAGGCGATCCATCCACCGACCGCTTCATCAATGAGCACCGTTCTTGGCGGCATCTCGGCCGTTCCATTCGCCAGTTCGCTGAATGCGCCCTCCACAACGTCTATCGCCTTCGACATCGGCAAGAGCTTCTGAACATCCGACCGGGACAGCAGCAGGGCCATTGAGTAATCTCCGCTTCTTGATGCAGCCTCGCTCAACAACGAGGCTTGCAGGTGGTTAGTGGCCGGGATTATAGACGCCGAGATTCAGTGTTGAGGGACATCGCTGCGCTTCTTCGGCGAGACTAGCCGCGCCGATTGGGCGCATACTTAACGTGATGCCAACAGCAGACAACAGGCGAGAACTGCCGCGAGTCGCCCATGACGGTCGACGTCGCCCCGACGCTCCGCTCTCAAAGGGTCCCGCGAGTACACCCGGTAGGTCTCGTCGAACCGGTAGAGAACCTGCCAGGCAAGCAGCAACACGTCCAAACGACCCGGTCTGGCACCGTGATGTCGGCGAGCCGGCCCCAGATACGACCACTCAGCGACTCTTTGTAGCGCTCAAGCTACCAGCCGCGGCCATCGAGGAGATTGGCTCTTTCATAAACGCGATGCCGACGATGGCCGCGCAGAACGTCCGTTGGATCCCTCGTGAAAATGTCCACCTCACGCTGATGTTCCTCGGCGATACCGCAACCGAACGTCTGCCGGACCTCAAGCAGCAACTCAGCGTAGCCGCGTCAAACACATCGCCCTTCAGTCTCAAGCTCGGTGAGACCGGCGCTTTTCCTGCCTACCACTCGCCGAAAATCCTGTGGGTGGGGCTTGATGGCGAAGTGCGCAAGCTGATGCAGCTACAAGGACGCATCGAAGGCGCGCTTCGTCTAATCGGTTTCGAACCCGAGCGCAGGGCATTCAAGCCGCACGTCACGGTCGGACGAACTGTCCGTGACCTGATCCGCCAGTACGCAGGAGACGTTGGATTCAGCTGGCGCCGATCGCCAATCCCGGAAGCCAGAACCGAGATCCCTGTAACCGAACTGCACCTGTTACAAAGCCGTCTGCAGACAGGTGGCGCGGTGTACAGCTCCGTGTTCTCAGTGCAGTTGGGCAGCTAAGCACGGCTTTGCTTCGGCCGGCTAGAAGAAGGTATTTTCGAAGCATCTATGCCAGAATAGGATTGAAGCAGTAGAAATAGTGAGTGCGAAGACGAAGACGAGTAGGTCGACGCGACTGCGCATAGCGAGCCCGAATGGTGGAAGCGGGCAGCAGCCAACGACCGAATATCACTTCTGAGCAGCGAGCCGAACCGCCGACGAGCGCAGTAAGCAAGCCGGACTTGCCGACCGATATCTCGGCAGCATGAGAGCCTGCAGACATGCAGGAATCCGGGTGGTACCGCGGCGTTGATATGCATCAGCCCGTCCCAGAGCGATTTGGGACGGGTTTTTCGTTTGCGGAAAGCCTGAGAACGACTGACAGGAAGCTGAACGTGACAGAAGCGAAACGGTTTGAAGCCGTTGCATCAAGGGTGGATTTCGTAGAGCTCGAGCACCGCGTGCTCAAGCTCTGGGAGCAGCGCGATGTTCTGAATCGCTACCTGCACCGCAACGATGATGCAGACGAGCGCTTCCCTTTCATGGACGGTCCGATCACAGCGAACAACCCGATGGGTGTTCACCATGCATGGGGTCGCTCCTACAAAGACGCATTTCTGCGGTTCCGCAACATGCAGGGCTACGCACAGCGCTTCCAAAACGGGTTCGACGGCCAGGGTCTCTGGGTGGAAGTTGAGGTCGAAAAAGAGAAGGGCTTCAAGTCCAAAAAGGAGATCGAAACCTACGGCATTGACCGCTTCGTCGAGGACTGCAAAGCCCGTGTGCGGATGTTCTCGGACCGCATCACCGAGCAGTCAAAGCGACTCGGCTACTTCATGGACTGGGAAGACTCGTACCAGACCATGTCGGATGAGAATAACTACACCATCTGGCTATTCCTGAAGAAGTGTGCGGACAACGGCTGGCTCTACGAGGGCGAAGACGTCATGCCGTGGTGCCCGCGCTGCGGCACCGGCCTCTCTCAACAGGAGATCGTGACCGAGGGCTACCAGGAGATCGTTCACCCGGGTTTCTTCCTGAAGTTCCCTCTAGTCGACCGCGAAGGCGAGGCGCTACTGGTCTGGACGACGACCCCGTGGACACTCGTGGCGAACGTCGCTGCTGCCGTAAACAGCGATCACGACTACGTACTCGTGGAGAACACGCACGAAGTTGAGGGTGATGAGCGGATCGAAAGGCTATGGGTCGGTTCGCAACGTCTCAACGTCCTCAAGGGCGAGCACAAGGTTCTGAAGACCGTCAAAGGCTCCGAGCTGGCCGGGTGGAGATACCGAGGACCCTTTGATGAAGTGCCGGCGCAATCGAAGGCGAAAGAGGTACACCGAGTTCTCGAGTGGGACGATGTCGGCGATGAGGAAGGCACGGGAATCGTCCACATCGCGCCCGGAGCTGGAGCCGAGGACTACAGGCTCGGCAAGGACCACGACCTCCCGGTGATCGCGCCCCTCGACGACACGGGAACCTACACGACAGGCTTCGGCTTCCTGGACGAGAAGCCCGTCTCGGAAGTAAACGACCTCATCTTCGAAGACCTGAAGCGGAAGAACGTCTACTACAAGGTCGAGAAGTACCGGCACCGCTATCCAGTTTGCTGGCGTTGCGGCACAGAGCTTGTATTCCGGCTCGTCAGCGAGTGGTTCATCTCGATGGACGAGCTGCGCCCTCGTCTCATGGAAGCCACACGCAAGATGACATGGGTCCCGCCGTTCGGCGAGGCCCGTGAGATCGACTGGCTGCGAAACATGAGCGACTGGATGATCTCGAAGAAGCGCTACTGGGGCCTGGCTCTGCCGATCTGGAAGTGTGGCGACTGCGGGAAGTTTGAGGTGATCGAGTCCGAGCACCAGCTGAAAGAGCGCGCCGTCGAGGGATGGGAAGAGTTCGAGGACCACTCCCCACACCGTCCCTGGGTGGATGCCGTCAAAATCACCTGCTCTGGCTGCGGCTCAAAGGTCAGCAGAATCCCGGACGTCGGAAACGCATGGCTCGATGCTGGCATCGTCTCCTTCTCGACACTTGGCTATCGCCACGACAAGGAGAACTGGGCGAAGTGGTATCCGGCGAAGTGGATCTCCGAGAGCTTCCCCGGCCAGTTCAGGAACTGGTTCTACTCGCTGATCACCATGAGCGTCGCCCTCGAAGACCAGCCGCCGGCCGAAAGCGTCTTCTCTTACGCCCTCATGCGGGACGAAAACGGCGAAGAGATGCACAAGTCGAAAGGCAACGCCATCTGGTTTGAGGACGCCGCCGAGAAGATGGGCGTCGACGTGATGCGATGGACCTTCGCCAGACACAACCCTGCGTCCAACCTGAATTTCGGTTACGGACCGGGTGACGAGGTGCGGCGTCAGTTCCTCATCCCACTGTGGAACATCTTCTCGTTCTTCACGACCTACGCATCGCTCGACGGCTGGACGACCGATCAGTCTCGGCTGGATCCGGATTCGACCGACTCGCTGCCGGAGGACTTCACCGAGCTTGACCGGTGGATCATCTCCGAGACAAACCAGCTGGTCGACCAGGTCACTGAGTACATGGAAGGTTGGCGCATCGAGTACGCTGCGCAGGCGGTCGAGCAGTATGTAGACGGTCTATCAAACTGGTATGTGCGCCTGTCCAGGAGACGCTTCTGGAAGAGCGAGGGCGATGCGGACAAGGCCGCAGCCTACTCCACGCTTCACTACTGCCTCACGACACTTGCGCGACTGCTCGCTCCTTTCATCCCATTCGCTTCCGAGGAGATGTGGCAGAAGCTGGTTGCTGAAGTCGATTCGGAGGCGCCAAACTCCGTACACCTGTCCGAGTGGCCGAAAGCCAACAAGGCCCTGATCGATGAAGACCTGTCTCGCCAGACTCAACTTGCGATTCGCCTCGCCTCATTGGGACGATCGGCGCGAGCCCAGTCGAAGCTAAAGGTCAGACAGCCTCTTTCCGAGTTGCTCGTGGAGATCCGGCACGACTGGGAACGCGAGGCTCTGCCAGTCATCGAACAGCAGCTGGCCGACGAGCTGAATGTCAAAGGTGTGCGTGACGTCACCGGCACCGGCGGACTTCTGAGCTTCGTAGTGAAGCCAGAGTTGCGTTCACTCGGTCCCAAATACGGAAAGCAGCTCGGTGAGATCAGAAAGCTCCTGGGTGAGGCCGATTCTGTCGAAGTCGCACGGTTGGCGGAGTCCGGTGAACAGATCTCCCTCGGCTCATTCACACTCGAGCCGACCGAGGTGCTGGTCGAGCGTCACGCGGCTGAGGGCTACGCCGTGGCTACCGACGCGGGCTACACGGCTGCCGTAAGCACTGAGGTGACCCCCGAGTTGAGGGCTGAAGGAATGGCTCGCGAAGTGGTGCACATGGTGCAGAACCTTCGTAAGTCCAGCGGCCTGGACATTTCAGATCGCATCCAACTGGGAATCGTCACAACAGACACAGTTGCGGAAGCCCTGAAGGCCCATGCCATGTACCTGGTCGAGGAGACGCTCACGGCCTCATTTCACCTGAACCATGAGCTGTCTGACGCTGCAACTGAGACCCTTGATCTCGACGGAGAGCAGATTTCGATCTCGCTTAGAAAGGCCTAGCCTTCTGGCGGCGTCACCCAGGGTCTGAGAACGCCATCGGCGACTCGGGTCAATTCAGCCAGTTCAATCCCGATCCCTTCGACCGTGACAGTGACACCTACGTCCTGCCAGGCCAACCTGATCCAGTCATCCTCTTCGGACCGGGAGACATAGTAGCCATAATGCTGAGTGCTAGATGAGATTGTCGTCTCGCCTGTAATGAACTCGGTTGGCAAACCTGCAGTACGCACCAGCTGTCTGACACGGAGAGCTCGGCCATCAGTGAGCAGCCAGCTGTTTTCGTACCGGCTCACAATGTCCATCCCTGATTCCGTTGAGATGCGCTCTGATGAGGCTTCGTGAAACGCCGGAGGCAGCCATCGGATGGCCAAAAGTCCCGGCGGAGGGTCCGCGTCCTCACCTACACCAGTCTTTCCTATGATGGAGGGGTGCCCTCCGTCGCCTCGCACCTCAATCGCGTCGTCGGGCGCACTGAACGTGAACCGGTTCGGGTCAATCGGTCTGTTGAGTTCAAGTCGAGTCACCTCCGCGATCGCCCGATACGAGTCGGCCCCCTCGTACTTCAGCACAAATCCAGTCGACTCATGGATCCAGATTCGTCCGGTCGAGCTTGCAGCTAACATGCCCTCCTCGTCCAGCAAAGCTCCTACATCGCTAAACTCGTAGACCTTCACCTCGCGCCCAAGCATCTCATCGGTCCTCAGCAGTCTTGCGTCGAAATGTGGCAGACGCTCGCGATTCAGTGCTATCCAGTCCTCAATACTCGCCGAGGACAGTGGGCCGATCATCGCACTGCTCGGCGGTGGACTATCTGTAGACTCCGGAGCCGGAGTCGAAAGAAACCGGTTTAGATTCGCATCAAATGAGATCCATCTATCGTCAGCACTCACGTTCAAGGAGCTACGCGACAGATGCGGTGGCCCGACAGTCTCAACTTCTCGCCTGAACCGATCAGGCGACTCAAACCACCATTTGAAGTTGTAGATCGCTGGACCGTCCGGAGGAAACGGATGGTCCGCCTCGTCGTCGGCAATCTCGAACCTTGCCTCCAGGTAGAAAGAGTTGACAGGTTCCGGGCTGGGAGTTTCGCGGGCAGGTTCGGATGCGCCGCTACATGCGGTCGCTATAAACGCAATGATGCCAACGAGCAGCACATGCTTCGAGGGCACATCACGTAGAGAGGTCCACACTGCCGGGCTCCTTTATCGGTCGCGGGCGGCGCCTCAAAAAGGCTCTAAAGAGGGTACTGAGCAATCCGCTACTGTGATTCGGGCGTTATGCGCAAAAACATAGCTATTGAGACGAGCTGACCGGTCCTGCACTAGGGAGTCAGAAATTCGGTGTATCGAGTGTTCTCGCGGAACAGTCGGGCTTCTGCGACATCGGCCCGCCACCACACGGGGGTCTCAAATGGCTCGCCCGATGTACTGAACTGAACCAGTTGGTATAGCGATTCGCCGTCCGCAAAGACCCTGTGGTTGGCGACGACGTTTGTCGCTCCGCTCAGTCCCGCGTTGTAAGACTCGTCCTCACCTTTGATCACCAGGTACGCTCCGTCTAACCCGTCCGAGTGCTCCGCGAACAGCCTGATCTCAAGAGCTTCGGTTTCCCGTGCCGCATACAGCTCGATCGCAGCCGCAGGGACGCCCTCACTCGCGAATACACGAGCATCCGCAGGGGTCTCCTGGCGTATCACGTCAGCAATCGCCTGGATGCCCTGCGCATCTTCTTCGAAGAGCCCGCTACCGTGATCCAGCGACAGCGCGTACTGACGCAAACTCTGAAGATCGTCGTTGAACTCGGTCTCAGGATTGAAAACGGCCTGGTTCCAGACGACACCGGCCATCGCCACCGAAGCAACGGCCATCGCCACCAGACTCTGGGCGGCGACAGACTCGAACTGCCGAATCATTTGCATACACCCGAAACCGGCAACCGCCAGTAACAGTGGAGCGACAAGCACCGGATTCTCAACATGGGAGCCCAGGACGAGCCATGGCAAGGCACCGGCGGCAGCCAGGGCCATGAGCACAATCAGCGGTTTTCGCGCCGGCGTGGAGTGGACCGCTGCCTCAAACAGCCCGATCAAGACGAGCAGCACGACGGGGACGCCCAGGTAGACGATCCAGGCGCTCCCGAAACTGCTCAATGAGAATCCGAACGAGTTGCTGAACAGTCCGTCGTTCGATAGATCAGTAGGCGCTCCGTCCCAGTTTGCATAAGTCGCGTTCGCAATTAGCGCCAGCACGAAGAATCCGGCGAGCAGCGCAGGTCCAGCGAAACCTGCAGCAACGACATCTCCGCGGTTACGACGAGCCCACCAGGCGACACCTATAGCTACAGCCAACAACACCGAGCCGCTCTCGTGAGTCAGTGCCGCCGCGCCAAACGCAGCAGAAGAAAGAACGGCCCAGCGCCTCTCGCCAGACTCGACGTATCGCAGCAGAAGCAGAGCACCCGCAAGCTCTAACGCCATGAATACACCGGCTCCTCCGGCGAGCCGATTAACAGCAAAGAGTCCGGTACCCAACAACATCAACCCGGCCAGGGCCGCCGCCCTGCGTCCGAACACTCGACTGCTTAACGCAAGCAGTAGCGGCATCTGAGTCGCGCCGATAAGCGCATACGGGAGTCGCAACGTGAATTCACTCACTGGCAACAGATGCGCGCCCAGCACACTGGGCAGGTAAGACAGCGGAAGCTGACCCTGCACGATTGGTGAGCCGAGGGCCAGCGGGTCATCGACAAAGGAGGCGAGCCTGAATCCCATAAGTATGGTGATTGCCTCATCCTCACCATCGGCTACAGGAAACGCCCCGATCTGCCATAGACTCAGCAACAGCCACAACAGCATGAGACTTCGAGACACAAGCCAGTAGCGCGTAAACCTGGCGGTCTGCTCGACTTCGAGGGTTTCATCTGAAGGAGCTATGTGGGCAAGAGACTGTTGTGCTGCCAATCCAACCACCGTCGTCCGATTCGACGCGTCAATACGACGCTAAGTTCAATTGAACTGGGCATCATCAACGGTGACTAGCGAGATTCGGCGACGCGACAGGTGAGGATTGCCCTCATATCAACGTGGGCGCCTGCAGACCGACGGTGGTCAGAGCCGGGAGGCTGGGCCATCTGCGCCGTCCGGAAGTTCTTCTTCTGCGGCGCCAGTCGGCATCGGGAGTGGTAGTCCCGGAAGCGATGGAGTTGAGCGGATTCTCGCCAGGTTCAGCGAGAGCGCCTCATTCTGCTTGTGCTGCTCTCGATTCGCCAGGTAGAACGCCCATCTCGATGTGACCTGAGCCCCAACCAACAGAATGATCGCGGAGACGTAAACAAACACCATGAGCACGATAATTGCGCTCACACCGCCATAGATACCGTTCGCCAGACCGGCGGCGTTCTGTAGATACAGGATGAAGATGGCTTTAGAGATCTCGAACGCCGCAGCGCCGAGCAAAGCCGTTGGAAACACTTCCTTGAACCTTAGCTTGGTGTTCGGCAACCACCAGTAGATGATCAGGAACACGATGAACGACAGTATCGGCGGGCTGAACCTGGTGATCTGCGCCCAGAGAACATCATCGGAGACAGGCGTGTTCGGAGCAACGATAGTCGAGAAGTCCTGGAAAAATCCGAAGATCGTCGTGATCGAGAACGAGACGATCAGCAGCAGCGCGGCGCCGACCAGTAGCAAGAAGTCCATCGCCTGTTCAGTCAGGAACGGCCGCGGCTTCGTAATGCCCCAGATCGTATTGACACTCTTCCTGATGGAGCTGAATACGGCCTTCGAGGCAAATATCAGACCGAGAGTAGCGACAGAACTGGTAACCACACGGCCGTCCCTGAGACTGGCAAAGAAGTCGGTCAGGAAGGTGTCCGATTGCTCAGCTAGGACCGGAATCTGAGTTTCGAGCCCTTCGATCAGCCGCTCTTCGAAGCCCTCTATGCCGAGAAAGAACGAGAAGATGGTGATGAGGGCCAGTGAAAGCGGAAAGAGCGCGAAGAAGGCATAGAACGCGATGGCCGCGGACATATAAGGTCCGTTCTTGTCCAGGAACTCATTGAAGTTGCTGGCAACGAACTTGATGAACCAGACAGGCCCCTGGATCAACCAGATCGCCTGTGTACTGTCAGGCAGCATTCGCATATGTGATTCGGACAAATACCGGCCAACTCAGACCGCTTCGTCGCGAACTTACATTGTAACTCCTGAGCGGGAGTCCAAGTAGGCATATTGCCTGCACGCAACTGAACACCGGTCTGCACCCACGGTCAATCCGGAAACGTACTGCCGGTGTTAGTCCAGTTCACCCTCTCTGAACGCCGTGATGTAGTTCATGCAGAAATCGTCGTTGCCCATCAGCATCTCATTCGTGATCTGGACAGGCTTCGAATCCATGTCCATTGCCAGGATCTTGTCAATATCAAGGTGAAGCGGATCGATGATGCCGCTGTCAGCACCGTGGTCGATCGCCAATCGCAGGAACACCTCATTCACAAGTTTCCGCTTGGGCAGCCCGAACGAAACGTTGCTCATCCCACCCGTGATGTGAATCTCTTCGCCATACTCCTCACGGATCATGCGGATTGCGTTGAGGCCGTGTGGGCCGTAGGTTCCTGACACTGAGATCGGGAAGAACAACGGGTCAACGTAGATATCGCTCTTGGCAATGTCCTTCGCCAGCGCCGCTTCGATGATCCTGCCGACGTTCTCAAGCCGCTGGTGCTCGTCCTCAGGCATGCCGTCCTCTTTGGCTGCCGTGACCACCACACAGGCATCGTGCTCCTTCACAAGGTCCAGTGCCTCGATCCGCTCTAGTGCAACCGAGTTGAGCATCGGGCGACCGGCCGAACCGTCGTACGCCTCAAAACCTGCCTCGATGATCTCCGACTTCGACGAGTCGATGCTTGGCGGCACCGATGAGACACTCTGAACCCTCTCGACCAGCCACTTCATCGCCTCCTGTTGCTCAGGTAGCCGGTAGGAGAATTCGTCCACGTTCAGGTCCAGGTAAGCGGAGCCGCTCTTGATCTGCCGCTGCACTTCCTTGTCGATGTAGTCGATTCCGCTCGCGCTCTCATCTCCCTCTTCGTTGATGCCCTTCCAGATGGCAATCATGAAGTGCTTCAACTGGCCCTGCTCGTAAGGCTGCGTACTGGTGAAGTGCTCCGGCACGCGCATCAGGCGGCGCTCACCATCGGCGTTTCGATACTTGATCGCATCTGATCCGTCGTCGAGCTTCTCGTGGAACACCCCGCCAAGCTTGACTATCCGCGTTGTGTGAATGTTTTCGCCGATAGTGACAAAGTCTTCGGCGGAGCTAACTACGGTGCTCATTTGGTTAGTCCAGTTCTCTGTTGTAGATGCGAGCGGGCGGGCATACAGGTTCGCGGTCAGGAGTGAGGCAAACAATCATATCGTCTAAAGGATGCGGATTAGCCTGTGGGGACAACTCGCAAGGCACCACCTGTCTGCTAAGACCTAATCGTCCTCGTCAGCCACTTTGGCATGATGATCACGGCCCATAAATGTATTGCCCCAGGCCGATGTGCCGCGCAAGCCGGCGTCTTTGAAGATGATCGGACGCTGAAGCATCTCCCGTTCCTGGCCGAGCGGTTTCAGTCGGTCGTAAGCTCGTAGCCAGATGCACTCTTTATCGAGCACCTCGCAATAGCCTGCCTTGGTGCCGCCGCAGGGACCGTTGCGCTGGTTCTTGACGCACTGGGACTCCGGGCAGAGGTATGCGACATCTGGTAGCGAGCAATCGCCACAGTCTCTGCACCCGTATAGCGGCTCCTTGGCCAATTGCTCGAGCGCGTGCGCAAATCCGGTCAGCTTCCCGGACTTCTCTATTCCGCCGTACAACGCACGCCCCACCTTGAAACCCCTCGACTTACGGTCGAACAGGTGGTCATGTACGAACTTCCCCGTCTGAAACATCACCGGCAGTTTCAGGCGCTTCTTGCGACGTGCTCCTGGCGACAGCGACTTCACATACTCCGGATTCAACTCATCCGAACTGAGACCGCGGTTTTCGCCCTGTTGCAAGTAGTAGAACTCTCCGGGCTGCGCGAAATTGAGCTCGCTCGCAAACTGCTTCCAGTCGTCAGTCCCGAATGACCGCTCGATCTCGAACACCTTCTCCAGGCGAGAGAGTCGCGGGCGGCCAGACAGGTAGACGCCGCGGTAGCCAAGCCCACGCAGGATGGCGATCTGCTTCGCAGCGAGCTCGGTGAAGAATGCCCGGCCTCGATCCTTCGATTCAGCTTGTTTCCTCGCCAATGCGAGCAGATCATCATTCACTGCGACACCCGGAATGCCCCAGCGATTGAAGAACCCCGCAGCCGGAGCTGTCAGGATGAACACTGAGCCAATCAAAGGTATGCCAAGGCCGTTCAATCGAACGTACCTTATGAGCTCATCAAGCTTTCGGGCGTCGAATCCGATCTGCGTTACCGCCCACTTCGCCCCGGTGCGCACCTTGAGCTCAAGCTTGAAGTACTGAGTCATCAGTTCGCCTTCAACGAGCTTGAACGGATTCACGGCGCAGCCCGGATAGAAGTCGGTACTCGAAAGACGAGCCTCGCGGCCAACCGAACGCCAGGCCTTCACCGGCATGCCAGAGTTCATGTCCGAGATCATCTTCAGCAAACCGGCCGAGTCTGTGTCGAACACTGGCTGGGCCTGACCTGAGTAGCCCCCTACCGGGTAGTCGCCCGAAAGCGCAAGGATGTTCCTGAAGCCGGTGCTCCCCAGAGCCCAGAGCCTGCTCTCTACACCGTTGCGGTTGTAGTCCTTGCAAGAGACATTGATGATCACCTCTCGCCCGCGGTAAAGAAGGTCCTGACCAAGCACTTCAGGTCGAATGTGCGGGTTGCCCCCCGGGTTGTCTGTTAGAGCGACAACATCCACGCCTTCAAACTCAGAGAGGCGCTTAGCGAAGTCCGACTCCTTCCTAGCCTCCTCTTCCATCACAAGCCCGCGTGAAGTTTCAACTTCAACCGTGACGAGGAACTTGTCGGTCTCCTCGAGGAGCTTTTGCAACGGGTCTCTTTGCATCACGTGACCAGTATCTACAGTCCCCTGGACCTGGACAGACAAGTGCGTCTTGTGCGCTTTTGGTCGAATCGACTCACGCGCACCGATCACGTCTAGAATGTCGCCAGGAACTCTCGTCCAATCAGTATCGCCGGTGATCGAAGGCACTGTAACCGTTTGAGACTCAATCGGCTGCACCTCAGGCCCGGCCCAACCTCAATTGTTACCACCGCTAACGCCCAAACCCGGTGACACAGTCGTCCGGAGGCCACGCGAATCGGAGATCGCCCCGGTAACGGTGCAGATCGAACCTCGCACGATCTCGGTGCGTGGTCCGACGTCTCCCATGGTGCTGATCTACGGCTTCCTCGGAGTCATCCTGATCGGCACTCTGTTGCTGCTGCTCCCGATCTCTACGAACGATCCGCCGGCCGGGTTGGGCGACAGACTGACGCAGGCGATCTTCACCGCCACTTCGGCAGTTGCGGTGACAGGCCTCGTTGTGGTCGAGACGGACGTTGCCTGGTCCCGATTCGGGCAGACCGTGATCATGGCTCTGTTCTTCATCGGCGGTCTCGGCTTCATGACCGGAGCCGCGTTTCTGCTGATGATCGTTGGTCAGCGACTGGGCCTCCAGGGACAACTGCTTCTGAGGGCAGGACTTGGAGAAGCGCAGCTTGGCGCTATCGCATCTCTGGTCCGCAAGATAGTTGTGTTCTCCGTGATCACGCAGATCATCGGCATCGTGCTTCTGTTCCTCAGGTGGTACGTGTTTGGAGAGTTGTGGGAAGGCATCTCGTTCGGCGAAGCACTCTGGCAAAGCACATTCCACGCTGTATCTGCCTTTAACAACGCGGGTTTCGAGATCATGCCGGACGCCGTTGTCGGTGGATCAAGCCTCCAGCCCTTCAAGTCCGACATCCCACTTCTGCTTGTGATGGCAGCCCTTATTGTTATCGGTAGCCTGAGTTACTTCGTTCTAGCGGACGTCGTTTCGAAACGCCGATTCAGCAGGCTTCGTCTGGATACAAAGCTCGTTTTGATTGGGACGGCCGGGCTGTTCGTAGCCGGGACTCTCGTCTTCCTTTCGACCGAGTGGACCAACTCCAGCAGTATCGGCGCGGAGAGTGTGCCCGAGAAAGTCGCGGACGCCTTCTTTCACTCGGCTGCGGCGCGTACCGCGGGATTCTCAACAGTCGATTACAACGGCATCACAGATGCGAACAACATCGGCACAGAGGCGCTGATGTTCATCGGTGGAGCCTCGGCCTCGGCAGCTGGCGGGATCAAGATAAATACCTTCATGGTTGTGGTAATCGCCGCTGCTGCGACTCTCCGAGGCCGAAGGCGAGTCAACGCCTTCGGCAGGGAGTTACCGGCGATCATCGTGCAGCGGGCAATGGTTGTTGGAGCCGCGGCGACCGTTATGCTGCTGGCGCTATTCGCTGCTCTTCTGGCGATCCAGCCTGAGCTCGACTTCAGGCAAGCGTTGTTCGAGATCGTGTCTGCTTTCGGCACCGTCGGACTATCGACCGGCATCACCGAAGACCTGAACACAGGCGCCCGAATCCTGGTGGCTGTGGCGATGTTCCTCGGTCGTTTTGGCCCCCTCACGCTGGCGCTGCTCATGGCCGGCCGCGAGTCGAACGAGACGTATCAGTTCGCAAGTGAGCGGGTTAGAATAGGCTGAAATTTTCGACTGCTCCTGCTCAGGTCAATCGACTCTTTGAGACACGAACCAGATGCCAGTAACGAATAGCCGCCACATCGCCGTTGTTGGGCTTGGCCGGTTTGGCAGCAACATTGCTCGCACCCTCTATCAGCTTGGCCACACTGTGATCGCTATCGACAGCGATGAAGAGCGCGTGCAGGCCATGATGGGCGAGGTGACGCATCCAGTCGTGGGCAATGCCACTTACGAGTCGGTCCTGAGGGACTTCGGTGTCCACAACTACGACATTGGAATCGTCGCGATCGGGTCCAATGTTGAGGCGAGCATCATGGTGGCCGTGCTGTTCCAGACTATGAACCTGCCGTATATCGTCGCCCGCGCACACTCGGACCTCCACGGCAGCACGCTCGAAAGACTTGGCTGCCATAAAGTCGTCTACGCCGAATCTGAGATGGGCGGCCGGGTAGCGCACAATCTCTTCAACCCGGATGTTGAGGAGTACATGGAGTTGAGCCAGTCATTCGGCGTGAGCAGGTTGCGAGTGCCGGACAGGTTCGCCGATATGTCTCTTAGAGAGGCCGGCTTTTCCGGTGTCAGGGACAAGTACGGAGTGGCGGTCATAGCCCTTAAACGCGGCAACGACATCACGCTCAGCCCCGACTCAGACGAAAGGCTCCGCCGTGGGGACGTGCTGGTCGTGGCAGGGCGCGACGAACTGGTCGAACGGATTTCCCATTAGGAGTTTCCGGCCCCGCTACGCTCTCCGGCCTCGGAGCCAACCATGCAGTTCAACAACGTACTCGTGCTGGTCACCGGCGCCTCTTCAGATACGACGGCTGTGGACTACGCTGCGTCCCTCGTTCGCGAAGTTCGCGGCCGCCTGATCATTCTGTACGTAATCCGAGTTGATAGATCATTGCCGCTCGATGCTGAGATTCCCGAACAGATTGAGCACGCTGAACAGGTACTCAAGCGCGCGGAGATGACCTCTCAACTGCAGCGGAATGTTGAGGCTGAAATGCTGCAAGCGCGCGATATCGGCTCTGCCGTCGTGCATGAGACGGCGGTTCGGGATGTTGACGCTGTGGTCATCAGCACCGAGTATCCGATGAAGAACGGAAGGTATTCTCTCGGGAACGATATACCGTATGTGCTGGAATTCGCTGCCTGCAACGTCGTGCTTGTACGCGAAGCTCTCGCCGGAGCAAGACCGGAACGAAGACAGTTGACCGGCCGCTCAGGCACCGCCTCGGGATAGGCACGTGATCAAGGGGCAAGTTGCAATATGAATGTAGTGATCGTTGGAAGCGGGCGGACCGGATCCACACTGACGAACGCGCTGGCATCATCCGGCCACTCGGTCACGGTTATCGACATCGACGCCGCCAGCGCCAGCTCACTACGCGTCGACTATGACGGTCCGGGACGCGTCACGGTCGTTGAGGGCGATGGCACACGAGATTCAGTACTCGAGCAGGCAAGCATCCGAGACGCCGACATGTTCGCATCACTGACCGGCGAAGACAGTGTCAACGGTCTAGCCGCGCTCAAAGCCAAGATCAAGTACCGGGTGATGACCGTGATCGCCACCGTTTGGAGCGGAGACCTAAGCAGCGTATTCGAATCACACGGCGTCGCTTGCGTGAATCCGGCAATGCTTTCAACAGAGTCCGTGATGGCGAACATTCCACAGGTACTGCAAGAACAACCTTCCGGGCCTCCGACGGACGCCGGGGGAGAGTGACATGTACGTGCTGGTGATGGGCGCCGGGACCATCGGTCTGCCCCTCATAAACTCACTGGTATCTTCGGGCCACGAAGTGCTCGCCATCGAATCCGACGCTCGGATCTCTCAACAGGTTGGCGATCGGCTGGGCAACGTGGTTTTGGAGGGTGACGCAACGTCATCGCGCACGCTCCAGCAAGCTGGCGCCAGCCGCGCGGACATCTTCATCGCTACAACCGGAGGAGATGCTGAGAACCTCGCCGCGTGTCTGCTGGCTAAAAATATGTTCAACGTGGCCCGCACGGTATCGGTGGTGAATCTCCAGGAGAACGCTGAGCTGTTCGAACAGGCTGGTGTCGACGTAACGGCGAGTACAACCGACCTGGTGCTTTCGAACATTTCGGGAGCCTTGCCAGCCCACCCGTTGCTGCGGCTGATGCCTATTAGGGGCCGCGGGCTCGAGATAGTTGGCATCAAGGTCCCGGAGGGCGCTTCGGTAGTCGGACGTCCACTAAGGGATTTGCAGGTCCCGTACGGAGTACAGATGAACCTGATCATCTCGGGAGCCGGCAGGACCGAGATACCGACAGACGATACGGTGATTGAGGCGGAAGACGAGGTGATTGCCGTTTCGCCTGTGGAGTCAACCCGGTCTCTATGGGAGACTCTCACGGAACTGAGGTAGACGTTGAGCAAGCTCGTGGCGTTTCTCGGGCCGGCCGGGACCTATACCGAAGAAGCCGCTGTCCTTCATGACGCGGAGGCTCAGTTAGTGGCCTACCCGTCGCTGCCCGATGTCGTGGCTGCTGTGGATTCCGGGGAGGTCAACGAAGCCGTCGGTCCGATCGAAAACAGCATCGCCGGATCCATAAACGACATCGTCGACTCACTGATTGGCGCGCAACAAGCGCGGGTCGTCGGTGAGATTCTGCTACCGGTGGATCTCTGTCTCATCGCGCCGACGGGCACAATACTGCCCGAAATCAGGCGTGTCAGGTCAAAGGCCGAAGCCCTCGGACAGTGCAGGCGCTATCTATCCGAACACCTGCCGGACGCGAAGCTGGAGCCCTACGATTCCACAGCTGGCGCGGTTGAAAGCCTCAGATCCGAGGACGGAACTGTGGCGGCGCTGGGCCCAAAACGCGCTGCTGAGCTCCACGGCATGAACGTGATGGATGAAGCGATCCAGGACAGAAAGAACAACGTCACCAGGTTCGTTGTCATCGGCAGAGAGCCACCTGCGCGATCAGGTGCTGACAAGACGTCGATAGTGTTCGATTTTGACCGGGAAGATGCGCCTGGTCTGGTCTACGCAGCCCTGAAGCCTTTCGCCGATCTCGGCATCAACCTGACCAAGATCGAGTCGCGGCCAACCGGGGCAAAAATTGGTGTCTACTACTTCCTGCTCGACTTCGATGGACACGAGCAGGACGACAATGTCCAGGCCGCGCTCACAGAACTCAGACGACACACCGCGATGTTTAAAGTGCTCGGCTCATACCCCAGGGCGTAGATGACCGCAGCCCGGGTCACTCAGGCAAGCGCCAGTCGTGGCCGGGTTCTAGAGGTCCTCGTCGTCAAGATCTAGATCGTCGAACGGGTAACCGGGCCGAGACGATCGGCCGCCGTTGCGATCAGATGCAGCGAAGATTCGCTCTCTGGCAGCAGCGATGAAGTCGTCAGCTTTGTCCCTGAACTCCTGGCCTCGCTCAGAGAACAGCGTGCGGGTCTCGTCACCTGACTTCGGCGCCATGATCATGCCAGCAACAAAGCCGGCAATCCCACCGATCACCATGCCGGTGAAGAAGCTTCCACTACCTTCCGATTCTTTGTTCGCCATGTCTCCGTCCTTGAATGTGGCTGGATCAGCAGCCGAACATTCGATGCTGTGGTGCCTTACTTGCTTTCGGAGTCATCGGAATCACCGCCGCGCCGACTAAGCACCGAGCTGAACGCCGAGCGTGCAAAGTCTCCTGCGCGCATGCCACGGTTCATCGAAGTCGCAGTCTTGCGGACCGTTGACGCAGTCGAGTCAACCGAATCAACCATCGCCTCGACGCGATCCACACCCGCGTCAACTCTGTCCATCAGGTTCTTTGTCCTGCGATAGAACTTGAGGCCCAGGAGCAGGCCGACGAGCAACCCGATTGATCCGATCACGAAGAACGAGATCAGCGCGATGTCGCGTATGAGACCTGCAATTTCGAGAGATGTAAGCGCTGCGGTCATGTCGTTGCTTCTCGGCCAAATTGATCGTCAGCAAGTGTGGCAGCTAACACGCGCCACGAAACGATGCTACCAGCACACAAACCACACGCCAATCCAAACCAGTGTCCTTCATGTGAGGGACGCCACGCATTACTCAGGATGTGCGAGCGTTTGCGGTTCCGGTCCACGGTGCCGGAACGCCCAATCATTGGGTTTCAGTCAAACATGGTGCCCGGCTGACACTTGCGGCAGAAGTTCGTCTCTCTCCGATTCGCCTTGATGGCGCTGATCCGGGATCCACACCGAGGACAGGCCTTGCCGCCTTTTCCGTGGACACTCAAGAAATCTCTGACCTTCTTGTGTATCGAATCGCCAACCCTCTTCTCCAGCACCGTTACCGCTCCCTTTGGAACGGAATACACAGCCTCGTGAAGCCGTTCGAATTCCTCTGGACTCAGCTTTGACTTCTTACGAAACGGGAAGAGCTGAGCGCCCCACAGGATCTCATCTGCGTAGGCGTTGCCAATGCCGGAGACCGCTTGCCCGCGTGTAAGAATGCCCTTGATCTCGCCTCTAAATGGCTTCAGCGCCGCTCTGAACTCTTCAAGCTTCATCGGCTCGTCAAGAACATCGGGTCCCTGGTTCTCAAGCCGCACAATCTCACCAAGCTGGTCGGGGTGCAGGTAGTAGACCTGGCCCATCCGTTTCTGGTCGAAGTACCGCAGCTGATGCCCATCATCCAGGTCAAACACAAGGATTGCAGAAGCTTCCATGCGGTCGTCCGGTGAGCCGTAACGCAGACCACCGGTCAGCATCGGGCTAATTACAAGCCTGCGCTCTTCCCCGAGCTCTAGCAGCAGTAACTTGCCCTTGCGGCCGATACCAGTGAAGGTGCGTCCTGGCAAGTCATCACTGAACTTCTCGCCAGTCATGTTGCGCAGAACAAGCGGCTTCCGCTCATCCACTGCCGTGACCTTACGACCGATCAGCTTCGGCTCAAGATAGTTGCGAATGACGAAAAGGTCTGGAGCTTCCGGCATGCTTCACCCACAAAGTCGTGTGAAGCCATTCTAGACCTGATGACCGAACAGCTCAGACCCGTACGGCGAAGTGCCAGCACCACGAACTGAGAAGTGACAACTCGAAGTAAGTCATGCTGCCTGGCCGAGTGTCAGACAGAAACTAGTCCAGGAAGTCCCGCAGCTTCTTCGAGCGCGTAGGGTGCCGAAGCTTGCGTAGCGCCTTCGCTTCGATCTGCCGGATACGCTCGCGGGTCACACCAAATTCGCGCCCTACCTCTTCAAGCGTCCGGCTTCTGCCGTCTTCCAGACCGAAGCGAAGTTGGAGCACGCGACGCTCGCGCAGGGTCAGCGAGTCGAGCACATCTTCGACCTGGTTACGGAGCAGGTGATAGGTGGCTGCGTCGACGGGAGCGAGCGCGTTCTTGTCTTCGATGAAGTCACCGAGGTTCGAGTCTTCCTCTTCACCGATCGGAGTGTTCAGCGAGACGGGGTCCTGTGAAATCTTCAGGATCTCGCGCACACGGTCAGGCGGCATATCGAGGTCGCGGCCGATCTCCTCACTCGTCGGTTCGCGGCCATACTCCTGAACCAGTCGCCGGCTCACCCGCAGCAGCTTGTTGATCGTCTCCACCATGTGAACCGGTATGCGAATCGTCCGCGCCTGGTCCGCGATCGCCCGGGTGATCGCCTGTCTGATCCACCACGTGGCGTAAGTACTGAACTTGTAACCCTTGCGGTAGTCGAACTTTTCTACGGCCCGAATCAGGCCGATGTTGCCCTCCTGGATCAGGTCAAGCAACGACATGCCGCGGCCGATGTACTTCTTCGCAACAGAGACCACCAGTCGAAGGTTTGCCTGCGCAAGGTGGCTCTCGGACCGCTCACCCTCGTTCTTCGTGCGGGCATAGTGCGAATTGAACAGGAACTCGTACATCTGTAGTTGAGTTCCGAATTCAGATGTCGAGATCGTCTTTTCGAGATCGGAGAGCGGTGGCTGCTCCGGCATCGCCTCGAGGAGATCTAGCGGCACCAGCCCCGAAACGATCGACAGGTCAACGATCTTCTCTTGCGCTTCTTCTGCCGAACAGTTCAACGCATCGGATACGAAATTGATCAGCCCTTCGTCATGCGGTCCGTCGATCAGCGTGCGCAGCTCTTTGTCTGTCACCAGCGCGGCCAACGTCATTTCGCCCGGAACGCCAACAAAACGGCCTATCGCCTGTGCCGCCTCGTCATGCGGAGCGACCTCGCGTAGTACCGCCATACAGGTATCGGCAGACGAAGGCTGCACACCTGTCTCTGTGGCGATTGATTCTTCGATCTTATTGAGCCGACGCTGCAGCTCCATGGCTCGCGCAAGCACACGTTCGTCGGCGGCGGTCAGCAGATTGACTCGACCGATCTCACGGAGGTACATCCTGACAGGGTCGTCGGTCAGTTCCGAGTCTTCAGGCTGCTGCCCAGCGGATGTGTTGCGCTCAAACAGGGCCGAAGGTCCGTCCCAGCGCTCAAGGTCAGCTGAGCCCGACGCTGTCGACGCGGCCATGAGAACGGTCTTACCGCTGCCTTCGGGATCGTCCTCATCTTCCACGGCGTCGTCAACCGTCTGAAAACCGAGTCTCAGCAGCTGTGCGCCATCAGCCAGGTCCTCGATGACGGTGTCTTCGTCGTGACTATTTACTGGCCTGCGTGGCATATATCACACCCGTCCTGTTGCGCCTGCTTGGAACACTTTCTTCAGATGATCGGAAGGGTCGAGAACTCTACTCCGCAGCTGCTCTCGTTCTTCGCCTTCCAGGGAATTCTCTTCCTCTTTGAGTGCGACCTCGGTGAGTCTGAGCAGGTTTCGCATGTAGCGCTCCCGCAGTCTTCGAACGCACTGAGTCGCTTCTTCAACACGTCTGGCGTGATCAGACGGCGGGAACTCGACGGACTGAATCTTTGCCGCTTTGTCGGCAAGGTCGGGGCCGAGCGCCAACAGCATCTCATCGAGTGTAGGGATGCGGACCCACTGGGTAAACAGTTCTCGGTTGACCGTACCGAGAAAATGCTCTGCCGGCACCGCCTCAGCGAACTCCCGCAGTTCAGGATGTTGCAAGACGAGGGCGAGTAGATGCTCCTCGATGCCGATTTCCGCGCCGCTCAATGCCGCGCCCAACTGCTGCGTTGATATCGAGCTGTCATCACTCCCGGCGCCGCTTCTCGCTCGCGGCCGGAAGGTCCTGGCGCCAGGTCGCGATGCCATCGACCGCAGCCGTTCTGGCGATACTTCGAGCAACCCGGCGAGCTTCTCCCAGTAGGCATCGCGGTCATAGTCGTTGTCTACGGAGAAGATAAGCGGCGAAAGCGCTTCGGCAACCCTTGCCTTGCCCTCACCACCAGACACATCGAATCGCCTGATGTACGCGGCCATGATGAAGTCGATGAGCGGTAGCGCCTCGTCGAGCGATCGGCGCCACGCCCAGGAGTCAGCCCTGATCGCCTCGTCCGGATCCTTGCCTTCGACCGGTGATGCAACCTTCACGACGAGTCCGCGTCCACGGGAAGATGCCGAGCCGGTGAGCTTCGGGCCGAACTCCTGCCAGGCGGTCTCGAGCGCCCGCAGCGTTGCGTCCTGACCGGCCGCATCTGAGTCCAGGCACAGTACAACTTCGCCCGCCTCGTCACCACTTGAAACTATCTGCGAGAGCGTTTTCAACTGGTCTGGAGTGACGGCAGTGCCCATAGAGGCCACGACATCAGTAAAGCCGTGCTCGTGCGCCGTGATCACGTCCATATAGCCTTCAACGACCACGGCCCTGTGCGACTGCCGCATCGAATCGGCGGCCCAGTCGATTCCGTACAACACCTTCGACTTATCGAACGCGCTCGTCTGCGGCGTATTCAGATACTTCGGCTCAGATCCGTCCAGGCTCCGTGCCCCGAATCCGATCACCTTTCCTGCTCGGTCCTTGATCGCAATCGTCAGACGGCCTCTGAAGAAATCCCGCCACGTCCGGTCGTCGGTCTGAATAACCAGCTTTGCGTCACGCGCTGATGTTGGTGTCACATCTGAAGATCTGAGGTGACCCGCCAGAGTCAGCTTGCCCTCACCAGGCGCAAATCCCAAACCTCGCCTCTCTGCAATTTCCGTATCGATGCCGCGAGAGGTCAGATACTCCCTGACTGCTGCACCTTCAGAACTGAGCATCATCCATGAGAACCATCGGGCGGCAACCTCGTTCGCTTCCACGACTGTCCGCTTCGGAGCGACGTCTGACTGCACATTAGCGTCGCCCTGGGAGTACTTCACCCCTACCCTGTCAGCCAGTCGGTGCAGCGCCTCCCGGAACTCGATCCCTTCCTGCTTCATCACGAAAGCCAGGACATCGCCACCTGTTGCGCACGCTCCGAAGCAGCGCCAGGTGTCGGACTCAGGGAAGACGTAGAAAGATGGCGTCCGTTCGGTGTGGAACGGGCATCTTGCCTTGGGGTTGCGCGAAGACGTATCGAGATCGACGTAGCTCGCAACTACATCGACGATATCAGTCCTGCTTTTTACTTCGTCGACAAGGCTCATATACGGCGTACGCAGGCCGGGGAGATTCTGCAGCCGGTTCGTGGAATGTTAACGCTAACTTACATGCGGATTCGCGACGGCACAAGACGTTCGCGGGGGAACTTGGAAGCGAATCTGGAACTGACTATTTTAGCGACCACTTAGTGCCAGCGGTAGAGAAAAGATGGCGTGTTCCTGAACGTCAACGAGATCACCTCTGCCCGACGGTGGCTGGATCGGCGTCTCCATTAGATCCTGCCGTGGAATACGCCCTCGCTCATGCCCGGCCGGATCCTCTCGGCGATTGTCAGAGCATAGTTGTCGGTCATACCGCAGACATAGTCAGCTGCCGCCTGCTCATCAGACCCTGAGAGATTGCGCAGCCAGCGCGGGAGCTCGTCCGGGTGCGACCTGAAATGGTTCAGGAGAACTCGCACGATATCCGCGGCTTTTCTGCCCTCTTTGGATCCGCTGATCGGGTGATAGAACCGCTCGAACATGAACACCCTGAGCGACGTGACGAGATCACCAAGCTCCGGGGACATCCTGATCCACGGCGTGCCGTTCTCTGCCTCGATCTCGCCCGTCGCGTCCCACGAAGCCTCCACCACATCTGTAACGACCGAGTTGACCCGTTGAGAATGACGCTCACCAAGTCGTTCAACTGCTTCGGGCGGCAGGTCCGACAGCGTGAGGTAACCGGACCGCAACGCATCCGATATGTCGTGAGCAAGATAAGCGAGCGCGTCTGAAATTCGCACCACTTGCGCCTCAAGCGTCATGTGGCTCACTGCTGTCTGATCAAGGAATTTGCCTTCTGGCTTTGAGTGGTACCGAATGGCGTCTATCACTTCAGCCATCAGGTTCAGGCCTCGACCTTCCTTCTCAAGCTCGGTGACGATCCTGACGCTATGCCGACTGTGGTGAAAGCCGTCAGCGAGTTCCTCATTCAGAACACTCTCGCCGATGTGCCCAAACGGCGTGTGGCCAAGATCGTGGCCCAGCGCGGCGGCCTCAACCAGGTCCTCATTCAGATTCAGGGCGCGGGCTATAGTTCGACCGACCTGAGCGACCTCAACCACATGAGTCAATCGCGTTGTGAAGTGGTCTCCCTGCGGAGCAACGAAAACCTGGCTCTTGTGTTTGAGCCTTCTGAAGGAGTTGGTGTGGATCACCCGGTCGCGATCGCGCTGGAACTCTCCACGCACGTCTGAGCTTGGCTCCGCGTGAGCACGTCCGCGCGAGTTACTTGTCTTCGTTGCAAACGGGGACAGAAGGTCCTCACGCTGCTCAATCCTGCGTCGGACCTTGCTGATGTCTATGTGCTCAACGGATGTGGATTCAGGTGCGGGCATGCTCTTAACAGCATAGCCCGCGCTCATTGGGCTGACGAGCTAATCTGTCGCTCACACGGTTCAAGCATGCTGAACTTCGGACGCTAGATCCCGAGTACGCGTCTCAATGCCCCCAGCGGGCCCGACTTTCAACCCTCTACGGTCACCGCCGGATAGAAAGCGACATAGTCCTTGATGTTGGCGGCGGCCTGTGACGGCTCCGGGTAGTACCACGCAATGTCCGGCAATTCCTCGCCATTGACGTCGAGCGAGTAGTAGCTGGCAACACCCTTCCACGGACACGTCGAGTGGAGGGCGCTGTCTTTGAAAAATTCTCTCTTGATCGAGTCAGGCGGGAAGTAGATGTTGCCTTCCACCACCTCATACTCATCCGATTCGGCAACTACCGTTCCGTTAACTATCGCTCTGGGCATCTTGAACCTCGCTCACATGGCGGAAGTGATCTTGTTTGGCGGGGCCAGCCGTGTATTCAGGGCCGCGTCTCTTTAGATGCAACACAGTTATTAGCGTTGCGAGCAAAGGTCTCAGGGTGGTCGACCCTCGCATCAGCACCGGTCCAGTGCAATCCGGCATCACATTTGGGACATCGCCCGGAATGACCGGGATTGAACTTACCAGAACACTGCACACAGCTCATCGACTCTGTGTGTGCCAGCGATCGAGAAGCGGGGCGCAGGAACTATGGCCGAACAGTACGACGTGATTGTCATCGGAGCCGGACCGGCCGGCGAAAACGTCGCCGACAGGATTGTGAAGGGCGGCATGTCGGCTCTAGTCGTCGAACGGGAACTGGTCGGCGGTGAGTGCAGCTACTGGGCGTGTATGCCCTCGAAAGCGCTGCTCAGGCCAGGAGAGGCCATCCGAGCGGTCAAGCGCGTGCCGGGAGCCAGAGCCGCAGTGACCGGCGAAATCGACTTCGAAGAAGCCCTGTCACGACGCGACGCCATGATCAGCGACCTCGATGACAAGTACCAGGTCCAGTGGCTCAACGACCAGAACATCCCTTATGTGCGTGGCCACGCTCGAATCGATGGCGAGAAGCGCGTTTCGGTGACAGATAAGGACGGAAACGTCACCGATTACGAGGCGAACAAAGCGGTAGTCGTCGCGACCGGTACGGCAGCGGCTGTCCCCCCAATTCCCGGCCTCAGTGATGTCGCCTCGTGGGACAACAGAGATATCACTACGTTGAATGAAGCTCCCGGCAGACTGATCGTACTTGGCGGAGGTGTCGTCGGTGTGGAGATGGCGCAGGCCTGGAACGATCTGGGAGCAAAGGAAGTGACGATCGTCGAGATGGCCGACCGCTTGATCCCTCGTGAAGAGGAGTTCGCTGGAGAGCACATCAAGAAGGTCTTCGTTGAGGAGTACGGAATCAAGGTCCTGACTGGCGTTGCGCTTGAGTCTGTAGCAAGGACATCGACTGGAATTTCTGCGTCGCTGTCAGACGGGACCACGCTGGAAGCGGACAACATCCTCGTAGCTGTCGGAAGAAAGCCTCTCACGTCGGACATTGGTCTCGACACCATTGGCCTTGAGCCCGGGAAGTACATCGAAGTTGACGACGAACTGCGAGCTGTAGGCGCGAACTCAGGCTGGCTCTACTCCGTCGGAGACGCCAATGGCCGAAGTCTCCTAACGCATGACGGCAAATATCAGGCCAGAATCGTGGGCGATGTGATTCTCGGCAAGAGGGCAAAAGCCTGGGGTGATAAGAAAGCCTCTCCACGCGTCGTCTTCACGGATCCTCATGTCGCGGCGGTAGGCCTCACTGAAGAACAGGCGAAGGACCAAGGGATCAACGTTCGATCAATTGAGTACGGGTTCGGCTGGAGTGCTGGTGCGGCGACGTTCGGTGAAGGTATAGAAGGCAATATCAAATGGGTGGTCGATGAGGGCTCCAAAACCCTGGTTGGCGTCACCTTCGTAGGTCCAGGGGCGGGAGAGATGTTGCATGCCGCCACCATCGCCATCGCAGGTGAAGTACCGCTCGACACGCTCTGGCACGCAACCCCTGCATTCCCAACGATGTCGGAAGTCTGGCTCCGCTTCCTGGAGGCGTACGGTCTATAGACCAGCACCGTGTTCGTCGTACTCTTAGAACACCTTTTGAGACCCACGAACACTTGAACCTGTAGTGACACCACCAGTCCGCGTATTCGGCAGACCTGTTAGAAAAACAGCAACGCGCCACTTCCGATTTACCTGCATCTAAACTGTCGCCCACTCACGAGAGGGAAGAAAGGTCCAAGAAATTGACTACCGCTCAGCGCCCGACTGGCTTCGGGGTCGACCCGCGCACGGCTTCAGAGTTGAAGGAACGCTTCCAGCAGACCAGGGCGTTCACTGAGCGGATGTGCGCGCCAATGGAGACTGAGGATTACGTCATTCAATCGATGCCTGACGTCAGTCCAACCAAGTGGCACCTGGCCCACACAACCTGGTTTTTCGAGACGTTCATCCTCGCCAACAACTACCCGACCTACCAGCCTCTCAACGTCCAGTACAACTACCTCTTCAACTCCTACTACAACGCCATCGGCGAACAGTTCTGTCGACCTCGGCGAGGTCAGATCTCGCGGCCAACCGTCAAAGAGGTCTACGAGTATCGCGCATACGTCAACGAGAAGATGATCGACCTGATCGACAAGCTCGATGCTGACGACGCGCTGGACACGATCAAAGACACCGTCATCCTGGGCATCAACCACGAGCAGCAGCACCAAGAGTTGATGGCAACCGATATCAAGCACGTACTGTCCATGAACCCGCTGCGCCCGACGTTGCACCCAAGACCAGAAGACGCTGCGGAGCGAGGCGTGCCTGAACTTGAGTGGCTCCGCTACGAAGCTGGTCTTTACGAAACTGGCTATGACGGCCCGGAGTTCCACTTCGATAACGAGGGCAGCAAACACAAGGAATACGTTGAGGCGTTCGAGATCGGCTCGCGCCTTGTGACGAACGGTGAATACCTGCAGTTCATTGACGACGGAGGCTACGACCGGCCCGACCTGTGGTTGTCGCTTGGATGGTCCACAGTCCAGGAGCACTCTCTCAAAGAACATGAGTGGGAGAAGTTCGACAAGCCGCTCTACTGGTTCCGGACCGATGACGGCTGGATGCAGTACACGCTGGCGGGGCCGCGCCCGGTGCATCCGGATGAGCCGGTTGTGCATGTGAGCTATTACGAGGCGGATGCTTACGCTCGATGGGCGAGTGCGCGCCTCCCATCTGAAGCCGAATGGGAGATTGCCTCCGCGGACGCAGAAGTCGATGGCGGCAACTTCTCGGACAGTCTGACGTTCCATCCGCGACCATTGGCTGCGGATGCCTCAAAAGGCCGCCTGCACCAGATGTTCGGTGACGTATGGGAGTGGACTAATTCTGCTTACAGCGCATACCCGGGATTCAAGCCCTGGGAAGGCGCGGCAGGTGAGTACAACGGCAAGTTCATGGCGAACCAGCTGGTGCTTCGAGGCGGCTCCTGCGCAACACCGCAGAACCACATAAGGCCGACGTACCGGAACTTCTTCCCAGCCGATTCAAAATGGCAGTTCATGGGCTTCCGGCTAGCACGAGAGATCGACTAGCCGCGCTGAACGCGCCGTTTGCGGGCTGACGTTTGTCTGCTCGCCACTACTACGAAAGACAGTTCCATGAACCGGCCGGCATTCGCTGAGACAAACGTAACCTTCACACCTGAGCAACTGATCATGCTGGAAGACGCAGTATCCGGCCTGAGCAGCACGCCCAAGACTCTTCCCTCGAAATACTTCTATGACGAAGAAGGCTCACGGATCTTCGATGAGATCACCGAGCTTCCGGAGTACTACCCGACGCGCACCGAGGCCGAGATCATGACCGAATCCGGCCAGGAGATCGCTGACGCCCTCGGAGAAAAGGTCCTGCTGATCGAGTACGGATCCGGCAGCAGCATCAAGACGCGCATCCTGCTTGATCGGCTCTGCAACATGTCCGCCTACGTGCCAGTCGACATCTCGGGCGACTACCTGCAGCAGACCGCGGCCAAACTCCGGTCTGACTATCCACACATACGGATCTCGCCGGTCGTAGCCGACTTCACACAGCCGTTCCCGCTTCCGAGTTCCGCAGAGCCGGCGGGCCGACCGGTCACATACTTCCCTGGCTCGACTATCGGCAACTTCACGAAAGGCGAAGCGACTCGCATCTTGAAACAGATGGCATCAGTGTGCGGCCTGACCGGCGGCGTTCTGATCGGGGTCGATCTGCTGAAGTCGCGTGACGTTTTGCTAAGCGCGTACAACGATTCACAAGGCGTCACTGCGCGCTTCAACTTGAACCTGCTGCACCGTCTCAACCGAGAGCTCGGCGCGGATTTCGCGGTTGATCAGTTCCGGCACGAGGCGGTGTTCAACGAGGAGGAGTCGCGAATCGAGATGCACCTGATCTCGACGAAATCCCAGGTCGTTTGCATCAACGACACTCTCATCAGGTTCGACCAGGACGAAACCATACTGACTGAGTACTCGCACAAGTACACACTTGACTCGTTCGCAGCTCTAGCAGCTGCCGCCGGTCTGGAAACCCGCTGTGTATGGACCGATTCGGACAGCCTGTTCAGCGTCCAGTACCTGGTGCCATCCGGCTAGTTGTTAAAGCCTAGATAAACGGCCAGGGCACGTTCACGTTCGGATCAAGCAGCGGGAACCTGCCGGTCTCCAACATGCGGTCAGCACGGCGCACCAGGCCCTCGATCTCGTGCTCAGAAAGTAGCGACCGCATCTCGCAAGCGAACGGTGATTCGCCGTCTTTCAAATCTCCGCGCACGCGCTTAACGTCAGCCAGGCGCTTCTCCGGATACTCCTCGCCGTTGAACTCAAACATCACGGTTCGACGGCGGGCTGAAGGGTTGAAAGTTAACCCGTGATCGATGGCCCAGATGCGGCCGTCACTATCCGCCTTCAGACAAGATCCGCCTTTGCGGTCGGCGTTGTGGGACAGGACATCGAACATCGCCACCGGCTCGAACAGGTGAAGACAGTCATCACGCAGGGTGAAGTAGTTCGCCTGCAGGTCCGCGTCGATGAACAGCTGGACGCTACCCTCGCCATGCGGACCATCCCTGACGACCATTGGAGGGATGTCCGGCCAACCTAGCGCCACCGAAAGCAGATACGCTGCGCGCTCCCGGTTGTGCAACGTCCCGTATGGAAAGTCTCGCAGCGGACGCTCTCCAGTCGACGGCTTGTATATGCCGTAGACCGCGCCCTCAGGATCATCGTCGTCTTCGTCATCGGCTCTGACGCGGTCAGGGTCTTCAAGCCTGACAACGAAAACGTAGTTCGAACCGCCGGGATGCAGTCCAATTCCCGAAACCTCCCACTCGGCCAACTGCTTGAGCATGGCCTCTGAGTCAGGTGGCACAGCCAGTTCTTCCATGTGCGATCCGTTAGGAGTTGCTGTTCTGAGGGGAGCCGAGACGAAGGTGAGCGCACGTCCAGAATAGCGCAACCCGTCTCTAGGACTCTACGGAAATGCAAGCTGCACGGTCGCGTCGGAGCAATTGCCGAATCGCGACTTACCCGTCTGCCGGCTGTCTTCCAAGATTGAACGGCCCGACCTCAGTGTGACCATTCACCTTCACACAGAAGTGTTCTTCACCGGGTGTGATCGGTCCCGTGCATAGCGGACATGGCGGTCTGCCAGATGCAACCACCTGAAGTGAGGTGTCTGCCAGTCTTTCGGCTTCACTTCGAGGGAAGCTGAACTCCACCACCTGCTCCGGCTCCTCGGAGCCTTCATCACCGTAATCTTCCGCTGAAAGAGTGAATACGTCGGATGCCGGGTCATGCCGCAAGGTCATCTGTGGCGTCTTGAACTCCACCTCGATCAGGTAGTCGGATGCCTCGGCATCAAGTTCGAACGGCACCGGGTCGGCCGTCGATTCCCTGGTCGTCAGAAACTGCTTCAGCGAAGCGCCAACCTGGAAAAGCTGTTCCTTCTCCATCCAGACGATCGCCTGGCCGCGTCCACTCCGAGCGGTGATATTGAACGTCCGCTGACCAGGACGGCCGCGTGATTCGGCATCGATATATTCGATTAGCCCCAGGTTCACTACAGACATCGCAATTCGACTGATGACCGGATAGAACGCTCAGTACTTCACATTCTACGCAGGTAGCGCAACCTGCGCGCACGCCTTCAGGAAATCGACGCTGAATGGTGCTACGCTTGAGATGCAAGGCGTGACGGTCGGTTGCATGAAACCGTTCGTCGGACGGAGACGAGTAGCCTGGTACTGGCAGTTGAGCGAGCCCGGATTGGTGTGAGCGGGCACTGTTGCAGCCGGTCGAAAATCACTCCAGAGCCGCTGCCCGAAAGGCGCGTGAAGCCAATTAGGCGCAGCCGGAGTCGCGACCCGTTAGCAGTCGCGACGGCATGAAAACGTGCCGTATTCCTGAGCGGTCTCTTAGCGCGACGACAGTCGCTCTTTTGAGGCAATAAGGGTGGTACCGCGGGATCAACAACCCGTCCCTTTGTGGGATGGGTTTTTTGTTGCCCGAAAATAGCGCCCGAGTGAGTAATGCGATGAACAAGGTTGAGCTTTACGACACCACGCTGAGAGACGGAACACAGCAGGAAGGCATTTCGCTGTCCGTCGAAGACAAACTGGCCATCACGAAGAGGCTGGATGAGCTTGGTGTGGACATCATCGAAGGTGGTTACGCGGGCGCCAATCCCAAAGATGACGAGTATTTCCGCCGTGTGAGAGACCTGGAACTTAAACACGCCGTGCTGGCCGCGTTCGGCAACACTCGACGGGCCGGTTCCGACGCAACCACAGATCCCACGTTGCGGGCGCTACTCGATACCGAAGCTCCCGTCCTGACACTTGTCGGAAAGGCGTCCGACTACCAGGTGAAAGAGATCCTTGCTACATCGCTCGAAGAGAACCTAGCCATGATCGCTGACTCGGTCAGACACCTCAAGTCGCAAGGTCGGAGAGTCATGTTCGACGCAGAGCACTTCTTTGATGGGTACAGCTCGAACCCTGAATACGCACTGCAGTCTCTGCGAGTCGCTATCGAAGCCGGCGCGGAGCGAGTCGTCCTCTGCGACACCAACGGCGGCACGCTGCCGAGTGAGGTGGGACGCATCACCCAAGAAGTGAAACAAGCTCTTGGCGACGATGCGGCGATCGGAATACACACTCACAACGACACGGATACGGCAGTCGCTTCCGCTATCGCAGCCGTCGAGGCGGGCGCTCAGCAGGTGCAGGGTTGCATCAACGGCTACGGTGAGCGCACCGGCAATGCCAACATGGTCAGCCTGATCGCCAACCTCAAGCTGAAGATGGGTATTGATGTCATAAGCGACGAGCAGATGGCCGCGCTGACCAGCCTCTCGAACTACGTGGCCGAAGTGGTGAACAGGCGCCCGTCACCGTTTCAGCCGTTCGTCGGCGCCAGCGCGTTCGCGCACAAAGGTGGACTCCACGCAGCAGCAACAGAACGTGCAGTCGACGCCTATCAGCACATCGACCCTTCACTCGTAGGCAACTCCAACTCCGTCGTCATTTCCGAGCTTGCAGGCCGTGGCAACGTCGTGCGGCGGATTCGCGAGCTTGGACTTGAGGAAGTTCTCGACCGCGAAGACGCGACACGCATCGTCCAGAAAGTGAAGGACCAGGAATCGCTCGGCTACTCCTACGAGGTCGCGCAGGCATCCCTCGACCTGCTGATCAAAAGGTCGACACCGAACTATGAGTCGTGTTTCGAGCTCGTGGACTTCATGGTGGTAGTAGAGAACCGCCGCCGCACATCATTCGGGACAGGATGGCGTAAAGACGGCAAGGAACATCCGATGTTGTCTGAAGCCACCGTCAAAGTTCGGGTCGGCGAAGAAGTGAGGCACACAGCCGCTGAAGGTAACGGCCCGGTAGACGCACTCGACCGCGCACTGCGGAAGGGCCTCAGGGAGTTCTATCCGGACGTAACCAACGTGCGGCTTACTGACTACAAAGTCCGCGTTGTCAACGAAGGCACGGGAACCGGCGCCGCAGTAAGAGTTGTCATCGAATCAGCGGACGAGCGAGATGTCTGGCAGACCGTCGGTGCATCCACCAACATCCTCGAAGCGAGCTGGATCGCACTGGCTGACAGCCTCGAACACTGGCTGCAGCAGAACCGATAACCGGTCGCACGACTCGGTTTCAGGAAATTCGTCGAGTATCTGGAAGTCCAAACGTTGGGCTAACGGAAGGGCAGCTTTGTCCCTCCGTTAGCATCCACCAAACGAAAGAGGTTCCAGATGCACTACGTGATGCTCATTCACACAGACCCGGCGTCATTCGGAGAGCTTCCTCCTGAAGAGATCGGAGCATTGACTCAGCAAGTGATGGAGTTCGACCAGTCGATCACCGAGTCAGGAAACAATCTCGGCAGCATCAGGCTTCAACCAGCGCCGGCGGCAAAGTGCATTCGCGTCCGCGCAGGCAAACCGCTGACGACCGATGGACCGTTCTCAGAGGTCAAAGAGCAACTCGGCGGAATCTACGTGATCGAAGCCAGGGACGATGACGAAGCGATCGATATCGCTTCGCGCCTGCCTGTCGCCCGCATCGGCACCGTGGAGTTGCGTCCAGCTTTGGGACTGGACCTCCGCGGCCAGGTGTTCCAGATGTACGACGACGCGTAGTCGGGTCAGCGAGCCAGATCTAAGGCCATACCTTCTCGATTGCCCGAACACAGGCTCGTGTAACCAGCTCTGCAGAGCCAGCGGCGAACGGCGAGACATCAACCTCGTAGCCGCCTTCCTCGATGCCGACGTCCGTTGGCAGGTAGTTGAAGTGACCATTGCTGAACCCCGAGAAGAAGGTGCGAGATGCGGGCGACCTGTCTTTCACCTCTAACCCGATCTCGGCAAACGGCTCCAGCGGGACAGACACAAGGATCGTTTCACCGATCCTGATCGCCTGAGAGCGAATAGTGATGTGCCCGTCCTCGCCGTGCTTCTCGGCGAGGCGGGCGCAGTTAAGCGCAATGGTCGCCTTCTTTGCTCGGGACACCGCCGCGATCAACTCATCGTGCGGTGCCCCACCTGCATGCATCTGGCTTACAACATCTGCTAGCTCATCGGCCCGTTGCTTGAGTACAGCTGCCGACTCCAAGTCTCTCAACGGCACATCCGTTTCGTCCCACTTCACAGCCAGTGTCGAGTCCAGCTCGCCGATAGGATCATCCGCGTACATGCCGAGGTCAGCACCGGACGGCACGATCTCAATCAACCTCTCTTCACGCTCGTATGGGTCGATGTTCATGCGAACGCGCGCAGCTTCCAGTCCAAGCTTCGTTCCCTCTCGGCGGTAGACCGCCAGATCACCCACGAAGCCATGCACAGGCCCCTGGTTTCCGCCCGCACCCTGCAGGAACAGGCACAACCCACCGACCGTCTGCTCAACGACTCGTCTCGCAGGGCCAGGGAAGTCCGGCGTGATGCTTGTGTTGTCATGTCCCATCATCGTTGGGTGGCATGCGAACACCATCAGGGTCGCCAGAGGATCTCCGGACAACGTGTCAATGCCGACGACACCGACTTCATGATCGACCGGGTCATTCCAGTTTCGGCCGGTGAATCTGTGACCTTGAGCGTCTACCGGCCTCCGATTGACATTGATGTTGCACTCGCCTGTGCCGGACGAGACAACCACCTGCTCCAGGGATTCGGTCGCCCTGGAAGCCGCCTCTGCAATCTTCGCTGGAATAGCCGCATACCAGGCTTCGGCGAGATCCATCCCTTCGGTCAGCCAGTCCGACATCATGGCTGGACCGGAATGGTTGTGCGAATAGGCCAGGCGAATGTTCTCACTCGCGATGCCGGTCTTCTCCACGATCAGCGCCCGCGCCTCTGCGTCCATATCGGCGGTTAGGATCAGGATGTCGATGTCGACGATGGCAACACGCAGATCATCCTGCTGCAGCACGATCGCCGTCACGTAGAGCGGCATGTCTATCGCTTCTGCAACCTGGTGTTTCTGTGCGCCCCAACCAGCGTGAGCAACGCCAACTGGCGGAGTTATGTCGATGCGGGCGACACCCGCGCTAAGAGATGGATTCTGCATGACAGCCAGAATCTACCGCCAGCGGCGATGTTCGTAAACAAGCTGCAAAGAAGCTACAGGCAGGGCATCAACGCCGGTAGACGACGGCGTTGTCGGTGAAGTCACTCACTCCGTCAGCCAGGAGACCCTTGAAGAACTCGGTCCTGATGCTGGTGTCGTCCAACACCTGGGCCAGAAACGTACCGAGAACGACGCCATCACTCTCGGATTTCTCTCTTGAGTCCGGAGATGAGTGTTGGCGACCGGTGAGCTCGTACTTCACCAACCCGTCTGCGAAGGTCACCTGTGACGGATCCGGAGCGTTTCCTTTGACGGCGTATACGCCGCCGCACAAACGGCAGTCGTCGTATGTGATGCCGATGTCACGGCCAATGGAGATTCGGAGTTGACTCGGGTCGATGTGATCGTAGGCGATAGCCATATGGCCGTTCCAGTACTTCGCCCCGGGTGACTCACCGCCTCTGTAATCAACTGTGCCATCCATAAACCAGTTGCCTGCCAGCGAGCCGCGAACGTCATAGTCGATGCGGCCGCCGTACGGAGCAACTGTGCGCTCATTCTTTGGCAACAGATCCGAAATCAGCTCGTCGGTCATGTAATCGAACGGATCGACGGTATGCACCTTCCACGGCTCGCCTTCGTAGTGCTCTGGCACCTGGAATCCTGCCAGTTGCATCCTGCCGTCGTGAAGGCTGTAGTCGATCGCCGAGCCACCGAAACCAGCGATCGGGTCGCCTGCCTTCAGCTCCACGACCTCATCCTGCTTGGCCTGCCACTGTTCGCCCATCGCCAGTTCGCCGACTACGCTCGCGATTTCCGGCGCAAGTGCGCCGACATGGATGAAGATTGAGAACAGATCGCATGAATGGGCAATGACCATGCGAATGTCGGGCTCCACAATCGAGGAGTCCCATTGCGGCGCCTGGTCGTTCGGGAATCGCTCGATCCTGATCAGTCGGCCGTCCGCAGGACTCAACACCATCCCTCGCTCCCGAGCCTCATTCACCGTCCAGTACAGATGGTCTGTCGGCGTCACATGTGAGTCCCACATTCGGCCCATCGGTACGATCGTGTCGAACATATCGGGAGGATAGATGTGGTTACTGAGCTTGATCTCACCTTCAATTGGCTCACATGGCACTGAACCGAACATCGAATCGCTCGTGGCGAGGTCAAACACATCTGGTGCAACTGGCACGAAAGATGTGCCACTACTATCCATGTTGCTTGGAGTGGGATTGGACTGGGGTGTTGCCGAATCTGGCCTATCTACGGTGCGGTCGGCAGGCTCATACGTGGCCGCAGATGGCCCGTCAGCCGAACCGTCCGAGGAACGAGTACTCGTCTCGTTCACCGCATCATCGGCAGGAGCAGGCGATGCGGAGACAGAACACCCAGTCGCCCCGACCAACAGGCCGACCAGCATAGCTAACACACCACTTTTCGCAGATCTCGCCATGCTTCAATGCTAGGCACGGCTCAAGTGGCAGGAGTAGGCGAAACCCGCAGTGCGAGTCCTAACGGCGCATCGATAACGGGCAACCAACGGCCATTGGCCGTCGGCTACCGCAGGTTCACTTCCACACCCACCTCGGCCGCGTACGACTCGAACCATTCGATCACCTCGCGGTGATACGGAATCCCGTTGCTGGACCTCTCCTGGGTCTCCTCCCACTCGGAGAGACCCGGATACAACACACGCTCATGCCCGCTCGCCGGCTTCGTATTCCTCAGGCCTTCGAGGAACTGGTCCATCCAATCGAAGTATTCATCAAGGTCTATGAATGCCTGGACGTCGGTTGCGACGAACAACTGCCCGCCACCTCCGGTCAGGAACCCGGCGCCAACGCCGGTCATCGAGTTACACATGATGTCGATCATCGCCATCATGCCGTAGCCCTTGTGGGACGAATTCTCCCGAGTCCCACCAAACGGAAGCTGGTAGTAGCTCTGTGGCACCGGAACTCGGTCGAGAATGGGCTCGCCGTCCATGTTGGCGATCCAGGCCGGTTCCAGGTCTGCACCGACTCTTTTGGCCAGCTGAATCTTGTTACCAGCCACCTGCGTCGTCGCAACATCGAACAGAAATGGTGGTTGGTTGCGCGCTGGCGCAGCCCACGCTACTGGATGAGTTCCGAATCGCGGCTCGGCCCCGAAGGTCGGCAGCGTCTGCCCTCCACCCGGCGCCGCCATGGCCTGACCGATCATGTTTTCCTGCGTTGCCAGCGAGGCATGGTATCCGGCGCCGCCCAGGTGCCCGGCTTTGATCACCGCCACGGTGCCAGTGCCGTGTTTTTTCGCCTTCTCGATCGCCATTCGCATACCGTCAGGCGCTACATGAATGCCAAGGCCACCGTCCGCATCTACAACAGCGGTCGTATCAGTCTCGCGCGCCACTTTGATGTCTGGCCGCGGATTTAGCGCACCTTCGCCGTACATTCGCAGGTAGTTCCGCAACTGATTCGAGATGCCGTGGCTCTCAACTCCCCGCAGATCGTTGGTGATGAGAACGTCCGCGCTTTGCCTCGCCCCACGATCGTCCAGCCCGGCCTGCCTGAAGACCGCCTCTGTCGCGGCACGGATACTCGCCTCCGGGACGTAAACTCGGTCTTTCTCTGGCACTTTGAATCGCTCAAGCATCCAACATTTCCTGATTCGGCATTTAGGGGTAGAAGTCGCGAGCTTAGATTAGGCCTACACATGGCAGGCCGCCACCGCTTACAACAGGAGAAACTGCGCGCTGCAGTAAGGCCGTGTCCAGCTAGATGCCAGAAAAGAAATGGCCCGAAGGCGAGTGGGCGTTTCGCCTTCGGGCAGATGGCAACTCACGGTTCGTTTCTGATGAGTCTCCGCATGGAGGAAGACTCGCCGCCGGAGTCAGGGGCCGACGGAGCCGCTACCGAGTTGCGCAGGTTGGATGGATACCGTTGGAGGGTTTCTATCCCCTGTGCAATCAGATTACCGAGCGATCTTCAAGATTCCATGAAGTCAATCGGTCTCAGACTCAGGCGCGGCTTCACCTGTTTCGGGCGAGATCGGCCTGCGCCGCTCGATGCCGGCCGAGATCGCATCTGCAAGCTCGTCGGGCCGACGTGAAGAGACGAAATAGCGCCGCTGGTTCTTGCCCTCAGTCACTGCAACCACAACTCCGCGCTTAACGCCCAGCTGACTCCAGGCTCTTCGCCCCCCGGTGGAGAACCGAATGCCCCAACCGCCATAAGTTATCCATCTGTAGTCGGTAGCTTCCACGCTCGTGATCTGGTCCCACTCGAAGGACTTGCCAAACATGCCGTAACGGAAGGACAGGCCAGCATCGGTGACGCGCACGGCAAGATTCGTGAAGTTGAACAGCAAGAAGACATCGACCAGCACGGCGAGTGCGAACGCGATGTAGAACACCATCGCGCCTTCACCCGAGATGATCGGCTCGTCGCCAACGACATTTCGTATAGCGACACCGGTCAACACACCTGCCGTCACACCCAGCACGAGACCCAACAGGCCAATGCCCCACAGTGAAAGCCAGACGCTCTCTCGGTAATGGATTTCGGGCGAATCGACCGCTTTATTACTCATCGTGCAGTGATTTTATCGGTATTGGACCGTCGCTGAGTCAATCCCTGGGGATCACCGGCAGCACAAGATGTGAGGGCATGTCCGGACTGTGAAAGACAGTCTGGTGCGCAGTACGCAACTCCGAGTCCTCCCAGTACGGCTTCCCGGTGTTGTGATTACGGTCGAAATTCGGAAAGTCCGAACTGGTTAAGTACAGGCGGAGCTTTTGACCGGGCTTCAACAGAACTCCGATCGGGTTCAGCTTGATCGAGTACTCGTAAGTCTCGCCCGGCTCAAGCAGCTGAGGACTTTCGTAGCCATCCCGATATTGAGCGCGCATGATGCCGTACGTGAGGTTCATCGCAAGGCCATCATCGAACACGATCGCCAACCGAGCAGCCCAGTCCGTGTCAGGACCGTCGGTCTTAGCCCAGAGCTTCAGGGTCACCGGACCAGTCAGCTCAAGCTCCTCTTCTAGCACCGGAGTCTCGTAGAACAACACGTCCTTGCGGTGATCGTGAGGCGATTGGTCGACGGGTGCAGCCTGCGAGTCGGCCCGCATCAGACTCATCACGGGATCTCGCGGGTCATAGTCATACTCATCTGACACGGCATCACCGGGCTCGGGTGCATTCACGTGCAGGGTACCATCGCCTCGAACGGTGTTCGCGTTTCCGCCTGAGTGGAGATAGAACTCGGTGTAGCGGGTCCGTGCGAGGGGCCATTCCTTCTCGCCGCGCCAACGGTTCTCGCCGAGCACGAAAAGCTGTACCGGGTCCTCGTCCGCCATGCCGTTGCCATAGCCCTTGAACTGGTAGTCGTACCAGCGGGTGATCATGGTGTTGTAAGGCCGGTCGGCATCGGGACCGTAGTCGACCGGACCGATCTTGCGCGAAAAGTCCGTCGGGTCGTGACCCCACGGGCCGATGATCAGACGGTGCTGACCGCGAAGTTCCTCTGGACCGTTCTTCGTCAGGCCTTCGAAATTATCGACTGTTCCGATGAGCCGGTCCCACCAGCCAGTTATCTGGAGGGTCGGTACGTTCACCTTCGAGTGGAACTCACCGAATCGCATGAATTCCACGTTTTGGGCGTGGTGGTAAGTCTGCAGCTGCTCGTTGAGCGTCGAAAAGACGCCTCCTGGAATATCACCGAGCGGCATCCACCAGATGTATTTGCCGCGTTCCACCTCCGCCCACCTGCGGTTCGCCTCGGCTGGAGTCTGCGGGCCGTCTTCATCTCCGGCCTTCCGTCGCATGTCGGCCGCCATCATGTACGTCCACTCCAGCCGACGACCGGTCTCGAAGATGCCGAAGTTCAGGTCCAACAGGTCCTGGCACATACCGCTCGCAAGGCCGGCTGCGAGCGAAGGGGGCTGGGTCGAGAACAGCAGCCAAATGGCCCACGAAGCGTTTGAGTGTCCCCAGGTTCCAACTCTTCCGTCCGACCACGGCAGCTTCGCCGCCCAGTCAACCGTGTAGTAGCCATCTTCGGCGTCATGCGTCTCGGTGTGGTCGCGAAACATCCATTTGAACTCACCCTCAGAAGCGTATCGACCTCGGTGATCTTGCACGACGACAGTGTAGCCACGGGATGCCATCGCTCGTGCATCCCTGACGTACCGAGACGTCAACTTGTCGTACGGAGTCCGGCACAGCAGCACCGGGTACTTGGCACCGTCGCTCGGGTGATACACATCGGCACGCAGCACAACTCCATCCCGCGTCGTACATTCCATGTTTGGCTCTACGATTACAGCCTTGTTGTCACCGTGAGTCACGACCAAAGGATTCGCTCTTCCTTTCTGGATTCCGGCACCGCTAGCCAGTTGGCCAAGGCACCTTCATTAACTCTTCACCCCAAACGATGCGGCCGTTCCAGGCTTCCTGAGCTTCGATCTCTCGCGGGCCCTTCATCTCGGTCGTATTCAGCCGGGCTCCAACATGCACCATCACTAGCTGATTAACCTCTGCCTCTGCAGCCGTTTCGGCGGCTCCACGAATTGAGCAACTCGCATCTGCGTGCTCGTTGCCGTCCATGCGCTCGTGCGATTCCCAGCACATCATCATGAGAACATCCGCACCGCGAGCCAGTTCAGTGACCGAATCGCAGGGCCGCGTGTCGCCGGTGAGGACCACACTGCCCTCGTCCGAATCGAGCCTGTAGGCAAGCGAATCCAGGTATGGCTGCACGTGCTCAGCCGGTGCCGCAGTCACCTGCCAGTTGGTACCCGCTTTGATCAGTCCCGGCTCCATGTCCCGAGGGGTGACCATCGGCTTGTGGCGAGGAAGCTTGCCGCCGCGGTCAGCGAACGTTATCTGCGACGCCGGATGGTGAACTCGTGCGAGCCAGTCATGGGCGAATAGCCCGTTCTGCTCATCGATAATCCCGTTCGTGAACTTCTCCGTCAGCACCGGTCCGTAGACCTCGAGCTCCCGATCTACTGGGACATTCTGGTCCCAGCGGGTCAGGATAAAGGTCGGGAAGTCGGCATCATGATCGAAGTGGTGGTGAGTGAAGAAGACGTTGTCTATCTCGGTGGGCGATATGCCAGCCTTGACCAGCTTCCAGGTCGTTGCAGGACCACAGTCGAACAGCAGCTTCTCGCCTGCAACATCGACCACAAACGAAGAGCCAAACCTGTCCGGCAACGGAGTCGGCGTGCCGCAACCGATGATCGTGACCTCCGGCGGCTTTGAAACTGACAATCGCATCCTCCTGTTTGCAACGAAGGCCCGAGCCTAGCAGAGCAAAACGGCGAACGTAGGGTTAGGCCGTAGAAGAAAGATGTTGAAAGGGTGACACAGCCCATTGCGAGGCGTAACTTCTGCAGCATCTTGCAATGACGACCCGACGACGCGATGCCCGCCACTGCCTGGAGTAAGCGATGCCTGCACCAACCCGCATAGAAAAAGTTGAAACCATCCTCTGGGACCGGTGGTTGTTAATCAAAATTCATTGCGAAGACGGCACTGTCGGCATCGGAGAAGGCGGTGTTCACGGGTGGCAGCGGCCAACAAAGACGATGGTCGAAACGATGGCCGCCTACCTCGAAGGTCAGGACCCGAACAAGATCGAGCACCACTACCAGTGGCTCTACAGGTCATCGCACTTTATGGGCTCGGTTGTGCAGGGCGCGCTTTCGGCGATCGACATTGCGCTTTGGGACATCAAAGGCAAACGTCTCGACGTGCCGATCTACGATCTCATGGGCGGCAAAACACGGGACCGCGTCCGTTGCTACATGCACGTTGGTGGAGCGACCAAGGACGAGCTTGTCGCAGATGCCGTCAAGCGAGCCAAAGAGGGCTTCACCGCGGTCCGCTTCACGCCCTTCCCTCCAGACTACTTCTTGCACAAGTCGTACACCGAATGGGCAGACGAGGCGGTAGAGCGAGTTGGCGCAGTCAAAGAGGCTGTAGGTAAAGGCGTCGACATCTGTGTTGAGATCCACCGGCAGATGAATCCGGCTGAATCGATCTGGCTGGGACGCCGGCTTGAGCAGTTCAATCCGTTCTTCTACGAAGACCCGATGCTCCCGGACAGCCCGGCGATCATGGCCGAGGTCAGGGAGCAGTGCAACATACCGATCGCAACTGGAGAGCGCTTCACGACGATCTTCGAGTACCAGCAGCTTCTTGAGGCGAAGGCAACGTCATACATCCGGCCTGACCTCTGCCTTTGTGGTGGCCTGAGCGGATGTAAGAAGGTCGCAGCGATGGCTGAAGCACAGCACATCAAGGTGATCCCTCACAACCCGCTCTCTCCTGTTAGCACCGCCGCCTGCGTCCAACTCGATGCCTGCATCCCAAACTTTGCGTTGCAGGAGTACACCGGGGAGTCAGAGCCACCGAAGAGTGATCTGCTAATGACACCCCTGGAGCTGAAAGACGGCTACCTGACAGTGCCGGAGGGACCCGGGCTCGGAATCGAGTTGAACGAAGCAGCTCTTTCGCAGCCGGAGAACCCGAAAGTGCTCGACACTCCGATCGGTTTCGACGGCTCGGTGCAAGACCGCTGACGCGCAGCGGTAGAGAACACGCTTGCAGCTGCCCGCACCGCACATGGTTTGGCAGCCGGGAGTAAACCGCGTCAAACACTAATCACACTTTTTCCAGACCTGTTGGCAACGTCACTCAGGGACTCTCGCAATTAGCTTGAAATGAGATCGCCCGCTCACCGGAGCGCGCGTGACATTCATCGTGCTCTCATCAGCCTGAACCAGGCGGGTGGCCTCCACGGTTCGAGCATCGATTCGAAAGGCTATCTGGATGAAGCGGGTCCCAAGGCGAATTGCCCTCGGTATCGGCGCAGTTGTGTTTGCATCGGTTGTCGCCTGTACCGGAAACGTAGAGGGAAGCACGCCGCCTACCTTGTCGCCGGACATCTTCGCTCCGATTCCAACTCCGCGCCCGCTTGGCCTGGTGCCAACGCCGACCCCGACGCCTTTCACGCCACCGGTACCTACCGTTGCCGCGTTCCCGACCGTTGTCGAGACTCCGATGGTTGATCCGACAGCCACTCCTTCGGCAACTATCGGTGCGCCTGGACCAGAGCCGACGCCCGACCCGACCTCCGTTCCTGAGCCGACCGCGGAGCCAACGCCTCTGCCCAGCCCAACTGCCACACCAACGGTCGAACCTACGCCGACTCCAGAGCCAACACCAACGGCGATTCCGGCCACTCCGACTCCAACGCCAATACCAGTGGCGCCCGGTGGACTGGCGTTCATGCTTGAGGAGAGCGCGATCGAACTCGACCCGGAGACTGTCAGTCCAGACTTCGTCTCGTCAGGAACAGATCTCTCTGACTTCTCTGCTGCTGTTACCTTCGACAACCCTGTAAGCGCTACGTTCCGGGACTTCAGCTACGGCGTGAAGTTCCGTGAGTCCGAGGACCTGTATCACGTAGTGTCGATCAACAGCGCCGGACAGGTCCGGTACCTTGAGGGGTCGCGAACCGAAGAGCACGAGGACACCGACCCGGACTCATTCACAGTTGTTCAGGTCTTCGACTACAGCGATGTGATCACCAGCGGCTCAGGCTCGAACTCGATGCACCTCACCGTTGCAGGTGACGAGGCTTGGCTGTTCGTAAACAACGTATTTGTAGACCGGTTCCCAGTCGGTGGCGCTGGCGTCTCCTCAGACGTTCAGTTTGTTGCGGAACTTGAGAACGAAACGCAGATCACAAGCGCTTTCACCCGGCTCACCAACCCGGAAGTGAGAAGCGGAGCGTTGGCCGACTCCATCGCTGCCCTGCGTATGGTTAAGGAAGCCGACGAAATAACTCGGACCGGTCAAACTGGAACGACTCGCGACTTCCTGATCGAAGCTGAGTTCATCTCTGGATATGAACGAATCCTTGGCGAGTGGAGTATCGGGTTCGAATTCGCTGAGCCGGCAACTGGCTCGACTCACTGGATCGTTGTGAACAACTCTAAGAGATGGAATCACTACCGCCAGTCAGAACCCGGCGCGCAGGTTGAGTTGATCGCAGAAGGAGTCCACAACGGGATACTCCGAGACCGTGACGACATCAACAAGCTACAGGTCCTGGGACAGAACGGCATTCAGCAGCTTTTCATCAACGGAACATTCGTCTCCGAGGTCGCCCTGCAACCGGATCTAATACCAGTCCAGCTATCTGCTATCTCCGGATTCCTAAACACACACCAGGAGCCTGACTTCCCAACGGACCTTCAGAACTATTCGGTCTGGTCGTTCGGTAGCTAGGCGGCGAAGCGCCCGCCTTAAGGCCATTTCATCGGCAGTCCGCGCAACTGGTATTAGAATCGGCCGGTGGAGTTCGCCACGCCGGTTTCCTGATCACTACTGAACTTCGAGGCTGCGATGCGCCCTGTCTCGTTGAGTTACGGCCGATTGGCTGCAGTCACGTATCTAGCTGTGATTGCTATGGCGATGTCATGCAGTTCAGGAGCCGACGAGACGGCGACACCTTCCTCCACAGCAACAGCAGTCGTCGCCGGTCCAACTCCGACCCCACACCCCACTGCTCAACCGACTCCGGTGGTCGATAACACTGCGACACCATCGCCCACTCAGCAACCGGCAGAGCCATCGCCAACCGCGCCACTCTCTACCGTAACTCCCACTCTAACCGCGCCCACCAGTACTGCGACAACGCCGACCACAGAGGTTCCAGACCCTGAACCCAGTCCGACACCTGTGGACACGCCGACCACTCCTCAGTCAGGTAGTGAACTGGTCAACGAACCGTTAGGAGTAATTCAGTTGCGCCCCGGCATTGGAACCGCGGCCACTTATGCGCCTGGGGTAAGCGCAGCAAACTTCCGTGTGAACGTTGGTTTCTCTAACCCCTTTCACCCGGACTTCGCGCCGTGGAACTACGGGATCAGATTCCGTGACGACGGGCAAACCTTCCAGATGTTCGTATTTGACCATCGAGGATCTCTCAATCACATCATTGGAGATCGCAACGAGTTGGAGGTCGTTCGCTCCGTGCCGGTACCAAATATGGTTACGAACGGTGGAGCTAAGAACGACTTCACGGTCGTGGTCATAGAAGATCGCGCCTTCGTCCTGATGGACCAGATCCTGATCGACATCTTCGATGTGCCAGAACCGGATCGTGTTGGCGAAGTCTCGCTGGTTACGGATATCTTCAACCAGACGACTGTGGTTGGCGCGGTTGTCGAGTTCTTCGATCTGACGATTAACAGCGCGGGCTTGATCAGATCATCCGATTCAGGTTCTCTTGTCAGGCAGGACGCCGAGCTGCCGATCACAGGCGAGGCCAGCTCGCTGACCTCAGCAACTTACACACTCATCACATTCGAATCACCGATAAACGCCTTCTCTGGCGACTACAGCTTCGGACTGCTGTTCAATGTCGAAGAAAAAGGCATCGGCAACTGGCTGGTATTCGATGACTCCAGGGAGTGGCGTTTCATAAGGCGCAGCACTACCGGGGCGCAAGCCGTTACCGCCCGTGGTGAGGCCGCCTTGCTGGGAACCGCCGCCGGAAACTTGAACTTCATAGAGTTCTTGAGCACGGGTGATCGACACAAGATCTACCTGAACGGCGAGTTCCTGGCTGATGTAACTATCCCGCCAGATGACAAACCATTCACCGTGGCTCCGTCCGCCGCATTCGAACCAAGCCATCAGACTGGCGGCATTGCCACGAAATACAGCGATTTCGTAGTCTGGTCGATAGCTGAGTAGACGAGCGGGCTGCGGACGCCCTATCGCATTAGCCGTGGACGGCAACTCGCTCGAACTCGACGGTGGCCACCGTTCCGCTGCCCAACTCACTCTTGAGACTGAGTTTGCCCCTGATTGATTCAGCGGCGCGCTGAGCAATAGCGAGCCCGAGGCCTGCGCCCCCGGTGCTCCGGCTGCGTGCCTTGTCGACCCGATAGAAGCGGTCAAACACTCGTTCTAAGTGCTCGGGAGGAATCCCTGGGCCAGCATCTCTGATCTGCACTGAAGCGGTCGATGCGGTCGTATCCATATCTACGACGATCTTGCTTCTATCGCCGCTGTACTTGACCGCATTGTCGAGTAACGAAAGAACAATGAGGCGCACCAGCACGCGATCACCCCGCACGGCTATCGGCCTATCGAACTCCGGAGGCTCAACAACGATGCCGCGTGGGCCTGCGATTGTTGATATCGCCTCACAGGCGTCACGAACAGTCGACGCAAGATCAACCTCGCTGTTCGATTGGCCTTCCTCGAAGTCCAGTCTGGCCATCTCCAGTAATTTGGTCACAAGCGCCGCCAGATACGTACTTTCCGACCTGATTCCCGACAGGAGGTCTTTATCTTCCTCATCTACAACGGAAGACTGCATATCCAGCGCTTCGGCATTTGCGCTGATGATCGACAGCGGGGTTCTTAGTTCGTGTGCCGCATCAGCGACAAAGGACTTCTGTCTCTCGAACGCCGCGTTAACTGGCCTCATAGACCTGCCACTCAAGACATATCCAACAGCACCTGCGAAAACTAAACCCGCGCCACCAACTGCAAGCAGCACGTTTCGGAGCGTGTTGACGATCTGGTCTTGCGCCTGACGCGATTCCGCGACTTGCACGACTGCGATGACCTCGCCCTGGGAGTCAATAATCGGCTGGCTCACGACCCTGACCGGCGCTCCGCTGATCTGGACAGTCGAAATCTGCCTTGCCCCCGAGAGTGCACTGTCGAGATCACTATCGAGTGGAAGCGCGTCGGTGATGGTCAGGAAGGGCAAGGCCGATTGGCCAGACGCGTCGAAGACGGCGAACTCGAGCGGAGGATCTCGACGCGCCAGGTCTCGCAGGTCCACCTGAGTCGTGCTATCGCGACGAGAGGTAGGTCGGGCAAATGGGGATGGGCGCCCGGTCACCGCTGCAAATCCAGGATTGCCGCCTATACGCTGCACTGACTCGGCGATCTCAATAAGCTCGCTGTCCGCGTTGCGTGTGATGACTCGCTGAGCCACGAAGAACGCAGTAAACAGCAGGGCCACTACCACTACGGCAACGACAAGCACGTTCGTCACCGTCATCGTGAGTCTTACTCTGCCGAGCATGCTCAGCCACCCCCCAGCGCGTACCCGTAACCACGGATAGTTCGGATTAGCGACCGCTGTTCGTCTGCGTCGACCTTACGACGAAGGTAGTGGACATAGGTGTCTACCACGTTCGATTCGCCATCGTAGTCAAAGCCCCAGACCTCATCGAGGATCCGGGAGCGGGAAAGCACATGGGTTGCGTTGCGAGCAAGGAACTCGAGCAGCTTGAACTCGGTGGCAGTTAGCTCAATCTTCCTATCGCCTCGCCTCGCAGAGTGCCTGAGAAGATCGACTTCCAGGTCTTCACACCGAAGTACCGCGTCGACGGAGCCGCCTGCCGGCCGCCTGCCGAGGGCGCGCACTCTGGCGAGTAGTTCTTTGAACGCGAACGGCTTGCCAAGATAGTCGTCGGCGCCGGAGTCGAGGCCATTGACACGGTCGTCCACATCGCTAAGTGCGGTGAGCATCAGGACCGGTGTCTTTACCCCGGCAGCTCTGATCGCTTTGCAGACCTGGAGACCATCGAGACCGGGCAGAAGCACATCGAGCACCACGACATCGTGCTCACCCGCAACAGCCTGGGCGAGCCCGCTCGGGCCATCTCCGGCCTCATCGACCAGATAACCCTCTCGTTCGAAGACCCGGTTCATCGTCTGCCGAATTCCGGGCTCGTCTTCGACTATCAGCACTCTCATAACGCTTTCGATTCTCGCGCTCGAACGCCTCGAAAGTATTAGAAATCTCCAATGTGGATCGAAAGGCGGCCAAAACCTGGTCATGAATGATGAATTGGTGTTCCGCATTCATGTGGAAGTAGAAATCAACTAGGCGAACGGACCGAATGGTGCCGAAAAACCGAAAAATCGTCCTTCTGTTCAGCGTGATGGTGATCGCAATGCTCAGCCTCGCGGCCTGCGGCACCGATTCAGGTGCAGACGAAGAGCAGGCCCCGGCAAACGAGCCGGCCTCGTCCGATTCATCGTTGCCGACCGATGGAGAGACCACTAGTGGACTACCAGCGGCGGCGGCCGGAACAGGAGATGGCGGATTGGACGCAGCGTGCGTCGAGCTTGTGCTTGGCCGGTCTGTCACCGGATTCGGCGATGTGACGGACAGCGAACGGACACGGATCTTCGAAGAGTGCAGCTCAGGGGGAGGAGGTGGAGGCAGGCTGGCAGCGGGCTTCGACCCCACCTGTGTGGAGTCGGCTCTCGGCTCAGAGATCACGGACTTCCAGGAGCTGACCGCGGAACAACGGCAGACGGTCTTTGAGGCCTGCGGTGGCGACAGCATCGCTGTCGGGCCTCCTGGCGGCGGCGAAGGACGCCCTGGAGCCGGTCTCGGCGCACAGGGAGAAGGAGTCGCCACGTTGCTGGAGAACGAGTGCATCCAGAACGCCGTTGGACGGCCCATCACCGATGCCAGCGACCTCTCGCAGCAGGAGATATTCGCTGCGATCCAGTCATGCGCAGACTCCCTGGAGTTGCCAGAGGGCGGACTCGGCGGTGGACAGGGATTCGGCGGCGGCCAGGGCGGATTTGGACAGCGACCACGCGATGGGCGAGGCGGGTTCGGTGGCGATCAGGCGTCACCGGCTAACTGAGGACAAAGATGAGCGTCATAAATTCAATAACGGCGTCCGCAAAGAGAAGCCCAGGGCGGACAGCAATCTACTCTCTCGGCCTGGTGGTCGTGGTGGCAGCGGCTGCGTTCGTGGCTGTCCTGCTAATGCGCGACGACTCCTCTGCCAACGCGCAATCCGGTGGCACTCAACTGGAGTTCCAGGTTCAGCGCGGCGATATCACGACATCGCTGTCCGTTGGCGGCACCTCCACGTTCCCCGTCAGCGCCGAGCTTTCGTTCGAATCGGCTGGCACCCTCGACTCCACGATGGTCGAAAGCGGTGACACGGTTCAAGAAGGCGATGTGATCGCACAGCTTGACCCGTCCACCGTGGCGGCGCTCAAGGTCGCTGTAACCACAGCAGAGTCTGCGCTCAACGATGCGCAGGCTGCCTATGACAAAGCCGCGTCTGGTGCCACGGGTCGGGCCGCAATTGCGGACGCCGAGGAGCAGGTTGCGCTCGCGGAGCTTGCAGTGAAAGCCGCCGAATCTAGCCTGCTTGATGTACAGGCCGCGGCTGGTGTGGATGGCGCGACTGTCATGGAGGCGAGAGAAGACATTGCGTTCGCGGAGCGCGATCTCGCCGCCGCGCAGGACGATTTGAACTCGGCCATAGACGCCGCAGAGTTGCAGGACCTACAGGACGCGCTCGCAGACGCTGAGTCGGCTTACAGGGATGAGTTGCTCAACTGGCTCGGCGCGGCTCCAGAAGGCTTCGAGACTCAGACACTGGACGATATCCTCGATAGCTGGAACGTGACGCTAACCGAGATCTACACCACGTACGCAGATCAGCATCTCGACTCGACAACACCGTGGATCGACAACCCTGAAACACCCTGGAACGAAGTCATCATCTGGACCCTGACATCGATGTCACGCAATGACGTCGATCCAGAGTCTGAGTCACCGATCGACCCAACGATCTTCACGCCCAGAGTTGACATCGCAGCAGCGTGGGATTCAGTCGAAAAAGCTCGCGAGGCATACGAAAACGCAGTGGATGCGAACGCAACGCTGGTGTTGGCCGCAGAGAAAGCCGTCTCGAACGCACAGTCCAATCTGGATGCCGCAAGGTCTGCACTGGAAGACTTGCTGGACCCGAATTTGCTCGCAGCCAGACAGGCGGCACTTGATTCTGCTGAGGCGGAGTTGGACCAGGCCCTGATAACGCGCCAGCAGGTGATAGACGGAGCCGCAGCCACCATGGCCGAAGCCGAATCGAGGTTGGAGCTCGCCACCCAGGAACTGGCTGACGCCAGGTCTGCGTACGAGTCCTCCACCCTGTTCGCACCTTTTTCCGGAACTGTACTGGTCGTCAATTTCGAAGAAGGAGATGCCGTTACACCCGCGAACGTGATAGCCGAGATCGCCGATACATCAGTAATCGCCGTGGAAAGCTCCGTCGATGAGGAAGACATTCTTTCTATCGAAGTCGGCCTTCCGGTGAGCGTCTCTCTGGACGCCGTCACAGGTCAACGCTTCTCAGGAACGGTCACGTCTATCGGCCAGGCTGAGCAGTCGCAGCAGGGAGCGGTCAGCTTCCCGGTAACCGTAACCCTGGACGACACTGGGGACCTTGCACTGGTCGAGGGACTGACCGCATCAGCCCAGATCATCAGCAGCCAGGTTACCGACGTGCTGATGGTCCCAGTCGCAGCTGTCGGCGGATCGATCTTGAGCCCGACGGTGGACGTGATGCAGTCGGGCGGAACGGAGCCCGTGCCAGTCCAGCTCGGCTCATCCAATGGAACGTTCGTCGAGGTCCTGTCCGGCGTCGAGGAGGGCGACACTGTCCTGGCGACAATAGCCGGTGACGTCGGCCTGCCTTCGACTGATCAGCTCTTCGTTCCCGGTGGCAACTTCGGCGGCCTCCGCCAGGGCGGCGCCACCGGAACCACCTCTATCACTCTGGGTGGCGGTGGTGGCGGCGGCCGGGGAGGCAACTGATGCCTACACCGGTAGTTGAACTAGAAAACCTGCGAAAGGTCTACAAGGTAGGTGTTGAGAGCGTCGCAGCGCTGGACGGAATCGACCTGTCGATCGAGGAGCGCGAGATGGCCGCCATCATGGGCGCATCAGGGTCTGGCAAGTCCACGTTGCTCAACATGCTCGGATGCCTCGACCGTCCGACATCTGGCAGCTATCGCCTGAACGGCTACGACGTCGGCACCTTCTCTGACAACCGACTGTCCGACACACGTGGCCGCTACATCGGGTTCGTGTTTCAGAGTTACAACCTGCTTCCGCAGCTGACGGCGGCTCAGAACGTCGAACTGCCGCTGCGCTACAACCCGCGCGGCTTCGACAGGAAACAGGCGGTCAAAGACGCGCTGGAACGCGTGGGGCTCTCAGACCGCGCGAACCACCGCCCAAACCAGCTTTCAGGCGGTCAGCAACAGCGCGTCGGCATTGCTCGTGCCCTGGTAGGAAGACCAAGCCTGCTTCTCGGCGACGAACCGACGGGAAACCTGGACAGCCGATCGACAGAGGAGATCCTTTCTCTGCTTCAAGAGCTGAACTCTCGTGACGGAATGACGGTGATTCTGGTTACCCACGAGACCGAAGTTGCCGCGGCAACTCGACGCATCGTGACACTTCGCGATGGGCTTGTTCTGTCTGATGAACCGGCCGAACAGGTTCCGGCCGAGGAGATCTACCGCACGGGAGTGATGTCTTGAGCCCCTCCATGGTCCTCAGCACAGCATTCGCATCGATCTTCGCCAGCAAGCTTCGCTCTGCCCTAACTCTACTCGGAGTCGTCATCGGCGTGACTTCAGTCATCGCCCTCATGTCGATCGGTCGAGGAGCACAGGATTCCATCACATCACGGATATCTGCGCAGGGCGCAGAGCTACTGTTCGTCAGCCTGAACTTCGCTGCTGACGACGCCGAATCGCTCACTCTCGATGATGCGCTTGCAATCGGGGCGTCGCCCGACACCCATGATGTAGAACTCGTGGCTCCTGTGCTAAGCGCAGGCAATGCCGAGATTTCGCTCGGCGCCACCGCGCTTACGACTTCCGCAACGGGGATCACCTCAGAGTACTTCCCGGTCAACGGATACGACCTCGCCAGCGGCAGGAACATCTCACCGGCGGATATCAGCGCCCGCACTGATGTCGCAGTGCTCGGATCGAACCTGGCCGCAAACCTGTTCCCTGGACAGGAGGCGACCGGTCAGCAGTTCTCGATCAACGGTCGCCTGTACACAGTCGCGGGCGTCCTGGAGCCCATCGGTGGCTTTACTCGGGTCGATGACCAGGTTTTCGTCCCGATCACCACGGCTGAATCCCGGCTTGCGGCGAACACAGCGCCGGGAGATCAGCTCGACGTCAGCCAGATTCTCGTCAAGGCAAACGACGCAGATTCCATCGACGCGGCAGCGGAGCAGACTGATGCCGTGCTGAGACTGCAACATGGCCTCGACTTCGGTAGCACCGCTGACTTCACGATCTCCAACAGTTCGGGCATCGCTGAGACGCTCGAAGAGACGACAGACGTACTCGTGCTCTTCCTCGGAGTCGTGGGTGGAATTTCGCTGTTCGTCGGCGGCATCGGGATCATGAACATCATGCTGGTCTCGGTCACAGAGCGCACCCGGGAGATAGGAATCCGGCGCGCAATCGGAGCGAGGCGGCTTGCAGTCCTCATGCAGTTCCTCGCCGAAGCGACGGTACTGAGTATCGGAGGCGGCCTGCTGGGCCTCTTGATCGGCGCAATCATCACGGACCAGTTCAGTGGAGTGCAGTTCCTGAACACCACGTTCGATGCCCAGATGTCCGTCGATATCGCCATCCTGGCGATGGTTGTTGCGGCATGCATCGGACTCGTCGCAGGGATCTATCCGGCGGCTCGTGCCGCAGCGCTTGACCCAATCGAAGCATTGCGCCATGAATAGCCAACTCGGCTCATTAGAAGACTCTAAGAAAGGTCACATTCTGAGCCGATACCGGACAGTTAAGTTCGATATGTGGACTGCGAATAGAAGCGCCACGGCGCAGCAGCACGGAGAAGGGAAGCTATGAAACGTAAATTGACGATCCTCGGAGTTGTGGGAGTCCTGGCGGTCTTTTCGCTAGCCAGCGTCGCAGCCGCCAGCGCGCACGGATTCGGTGGATCATCGGAGCGAATCGATCGCGTGGCGGAGCTGCTCGGGGTTAGTCCCGAAGAGCTATCCGAGGCGGTCGAAACAGCTCGGTCCGAGGCTCGAGCAGAACGGCTTGAGGAGCGGCTCACCACCGCAGTAGAAGACGGTGTCATCACGACCGCTGAGGCCGATGCGATCCGCGACTGGTTTAACGGTAAGCCAGACGCGCTGAGCAACCTCAGCCGTAGCGATCGGCATGGTCTGAAGCATGCGCAGAACGACGGTGAGCTCGACTCATTCCTGGCCGGTCTCGTTGCTGACGAGGTCCTTACACAGGCCGAGTCCGATGAGATCGCCACGTGGCTTGACGCACGGCCCTCAGAAGCACTGGAGACGTTGCGTTCCGAGTACGGCAAGTTCCGGCACCACGGTCGGTCTGGTGGACACCACGGCCGAGGCGGTTTCCGGGGATTCCGTGGCTTTGAGCCACCTGCAGCAACCCCGGAGACTTCAGACACCGGAGTCGCTACTTCAGTTCAGTACTACTAGCTCCGCAGTCCCCGGACGCTAGCAGTTGCATCGAAGGCCCGGCGCAGCACCCCGCCGGGCCTTCTCGCGATTACATTCAAAGCGTTCATGCTAAGCAGATTGGCACAGGCTTGCCTGAAGCCGGTGCCGACTAAGCTAGAATGTGCATATCTACGGATGCGAGCGGCGGTAGCTCAGCTGGCAGAGCATCTGCTTCCCAAGCAGAGGGTCGTGGGTTCGAATCCCATTCGCCGCTCCAACTTCTCGAAGTGCTCAGCGATAGCCTCCGCCTAAACTGCCGGCAGCGGCATCGTATCGCCGGTCTCCTGCTGCCAGATCCTGATGCTCGCAGCCATCTCCCGCACCCTGTCGCGGTGTTCAGGCCTGTCGTAGAGGTTCTCCAGTTCGGCCGGGTCGCTATTCAGGTCATATAGCTCGCACTGATCGCCCGGCGAAAGATTCAGCTTCCACCGGTCGCTCGTCACCACACTCCGCCAGGGCACGGCCACCATGCGGTTAATCGCCGGAGAGCCCAGGTTTCTATCACCCATCCCGTTCCACTGTACGAACACCTCGTTGCCCTCAAGCGTCTCCTCACCCTGCAGCACCGGCACTCGAGAGGTGCCCTGCAGATGATCTGGTCGTTCTTCGCCCATCAAGTCGAGCAACGTCGGCACCAGGTCAACATGGCCGAACGAACCGGGCACACTAGTCTGCTGTTCGTTCATTCCTGGCACGCGCATGAGCAGCGGAACTCGTGACGCCTGTTCGTAAAGCGACCTCTTCTCTAGCATTCCGTGATCGCCTGCCATCTCACCGTGTTCACTGGTGAATACGATCACCGTGTTGTCCCACATTCCCGACTCTTTCAGCGCGGCAAACACCTTCTCCAGCTGTCGGTCCACCAGCGTGATGTTTGCGAAGTATTGCGCCCGCAGCTTGCGCCAGCCTTCCTCGGTCGTCGTGTCGTGGACATCACCGCCCTGTGCGCCGAGCGGATTCAGGCCTCCACCCATGTAATGGTCTGCCCTCAGACGGTTCACAAGCGATCCATCTTCAGGCCGCTTCAAGAAAGCTGGTCCAACTGGCATCTCCGCAGGGTCGTAGAGATCGTTCAGCGGCCCCGTGTACGGCGGATGAGGCTCGAAGAAGTTCAGGTACATCAGTAACGGCTGATCTGAATGGTCTCCAGATGAGTAGCCTCTGATGAACTCGGATGCCGACTTCCCAAGGAACCCTGCCTGCGTGACCTCCTCCGGAAGATTCGCTCCGGCGACCCATCCCTCGTACGAGACCTCCCACGATGGGACCTCAACTCCGTGGTCTCGCAGGTGCTGGTTGTAGTCGGCCTCTACATTGCGGTACTCGCGCTTCGTGTAGCGCGGCCGATGAAAATCCTCGACGCTCACCCAGTGGTCAAACCCGCGCTGTTTGATCGTGTCATTACCAAGGTGCCACTTGCCGAAGTGGGCGCAGTAGTATTCTTCGGGCGCCATCTCTGCGATGACGGGGACATCTTCTGGCAGTGGAATATTGTTGCGATGCAAGCCGGTTGACTGCGGATAGAGTCCGGTCATGATCGACGCGCGGGCGGGTGTACAGACAGGCTGTGTCACATATGCGGCCTCGAATACGAAGCTCTCGTCAGCGAGGGAATTGAGGGTCGGGACCTGCAGCCAGTCGTTGCCGTAGCATGCAAGCGAGTCGTATCGCTGCTGATCGGTGAGAATGAAGAGAATGTTTGGTCGTTCGGGCATGTCACTTCCACTTTTGGCTCAGTCGTACTTCGAAGGTTACGGATAGACTCTGCTGACGGCGCAAGAATACTGATGCAAGACGGCCGTGTCAGCGACGCCCGCAACTCTGCTCAAGCTGACGATAGACTCCCTGACCGGCGACCAGTCCCAAAGGACGACCAGATGACGGCGAAGGAGCCAATTGAATTCATGGCCAACTCTTCCCGGACCAAAGAGGACCGTCCGTGGGGATCCTACGAGGTGCTTACAAGCGGACCCGGGTTCCAGGCGAAGCGCCTGACGGTTAAGCCCAACAAGCGCCTCTCACTGCAGTGGCACAGGCACCGGGATGAACACTGGGTCGTGGCTCGAGGCACCGCGAAGGTCCAGGTCGATGGCGCGGAGCACACGCTCGGCAGAGGTCAATCGATGGACGTTCCGCGGACAGTCACTCACCGGATAGAGAACATCTCCTCTGTCGACCCGCTGGAGATCATAGAGCTCCAGACTGGCGACTATCTCGGCGAAGACGACATCGTCCGGGTCGAAGACGACTTCGGACGCGCTGAGTAAGCGGCTCTTCCAGACCGCAGATCAACGATCAAGGCTAATTCGCTTCTGTTCGGCGCGCTCGTTGAGTGGGAATTCGTGCTAGATTTCGGCCGACTTACCACCAGCCGCACTCTCTCAACCCGCCCGCGCATGCACCGCCTCATCATCCGAAACGCCATCGTCTATGACGGATCGGGCTCACCTGGAGTACGCGCTGATATCGCGATCGACGACGACCGCATCTCCGCGGTCGGTGAGATATCCAGCGAGGCTGCTCAGACGCTCGACGCTTCCGGACTGGCCGCAGCGCCAGGCTTCATCGATGTTCACAGCCACGACGACTTCCAGGTTCTCACCGAGCCTGATGTCACTCACAACGTCCTGCAGGGCATCACAACCGTGATCGTCGGCAATTGCGGCTTTGGTGCGGCGCCTGCTGAGTCTGCGCAGGTACAGATGCGAGCGATTCAGGAGGTCGATGCAACCTTCGAGCCCTGGAGCGGCTATGCCGACTACCTGGAGACCGTTGACCGCAACCCTCCATCCCTGAACGTCGCTGCTCTCGTGGGCCATCACACGGTGCGCCGCGCTGCCATGGGAGGTGTTGAGAAGCGCCCGCCGTCCTCTGACGAATTGGCTGAGATGCGCAGAATGACTGCGGAGGGCATGGAAGTCGGCGCCGTTGGCCTCTCAACCGGCCTCGTGTACGAGCCTGGGAGGTATTCCGACACTGCGGAAGTTGTTGCTCTGGCCGAGGAGGTCGCCGCTCGTGATGGCATCTATGTCTCCCATATGCGCAACGAGGGCGATGGCCTGCTGGACGCCGTACAAGAGACGATCGGCATCGGCAAAGCAGCCGGTTGCGGCGTTGAGATATCTCACCACAAGGCCGTAGGGGCCGAGAACTGGGGCAAGGTCACTCAATCGCTGGAGATGATCGAGTCCGCTCAGTCAGACGGGCTAGACGTCACAGCAGATCAGTATCCCTACACGGCTCGCAGCACCATGCTATTCGCCCTCGTCCAGAACGGGACGTTCGGCTCCGGATCTGGCGGTGCCATGGGAAGGTCGTCGCCAGACGAGGTGTTGCTGTGTTCGGTCCCTGATGATCCATCACTCGAGGGAAGAACGCTGCAGAGCTTCGTCGAGGAGTGGGACTTAACGGGAGAAGACGCGGCGAACCGCATTCTCAAAGAGCACGGCAATGAGGTGTTGGTCGCGGCGTTTGGCATGGACGAGGGCGACGTGCGGATGGTCATGGCACACCCATCAACCATGATCGGCACAGATGGACTGGACCGCGGTTCAAAACCACACCCGAGGGCGTGGGGAACGTACCCGCGTATCCTCGGCAAGTACGTTCGGGATGAAGGCATCCTTTCGCTGGAAGACGCCATCTGGCGTATGACGGGTTTTCCAGCGAAGAAATTCTCGCTCACTGATCGCGGCGCGTTAAAGCCGGGCGCGTTCGCAGACATCGTCCTGTTTGACCCGGCAACTGTGATAGACAGGGCCACGTTCGAAGACCCACGGAACGGTCCGGACGGAATGCCACACGTCATCGTCAACGGTCGGTTCGTGATCCGAGACGGCAAACACACTCACGCCAGAGCTGGGCGAGCTTTGCGCCGGAACATGGCGTAAGAGAAGGCTCGGGAACCGCTACGAGAATGCAAGCACGGAGCAATTGAAAGGCATGAAGATTACCAGGGCGTCAGTGACGCCAGTCCCGTCCCACTACCGAAAAGAGCTCGGTAAGAACGCCTATATAGACAACATTGGCATGCAGAGACTCGAATGGGTTGTCAGGGCTCAGACTGACGACGGATTCGAGGGCGTGACCATCGCCAATCGCTTCATGCGGGACGGTCGAGTAGAGGACCTGCTGAAACTGCTGCGAGAAGAGTTAATCGGCCTTGAAGTCGATCAGTTGCTTGCTGTTCAGGACGGAGTCGTAACCGGCGCTGGAGAATCAACCTCAAGGCTCTTCCGAGACCATCCATGGCTTTCGATTCTGGCGTTCGACCTCTACGGCAATTCGCACTCGGTTTCGGCGGTTCAGTTACTGGGCGGCAAGGTCAGAGACACAGTCCCGGCCTACGACACCACGCTCTACTTCCAGGACTTCCTCGTCCCGGAAAAGGGGGCGAAACAAGTTGCCGAAGAGGCTGCTGAAGCGAAGGCTGCTGGCTACCGCGCGCTGAAGATCAAGACCGGCAGAGGCGGTCGATGGATGCTGCCAGAGGCCGGAATGAAGCGAGATGTTGAGGTCGTGCTCGGAGTCCGGGAAGCTGTCGGACCCGATTTCCAGATATATGTAGACGCCAACTTCGGCTACGACGGGCACCACGATCTGCTCGAGGACTTCATCCGGGAGACGGTTTCGGCCGACATCTTCTGGCTCGAGGAGATGATCACTCACGACGTAGCTGGATACCGTGCGATGCGTGAGATGTTGGCCAGGTACGGCTCAAATTCGCTACTGGTTTGCGGCGAGGTAGACCGAAATCCCATCAGCAATACGTTCCAGGACCTCGTCGATCTCGGCCTGATCGATGGCTACCAGCCCGACATCGTGAGCGCAGGATTCCTCAAGTGGATGGAGATTGATCGGGCGCTCAGCGGCACCGGCGTGCGGTCGATTCCTCACAACTTCGGCAACGGTACGTTTGGAACGTTCGCTGACATCGCTTTCGGTGCCGCGACCGAAACGTTCGTCTCCCTCGAAGATGAACGCAATCACCCACATATATATGGGCCATTTCCTGAATTCAGGGACGGTGCCTACGTAGTCGAGGAGAAGCCCGGCCTGGGCATCGAAATTGACGAAGACTTGTTTCAGTCGCACTACGCAACACACGAATGGAAAGTCTCATAGCGTCACTTCAACGATTCGGTACATACATATAGCCAAGACCCGACTGATCGATGCCAGAAAAACACACCATCAACGAAATCCTTATCACTCCTGTCGAGACTCACTTCGGAGCACCGGATGAAGGCCGCATCGTTGGCAGGAACTCGAAGAGTGAAAACTACGGTCACAACCAGCGTGAGTGGCTTGTGCAGGTCAAGACCGATAGCGGACTCACCGGAATTACCAACGCCCGCCCGGCGATGAACCGCGGCACCCTTTCGCAGCTCTATTCACTTCTCAGTCAACTGATAGGAGCGGATGTCTTCGACTTCTATCGAGTCAGTGGCGACAGAGTCACGGGCGTCAATCCGCGATGGGAGGAGCTGCTCCGAGAAAACGGGTATGTCGACTTCGCCATCTTCGATCTGATGGGCCGAGCTCTCGGCGTTCCCTCTTACGCCCTACTCGGTCCGAAGGTACGCGACTGCGTAGAGGCATACGACTCGAGCCTCTACTTCCAGGACCTCGTCCATCCCGAGCTTGGAGCAGATGCAGTCGCGAACGAAGCTTCTCAAGCGATCGAAAAGGGCTGGCGAGCGGTGAAACTGAAGCTCGGACGTCCGGGACGCTGGTTCAAGCCAAACGCCGGAGTCGCCAGGGACATCGAAGTAGTAAATACCGTTCGCGACGCTGTCGGACCAGACATCAAGATCTTGGTTGACGCCAACAACGGCTATGACGGCAAGCTAGACCTGTTAGAGACTTTCGTGCGTGAAACGGCGCAATCAAACGTCTTTTGGATGGAGGAGATGGTCACCGAGAATGTCGACGACTACCGATCGCTCAGAGACTGGCGAGACCGCTGGTCTCCTGAGACGATGATTGTCGACGGCGAAAGTCATCGCGGCCGTAACACAATCTACTGGCAGCTCATGGAAGAGAAGCTGCTGGACGGTATCCAGCCTGACATGTTGGACATGGGCTTCTGGCCCTTCCACCGACTGGCGCTGGATATCGAAGAGGCCGGGTACGAGACGACGATCTGCCCGCACAACTACAACGCTGCGGCGATTGGGCTGCGCGGTGACATCCAGTTCGGAGCAGTCACCGAACGCTTTGTCATCGCTGAGGATTCAACACTGAATTTCGAGCTCTACAACATGCAGGGCTATGAGTTCGAGAACGGCTGCTACAGCGTGCCAGACACCCCCGGACTCGGTGTAGGAGTAGATGAAGAGCTATACACTCGAGTGTACAAACAGCACGAGACGGTAATCAGGTAAAGAAACAACGAATGAAAATCCTAGTCACTGGAATAACTGGTCGAGTGGGCGCAAATGTTGCCCGGCACTATCTTCAGAATGGGCACGATGTCCGAGGCTTCGTGTGGCCCGGCGACCGGCAGTCCGAGAAGCTCCAGCAGATCGGAGCTGAGATAGTCGAAGGTGACCTGGCATCAAGCGCGGACGTCAACGCCGCGGCGGCCGGGCAGGAGGTGATCCTCCATCTCGGGGCAGCGTTTCAGGCTGGCGGTCCGTTCACGCCCGAACAGTACTTCGATACCAACGTCAAAGGCACGTTCAACGTGCTTGAGGCTGCGCTTGGACTCGGTGACTCGTTGAAACACATCATCCTGACCAGCACCGATGCCACGATGTCGAAGTATCCGCCTGAAGGCATCGCTGAGCCAATCGCCGAACGTTCCCTGCCACTCTCATCGACCGACTGGTACGGCTACACCAAGGTTCTCGATGAGCACCTCGTCGACCGATACGTCCGGCACGAACACCTTCCGGCGACGGTGATCCGGTTCTCAAACGTCTGGGGCGCCGGCGAAGTCCTGGATTTCCGCCAGTTCCATCTCAAGACCTTTATCGACCAGTTCGAAGGCCGCACCGATGATGAAGGCCGGGCAACGTACGAGGAGATGCGGAACGCCTACGAAGGCGAGCCTCACCTGATTATCGCCTGCGACCGCAACGGTCGCCCCTGGAAGAAGCAAATGATCGAGGTGCGTGAGATCGTTCACGCATATGACCGGGCCGTAGGAAACCCGAACACCTTTGGCAAGGTCTACCAGATCGCATCGAAAGAGCCGTTCACATGGGACACGGTCGTCCCGTACATGGCAGAGAAGACCGGTGCTCCAGTGACCCGCGTCAACTTGCCGATGAACCCGACCTTCTACGAATACGATCTCAGCGCAGCCAGAGACGACTTTGGCTACGATCCGCAACTCTCGATCCAGGACATGGTCGACGAGGCGATGCGCTATCGCGAAAGCGGCAGCAACGAGATCATTCCAACAAAGGTCTAGCTCACCGGCAGTAGTCGCCTAGATCCGAACCTTGTTGTTCGCCACGTAGAAGGCGATGATAAGTCCAACGATTCCTACCGGGCTTCCGAGAAAGCCCGAGGACACGTTGAATATGGGCAGGAACGTGGCAGTGGCAACCCAGGCCAGGAACACCGAGCCGGCAGCCACATATCTCAGTCGCTTGTCGACCTTCTTTCCGGAGCCGTACCTGATCGCCTCGCCAACACCGTAGCCGAGCGCGGCGATGCCGGCCGCAGCTATGAATATCCCGATACCTGAACTGATCCCAGGTATCGCGACCAGCACTCGCACCAAAACCGCCAGCAGCAACGCACCGGCAATCGCCGCACCTGCGCCAGCGAGCACCGCTCGACTCAATTCAGTCGAAGTTGTGTCGAGAATCGCCGGCCTGCCGATACGTGCACATGATGGGCAGCGAGCGCCAACAGGCGATGTCACCATGCAGCGCGGGCAGATCAGATCACCGCACCTGCCGCACCGCAGATTGGTTTCGGTGTCCGGGTGTCGCTTGCAGTAAGTGAAGTCCGTCTGCTCTGGTGCTTGAGATGGCTGCATCTAAGGGAGTCTATCGAATAGCCCGAACGAGGGCCGATAGGCCGTGTTCAGTCTAGTTCGGGGAGTCCTGTGGATCAGATGAGACGTCTATGACGGGCTTCCGCCCAACCCAGCCTTCTCTAGACAGGGTGTCCCGGTCGAACAGGATTCTCACCAGCAGCAATTTGGCTGCCGGAACCACACCGTTCACTTCTTTCCAGTACGAGGGATCGTTGGACGTGGCTCGCTTGAGCATAGTGATGCCAAGGAAGATCAGAGTGTAGTAGGTGATCTCCGGCTCAAGGTCGAGAATCACCGAATAGACCGGCAGCAGCGCTGCTGATATGACCCAGCTAACCGAACTGTCCCTGCGGCCACTAATGCCCCAGGTGATGAGCCAAATCGAGAACGACGTAAGCAAGTAGATCCAGACCAGCACGAAGCTCAGCGAACCCACAACCCCGAGCACGGTACCCATGCCGCGTCCGCCTGAAAACCGAATGAATATCGACCAGTTATGACCGAGGATCACCGCCAACCCGGCGCCGACTTCAACCGTCAGGCCAAGGTCCAGCACCTTGCTTGATGCCAGCAGTACCGGCAGCGGGCCTTTAACCGCTACATCAAAGATGATGACCGGAACGGCCCATCTCCTGCCGACGTGCCGGGCGAAGTTCGAAATGCCAACGTTGCCACTTCCATACTTGCGAATGTCGATCCCGCGAATGACACGGGCCATCCAGTAGGAAGTTGGGATCGCGCCAAAGAAGTAGGCTCCGATGAGCAGCAGGACCGTTGCCAGTGCTTCCATCTCAGTCCACTACAGATCGCGTTCGGGAACAAACCCGGGGTTGCCGTCATGCTTCTGCAGAGCCGCCTCGAAAAACAGTCGAGCCGTTTCAGGCGGAGGCCCACTCATCCCGGGCTTAACCTCGTTTTCGCTCCCAAATGCGTGATAGTCCGTCCCGCCGCCCGGAATCAGCGAGTACTTCTCGGCGATGTCCATATATCGCTGCTGGTGCTCAGCGCCATACTTCTCAGCGAAGACCTCAATCCCTGCCAGCCCTGCCTCGGCAAGCGGCGGAAGAACCGATTCGAGATCATCAACTGTCCTGGGATGAGCGACGATGCCGACTCCTCGAGCGGCGTGAACAATCTCCAGCGCCTCAACAGGTGTGAACTTCGGGCGAGGCACTCGCGCCGGCCCGTCGTTGCCGATGAAGCGATCGAACGCCTCACGAATAGAAGAGATGTAGCCCTTCTCAAGCAGTGCCCGAGCGACGTGTGGCCGGCCCACAGCGCCGCCTGCGAGCTCATTCACCCGTTCCCATGTGATATCCATGCCGAGGTCATTCAACTTCTTGACCATGTTCTGCGCGGCTTCTATGCGCTGGTCCCGGAATCGTCGCAGAGCAGCCTGCAAAGCGGCAGAGTTGTGGTCGATGAACAGACCGATCAAGTGAACCTCGGACTCGCCGATCTCTGACCCGAACTCTATTCCCGGGATGACGGTCAACTCAGAACCCTCAGCCGCCGCCATCGCTTCGTCCACACCTTCGGTCGAGTCATGATCGGTGATCGCTACAGTTTTGAGGGTCGTCTGCAGGATCTGATTGATCAGCTCAGTGGGAGATAGTGATCCATCCGAGGCAGTGGTGTGCAGATGAAGATCGACCTCGACAGGCCAGTCGGGCCGCCACGGCCTGGCAGCAGGCTCGTATCGTGAAACGTCACTCTCGCCGGTCAAAGCTCCAACTCCCTGTCGACTCTCTCTATCGACACCGCATTGCCCGTGGAGTCGTCAACCTCGATCATCACCGAATTGAACCTCATCGGTCCGTTCTCAACAGGTCGAAACCGTCGCCCCACTCCAGTCAAAAACCGGTCAAGAGCCTCCTCAACATGCATGCCAATCACTGACTCGGTTCCGCCGACCATCCCAAGGTCCGTCACGTACGCAGTGCCCTCCGGCAGTATGCGGCAATCGGCCGTCGCAACATGCGTGTGAGTGCCAACTAGCGCTGAAACCCGCCCATCAAGGTGCCATCCGAGTGCGACCTTCTCCGACGTTGCTTCCGCATGCAGGTCGACAACGATTGGCTTTCCTTTGGCCCAGTCGCCCGCCAGCAGGTCATCGATCGCTGCAAACGGCGAGTCGAACTCGCCAACCCAGACTCTGCCGATGAGATTGACTACGCCGACCGGCCCTTCTGCACTTGCCCCGCGTCCCGGGTTCATCGGCGGGTAGTTGAGAGGTCTCAGAACAGGAAACGAGGGATCATCTAGCTTTCGGACGATGTCTCGCTTGTCCCAGACGTGGTTTCCGGTAGTGATGATGTCAGCTCCAGCCTCGATCATCTCGTACACCGTCTCCAGTGTCAGACCGAAGCCACCGGCAAGGTTCTCGCCCTGCAAGACCACAAAGTCCAACGCAAGGTCGTGTCGCAGCTTCGGCAGGATCTTCTTGACCGTGCGCCGGCCCCCTGACCCGACCACGTCACCAACCATCAATATGCGCATGTCGACTTCCGATAGCTTTCCAAGATCAGCAGTCCTTGCCGATCACTTCATTGTGCCTCTCTTAAAGACGCGAAACGGCGGAGCAAGGCCGCCTGTTGATCAAGCTCCCGCTCCGCCATCTCGGGTTTCTATTCGAATTGTACTACGTGGCTATCTCGACCGACCGAGACTCCCTGATCACAACGATCCTGATCTGACCCGGATACGCCAGCGTCTCCTCAACACGTTTGGCTATGTCTCGGGCGAGCACGGCCGCACGCGCATCGTCTACGTCTTCCGGCCGCACAAGCACGCGGATCTCCCGTCCTGCCTGGATTGCATAGCAACGTTCGACGCCTTCGAAGCCTCTCGCCACGTCCTCCAGCGCCTGCAACCTTTGGATGTAGTTCTCCACGGTGTCGTGCCGTGCGCCCGGCCGCGCCGCACTGACAGCGTCGGCCGCTGCGACCACGAACGACTCGACAGTCGTCATCTCGCGGTCGTGATGTTCGCGAATCGCAGTCACCACTCGTGCCGGCATGTTGTACTTCGAGACGATGTCAGCGCCGATCTCAGCGTGTGGTCCCTCGACCTCGTGGGTAAGTGCCTTGCCGATGTCGTGCAGAAAGCCTGCCGTACGACAGTGCTGCGGGTTAGCTCCGATCTGAGCACCGATCATGCCGGCAACAATGCCGACCTCGACGGAGTGCATCAGCACGTTCTCACCGTACGAGTACCGATACTTCAGGCGCCCCATCAGCTTGACCAGTTCAGGGTGGAGACCCTTCACATTGGCGTCGAAAAGAGACTGCTGACCAGCCTTGCGCACGGTCTCATCAACCTCACGCTGGGCCTTCTCGACAGACTCTTCGATGCGAGCCGGATGGATCCTGCCATCCTGTATCAGGCGCTCCAGCGCAACACGTGCAACTTCCCGCCTGATCGGGTCGAAACAGGAAAGAGTCACCGTCTCTGGCACGTCGTCAACGATGAGGTCGACGCCCGTAGCTGCCTCAATGGCCCGAATGTTTCGGCCTTCTCGGCCGATGAGCCTGCCCTTCATGTCATCACTGGGCAGCTGCACGCTGCTCACAGTGACCTCTGAGACGACCTCTGAGGCCAGTCTCTGAATGGTCGAAGCGAGGACCTGCCTCGCTTTGCCGTCCGCTTCCTCTCTTGCCTGGAGTTCCGAGTCGCGGTAGCGACGGGCTAGCTCAAACTCAACCTCTTCTTCAGCACGGTCAAGGAGTAGTTGTCGGGCGTCCGCCATTGAAAGGCCGGAGATCTGCTCAAGCCTTTCCTGTTCCTGCATTCTGACCGAGGCCAGCTCGCGCTGCTCCTCTTCCAGTGCATCACGTGTTTGGCGTAGCTCTGCATCTCGCTGCTCCAGCAACCCGGCCCTGTTTTCGAGGTTCTCCTCACGGGCCTCCAGACGGCTCTCCGTCCGTTGCAGTTCCTGGCGCTCTCTCCTCAACTCCTCTTCAGTCGTGGTGCGTAACTGAAGAGTCTGCTCCTTCGCTTCGAGAAGGATCTCTTTGCTTCTGGCCTCGGCTCGGCGGATCTGTTGCTCCGCAGCGTTCTCCGAGGCTCTGATCGAGTTCGACGCTAGCTTGTTCCGCAGGTAAAAACCACCTGCAGCTGCTAGAACCCCTATCACAAGGGCGGTCAGGACGGCCGTTAGGACGATGTCCATGCTGGACGCTCCTACCTGGCCGTAATTGTTAACTTGTTCTAATCGTGGATGTTAACCCACGATATGTCTCTCGATACTACGTAGCATTGGAAAATCGTGTCAAGGATGAGCAGGCGAAGCGACCAGTCGAACTACGTATCGCATCAGGAAACGTGTGAAAGTACAGTGTACGGAGCGTGTCGTTGGCGCTCGGCGCAGCTACTGGCTGAAGTCTCAGCGCCAGACTCACAACAACTCTCCCATTTTCTCGGCAACAACCCATGATCACCGTTTCCGAGCTCTACAGACATCCGGTTAAGTCACTCACTCCAGAGCGACTGGAAGCGATCAGCCTCACCAAAGATGGCCGTGTGGTCGGCGATCGCGTGCTCGGATTCCGTTTCAGAAACGCCGGCAACCCTGACGATTGGAGTTGGCAGACCAAACATAACTTCGTCGGGCTTGTGAACACGCCAGCGCTTGCGACGCTGATAACTGAGTTAGACGAGAACAGCAACCGATTGCGAATTCACGCAGAAGATCTGCAGATAATCGATGGGCGAATCGACGATCCCAACGAGAGAAGAACCATCGAACTCGCCTTCACGGACTACGTTGCAACCTTGCCAGACAACCCTCTAACCAATCATCCCGAGCGATGTCCCGTTACGCTCGTCGGCGATGGCGAACAGCCGCTGTTCCACGACACGGCGGCCGGACTCGTCACCCTGCACAGTGAAGAGAGCCTCGCCGCACTTGGCGACTCGCTAAACGAAACCGGTATCGACGGCCGCAGGTTTCGTTCAAATATCGTCGTACGCGGCCTCGGCAAACCCTTCGAGGAGATGTCCTGGGTCGGCAAACGAATAGCCATTGGCAACACCGAGTTCAAGGTGACGAAACCAGTCACTCGTTGCCTGGTCACTCATGCGAACCCGGTCACAGGTCGTAGAGACCTCGATGTCATGAAGACATTGGTCTCCGATTTCACCCCGGAGAAACCGCAGTTCGCCGTCATGTTGCAAGCAACCGGCGGCGATCGAATCCTCGCCAATGGCCATGAACTGGTGCTCGTTGACAGCTAACCTGCTCGTCGCCTACGTGCCTGCTATTGCTAGAATTCGGCATCTTGCGATGACGATATTCGTCGTAGAGTGCGTCGATGGCACCTCAACGTCAGAAGGTTCAGCCATGTGGCGAGTGCGTAAACTTGTGGCAACTGGAGACTTGCCATGACCGCCACCTGGAGCCAGCGCGGAGTACTGAGTTGACCAACATCGCTTCGAGAACAGAACGCAATGCCGCCGTGAAGTATTCACCGGCGGACATCGAAGCGAAGTGGCAGGGCCGTTGGGCTGCAGACCAGCTCTACAAAGCTGAAGATTCGGTTCCGGGCAAAGAGAACTGGTACGCCCTGACGATGTTCCCGTACCCGTCAGGCGACGTTCACATAGGCCACTGGTTCGCCTACACGCCTGCCGATGCCCACGCTCGCTTCATGCGGATGCAGGGCTACAACGTCATGCATCCGCAGGGTTTCGACTCATTCGGTCTACCGGCCGAGAACGCAGCAATCTCGCGCAACATTGACCCGCGTGAATGGACCATCGCCAACATGGACAACATGCGGCGGCAGTTCAACCTGATGGGAGCCTCGTACGACTGGAGCCGCGAACTCGCCACCTGTCTCCCCGACTACTACAGGTGGAACCAGTTCTTCTTTCTGAAGTTCTTTGAAAAGGACATTGCTTATCGGAAGAACGGTGCGGCTAACTGGTGCCCGAAAGACCAGACAACGCTGGCAAATGAGCAGGTCAAAGACGGCGCGTGCGAGCGCTGTGGTACCACCGTGGTCAGGCGCGAGATGCCGCAATGGTTCTTCCGCATAACCGACTACGCAGACGAGCTTCTCGAAATGGACAGCATCGACTGGCCCGAGAAGATCAAAGTGATGCAGCGGAACTGGATTGGCCGCTCGACCGGCGTGACCATCGGTTTCGATGTCTCCGAATATGTCGAAGCGGGCGATGCGGACAAGATCCAGACCTTCACCACCCGCATCGACACCGTTTACGGCGTCACATTCGTCGTACTCGCACCCGAACATCCGCTGGCCGAAACTCTGACGCAGCCCGGCCAGAAGGCAGAAGTCGACGCCTATATCGAGAACGCCCGGAAGCAGTCTGAAATCGAGCGCACCTCGACCGAGCGCGAGAAGACAGGGGTACACACCGGTGCATTCGCCACCAACCCGCTGAATGGCGAGAAGGTTCCGGTCCTGATCGGAGATTACGTGCTGGCCACGTATGGAACCGGCGCGGTCATGGGTGTGCCGGCTCACGATCAACGTGACTTCATATTCGCAAAGAAATTCGGTCTGTCGATTCGTGTCGTCGTTGCACCGGACGGCTGGTCGGGCGAGGCACTGGCCGAGGCCTACATCGCTCCCGGCACCCAGGTCAACTCGGCCGAGTTTGACGGCCTTCCAAGCCAGGAAGGCATGCAGAAGATCGCAGACAAGATCGAAGCGAATGGTTGGGGCAGCCGAACAGTCACCTACCACCTGCGCGACTGGCTGATTTCGAGACAGCGCTACTGGGGTACACCGATCCCGATCCTCTATTGCGATAACTGCGGTACGGTGCCTGTGCCGGAGCAGGACCTACCGGTGCTGCTGCCAGAAAACGTAGAGTTCACTCCCACCGGTCAGTCACCGTTGACACTGGATGACGACTTCGTCAACACGACTTGCCCTAACTGCGATGGCGCGGCCAAACGCGAGACCGACACGATGGACACGTTCGTCGACTCGTCCTGGTATCACCTCCGATTCACTAGCCCCGGTCTGATGGAGGAGCCGTTCGACTCAGAACGAGTAAAGCAGTGGGTGCCGGTCCATCAGTACATGGGTGGTGCCGAGCATGCAGTGATGCACCTGCTCTACTCACGCTTCTTCAACAAGGCGCTGCGAGACATCGGCTTCGTCGAATTTGATGAACCTTATGCTCGGCTGTTCAACCAGGGCACGCTGACCCGCGACCACATGAAGATCTCGAAGCGGGCCAATCCGCTGAACCCGGAGCCGATTGTCGAGCGCTTCGGCACAGACACTCTGCGTTGCTACCTGATGTTCCTGGGACCCTGGGACCAGGGTGGTGACTGGTCGGACCAGGCGATCAACGGCATTTCTCGATGGTTGCACCGCGTGTGGGACCTGACACTACGGGACACGACTGATCCAACACAGAGTGACCCCAAAGCGGAGCGAGAGCTCGAACGCATGTCGCACGTAACGACCGGACGGGTCGTTACCGATATGAAGCAGTTCAAGTTCAACACGACGATCGCTGCGCTGATGGAGTACACGAATGACCTGAGCCGAATCGCGGACTCCAACGGCGTCTCACGCGAAACCTGGACGTCCGCCATCGAACGACTGCTGCTGCACCTGGCTCCGCTAGCTCCACACATTGCAGAAGAACTGTGGCAGCAGACTGGCCATCGATACTCGGTTCACCTGCAGTCGACACCGGACTGGGACGAAGCGAAGGCCACCTCCGACACAGAGACAATCGTCGTCCAGATAAACGGCAAAGTTAGAGAACAACTGCAACTGCCGGCTGGTGTGTCTGAGGACGCGGCGTTAGAGGCTGCCATGGCCAGTGAGAAGGTCCAGCGTTACACGGACGGGTCAGAGATCATCAAAAAGATCTTCGTGCCGGGCCGACTCATGAACATCGTCGTCCGTCCCGGCAGGTGAATGCATATGGGAACGACGTGCGAGCCTACATTTAGGCACGAAACTCCTATAATCCCCTAAAAAGGGGATTCCACATGTCACTTACGGCAGCAGAGTTCTTCGCCGGAATGGGACTGGTGAGGGAGGGGCTAGAGCCTGACTTTGATGTCGTGTTCGCGAATGACATCGACCCAGTCAAGTGTTCGCTCTACAAAGCTCGCTTCGGCTCCGATGATCTAGTGTGCGGAGACATCAAGGCGGTCCGCGCCGAATCTGTGCCAACCGTTGATCTGTTCACGGCCTCTTTCCCTTGCACAGACTTGTCTCTGGCGGGGAACCGGGCTGGCCTAAGTGGCAATCAGTCCAGCGTTTTTTGGGCGTTCACGAATCTCGTCGAGAGAATGGGAAGCAAACGGCCGAGGGCAATTCTCATCGAAAATGTTTCTGGATTGGGCTCGTCCGCGCAAGGACAGGACTTGGCGTCGGTGGTCAAAGTCCTCAATGACCTCGGTTACTCCTGCGATCTGGTTGTTCTTGACGCCAAGTCGTTCGTGCCTCAGAGCCGGCAAAGACTATTCATAATTGGCATGCTCGATAGGCCTATGCACGCGAATGCGTGGCTCTCATCGTCGATACGTCCTCAGTGGATTCTTGATTTCGCAAAAAAACACCCACATCTCGAGCTGCACGCGCTCAGTTTGCACCCGCCGAAGCCTAAACTCACCAAACTTGCTTCGGTCGTGGAGCACATGGCACCCGAAGATAAACGATGGTGGGATGAAGAACGCTCAGAGAAATTCCTTTCGCAGTTGTCTACCGGCCAAATGAAACGCTTGGAACTTATGAAAAGGGTTCGCAGTGTGGGTTGGGCTACTGCATTTCGGAGAACACGAAGTGGGAAGACGGCATGGGAGATACGAGCTGATGAGATCAGCGGTTGTCTTAGAACCACAAAAGGCGGCTCAAGCAAGCAGGCCTTAGTAGAAGCCGGAAATGGCGAGGCGCGGGTCCGATGGATGACCCCAATCGAATACGCGGGGCTTCAGGGCTCATCAGACTTTCCGCTGGACGCAGTGTCACCGAATCAGGCAATGAGCGCATTGGGCGACGCCGTTTGCGTACCTGTCATCAGGTTTCTGTCAAGAAACTACCTTACGCCTCTACTACTAGGAGGATCCACCGTTCCTTTAGTTAAGGAAGATCCCCAGGAACTCTCTACAGACCCATACACGGCCCAGAGAGTGCTGCCTCTTGGTTGAGCCTCCGACAAGCCTCGATTTCGAGAAAGGACTCATGTTCTTTCATGCCTACATGTTTGGTCCACTTCAGGGAAAGCTTCGCCTCTACAAGGCGAGAGACATATCACCTTCCACAGTGGCAAGTCCAAGTGACTGGGAAGTGTTCGCGTCGATCCTGACCGGTGATCCAGGTACCGGAACCAACGAAGGTATCGACCTTAATGACTACGAAGTGAAGTCAGCAAGAAAAGGGTCGTCGTTCGAGTACCAATACCATCGGAATTCATGGCAAGAGAAGTTACAACGAGACATCGCAGTAGGACATCTCTTCTTCATGCACGAGAGGAATCTTCAACGAGTCGAGTTGTGGTTTGCCGCGGGAACCGAACTAGCACCGTCTTTTTTCGAGAAGTGGTTGGCTGAGAAGCCGTACTCTGATCCAAGCCAGCAGCGTTTTCGACGTAGCGTGAACTTCAGTTGGGTCATGGCTCATGGGGAGTTGCTTATGGTCCTGCAAGACGGGGAAGTAACTCACCCTCATAACGCCATTGTCTAGGCCTCAACAAACAAGACGGTGGCCGAAGTCTTCGTCGAGTGCCGTCTCAAAGTCAATGCGTTCCAACAAGAGCGTTGATACCTCCCCGGAGAAGGTCGTCAGAAGTCTGTTACACAGAGCTGGTTTCAGATTTAGAAAGCACATGCGCGTCAAAGTCGGCAATGTTTCGATTAAGACTGATCTAGTGTTCTCCAAACACCGAGTCGCCGTGTTCGTCGATGGCTGTTTTTGGCACGGCTGCCGAAGGCATTGCCGTGTGCCTAAATCGAATCGCACATACTGGAACGCAAAAATCAATGGAAACTCAGATCGCGATCGCCGAAACACGGAACTCTTGACGTCAGCTGGCTGGAAGGTGATCCGTGGATGGGAGCATGATCCGTCTGAAGAAATCGCCGTGAATGTGGTGGAGGCTTTGATCGAAGGCCCGCACGAATCGTAGGCAGATGCTCAAGAAACTAGCGCTCGGGTTCATCGGTATCGTCGTGGCGGTAAACGTGACGATAGCCGTGATTGCGCTCACCTCGACACGAGATCGCGACCTCTCCCTGCCAGAAGCGGTTATCGAGTTTGAACAGGCGGTGTTCGGCGGTAACTACGAAGCGATGTGGGATCTGAGCGCACCCGAATTCAGAGACGGGCTTGATCGTGAACAGTTCATTGAGCGGTCTCGTGAAAACGCTCCACCGCAGGACCGCCTCTTCGACTGGACCGTGCTGAACGAAACTTCAGGTGACATCGCGAGAGCGCACACTCTGATTCAACTGGCCTCAGGCGGCACGCCGACACATCGAATGCTCCTCCGGCGAATCGATGATGATTGGCGAGTCGCCTCCTACGAAGACTATGACGGCCCATGGCCGCCGCAAGAGCCACCACTGAGCTCGCCATAGTCGATACATAGCGTTCGACACCGTCGCTGGACACCGCTGTCGGTCAGTGTCACGATTTGCCTGTCAAACAGCTTTCAGGAAGGCATCACCCTTGCTCAATCCAGGCGATTCGTTCCCATCCATAGCGCTTCCAGTCTTCAGGGACGAAAGCATCACGTTGCCAGACGACCTGGCCGGATCGTGGGCCTACATCGCCTTCTATCGTGGGCACTGGTGACCCTACTGTGCCCGGCAGTTGGCCGAGGTGCAGTCCAACCTTCCTCTCTTCGAACGCTTGGGGATCGAGGTGATCGCGGCAAGCGCTGACGGCGAAGTCGGTGCAAGGATCATGACGGAGGACAACGAGATCACGTTCCCGATTGGCTACTCGGTCGATGCCGAGCAGATCGAAGCGGTCGGTGCCGTCTCGGGCGTCAGGCAGGAAAGAACGATCGTCCAACCGGCCGAGTTCGTCCTGAACCCGGATGGAATCGTCATGGCATCGATGTACTCGACCACGCAGCTGGGCAGGATGAACCCGCGAGAGGTACTCCAGTTCATTAAGAGCCGCATGGACTGACATGGGTTGAAAGGGCTAGTGAACGCCAGGCCACCCGGGTGTAGCGTGACGTTATCGGTCGGCAGGGTGACAGATACGACCAAACTCTCGTCTCAGCAGAGAATCCATGAACCCTAATTCCAGGATCATCATCGTTGGAGCTGGCATCATCGGCTCCGCCATCGCATTTCAACTGACGAGACGGCATCGCAACGTCACGGTAGTCGAGGGCAGCCAGCCCGGCAGCGGAGCGACCCTCGCTTCCTACGCATGGATCAACTCGCGAGACAAAGAACCTCGCCAGTACCACGACCTCAACCGTCGCTCACTCGATATGTGGCCGCGTTTCGCACGAGATCTCAACGCAGATATCGGCCTGCGCTGGGGCGGTGAGATGCGGTGGACAGCAACCGAAGATGGGGCTGCCGACCTCCTGGATCAGGCCGAAAGGCTGAGATCGTGGGGGTACCCGGTCATCGAGATGTCGAGGGACCACGCTCGTGCAATGGAGCCCGGGGTCGTCATGGAGCCCTTTACCTCAGCTGTCTACTGTGGCATCGAAGGGCACGTCGACACTCAGAGGGTGGTTCGCACCTGCCTGAATCTCGCTCAGCAGGCCGGCGCCGACGTGATAACCAACGACCCAGTCACCGCGATCACAACTGAGCCGAGCGCAGAGGGTAAGTCCGCCGCAACAGCCATCACTCTTGCCAGCGGCAAGGAGTTGCCATGTGACGTGCTGGTGCTGGCCGCAGGCTACGAAACGACCGGGTTGGCAGCGATGGCGGGCATCGAGTTTCCGCAGACCACGAGTCCGGGGGCAACCGTTGTCACAGAGCCGTTAAGCCCAATCTTTCGCAACGTTGTCTGCATGCACACGCCACGAGACCTACCTGAACCGCTCATGAACGTTCGGCAATTCGCAGACGGCTCAGTGATGGTTCACGGTGGAACGCACAAAGGTTCGGTCGGCGACACCAGTGACGACGATGCCGAAAAGCTTATCGGAGAGGTTGCCAACTTCATCCCGCTGCTCGGGACAGCGAAGGTGAAGCAGATCCGTCGTGGCATGCGCCCCATGCCCGAAGACGGCTTTCCGGTGATCGGCTTCGCGGACTCGGTTCCGAACCTCTACTTCGCGGTGATGCACAGCGGAGTGACTCTCGCCCCGCTCACCGGAGAGTTCGCCGCGCTGGAGATCCTCGATTCAGCCCAGATAGACCTGCTGGAGCCGTATCGAATCGCACGCTTCAGCGGGTGATGCTGCTAAGCGTGCGCCAGCTCGAATATTGGAGCCAGGCCTTTTGCTCGCTCGCGTAGCTGCTCGGTCTCTTCCTCGGTGATCGGCGCGAAATCGCTGGCGATCTCCACCGCAAGCCGGAATAGCTCGGGGTCCCCGGGCGGGACCGCCGCGGTGATCGGCTGCGACAACGTATATCTGAGTGCAAGCGCTGCCAGTTCCGGATCCTCCACCGGGTAGTACCAGCACTTCTCACGAACACGCTGAGTTGGGTCCGCCAGCTTGTGTGACGCCATCCCCTTCAACGCAAGACGAGCGGTGCCCTCTGCCTGTGCCTTCTCCATGATCTTCGGGCCGAATCCCGATTCGAAGAAGTTCACCCAGTTGACCGGAAACAGAACCGAATCGAAGTGGAACTGGCTCATCAGCTCGACCGCAACCTCGGACGAGTGGGCCGAGAAGCCAATGTAGCGGATCAAGCCCTCGTCACGGGCCTTCGAAACCATTTCCAGCACGCCGCCCGGTCCGGTCGCTTGTTCGAAATCATCCCAGGTCGCCATCGAGTGCAGCTGATACAGGTCGAACCGGTCCGTCCTCAGCAGCCTAAGCGAGTTCTCCAGGTCCTCGCGAGCGGTCTCTGCATCCCGATACTTCGTCTTGCAGGCAAGAAACACATCGTTTCGGTGTGGCTCCAGCGCCGGCCCAAGCATGTCCTGCGCGTTGCCGTAAGCAGGAGCGACATCGAAGTAGTTGATTCCATGGTCGATGGACCACGAAACATCGTCGGCTGCGGTTCGAGAATCGACTTTGCTGACCACGATGCCTGCGAACCCGACGATCGAAAGCATCTCGCCCGTGTTGCCATATTCCCGCTGCTGCATCGTCGTTACTCCGTCTCTGTTCCAGTCGGCCGATGTGCCCTCTACCCGCTGACTCGTCGCCACTTCCTGAGGCTCGCCGGGTTGTCGACCACAGGCTGCTGGTGCCGACCCCACTCAACGAACGATACTTCAGCCACGTAAACGTCTCCGCGTGAGTCGACTCCCAGCGAATGCGGCCACAGGAACTGGTCCGCCCCCTGACCATAGTGATCGGCGCCAAATCGCGTGATCAGCTCGCCATCTCGCGTGAAGACATCAACCCGGTTGCCGAGCCTCGCAACGCCCTGCTGCACCGGCGGAGGTCCCTGCTCGGCGACATAGATCTGCGCATCGGCACCGGTGCCAACAACCTCGACGGCCACCGCTTTATGCGCACGCCATTCACGCAGGTATTTGCCGTCCAGTGTGAACACCTGCACACGGTGGTTTTCACGGTCGCAAACGACGATCTCCTCGTCATCCAGCAATGCCAAATTGTGGGGCAGGCTGAACTGTCCAGCGTCCGTGCCCGACTCTCCGAACGACGCCATGAACTCGCCATCCGGGCTGTACCTGTGAACTCGTGAGTTGCCATAACCGTCAGAGATGAACACCTCACCGGTCTTCTCAGACACCGCAACGTCAGTTGGACGACAGAACGGGTCGCCGCTCTCCCGAGGCGTGGCTTCACCTGTCCCGATAGTCAGCAAGAACTCGCCGTCCTTGCTCATCTTGTGGATCTGGTTGCCCACGTCGTCCACAAGCCAGAGATTGCCTGAGCCGTCAGCGGTGATGGCGTGCGTCCTGGTGAACCAGGTGTTCCAGAACTGCATGGCGTTGCCATACGAGTCACGGACGATCCTCACATCACCGGGCGGATTGTCGTTGCCCCAGGAGTCGATCAGATTGCCATCAGGGTCGAACACCAGCACCGGCACGTTTCCGCGGCAAAACACATAGACCCGGTCATCCTCATCGACCGTCACAGCCGTCGCCTCTCGCAGCCAGATACCGTGTGGGATCTTCGCCCAGCCGGGCACCGGCTCATACTTCGTGTCCTTGGTGACGACGGGCGGGACCATACTTGCTCCTAAGCTGAATTGCGGGTTGGAGGCCACATCTTAACCCGTGACAGCGCCAGTGGCTGAAAGGACGAACTGCGATCGAAAGGTTCCGGCGAACACGGAGAGAGCGGGTTAAGATGCACTGCCTCTTCCGGCAGTGTTACGCCCGAACCCCACAAGACCTACAAATCAGAGGAACTGAAAATGCTCGCAGACCTAAGCGGAAAAGTTGCGCTCGTAACAGGAGGCGGCCAGGGGCTTGGCCTCGGAATCGCTCTTCGCATGGCTGAACAGGGAGCTGACATCGCCATCGCAGATCTGAGCGAAGAGAACGCAGAAAACGCCGCTGAGCAGGTCCGAGCGCTGGGTCGCAAAGCCTACACCGCCAGGATGGACGTGACGGACAAGGAAAGCATCGACTCTGCAGTCGGAAAGATCCTCTCCGAGGCAGGTCAGATCGACGTTCTCGTGAACAACGCTGGTGTCGCAGGCGCACCAGGCTCGACCGGAGTCGCGTTCCGAGACGTTGACTGGGAGTTCACCTGGAAAGTGAATGTCAAGGGCCTGTCTGATGTTACGGAGGCCGTTCTGCCTCACATGCGAGAACGCAAGTACGGCAAGATCGTCAACATCTCATCGGTCGCTGCAAAAGCGGCTCGTTACGTCACCGCCTACTACGGCACGACGAAGATGGCGGTCATCGCATACACGCAGGCCGTGGCTCGCGAGTTCGCGGCAGAGAACATCAACTCGAACGCCATCGCGCCGGGACGCATCTGGACGGCATTCCACCAGGACTGGATGTCGGAACGCGAGAAACAGGGCGACACATCAGTTGTCGGCAAGGACCGCTACGAGGTGTTCGAAGCTGCGGCGAAAGAGGTGATCCCACTTGGCCGTCCACAGACGCCCTCAGACATTGGCGCGCTCGCAGCTTTCCTGGCCTCTGACGACGCCAGCAACATCACCGGCCAGGTGATTCAGTGCGATGGCGGCCAGGTGATGGCGTAGTTCAAGCCTCTAGACGAAGTACCAGCGACGCTTCTCGACCAGACCGCGCAGGTAGACGGTCTGTCCCGCGTGTTCAGTGCTGTCGTTGATCACACTGACTATCCGCACGCCGACGGTCACTGGAGGGTCCCATCGCGTGTCGATCACTCGGTCCAGCTCTTCCGGCGTGATCGCTCCCAGGTACTCGAAAGTGTGAGCCAGCACTGCGTCCTGGTATCCGAGCAGCAGACGGGAATCGGGTCTAATCGCAGCAACCTCGGCAGGCCCGTGACCGGTCCCCTGGTTGTGTGGATCCGGCTCCATGCTGAACCGCTGAGCCCAGCCGTCTGCTACCCAGGCCTGCTGCTCACCCGCAATCTCTGACATGTGGTCGTCATGCACCCTGGTCAGATGCCACGCGAGCCAGGCGATCGAGTTGGCGTCCTCGTGCGGACGGTACGCCAGTTGCTCTTCAGATAACCCATCAAACACGACTGACAGCTGGTCGCGGACTCTCTGAAACGAATCTCGCAGAACGTCTGCGGTGTTCATAGCTCTACTCCGAGTCAGCGCCGTCTTTCGCCGCCCGATCATCGAGCCAGTGCCCGATGACCTCCGGCAGATCCACGATCGAACTCAACGTGTAGTCAGGCTGCACCATCGGCTCGCGGTCATCGTGACCGGCAATCCAGCCAGTCTTCATGCCGATGCCAGCGGCACCTGAAATATCGGTCAAGAGATTGTCGCCAATGTGCAGACCATATGCAGCCACGGACCCGACGCTCTCAAGCGTCGGACAGAAGATGTCAGGATTCGGCTTGGCGCACGCTATCTCGTTCGAGAATGTCAGTTCATCGAACATGTCCAGTACGCCTTCGGCACGAAACCATTCTCTGTAAGCCGTGGCAGAGGTGAGTCCGGTGTTCGAGATCAGCGCAACATTGAGATCCATATCGTTGAGCTGCGCAAGCACATCTTTCGAGCCGGGTAAGAACGATGGCGGATTGTCGAGAAAAGCCCGGTCCACCGCGTCAGCCACAGCCTTGAGTCCCGTCTCGCCGAGTCGTTCAACCACCTGGTCGTCCACGATCGACAGCATCTGTGCCACACGGTCATTGAAGTCCAGATCGACCCCTAGATCATGATCGGACGTGACCATCTGACTGATCTGCTGGCTGGCATCGAGTAGCTGCTGTTCGGGAACTCCAAGATCGAACCCTTCGAGAACCTCACCCGCCAGCTGCGCCCTCGTTTCGTATCGCTTCTGCGATCTCTGCGAGCCGTCCAACTCAGCAATCAGCGTGAGCCAAAGATCCAGCGTCACAGCCGGCTTTCCAGACGTTCGCTCAGTACTCATCGAGACTCGAATCCCTTGTGTACAAATCTCAAGCGTCTAAACTCGCTCAGTACTGCACCAATCTGAACACCTCAACGCCACTCAAAGCGTCTGTGCCATTCAAAAAAGTGAGTTCAACTACGAACGCGAACGAGACCACATCAGCCCCTAGCTCGGCCAGCAACCTGGCGGCAGCTGCAGCGGTACCACCGGTAGCTAGCAGATCATCGACGATCACGACACGCTGGCCCGGAACTATGGCGTCGTGCCGGGCCTCGAGTCGTGCGGAACCGTACTCCAGTTCGTAGTCGGCGCCGATCACTTCGGGAGGTAGCTTGCCGGGCTTTCTGAGCGGTATGAAGGGCCGCCCTGCTTGCACTGCAACGGGTGCGGCGAAAATGAAGCCGCGTGCATCGATCGCTGCGATGGCGTCAGCCCGCTTCTCTTCCACGTGCTCAACAAACCGGTCAGTCACGTAGCGCATCGCCACAGGATTCGCCATCAGCGGGCTCAAGTCTCTGAAGAGAATTCCAGGCTGCGGGTGGTCCGGCACGTCCCGGATCCACTGCTTCAAATCAAGCTCACTGGTAGGTGACGTCATCGGTCGGTGTTCGAACCTTTTTGCTGCAGACGACACGAGACCACATCGCGTGTCGGGGAGCCAATTCTACCGTGGAAACCCGGCTCATCGAGCACCGGATCAGGAGACGCCAAACAGCTCAGTCTCCGGATAGAAGTCAGTCCATGCGAACCAGAACACGTTGACCGCATGCCGTCGTGGCAGTGAACTACCCAAGAGCGGACCTTCAACCGCCTGACCCGTGAAAGGCAACCAGCGCGTGCCTGTCTCGAGGTCGACCAACCACTCCTGGCCACCTGAGCTCTCAAGCCGGAATGTCAGCTCCTGGCCATCGACTTCCCTACCGTAGGCCAGCGCGGTCGAGGATTCGGTCTGGTAGTAGACGACGGTTTTTTGGCCAGCAGCTTCGTCGTTCACAACTCGAGTCTTCTCAAGCTCCGAGTGCGGGAAGGCCTTTGGACCATCGTCGAACCCGAGTCCCAGTACAAGTTCCTTGCGGTCGAGGCGATTGTCACCGATCTTCTCACCGATAACACCGGCATCGTTGTTGAGGTAGTAACCCTCGTACTGATCACGGGACGAGGAGCTTGGTTTTCGCAGAGCGACGGTTTCTGGGTGCTGCGCCGTCCACTGCTCCCATGTGGTCAAAACCAGTGGAACTGGCTCCAACGGCGTTCCTTCGAACTCACCCTGGACACTGAAAGAGAGGAACTGGCTCCACAGAGAGCGCGTCTCGCGGTCGTACATCACCAGTGCGTTATTGATCAGCTTGCCGGACACTCCGAACTCGAGTATCTGCCCGTCGATCTCTCTGGAATACCCGATTCCAGTAAAGCAGAGCGGTCACCAGGTAACGGCGACCGGTTGACCTCCGACAACATCGTTCACGACCTCGTGCCTGCTCAGCAGTGGAACCGAATACGCTCTTGCGTCGCCGTCGATTTCAACACCCAGCACTAGTTCATCAGGCTTGTAGAGCTCATCTGCTCTTGCGCGCTCGAGGTGAATTGGGTCCTCGATCGAGCGTATGGCGTCGAATGGAAGAAGCGTGACGAGGTCGAACTCGCGGCTCATCACGGATGAAGATGAGCCATTGGTTCCCGTCACGGTGATCGTCTCTGTCCGGTTGAGTATTCGCGTCAACAGGCTGGAGTTCGTTATCTGCCAGACAAGAAAGACACCGAACGCAACAACGACGGCTATGACGATATAGCTTGAATACTTCGATATCAAAGCCGCCGGAATCGCTCCTACCACTGATCGATGGCTGCTCTTCTGGGCTTAGATGCCGCCCACTACGCCACGGTGCTACAGGAGCGCCGGAACTCAAGCCTCAGTTGGTAGAATCGTTATCCGCTGCAATCAGATTCAGCCCGACGCCTTTCTCGATGCAGCCAGAAGCCGCGACTTTCGCCGGGAGCACAAAGATCCACATTGCGCGCCTGTCTCTCACAGGCTTCAGGAATCATACTCAGACCACTCTCGAACTTTCGCCTGGACTCAACGTCTTCGAAGGCGAAAACGGCCACGGCAAAAGCAACCTGCTCGAAGCCGTGTACATGCTGGCGATAGCCAAGTCTCCCCGTACTTCAAGTGAGAGAGAGTTGATCAACTGGCGGTTGGCTGACTCTGGAGGGCACGTTCAGGTGCTCGGAGTCGGAAGAGAAGGCGATCAGACCGTTCAGGCACAAATAGATTTCGATGTTTCGGCGACTGGCAGTGGCAACGGCTACCGTAAATCGCTCAGGCTCAACGGCATCGTGCGCAACTCTTCCGATTTCGTCGGACACCTCAACGTCGTGTTCTTCGAGGCGGATGACCTGGAGATCATCCTTGGCTCGCCGTCAACCAGGCGCCGCTACCTCGATATCCTGATTTCACAGAGCCATCCCACCTACCTGAAGTCCCTGCAGCGCTACTCGAAGGTAGTGACGCAACGAAACCACCTGTTGCGACGTATCAGAGAGGGATCGGCGACCAACGACGAGATGTCGTTCTGGGACGAGCGACTGGCCTATGAAGGCGCTGAGATCGTGCAGGAGCGTCACCAGGCAGTGCAGAAGCTGAGCTCCGTGGCCATTCCCACGCACGATGAACTTACGGACGGAGACTCCCTGAGTCTTACGTACATGCCGCAACTGACAGAATCGGGCCCGGGGGATGCATCGCCGGACCTCTCATCGCATAGCGAGTTAGTCCAGACCCTCACACAAGGGCTTGAGAACGCTCGCAGACGAGAAACCGGGCAGGGAGTGACTGTGGTCGGCCCGCACCGTGATGATCTCTCGATTGAACTGAATGGGCAGATGGCTGCGTCGTTCGCTTCACGCGGGCAGGCCAGGATCATCGCACTTGCGCTCAAGATGTCGGAGGCGTCCGTTGTCGAATCGTTCACAGGCCGCGCGCCGGTGCTAGCGCTCGACGACATCCTTTCTGAGCTTGACCCGGGCAGGCGGCGCCTCGTGCTGGAGCATGCCACCAAATTCGAGCAGGTTCTGCTGACATCGGCCGAGCTCGGCGCCATATCTGGCGAGTTCCTGGAGACCGCAGCGCAGTACAGCGTACGGGAAGGCAAGGTGACACCTGTCGCAGGTTGAGAAGAACGGCATTCAGGCGGACATTCATCAGGCTGCGGAGCTGATCCACGGTAGCTCCTACGTTGTCGCGATGACCGGCGCCGGCATGTCGGTCGAGAGCGGCATACCGACGTTCCGCGGCAAGGACGGCCTGTGGACGCGCTACGGACAGCCGCCGATGGACGGGTTCAAGCGCTTCCGCGCCGACCCCGTCGGCTGGTGGCAGAAGCAGGTCAACCGGCAGATGGACGCCCACATGGTCGAGCTTCGCGACGCCCTCATAGCAGCCGAGCCACACCCAGGACATCACGCGCTGACTGCGCTCGAAGAAGCCGGAGCGCTCAATCATGTCATCACGCAGAACATCGATGGACTGGATCTCAAGGCAGGTCTGCAGAACCTGATCGAGATCCACGGCAACCGGAGCCGCTTGCGGTGCCTCGGCTGCGGCGAGAGGGAGTCGCTCGGTGATTTCGTGCCTGTCGAACCCCCCGAGCCCTGCGCGGAGTGCGGAGACACGGTCAAGTTCGATACCGTCATGTTCGGCGAGCCGATACCTGAAGACACAATGCAGGCGGCCCGTGCACAGATAGACCTCGCTACCTGCGTTGTTGCCATCGGAACATCGGCATCTGTGAGACCTGCCAGCGGACTCCTATGGATCGCTAAGTCTCAAGGAGCCAAACTGATCGAAATCAATCCCTTCGAGACTAAGCTGACGTCTATATGCGATGTCGTAGTTCGAGCAACGGCTGGCGAGGCACTGGATCAGCTGGCAGAAATCTTCGCTACTTCCGCCGTGCAGGTCTCGGGAGATATCGCGGCGAACGAATGAGCAGTACGATACGCCTCACCTAAACCCACAACACAGTCGGCGGGAAGACAGGCATGACCGCTCTTGATACCGAGATAGCCACCTACACCGAGGCCAACCCGAAGTCGAAGCAGATGCACGAACGTGCGGCCGAAGTGCTGCCAGGCGGCGACACTCGCAACTCCATATTCTGGAACCCGTTCCCGGTCTACATCAAACACGCTGAGGGCACCCAGTTAACCGACGTCGACGGCAACGTCCGCACCGATTTCGTGAACAACATGACCACGCTCATCATGGGCCATCGACACCCTGACGTGGTAGCGGCGCTCCACGATCAAGTCGACCACGGTGCGAGCTATCCGGCGCCTGCACCGTCAGCAATCAAGTGGGCGGAAATCCTGTGTGAGCGAGTGCCGTCCCTGGACAAGATCCGTTTCGTAAATTCCGGCACCGAGGCCACGCTCAACGCTATTCGAGCTGTTCGCGCCTATACCGGCAAGACTCTCGTCGCCAAGTGCGAAGGCGCGTATCACGGCAACCACGACGCGATCCAGATCTCAGTAACGCCACCTGTAGACAAGGCTGGCAACGCTGAACGACCTGATCCGGTCGTCATGTTCCCTGGCATCAACCCCGGCGCCGCTGATGACATCATCATCATGCCGTACAACAACCTCGATGCCGCTGAACAGATCATCCGATCGAGAGCGGACGAACTTGCGGCTGTGATCGTTGAGCCGATTAACGGTCAGTGCGGCATGATCCCCGCAAAGCCGGAGTTTCTCCAGCTGCTCCGAGACCTGACCAATGAGCTGGATATTCCGCTCATATTCGATGAAGTGATCTCCTTCCGAGCGGCACGCGGTGGAGCGCAGGAGTGGTACGGAATCACGCCAGACATGACCTGCTTCGGCAAGGTGATCGGCGGTGGCCTGCCCGTCGGCGCGTTCGGTGGCAAAGACGAGATCATGAACCTCTGGGACCCAAACCACGGCCCCGATTTCGTTCAGCACGCAGGCACCTTCAACGGAAACCCGATGACTGCGGCAGCCGGTGTCGCAACCCTGGAGTTGCTAACTCCCGAGGTCTATGAAGAACTGGAGAGAAAAGGCGAGAAGCTCAGGCAGATGATTCGGGACTTGATCGCCGAGCTCGAGGTACCGATGGGAGTCACTGGCGCGACATCTCTATTCGCGCTGCAGTTCACCACGGAAGCGGTCACCGACTATCGCAGTTATGCCACCAACGATAAGCAGATGCTACAGACGGTCTTTACCGGGCTGCTGAATGAAGGAATATTGATGTCGAACCGTTGCGCTGGAAACGTCTCAGCGGTGCACACAGATGAGGACCTGGAGAAGTTCGTGGCGGCGCTGCGCAGGGTTTTGGTTCGCGCGGGCTACGCTTGAGCGGCATCCGGACTATATGCTGAGCCCTTCGTCTTCGATTCCGTAGGCTCCACCAAGTCGACCGGACATGATTGACTTCAATCGCTCGGACCGTTCAGCTTCGGGCCTTACAACCTCGTCGTCGTCTTCCACATCCACCACTTCAAGGCCGTCATCTTCGGTGTCCAGCACCTCGTCTTCAAGGTCGATATCACTGACCGACTTCTGCAACGCGGGCGGAAAAGAGACGACTGATGTCATCCCTGGAGCGCAATGAGTCTCAGCGATCATCACGGCGATAGCCGACTCCGATAGCTTGGCGACGCTGAATTCGTACCCATTGCCCTTCTCGCAGAGGTTCCGTACCCGTTGAGCGATGTGCACTTCGAGGGTGCCGATCCTCTCACCGGCACGAGTATGCAACTCCATACGAATGCCGTTGTCACTCATATGAAGTTCCTGGCCGGGCGCAACGGTGGCCAGCACACGAGATCCGGCCGGGTTGATCAGCTCTGTGACTGTGGCCTTGGCGGAATCTGTGATGAATCTGACCGCAGCGCGTGATCCTGACGTCACGGGAGTCACAGCCACCTCACCGGCGAGTTGGGACAGTCTGTCTACATGTTTGCGAGCGATCTTGTTGTCGGGGCTGAGTGAAAGCGCCTTCTCGGCGGCCTGCTTCGCGTCTGAGTAACGTCCCAGTTCGATCAGAGCGGTAGCCAACCGGTTGTAGCTACCTGCGTCTTCAGGTGCCGATGCCACGGCCTCGTGGTTAAGCTTGACAGCCTCTTCCCAGTTGCCGTCAAGTGCCGCTTTAACAGCCGCAGATTTCAGCTCACCGAACGGACGGCCGGGTTGTTGATGTGGTTGCTGGACCATGTCACTCCACTGAAGAATCAGGATGAAACTAACCGTCAGCTCACAACCGCGATTAAGTTCTAGTGATTGATATCCGCCCTCGTCCAGTGTTGCCATGTGGAGTTTCACCGAAAACTGGGCGTCGGAACACCCACATGACCACAAACGCACCGGAACCGGATAGGCCGCAGGATGCGCTCCAACAGGCTGCGACAGCAGCATTAACGAGTCAAGCAGAAAGTGGCGGGAGACTATCGGCCGAGACGGATAAGGATGAGCCGGTAAATGGCTTCAGCCGCGATCCCGAACGTCATCTTTGATTTGCCGGCCGTCCGGTCAAGGAAGGTGAACGGGTGCTCGGCAATCCGCAGGCCGGCTTTCTGGGCGCGGTAAGTAACTTCCGACTGAAATCCATACCCTGACAATGTGAGTCGGTCGATCCCAACCTTCTTCAGGGCGTCCCGGCGGAAGGCCTTGAAGCCGGACGTTGCGTCTCGGACCTTTAGGCCCATCACGAGGCGAATCCCAACACCACCCCAGTAACTGATCTGCCTGCGCAGGAAGCTCCAGTTCGGGTCCACGGCTCCGCCAGGCGCGTAGCGTGAACCAACAACGATGTCTGCGTCCTCCAGGAGCGCCAGCATCTGCGGGACCTCCACTGGCGGGTGAGACAGGTCAGCATCCATCTGGACGATGTTTTCTGCGCCCAGCTCTAGCGCCCGGGCAAACCCGGCCACGTATGACTTTCCGAGTCCCTGCTTGCGCTCCCTGTGAATGACATCGAAAACGCCCTCATACTCAGCGGCCAGCGAGTCGGCGATATCCCCTGTGCCATCAGGAGAACCGTCGTCGACGATGACGAACCCGAGGCCCTCTATGCCCAGTCCCATCAATTCTGTGACTACCACAGGAAGGTTCTCGGCCTCGTTGTAGGTCGGTATCACGACCGCCACCTTTAGTGGCATCGTCTCGTCCTGATCAACGTTTTCCGAGTTCGAAGTCAACGGCTAGTCTCCCGGCCAGCGATCAGCCGTCCGTGCTCTATGGCCGTGCAGCGGTCAACCACTATCGGAACTCCGGCTTCAACTGAACGCTGCGTGGCATTTTCGTCGACTACACCCAGCTGCGTCCAGATAGCTCCAGACTCGGCCAGGATTGCATCTTCGACCGTGTCCATAACGAACGATGGACGTCTGAAGACATCCACCAGATCGACCGTTCGACCTATGTCAGCGACGGTCGGAAACGCCTTTATGCCTTGCCACTGATCGACATGAGGGTTGATCGGTATCACCTCGTATCCGGCATTGATCAAGTACTTCGCAACTCCGAAGCTGGGTCTTGACTGGCGCTCAGACAGTCCGACCACCGCGATCGTCCGCACGGACAGTAAAAGTTCGCGTATCTGGGAGTCAGTGGTGAGTTCGCTCATGATCGGCTACCAGTTCGATATCTACCCAGAAGGTGGTTCAGACGGACTCTAAATATGTCTACATAAGCAGTCACACTGCTCCACAGTGTCACTTTGCCGCCTTCGTAGTATTGCCAATCAATGGCCACTTCGCCGATCGTCAGCCCGGCTTTTCTCGCGATGAAGAGGTTCTCCACATCGAACGCAAAGCCGTGGAGTCTCTGTACAGGGAACACCGTATTCGCCGCATCAGCGCTGTATAGCTTGAACCCGCACTGGGTGTCCTCGATACCTCTGATAGCTACCAGCTTCACGGTCCAGTTGTAGACGCGTCCAAGGAAATGACGAGCCCAGGGCTCACCTATCCTGCGCGACCCGGCCGCCTCTCTCGATCCGATTGAGACATCAAACTTCGGCTCTCCAAGCTCTTCGTCGAAGAACCTTGAAAGATTCTCGGGTGGCATTGAAAGATCGGCATCGCTCAAGAACCGCCACTCGCCTTCCGCTTCGAGCATCCCGCGCCTGACCGCCGCCCCTTTTCCGCCGTGTTCGGCCCTGATCAACCTGATGCGCCCGTCGAGTCGAGAATGCTCTTCCACGATCGCCGCGGTCCTATCGCTGCTGCCGTCGTCGACGACAACGATCTCCCACGACTTATCGAAGGTCGACAGATATTCGGTCAGCCGATCGAGCGACCCACCAATCCGGGCCTCCTCGTTGAAGGCTGGAACTACTATTGAAAGGTATGGAGAGTCCAAGCTCCGAAAGACCTCTGGCTTCTCAATGCCATATCGTTCGGCCGCCATCTCGCTGAGTGCGGAACGACGGCCAGCGGAACTTTACCCGAACCTGAGAGATAAGCCAGCGGTTGGGCGTCTTCGCAGAACGCTAATTGGGCTTATTCCGTCCGGTCCAATTCGAACGCGTCGTGCAGAGCGTTCGCAGCCGCAGACACATCGCTGCGCTGCACTATGCAGGTGATACGTATCTCCGAGGTAGTGATCATATCGATGTTCACTCCGGCTCCGGCCAGCGCCGTGAACATGGTCGAGGCGTATCCGGGACCATTCTGCATCCCTGTGCCGACGATACTCACCTTCGCAAGCTCGCCTCCCTGGGCGACCTCGCGAAACTGCACGTTTCCTTGCCGCTCGACAGCACTAAGCGCCCTCTGAGCATCGGCTTCGCCAACAGTGAATGTGAAGTCTGTGGTCCCATCATCGCTGGTGTTCTGCACGATCACATCCACGCTGATGCCATCGTCCGCCAGCGGCTGGAGAATGCCACCTGCCACTCCCGGGCGGTCCTCGACACCCCTCACGGTTATCTTCGCAACATTCTTGTCAATGGCGATGCCGGTCACCGCCCTTCGCAGCTCCATGGTCGGTTCTCCTCCATGAATCAGTGTTCCGGGGACATCATCGAAAGTCGAGGCGACGAGGACAGGCACCTCATAGACCGCCGCAAGTTCAATCGACCGCGGGTTCATCTTCGCCCCGAGAGACGCCATCTCTAGCATCTCTTCGTAGCCAATCTCGCTCAGCTTGCGAGCGCCCGGCACGATTCGCGGATCCGTTGTGTATATGCCATCGACATCCGTGTAGATCTCGCACCTCTCCGCCGAGAGTGCCGCGGCCAATGCAACAGCGGTTGTGTCGGAAGCGCCTCGGCCGAGCGTCGTCACGTCGCCAGTGTCGTCAAGTCCCTGAAAGCCAGCGACGATCACGATTCTGCCTGCGTCCAGCTCCCGGTTGATTCGTGCGGTATCGATTGACGCGATTCGTGCCGAGCCGTGGATCGCATTGGTTCTGATTCCCGCCTGCTGCCCACTCAAGCTAACCGCGTCCTGCTGCAGTGAATGAATGGCCATCGCCATAAGCGTCGAGCTGACCAGTTCCCCCGTGGAGAGCAACGTATCCATCTCACGCAGTGGCGGAGAAATATCTGGCCCGGTCGCAGCGTTGGCGAGACGAATCAGATCGTCAGTCGAGTCGCCCATTGCAGAGACGGTTACTACTAAACGGTCTCCTGTTCGCGCGCGATCGCAGATCTTCCGGGCGATGCTGCGAATCTTCTCTGCGGTGCTTACCGATGAGCCGCCGTACTTCTGCACGACGAGGGCACTGTCTGCTCCGGTGCTCATGCCGTTTCAGCCACATAGGTACCGCGCATGGCGGGCTTGAGTATTGCTGGCTTGCCAGGAACTTGAGAGAGACGCGCCGCTTCCGCCATTTCGTAGCTAACCGTCACCTCTTTGCCGGTGGTGAGCGCCATAACGGTGGGGCCTGCGCCGGAGAGAAAGGCTCCATGGGCTCCACCGCTCAGGGCGGCTTCTATCAGGCGGTTTAGCGCTGGGAACGCCTGACCGCGCAGAGGCTGGTGCAGCCGGTCCTGTGTCGCCTGCTTCAGCAGATCGAATCTGCTGTTGTGCATGGCGCTAACGAGCAACGCCGCACGGCCGATGTTGTATACAGCGTCCGATCGCGGAATTCGCTCAGGCAGTCTCGCCCGCGATTCGTGGGTGTTGGTGAGCAGGTCAGGGATGAAAACAACCGCCGAGAGATCATCGGGTACAGGTACAGAATTGATGATCCACTGACCGCCATCGTGAACACCAATGGTGCATCCGCCGTAAATCGCCGGAGCCACGTTGTCGGGATGGCCCTCGAGGTCGGCAGCGAGCGACACGATCTGCTCGATGCTCAGCTTCGCGTCTGCGAGGGCCGACCCGGCGATCAGTCCCGCCGCAATGGCCGCCGAGCTCGAGCCGAGGCCGCGCCCGTGAGGCACCTCGTTTTTGCACGTGTAGCGGAGCGGTGGCAACTCTTTTTCGACGGCCCGGAACGCCGCCTCCACCCCTGTTACCACCAGGTTCCTGGAATCCTCGGGCAGTTCGGCTGCGCCTTCGCCTTCGCCTTCGATCGTCACATGAAAATCGCCGCGTTCGACCGTGAGTTCGTTCCACATCTCGAACGCCATGCCGATGCAATCGAATCCCGGCCCCATGTTGGCAGTGGTGGCCGGCGAGAAAACGGTGACTCTATCCACGTGGGTCCATCCGCGAGCATCTGAACTCGCCAGGTCAATTCGAAAAGGCACGCGGAGAGCCGGTCTCTGTAAGACCACGTACGCACCGCGCAACCTTGCAAGTATAATCCCGCCCGGCATCTCAGATCACACCGATACTCACCAATAATCGGCACGCTCAACAGCAACCCTCCGAAAGGTCATCACTCACATGTCCGAAGTCGCAGTCATCCTCGGCCCCAAATCACCGCTCACAGATGTGCGCATGAAGGAGTGTCAGGCGGTTGCAGACAATTTCGCCGAACTGGACCTCCGTTTCGTCGATAGCGAACTGCCCGAAAGTCAGTTGATAGAAGAACTGAAGGATGCGGTCGCCATCATGCCCGCCGGTGTGCGTGAGTTCACGCCAGAGATGATCGAGAAGCTGCCAAAGCTGCGGCTCATACAGACCTTCTCCGCCGGAACCGACTATCTGGACAAGACGATGCTGGCCGAGAACGGCGTGGACGTTTCGAACAACGGTGGAGCCAACGCTGTGGCGGTAGCAGAGCACGCGATAGCTCTCATGTTCGCGGTGAACCGCAAACTGGAGATGCAGATCGATAGCGTGAAGGCTGGAACATGGATGGCCGGTGTCACCGGAGAAAGGACCGACTTCCACACGCTCGTCGGCAAGCGCGTCGGCATCGTAGGGCTCGGAAGAATCGGATCGCGTGTCGCAAAGCGGCTTGCGGGATGGGAATGTGAGCTTGTCTACTCCGATGTGGTCGACCACGAACCTGACTACGTGACCGCGACCGGCGCACGAAGAGTCGAACTCGACGAACTGCTGTCTACGTCTGACATCGTCACGCTTCATGTGCCTCTGGACCGGGTGACCAGGCACATGATCTCCGAGCGCGAGCTCTCGCTCATGAAAGAAACGGCGATCCTCGTCAACACCTGTCGTGGACCGGTTGTGGATGAAGCCGCCCTGATCAAGGCTCTCGACTCGAAGCAGATATTCGCCGCCGGTCTCGATGTGACAGAGATCGAGCCGATCGAGATGGACAACCCTCTGCTCAAGATGCAGAACGTGGTTTTGACGCCGCATCTGGCGACTCGTGCCATCGAGTCCGAGTACAACGCCGCTGAGTACGCGATCACGAACGTGGCGAGATTGGCCCGAGGCGAAAAGCCCGACTGGATAGTCGCCCCGGTCTAACTCTCTGCGAGGCCCTCTGACGTATCAGTTGGTCGGAATCGAGTTCGCGAAATGGACAACTGTCTGCGGGAACGGAATATCGATCCCTTCAGCGTCCAACCTGTTCTTAAGCCGCTTACGTAGTTCGCCCATCGCGCCGACGCGGCTCATCGGCTTCGTGTCGCCCATCACCTTGATCTCCACACCTGAGGCACCAAGGTTTTCGACTCTGACAGCGCTCGGCGTGTTCAGGAGAATCTCGGTCCATTCGGGATCGGCTTTAAACTTCTCGCACTCATCGTTGATCACATCCATGACTCGATCCAGGTCTTCGCTGTAACCGACTTCCACATTGAAGTTGATCCGTGCGAACTCCCTGGTCATGTTGGAAGCCATGGTGATCTGACCGTTGGGAATCTGGTGCAGCGTGCCGTCACCGTCCCTCAGGACAGTTGTGCGCAGGTTGACAGCCGTCACAAGCCCGGCTGTTCCGGCTATGCGCGCCGCCTCGCCAACTCGATACCAATCCTCCGTCACTATCAGAAAGCCATGCAGATAGTCCCGGACGATGTTCTGGGCTGCGAACGCCAGCGCCAGTCCACCGATGCCCAGCCCGGCGATGATCGGCGCAATGCTGACTCCGAATTCGGCCATGATCGTCATTCCGGCGATCAACCAGATCACGATCTTCACCACTCGATTGAGCGTGCCGGATACGGTCTCAACCCGTTTCTGTCTGTCCTCCTCAGGCAGGTCAGTAATTCGCTGGAGCCGACGGTTCACTGAGGAAGCAATCAGGCGCGATGTGAGACGAGTGATGAGCCAGGCAGCGATTACGATGACCACCACGGTAACGCCGCTGGTGATAACCCGCGAAAGATCGAAATTCAGATCGAATGTGTCGTCCATCGGCTCCCTCTGTCGTGATCAGTGCTAGCTGAAGGCAACAGCAGAATGCCGGGTTCCCTGTATGCAGGCAAGGACCGGTAGTGATGACGGCGGATGGGCATGACATTGAGACAGCGGCGCCGACAGCGAAGAGGCAACTCCGGGGCTACTTGAAACACCGCAACCCGCGCGTGACCCAATACAGAACGGGCCAAGAGCGCTCTGCTCGGTACTCCGTCGGCTCAGCGCGTGGCTATAATTACGAGGTTCCGAAAGGCAGAGGCCGAAAACGTCGGGGAGTGGCGCAGCTTGGTAGCGCGCTTCGTTCGGGACGAAGAGGTCCCGGGTTCGAATCCCGGCTCCCCGACCATATCTCTCTTCAATGAGATCGCTGGCCGATAAGAAGATTCGACCAGCCTGAATGATTCGCTTCGTAAACACGTCCCCGCGCCGTGTATTGGCCGAGGATTCGAATCGGCGGTGCGAGAATTTCGCTCTTCGGTTCCACTAGCCTAGATACGCCTCTACACAAGTTGACAAGGTGCAGATGTGCGCATCCTGGCTCTGACCTCCGAAGCTGCTCGGCACATGGCGTTTGCCTCGCGAATCCTCGAGTCATTCGACAACGTCGCCATAGGCATCGAACCAAAATCGACCGCGCCGGTACGACGCAAGACGCTCATGCGGACGGTCAGAGCCAGCCTTCCGCGAGTCAAGGGCAAAATCGTCAACCGCCTGTACTCGTCGATCTATCGAGGAATGGTGGCTAAGTTCTGGAGCGACAAGCATACAGTGGAACGCAGCTATTTTGGTGAAATCGCAGATCAAAAAGCTCGCGATGTTCAGCGTCACTCACTGTTCCATGTAGAGGCTTCAGAACGTATTAGTAGCCGACAGTACATCGATAAGATCCGAGACTATCGGCCAGATGTGATCCTGGTCATGGGAACTTCCTTGCTCTCGAAGAGAATTATTCGTCTCGCAGAAACAGCGGCTCTGAATCTCCATACCGGACTATCCCCTTATTACCGGGGAGCCAATACCAATTTTTGGCCCTTACTGCAGGAGCGAGCCGAGTACTGCGGAGTGACGATACATGGGCTTACAGCAGGCATCGATTCGGGCGGCATTGTGACCCAGGCCCGGCCACCGATTACTCCCGATGACACATTCTTCTCGATCAACTGCAAGTGCATAGAACAAGGCATCCAGGCGATTGTGGACTCGACAAGGCGCCTGGCGAGCGGGCCGCTTAACTACGTCCCTCAATGGCAAGAAGGCAATCTCTACCTCGGACGACAGCTAAACGCGAGGAAAATCAAACAGTACTACGACCTCGTGAATGACGGCTCGATCTCCGATTACGTCGATCGAAACACTCGCGGCCAAGTAGAAGCTCCGAAAATCGTGGAACTATGAAGTTCCTTAAGGCCCTGAGCAGTCCGTTTCTGCCAAGCCAGCAGGTGTTTCTTTATCACGCAGTGACGCCGAAGGGCGCATACCCGCTGCTAGATCGCAATGCTGACGCTGTTGAGCCGGCCGACTTCGAACGTCAATTGCGTTGGATCAGCAGGTTCTATGACTTTGCTTCGCTGGACGATGTCATTGGCGCCATCAAAGCCGGGAGCAAAGAGAGAATTGCGGCAATAACCTTCGATGACGGCTACAGGTGTGTCGCGGACTATGCCGTACCCATTCTTTCTGACCGCGGGATCCCGGCCACCATATTCTTGATCTCGCAAGTCCTACAGGGTCTGCCTTTCTGGCGAGATGTCGTTCGACTGATCATCTCAGAAGGCGAAGAGCAGGCTTTTGCTAAACACCTCCGGTCACGCGGGTTTCAGTCGCCTCCGGCTTCCAGCTCGCTTTACCGATGGTCCAAGTCTCACGAGCCGGGCGATTCCAACAGATTCGCCGAGGCAACTCTCGCTTTCCTCGGAGCACATGATGCATTGCACAATCTCGAATCACTGTACTTGCGACCAACCGACGTCCGCAGGTTAGCCCAAGGTGGTGTGCACTTTGGAAACCACACCCGGGGGCATCACGTCCTCGCCACGCTCTCAGGTTCAAACCAACGCGAAGAGATAGCCGAAGCTGATCGCGTGCTCACGGAGACGGTTGAAGTAAACAAGGAGGTTCTCTCGCTACCTTTCGGCGGCAGCTCGGATTGGAACTCAGACACTCTGCGCATGGCTGCAGAGCTGGGCTACTCGACGGTGCTGTCCACGATCATCGGCAGGCCTCGGACCTTACTGCACTCTCTAAATCGCGGCGAGATACTTGAGATAAGACGAGCTGTTGGGTCGGCGAACGTCAGAGGCATGCTGCGCTCGATGAGCGGACGATGAGCGTCGTTAGGCTATATCGCGATTAACTTGATCGGGATTCTTAATTCTTCACGTAATCGCAGTCCATCGCGAATGTCGCCCCGGTAGTAAACCGGGGCGACACCAAACCATCATCTTTGTCGTAGGAACAGCGCTAGTCTGCGCTGGCGGCCACCGGCTCGACTTCTTCGCCTAGCTTGGATGGGTGCTCCATCACGTATGTGTAGGCAGAAAGCGCCGAGATCGCGCCCTGCGATGCCGCAGTGATCGTCTGCTTCAGGTCAGTGCCGTCCGTCAGGTCGCCGGCCGCATAGATCCCTGGAACGTTCGTCTTCTGCATGCGGTCGACATGCACTTCGTTCGTGTCCGGATTCAGCTCGAGGCCAAGCTGGTTCGGGATCTCGAGCCTGGGATCTGCGCCAGCCTCGATGAACAGCCCATCCAGGATCAACTCATCGTTGCCCTCGAATGGTCTGTTCAACTTGACGCCAGTAAGCCCGGCTTCGTCGCTGCCTACCAGCTCCGAAACCTCGGTCTCGAGTAGGACCTTCACGTTCTCGGTCTTCTCAAGCACCTTCAGCAGAATCGGCTCAGGCCGGAACAGCTTCTCGCCTCGATAGATCAAGTACACGGTCTCTGCATACTTCGCCAGCAGAATGGCTCCTTCTACCGCTGCGTTTCCGCCTCCAACGACGCCAGCGGCCTGCTTGTTCCGGTAGAGCGGAGCATCACAGGTCGAGCAGTACGAGACGCCGTTTCCGGTCCACTCTTCCTCGTTCGGCAGGTTCAACTTACGGCGCTCTCGCCCAACTGCGAGGATCACCGAGAGAGCGTTCACGATTGTGCCGTCTTGAAGCTCCACTCTGAAGCGCTCGCCGTCCTTCTTCGCTCCCACGACGTTGGAGTTCAGAGTCGGCACTTCTAGGGCGTCTACCTGTTCCTTGAACTTCATCATCAACTCGAAACCGTCGATGTCGCCGGTGCCAGGGTAGTTTTCAATCATTCCGCCGATTGCGGTCTCGCCACCGAACTGCTCTGCAGCGATAGCCACGTCCATCTGGTACCTGGCCGCGTAAAGGCCGGCGGCGAAGGCCGCTGCGCCCTGGCCGGCGATAAGAAGGTCTACTTCTCTGGTTTCAGTCATATCTGTTCGTCACCTTCCGGTGTTAGTCCCATTCCATTGTGTGACAAGTGCATACTCGGTGCCGTTCATAGGTTATGAGGCGCAACTTAGGGTGTCGAGCGTGAATTCGGCAGGAATTCACGCCAGATTCGCCGCAGGACGGGCCCAGGCGCACCAAACTTCGCCTCGAAGGCGAATACGCTGGCCTCAAACGGCAACTTACTAATACTTAGATGCCAACCTGGCCTATACGGATTTATTGGTCAGCGGAACTGCGCACTAACTGGCAGATATCGGGTTCTTTGAGACGTACGGACGAGTTCGCCGTCAAGCAGCCGGGCTTAGCGTAACTCTGCCATCGGTCTTAAGCCGCGGCTTCCAGCCCTTCCGCATCCTGAGACTCCGTGCGCGTAACGCCCAGCCCTTCGAGCATCTGGGCCAGCTTTTCCGCCTCTGCATCGGGATCGAACTCGGGTTCCACGATTGGATTCAACTCTTCGAACAGGTCCTGCCCGAGTAGAAACTTCGACTCCTCGGCAGCCAGCGCCTTGAGGGAATGCTTGGCGACGACGAAACGCCGTCCCTCTCTAGCCATCCTGAGCCGCACTCCCGGCTCCCTGAAAAGCGTCTCGATGTTGCGAGTGATCTCTTCTTGAGTTGGCGACGAGTTCAGCACAAAGTGAGACCAGCCAGGAACCTCAGCTTCCGCTTCGCCTTCCTCATCGGCAGATGGTCTGACGATGATGCCGGGAACGCCCGATGACATTGCCCTCAACAATCCCCGCACCGACTCCGGATCAGAAAAGGCCAGGCACATTCGCAGCCGGGCGATTGCGTCAGGCAGCATCTCGGCGGGCGGCAAGACCTGAAACTCTATGGGAATGCCTCGCTGCGCAACTTCTGATTGCAGGGCCGACGCACGAACCTCGGCATCGTGTCCAGACAGCAAGACTCGAAGCACCGCTCCCGGGTTGCGGCGAATAAGCCTCTCTCCCACACCCATCATCACTCTCGCGTCCGCCTCATCGCCGGTGCTCATGAATGCACCGATCGTCCGTGGACGCGCAGGGTCCGTGGTCGTCAAGGGACAGAACAGGTCGGCATCGACAAGGTCTGGCAACCGATTCCGTTCGAGACCCTCGGCAGCTGCGTCGCTCACGGTGTCGGACTCGTCTGACGGCCATACGACGATTCGATCGAGTCGCCGTAGAGCCGCCCGCACCAGCCATCGTCGCTTAACACCGATATCCATACGTCGAGGCGGAGCCCATGGGGCGCCAGACGATAGTGCGAGTTGGGAACTGCTCAGACGCTTAATCAGCCATCCGGCGGTTGCTGATTCTTCGTCGAGTATCACGACGCTCGTCACCTTCCGCATAGTCCTGAAGCGCAACAGCCCAGAGAGGAGCAAACTCACGCCGTCTGGCAGCAGAGTCGGCAACAGTCGAGACGCGGAGATATGCCGTACACCGTCCAGTCCGATCTGGCCTGTGTAGTTTCGGCGGTCGGCCGTCATGAATAGAACCGTGCGAAAGTACTTCCTGTGTCGCTCAAGCGAAGATGCCAGTCTTCCGAACTGCCCCGCACGGTCATACTGTTCAATGGAAGTTCCTGCCATAAGGACAACCAGTGTCGGCGGTTGAATGTGCGTGATCGCCAGCGGCGGCAAAGGCCGCACAAACATTCTGTGCAAAGCGCTCAGAACGCGGGTGCGCAGAGACTTCTCTCGCAACCTTTCGACAACCGACTTGCGCAGGGATTGGGCCTGTTCATGCCATGCCGAAACACGTTCACGCACCATCTGCAAACGTTGGCTCAGGAACGAATCTTTCAAATGCCGCCGTCCCTGGCACTACGCTCAGCCTCGATATCGCCTGAACTGGAGATCGCCTGCCACGTAAACGCAGACAACGCTGCGTATCGAACGGCCCTGAACAGTGGATAAAGCAGGATGTCGCCCGGCAACAACTGACCCGGTGCTTTGGCAGACGCGCAAGTCTGCTGAACACGCAGAGCCGCCCTGGTGTATCTGACTGCCAACACGGCCACGCCCACTGCTCCAATCGGCCAAATAACGGGGCCAAGCACTGAGCCAGCCACTATCGCGATAAGCAGTAGCGTCATGGCGAGCGAAAGCGGCAGAACGACGTTCTGGTGGAAATCGGTCCTGGCTCGCTCCAGCCTCCAGCTATGCGCCCTGGCCAGCGCTGCTGCGCCGCGGCCGTACCACTTCAGCTGTTGAAACCAGTCAGCAACCGACCTGAAGCGCCTACCCTCATGCCAAATCGTCGCGCTGCGGTCGTATCCCATCCTGCTGCCCGCACCGCGCAGTCGATAGCCAAGGTCCATATCCTCGCCCGAAGGCATGACGGAGTCGTACCCCCCGACATTCCAGAACACGTCAGCCTTAATGACCATCGCATCGCTCGACAGAAAAGCTGGAGAATTCGAAGACGCAGATAGATTTCGGTAGTTAAGCGCGTAGTGCACGTTCATGAGGCCGCTGACCAGCGAGTTGCGCACATTCCATCGAAGGCCAGCCGCGGCATCCAGTCGTTGGTCCTCCATGAGATCGAGGAGCTTCGCGACATAGTCTGAACCGAACGTGACATCACCGCTAACAAACAGCAACAGATCACCACTGGCGAGCTCAGCGCCTGCATTGCGAGCGGCAGCCGGACCCGTTGCGGCACTCAGCCGAGATTCCCTTACAACCTGTACCTGTTCGTATCGTTTGGCGAGGTCAGCTGCGTAGATAGGAGTGCGATCAGTCGAGTTTCCATCCACGACGATCACCTCGCTCACCGGTACAGACTGCGAAAGCACAGACCTGATGCAGCGCTGGATGGTCGCCTCTTCGTTCTGAGCGACGATCACGGCAGATATCGTCTGTGAAAGATCTGGCATGTTGGCGGGCAGGTCCTCTGTGTCGTCCTTGGTGACCAACTGGCTGCACACGGGTTTCGATTCAAGGAGCAGCGGAGTCGCGGTCATCTAATAACTCCGCGTCTCGCCTATCAAGTTTGATGGTCTACCGTCGCTCGGTCAGTGACGGCAAACACGAGCGCCTCTGCGTGGACTCACGTACTGACATGTGGAGCAATGACACATCGTCCGCCTGTTCAAGCTGCCCGATGCTGTCAGAGTTCAAACCCAGACCGTCATCTATTCCATCAGGTATTGAGCAGGGCGCGCACGATGACTGATGTAATGGACGCCCGGCAAGAAAATGGCCATAAGAACTGAATCCGTGAACCCAACAATTTCGATTGAAGACGGCCGCGAACCACGCTACAAGCGACCATTCGATATCGTCGTGCTCATCCTGGCCCACCTGCTACTGGCTCCGCTTTGGTTGCTGCTCTGGACTTTGATCCCGCTGGCAATCAAGTTGGACGACGGAGGACCCGTCTTCTACTCCCAACGACGAGTCGGGCGGAACGGCAAGGTGTTTACGCTTAGGAAATTTAGATCGATGGTCACCGACGCCGAAAAGAACACAGGTGCAGTGTGGGCAACTCGGAACGACCCGAGGATCACTCGTGTGGGCAAGATTCTCAGGCATACGGCACTCGACGAACTGCCACAGGTCCTCAATGTTTGGGCCGGGCACATGAGTCTCGTAGGTCCAAGGCCAGAGCGACCGCAACTGCACGCTCAGTTCACTGATCACACGCCGGACTTCGAGAAGAGACTGAGCATCAGGCCGGGCATGGCCGGCATGGCACAGGTCTATGGGCACTACGATCTCACGCCGCCTGAAAAGCTTGTCTACGACCTGCGCTATGCGCGATCGATGAGCCTGTTTCTGGACATCAAGCTGCTGACCCTGGCTGTGATCTACACGGCACTCGGCAAGTGGGGCCATGCGGTGAGTGAGTCGGGCGCTCACGGCGAGGAACAGCTGTCAACGACCGCGAGCGAACCGTCCAATGTCGTGCCGTTCACGCAGGCAGCCGATACGTCGGACATCTCAGATGGAGCCAATTCGACCGACGAAGAACTGGACGCAGCAGCCTGAGGGCTTGGTCGGCTGAAGCTGGAAGCGCTCGTCGCTACGCAGCCGCGGCAACCACCGCTGATCGCACGCTCTTCTGCACTCGCTCAAACACATCAAGCACCTTGGCAGCCACGTTCGGCCAGGAGAGTCTTTCCATCACCCGACGACGAGCGGCAACGCCAAGCTCATCGCTATTCAGCACAACCCGCTCCAGAGCACGGGCGACGGCGACATGGTCCCTGCGAGGCACCCTCTGCCCCACCTCATCGTTCACCAGTTCCGCCACTCCTGAATTGTTGGCGACGATCACAGGAGTTCCGCAGGCCATCGACTCGGCAGCGGCGTAGCCGAACGGCTCAGCCCAGACGGGCAGAGAAATCGTGGCGACCGCTCCCGAGTAAGCCTCGACCATCTCCGCCTGTGAAAGCAGACCTGTGAACACAATGCGATCGGCTATGCCGAGATCCTGCGCCCGCTTCTGCAAGGAGCGCCCATACGACCCAATGCCAGACCGATAACGAGGATCGAGCGTGGCGTTGCCCGCGATCACCAGTCTCAGGTCGAGATTGCTCTCGTGGACAGCGAGCAAGGCATCTATCTGCCCCTTGACCGGGTCGAGTCGTCCGGGCGCCAGCACGTAGTCGCCAAGGATCCCGATTCGCTTCTTGAAAGCGTCTGCTTCAACGGGTCGAAAGGTCTCCAGGTCAACACCCGGATAGATGGCCGAGGTGTTCGTCTGGTCGCCAAACGTCTTTGCCACCAGGTTCGATACACCGATCTGGGCGTCGGCAGAATCGAGAATGCTCCTGTAGCCGCGGTAACGACGAACACGAAGAGCCTGAGTAGCAAGACTCAGGATCTTCCTCCCCACAGGCATATCACTGTCGGTGCGGCAGTTGTCAGCACTGTGCCTCGGCAGATGGAAATGGGATCGACGCATCAGGCCCAGGCCGTGGCAGCCATAGACAACTGGGGCGCCCATGCTCTGGGCAGCCAGAACCGCACCGACAGCGGCATTGCCATTCGCAAAGACCACGTCCGGCGATGTGGTCTTCATCAATCTGGTCAGATCACCCGACCGGTCGAGAACGCTCTGCGGTCCAGACGAAGTATCTTTCAGAACCGGTGTTCTGATGATGCTCGCCTCGGGCAGAATCTCCACATCTGGCGAATTAGGTGCTGGGCCGCTCAGAATCGTGATCTGGTGCCCCTCGCCAGTTAGCTGGCCGCTCAGTCCACGTATGTAGCTCTCGATGCCGCCGATGTGGGGATAGTAGCGGTCAACAACGATCGTAATGTTCATTTGGTGAGGCTGTCCGTGCGTTCCAAAGCAGGTGGGAACTTGCGATGCGCAAGATCGTATTGCTGGCGCGCAAGTTAGAGAACGGAGGCAGGTACCGATGCATCGTGTGCCCCGGTATCAACTGACGTTGCGTGCCTGCCCTCAGTGGGACGAAATAGGGCTGCGATCGATGCCCTGAAACCGCAAGAATTGCGCAACCTCGTAGTCGTTGACGAAGGCACGGTCTTTACCGTTTCTTTACCCTTTTCAGATGCAAGATTCGCCTCAGGCCACCGATATAGAAGTCCAATCGGGCCAAGATGCCATTCAGCGCCTTCTGGCGGCGTTGGGAGAATGGGGTGTGGCCGAAGCGCAAGGCGAATCGCAGCCAAAGCTAACGCAACTCGAACAGCAGGCGATGGACGCATTTCAAGGCGTGGCAGCAGTAGCCTGAATGGACCATGCTGCAAGCCCATTCGTCAATCGTCCCGCTGCTATACTCGCCAACGATCCGGCGCCTGAACTGCGCTCCTTCGAACCCACTCTGAACCGGTAGGCCTCGTGGCCCAACGCGCCAGAACGGGACCCACACCGATAAGAACTCATCTCACGTAGAAATCGCAATGAGTGACATCAAGATCGTCCAGACCGGCAGCGTTACATCACCTATCGGGTTCTCAGCGGGCGGAGTATTCGCTGGAATCAAGACCCAGGGTGAAGGAAAGCTCGACATCGGGCTCATCTACTCAGATCGCCCGTGTGACACAGCTGGAACCTTCAGTCAGAACTCGGTGATCTCCCCCTCGGTGACCGTGACGAAGGGCCTTGTTGAATCAGGCCGGACAATCCGGGGTGTCATAGCCAACAGCGGTTGCGCCAACTGCGCAGTAGGCGAATATGGCCTCAAGGATGCCGAGGAGATGGCTGCAATCGCAGCAGACAAGCTCGGCGTCAACTCGGACGAAGTGGCAGTTGCATCCACAGGAGTGATCGGTGTTGAGCTGCCTATGGCCCTGATCAGGGACCATGTCCCTCAGATCACGCTCAAAGAGGACGGGGGCGACGAGTTCGCGAACGCCATCCTCACAACAGACACTCGCACTAAGCACATCGCAGCCAGCTTCAACGTCGGTGGTTCAACTGTGACAATCGGAGGCGTCTCCAAGGGCGCCGGCATGATCCACCCGAACATGGCAACCATGCTGGCATTCATCACGACGGATGCCGAGGTTGAGAACGCCTTCATGCGCCAATCGCTGCGTGAAGTCGTGCAGCTCACCTTCAACCAGATCGACATTGATGGCGACCAGAGCACGAACGACACTGTGCTTCTGATGGCAAACGGTGCTGCCGGAAATCCGACCATCGCAGGCGGAGACGAGGCCTCAGAGGAGTTCAAGCAGGCGCTGTTCGTCGTAGCCAGGCACCTGGCGAGAGAGATCGCTCGAGATGGCGAAGGTGCCCGCACCCTGATCGAGGCAAAGGTCGAAGGCGCCGAGTCTCACGAAGACGCTCGTAAGGCGGCCCGCTCGATCGCGTCCTCTCTACTGGTCAAGACGGCCATCTATGGACGCGACCCGAACTGGGGACGCATCCTGATGGCCTTGGGCAAGAGCCAGATAAATCTTGAAGAGCCCAAGATTCGCGTCTTCATAAACGATATCCAGATCGTCGCCGAAGGCAAGGCGATTGCGTACAACGTACAGAGCGTCGTTTCAGCCCTCGGCCAGGACGAGGTGCGTCTTCGCGTCGAACTCAACGTTGGTGAGGGTCGAGGCACCGCCTGGGGTTGCGATCTCACTGAAGAGTACGTCGTCTTTAACTCCGCCTACACCACCTGATCCTGCTGAGACGGTCCACGTGTCAAACCCATCAGACACCGCTCCAGCAGAGAAGCGGCTGAACGCTAGCTTTTTCAGCGAAGTCGCGTCAGGCACCGGTCGGAGCGCGCCATGGTGAGCAGCGGAGATGTCTCCGGCAAAACCATCGTCATCAAGATCGGCGGCTCCACTCTCGGCGAGGGCGACAGCACGGTTCCGGACATCGTCGACCTGTGGAATCGAGGCGCGAGGCCTGTCGTTGTGCATGGCGGCGGCAAGGTGATCTCACAGTGGGTGGCGATGCAGGGTATCCAGCCCGAGTTCGTCCGCGGTTTGCGCAAGACTGACCGCTCCACACTGGATGTCGCCGTTGCTGTTCTCGCGGGACTCGTGAACTCAGAGCTGGTTGCCGAGTTTGCAGCCCACGATGCGACCGCTGTTGGGCTCTCAGGCGTCTCCGGAGGCATGCTCAAAGCCAATGTGAAGGATGAAGAGCTCGGCTACGTGGGTGAAGTGGTTGAGACCGACACGACAACCGTCGACTCGCTGCTCAACTCCGGCGCGATACCGGTCATAGCGCCCATCGCACTGTTGGCAGCGTCCCCCGAGGCGCCAGACGATGCCGAAGAGGCCACGCCGTCGACACGCATCCTGAATATCAATGCCGACACATCCGCCGGTCACATAGCTCGAGCCCTCGGTGCAGACAGGCTCGTCTTCCAGACCGACGTTGCAGGTGTGTTGGACGCCACGAGAAGGCTCATACCGCGCATGACGAAGCGCCAGGCATACGACCTGATTGCTGGTGGAATCGCAGCAGGCGGAATGATCCCCAAGATCGAAGCCTGCGCAGACGCACTGGAGACCGTCGGCTCGGGTCACATAATCGACGGCCGGGAGGCAGGAGCCCTGCTCAGGTGCTGCGCAGGCGAAGACATCGGCACACGCATCACCTGACGTGACTCGGATCTGACTACGCACCAATGAGAGAACGGCCGGTGAAGTTCACCGGCCGTTCTCTGTCACAACTTGGTTCTTAACAGTCTCTACCTGGTGCCAAGGCCAGAGAGGCCGCCAAGGTCAAGTCCGCCGAGCAGTGACTGGAAGGACTTCGCAGTCAGCTCGTTGATTCGAGCCCGAGTCGATGCCAGCTTCGAGAGCCACTCTTCGATCTCGGCCCTCAGACGCTCACGGAGCGCTGCGTTAGGATCGCCACCGGCTGTTGCCTCGTTCAGCTGCTCAATGAGAGGCCTAAGCTCCTTGGTGACGATCGTCTCGATCTGGTTCTCGAGTTCGTTGATCGTCTTCTCAAGTTCCTCTGGAGCTGAGAGTTCCAGCTCGTGGATCTTGCGGACCACGTCTTCCTTCTCTTCCGACACATCGTGCAGCGAGATCTCAAGACCGTGGATCAAGATTTCGAACTGATCGATGATCGCGGACTTACGTGCCCCAATCTCTTCGGTGAGAATGGCAATCTGTTCCAGGATCAACTCAGCGGCATCGTCAGTCTCGGCCTCTTTGAGTTCCAGCTCCAGTTCAGAGATCTGAGCCTCCAGCTGCTCAGCAGCTGCGGCCTTCGCCGCGAGCATCTGGCCTCGGTGCTCATCGATCTGGGCCTGAATCGCGGCGTAAAGCTGCGTCAGTTCGTTCAGGCGACCGTTTAGCTCTTCCAGCTCAAGACGCGTCCCCGGAGCAGCAAAGACCGGATCGCCTGATTTCAGTGATGCCAACTGTTCATCGAGAGGAGCCAGTCGCTCGTTGCGGATCTGATTGACCCTCTCCTGGATCTCGGTGACATCGACGACCAGCTTGCCCTCGATGATCTCATTAAGCTCGCTCTGGCGTGGCTGGATCTCTTCCACCTGGATTCTTCGCACTTCCGCCTGAAGCTCTTTGTACTCAGCCTGCTCTTCAGGAGTCAGGCCGACACACGCCGTCAGCAGCGCGAACGGCGCAAGTAGAAGACCGAGCAATCGCTTATTGCCACGTAGTTTCATGAGTTGCCCCCCGCATTTAGAAGATCATCGGGTGTCAAACACGGACCGACGGATGTTATTTCTCCGTTCTCAACACTAGGATTGAACTCAGAGTCACTACATGGTTCTTTAGCCCTACGAGTGGCTCACGCAAACTGGGTAGCCCAATCACAGGAACTTGGTTAGCTCGCCTCGGCAGATTGCGCTATATTTCGACCCTTCTGCCAGGGTCGACCTGATCTCAGCGGCGACATGCGGCAGGTTCAACGTGAACCACGAACCGCCCGGTTCGAACAAAGGAAAGCGGGCCAGAGATGACTAGCACTGCCGAATACAAGGACCTGGAAGCCAAGTACTACATGCAGGTTGTAAAGCGCATGCCGCCGGTGCTGGTCCGAGGCGAAGGGACAAAAGTCTTCGACAACGACGGCAAGGAGTATCTCGACTTCACAGCAGGCTGGGCCGTGCTCAACCTCGGCCACAGCCATCCTGATGTGACAAAGGCGATACAGGATCAGGCCGGAAAGATCCTGCAGATGTCGAACCTGTTCTACACGGTGCCTCAGCTACCGCTCGCACAGCTCATCGTTGACAACTCTGATGTTGACAGGGTCTTCTTCTGCAACTCAGGCGCGGAGGCAAACGAAGGTGCGGCGAAGCTGGCCCGCAAATGGGGCAAGCTCAAGCTCAACGGCGCCGTTGAGATCATTACAACGCTCAACTCGTTCCATGGCCGCACCCAGGCCATGATGGCAGCCACCGGTCAGCCGGCCTACCAGGAGAACTGGAAGCCGCTGATGCCGGGCTTCGTCAATGTGCCGTACAACGATCTCGAGGCGATCAAGGCCGCCTACAAGCCGGATGCGACCTGCGCGGTGCTGTTGGAGCCGGTACAAGGCGAAGGCGGCGTAAACGTTCCGGACGACGGCTACCTGAAGGCTGTCATGGACTTTTGCCACGAGAAGAACATCCTGTTCATGCTCGATGAAGTTCAGACCGGAATGGGCAGGCTCGGCACGCTATTCGGCTACCAGCAGTTCGAAGGCGTCGAACCGGACGTGATGACGCTTGGCAAGGCCCTCGGCTCAGGTGCCCCGCTAGGCGCGTTCACCTGCAAGGAGTTCTGCTCCGTGCTTGAACCCGGAGACCACGGCTCCACGTTCGGAGGAAATGCACTCACCACGGCCGCCGGCGCTGCGGCCGCCAAAGTGATGGTCGATGAAGACATCCCTGAAAAATCACTTGCTGCGAACGCCCACCTCGTAGGCAGATTGACGGCTCTCAAAGAGAAGTACGACTTCATCAAGGAAGTCCGTGGTCTGGGGCTGCTGATCGGCCTCGAGATGACCAGGGACATCGCCGGACCAGCCGTAGCCGAATGCCTGGAAAACGGTCTGCTCCTCAACGCCGTTCGACCCAACACACTGCGTTTCATGCCGCCGCTGACGGTCTCAAACGAGGAGATCGACGAGGCCGTGGACATTGTCGACGCGGCACTTGCTAAAGCCAGCTCCGATTAGTCACGAGACGGTTCAGGCTCCCGGCACTGCGTGTTTGATCGCACACAGCGCGGAGTGACACGCGGCCTCCACTGTTACACAATTATTCTGTCTCGAACGGTCTCACGCGAGTGATCTGCTCCGTTCGACACCCAGATCCGACACCGGCCAAAAAGGCGAAGCAATCAATGGCAAGAGAAAAGTGTGTCCTCGCATACAGCGGAGGCATGGACTCGACGATCTCCGTCGTATGGATCCAGGAGCAGTACGACATGGACGTCGTCACGCTGACCGTGGACCTCGGCGCCGGTCCGGAGATCGAAGGCGTCAAGGAGCGTGCCGCCAGGGCCGGAGCCGTCGAATCGCTTATCTGGGACGTCCGCGACGAGTTCGTCAACGACTATGTCTGGCGCGGCCTGAAAGCCGCTGCGCTATATGAAGGCACATACGCGCTCTCGACAGCCCTTGGCCGTCCGCTGATGGCCAAGAAGCTGGTTGAAGCTGCTCGCCAGACCGGCGCGACAGCTGTGGCTCACGGCTGCACGGGTAAAGGCAACGACCAGGTCCGCTTCGACGCTGGTGTAAAGACGCTCTCGGCCCATGGTGATCCGCTACGGATCGTCGCACCGGCCCGCGAGTGGGGCATGAGCCGCGACGAAGAGAAACAGTACGCCGCCAAGGCTGGACTAGAGCTCCGCGAGGTCGGTGACGACCAGCGCGTCTACTCGATCGACCGCAACCTCTGGGGCCAGGCAATCGAGGGCGAAGACCTCGAGGACACGTGGGTCACGCCACCAGAGGACGCATACTCCTGGACTCGCCCTGTCGCTGACACTCCGGATGAGCCGGAGGAAGTTGAGATCGGCTTTGAGGCGGGCGTTCCGGTTTCGCTCAACGGCAAGAAGATGTCTGGTGTGGCTCTAATCGATGCGCTCAATGACATCGCCGGTTCACACGGAGTTGGCCGTATCGATCACCTTGAAAACCGGCTTGTCGGAATCAAGTCTCGCGAGGTCTACGAAACGCCAGCAGCCGTGGTGCTTCACGCCGCTCTCCGCGCACTTGAAACAGCAACTCTCTCGAGGGAGCAGCAGCGGCTCAAGTCTTTCATCGCCACCGAGTACGCCGACCTTGTCTACGACGGACGCTGGTTCACCGGAGTTCGGGAAGACATGGACGCGCTGGTCGACTCATCGATGCGCTACACGACGGGCGATGTGCGCGTCAGGCTGTTCAAAGGCACCGCGGTCGTCACCGGCCGCAGGTCGCCGTACTCTCTCTACGACTTTGGGCTCGCAACCTACTCGACAGATGACGAGTTCGACCACCTGGCGGCAACAGGCTTCATAGACATCTACTCGCTGCCGGCCCGCACACAATACAAGAGCCAGACGCGCCACGACGCGCGGTAGAAGCCAGACTCACCAACGGCGTCAAGAAAGCCTGCTCGCAGTCACCTGCAACATACGGAGAACGAAGCTAGCTTCTAGAACTGGTCGAGCATTATCTGGTTGCCGTCCGGGTCTGACAGCATCACGGTCGCCGGACCTTCGAAGCCTGTTGCCTCGAAATCGATCGGCACGCCGTTCTCTTTCAGGTGAGACTGAATTGCCCGGGCGTCCGGCGGGTTCCACGTCAACACGTTCTCTTCGAACATTCCCTGGAAGAGACCAACCTTCGCCTCACCATTCTTCATCATCACCCAGTACTGGCCCTCTTCCAGATCGATCTGGCCATCGTAGTTGAACTGCCCGTCGATCACCTCGAAGCCCAGGTTCTCGTAGAACCTGGTTGAAGCCTCGATATCCTTCACCGCCAGACTCACAGAAAAGCTGCCAAGGTCCATTCCGGATTTTCTCCCAAAGTGAATCGAACAAGTGACGCAACGCAGGGTTCAAGTTCACCTGTTCCCGGCCGCCGTATCATCCGGCAATCTCGACGAGTTTCAGACGAAACGTTCCGGCGCGCGGCTGTCTTCGGCCCGGGTGATCACATCTATCAGCACAGTCTTGCCTTCGGCGTTGAGTTGCTGTGCCTTCTTCAACGCTGGACCTACCTCAGAAGGCTTCGAAACGTTGATGCCTTCAGCGCCCATCGCCTTCGCTAACGCGGCGTAGTCGCCCTGCATGTGCGAGACACCGAACTGTTCGCGAGCCGTCGGAAAACCGCCCGGATAGGTCGCCATGATGCCGTTGTTTAGCACAACCGTTGTTATCGGAATCCCGGCCCGCGCAGAAGTCTCGATATCCAGGCCGGACATGCCGAACGCGCCGTCTCCCATCAGGTTCAGGCAGAACCGTTCAGGCTGAGCCATTTTGGCACCGATGATCAACGGAATTCCGAAACCCAGGTGTGTCGTCTTGCCCCAGCCAATGTAGCTGTGAGGGGTTGTGGCCCGGAAGAACGGCACTATCTGGTCTCGAGGCGCTCCGGCATCGTGAGTGACGGTGCTGTTCTCCAGGTCTAGGTTCTCATTCAGCTCGTGGATCACACGGTAAGGGCTGATCGGCTCGCCGTCGTCCTCGAGATACTTCTTCCAGCGGCCCTGCCACTCCTGATCGATGGCGTAGATCTGCTCACTGACACCTGTGGTCCTGCCATCCTCTCCGATCTCGCCTTTCACCAGGTCGATCATCACCTCGAGCGTCAAAGCGGCGTCTCCAACCAGACCGATCGAAGTCGGCACATCTTTGTTCAACTCCTCAGGGTTGAGCACGCCGTGTATCACGAACTTCCCGGCAGGAATCGCCTGTGCGTAAGGCGATGACGTAAGCGATGCGCCGATCGCAAACAACACATCACAGTTATCGATCCAATGCCGCGCCGACTTAGTAGTTGTCATGCCACCTGAGCCGACGGACAACGGGTGTCGCTCGTCGAACGCCGACTTCCCTGGCATCGTCGTGAAGACCGGAGCGTCGATTAGCTCAGCAAACTCCTTCAACTGCTCTGTCGCGCTACCGCTCATCACGCCCGCGCCGGCCCAAATCAAGGGGTTCTTCGCCTCAAGCAGCGCCTTCACCGCATCCTTCAGGTCAGAACTGGATGGCTGATGCTTCGGTGCAGTTGGAGCGGTGTAGTTCATCGACTCCTCCGGCACCTCTTCCATGCACACGTCTCCGGTCAGTTCCACCGCCACAGGAGCACCGCGCCCAGTCCTCAGCCCGCTAAACGCACGGCGCATGTTGTTGCCGATCTGGTTCGGCCGTACAACCACCTCAACGCTCTTGACCACAGAATCCCACGTCCTCGACGCCATGAAGTTCGGCCTGATGTTCATCCGGTCGAGGGCATTGCCGCCCGGCAGCACGAGCATCGGCACATTGTCTGCGTTAGCCTGCGCGAGCCCTCCGATCGAGTTCTCAGCGCCAGCCTGGGATTGCATGGCCACAACACCGAAGCGCTTGCGGTCACTGACACGCGAGAATCCGTCGGCGGCCATCACTGCTCCGCGCTCGTGTCTGAATGCGATCGGCCGGATGCCTTCCTTTGCCACCGCTTCGATGAGCGGGTTCGATGGGTAACATGGCATCATCTCAACGCCCTCTTGCTTCAGAATGCGGGCGACGTACTCGAATCCATTCATGCTTTGTCTCGAAGTCTCTGGGTGGGGCCGAACATCCGGTGGTCAGAACGGTGGAGAGTTTACCCTCAGAAGTTGTGTGGCGGCGGCCTAACGTGTGCGACGATAATCGCCTCACCTGTCCGAACCATTTGCCACAGCCCGATTACTGAGCGCGGAGCAGTCGATGACCGGAACCGAAAAAGATCCAGCAGCTGCTGCTCGCGGATCCGAACTAGCCAGCAACTTCACGCAATCGCTGCACTATGATCGGCGTCTATACCGGGAAGATATTGCCGGCTCAATAGCGCACGCCTCGATGCTGGGCCGCCAGGGAATCATCTCCGAGGGCGAAGCTAAAAAGATCGTCGATGGATTGAAACAGGTCCGTGAAGAGATCGAGGACGGGACGTTTGCCTGGAAACCGGAGCTCGAAGACATCCACATGAACGTGGAGTCCAGGCTGCACGAATTGATCGGTGATTCAGCCGGCCGCCTTCACACAGCCCGTTCCCGCAACGACCAGGTAGCGACAGATACCCGCCTGTGGGTGAAGTCGTCTGCAGACGAAGCGATAACCGCGATTCGCGGCGTACAAAGCGCGCTCGTTGAACAGGCGGAACGGCACGTCGAGACTGTGCTGCCCGGCTACACCCACATGCAACGCGGCCAGCCAGTCGTATTCGCCCACCACCTGCTGGCCTATTTCGAGATGCTGGACCGTGACGCAGGGCGCTTCCTGGCGGCCAAACGCGCGGCGGACGTAATGACACTGGGCAGCGGAGCGATGGCCGGCTCGCCTTACCCACTCGACCGCGACTCGGTAGCTGAAGAACTGGGATTCGCCGCGATCTCAGACAACAGCATGGATGCCGTCTCAGACCGCGACTTCATCCTCTACTACCTCTTTGCGGCCTCGGTCACGATGGCTCATCTGTCGAGACTGGCTGAAGAGATGATCATCTGGTCGTCAGACGAGTTCGGGTTCATTCAGCTACCAGACGAATACACCTCCGGCTCCAGCATCATGCCGCAAAAGCGCAACCCGGACTTCGCAGAGCTGGTCCGTGGCAAAACCGGGCGTGTATACGGGCACCTCATGGCTCTGTTCACAACAGTTAAGGGCCTGCCGCTGACATACAACCGCGACCTTCAGGAAGACAAGGAAGGTCTATTTGACGCAGCAGATACGCTGCTGCCGGCGCTGGCCGCTGCCGAGGGTATGGTCTCAGGAATGACCGTCGACGCCGCTCGTATGCGCAGCGCGGCGGACCGCAGCTACATCCTCGCCACAGACCTCGCCGACTACCTGGTCCGCAAAGGCGTTCCGTTCAGGCAGGCATACATCGCAGTCGCCGCGCTAGCGAAGCAGAGCATCGCGGCAGGCAAGGGATTCGGCGAGTTGACTCTCGACGACTTCAAGTCAGCATCTGAGTTATTCGAAGACGACGTGCTCTCCGTAACTTTAGAATCGGCCGTAGCTGCACGCGACGTTCACGGTGGAACGGCTCCAAATCGAGTTCTGGACGCTGTACGGAACGCACGCGAGAGACTTGAGAGATCGAAAGCTGAAGAGTAGAAGTGCGCAAGAGCTCAATACTCTTCTCACTACTCGCCTTCGCGATCATCTTCACGGCGTGTCAGACGCAACGCACAACCTCTTCAATCGAAGGTCCAGTGACAATTGCAAACTCCTTCGGTTTTGGAGGCGGAAACAACGGACTGCTTGTACAGTTCCTGGCAGTTGAGGACGACTCTCGCTGTCCCGCCGACGTGCAATGCGTCCGAGCCGGTGAAGCGTTCGTCTCGCTCCGCACAACGCTCGACGCTGGCACACCGGAAGAGTCGCGACACGAAATCGCGCCCGGTGGCAGTGCCAGCTTCAGCATCGACCGTTTCACGGTAACTTTGCTTGAGTTGCGTCCGGACCCGCCGACAGCGACTGGCATCGGCCAGGACGAGTACGAGTTGATGATTCGGATAGTGGAGAACTGAAGATCACATGGCAGAGACAGTCCTGATTGCTCACCGGGGCATGGATGACACTCATCCGGAGAACACCATTCCGGCCTTCGAGGCGGCGTTCAACCTCGGCATGGGCATCGAGTTCGATATAGCCATGACATCGGACGGTGAACTGGTCGTGATTCACGATGACACCGTCGACCGGACGACCGACGGAACCGGTCGCGTTGCCCAGATGTCGTTCGAAGAGATTCGACAGCTGGACGCCGGAAGCTGGAAGGGCTCAGAGTTCGCTGGCGCCGTGGTGCCATCGTTCGACGAGGTGCTCGAGCTGGTCTCCAGTACCTCGAAAGTCGATACAGCAATCGCTTTGGACGTGAAGGTTCTTCAGCCGGGGATCATCAACAAGATCTGTGATGCGCTGACGCAGCACAATCTGATGGCCAGAACGGTCGGCATCGGGGTCATCGCACGGTCCGTCGACGTTCGGCGGCGTTTCTATGAGGGAAGCGCAGAATTCCAGCGCTCCGCCGTTGCTGAGTCCGCAGAAACTCTGCCACTGGCTCTTACTGACCCGTACTCCAACTGGATTTACGCCAGGTTCGTCCCGTCTGAATCAGATGTTGAGGCTACGCACGCCGCGGGAAAGAAGATGCTGGCCTCTGGCGACGCCGTTTCAAGCGACGTCAATGAGGCTCAACGGGCGGCGTCTGTTGCTCCAGACGCATTGCTCACCTGGCACCCGACCGAGCTTCACAGGCGCGTCACAGACTCTGACTAGGCCTCGCCGCGCGACTTGTACTCTTCGTACAGTTTCCACGTGGCGTCATTGAACGGATAGTACTTGCCCGGCGAGCCAGGATTGCGCTCCAGCTCAGTCTTCACTACCTGCTCAACAGCCTCGCGCTCAGCGGCAACTTCCAGCACCGTTTCGGCCATCGCCGCTGGTACGACGACAACACCATCGTCATCGCCAACTACCGCATCTCCGGGGCGCACTACAACACCACCGCAGGAGATGACATCGTTGACACCCCACGGCTGCATCACGCCTGGTCCCTGCTTCGCAGTGCTCGAGTGCGAGAACACCGGGAAGCTATACTCCTTCAAGACGCCTGTGTCACGCACCGAGCCGTCAGTCACAAGTCCACCCACTTTGCGTTGGGCAAGCCGCAGGAACTTGATGTCGCCGCCGATCGACTCCCACGGGCCCACTGACGAGGCGACTAGCACCTCATTTGGTCCGCAGAGTTCGAACGCGACATACTCTGGAGAGTCTTCGCCCTTGGGCTTGTCGGCCAGGATGTCCTGCCTGTGATAGACGAACCGCAGGGTGACTGCCCGACCGACCATCTTCTGCCCTGGGAACAGCGGTCTTGCGCCCTCGATCATCGTTTGCGGCCAGTTGTGGACCCACAGACCGTCGATTAGCGTCTGGGTCGGAAGCTCACCCAGCTTCGCCAACGTCTCGTCGGATATCACCGTTTCAGATGCGTTCGGCAACGTACTCTCCAAAACTCTTGTCCAGCACGGCTAGATTTAGGATCCGTGCTTGAACTTCTCTAGCGTCATCACCAGCGCCGCCGATGCCGGCACCGGAATGCCAGCGGCTCGCCCTTTTTGAACGACAGCCCCCAGGATGTCATCAAGCTCGAGCGGCTTCCCGTTCGTCAGGTCGTACTGCAGCGACGACTTGAACTCCTCAGCTTCCTCGATACCGTCTTGAAGCTTTTCATCGACAACTCCAGGAGCGAAATCGACTCCCTCGGACTTGCCGACAGCCACGATCTCCTCCATCACCGTACGGATCGTGTTTTCGCCCTCGGGTCCTGCCAGAACCTCCGGCAAGCTCGCACGTGCCGCGGTCATGACAGTGCCAAATGCGCCCACGGCGACAAGCTTCGTCCAGAGAGTCGAGACGATATCTGAGCTAACCCCGACCTGGATGCCTGGCTTGTCGAGAGTCGCCCGGATCTTCTCGACGCGCTCGGAGGGAGAGCCGTCGTTCTCGCCAAACTCGATTCGCGCCGTGGAGCCGGATTGTTCGATGTGCCCCGGCCCCATGATCGCAGCCTCGATGTAGGTCGCTCCCTGAAGAACGCGGTCCCAGCCGTAGACACCGGCAATCGTCTCGCCGCTCGTCACGCCGTTCTGCACGGTAAGAATCGTCGTTGCAGGTCCAACCAGAGGCTTAATGAGCGGCAAGGCCTCGACATTCGAGTAGAGCTTTACGCAATGGAGCACTAGATCAACCTCGCCGACCTCGGCAGGGTCGGGCGTAGATTGCACCTCGACCGTGAAGCTGCCCCAGTGGCTGTCGACCTTAAGTCCGCTTCGCTTGATCTCTTCGTGATGGGCGCCACGTGCGATCAGCGATACATCCTCGCCCGCGTTCGCCAGAACGCCGCCAAAGTAGCCTCCCACCGCACCAGCCCCCATTACGGCAATCTTCATCAGTTCACCTCGGAATTCGACGTCAGATACGACACGCGTTGGCAATCAACCTGAATAGCCAGCGTCGGTAGTCACGCACTCGCTATCGATGCGAACACTCGCTCGATTGCGCAGCAGCCGGCCTACGATACCACCTGTCGGGCCACGCTCGTGGTCGCCTTACGGTAGGTAGCCGCCAGTAACAGTTGCATCGCGAGAGACACATGCCGCTGAGAGTCTCCAGTAGCAAGATCCTCATCCCAGTCATAGGGTTAGCTCTCTTCATCGCTGCTTGCGGCGGAGCGGAAGCCACTGTCCCCGACAGCCCCGTCGCGTCAGCGCCGTCTAACGACGAACAGCGTTCGACAATCACCGAGACCGAAGCCAGAATCTGGCTCGTAGCTCCGAAGGGTAGCTACCAGACCGGTTGGGCCACTATGTGGGAAGAAAGCGGCAGCCTCTTCGTCGATATATCGGTCTCACCGCCAGAAGCGGTCGCTCAACCTGCGCACATCCACCGTGGTCACTGCGACATGCTGGGTGTGATCGATCATCGCTTAGAAAACGTGATCGGTGGAAAGTCGCTGACTGAATTACCTGGCGTGACAGTAGCCGATTTGGCTACGGGTGACATCGCAATCAATCTGCACCTGTCATTCGCCGACTTTAGTACGTTCACCGCTTGCGGCGCGGTACCGGTTCTGCCTCAATCCGCGCCTGTAGAGCCTGAGACAACCGTCGTTCCTCGGTTCAATGAGGAAACTGGCTACGACTACTAAGCGGCTTCTTCCGAATCCTCTGCCGGAACCTCAATTGCCGCGTCGCCCAACGGCAGGTCAACGCGCACGGTAGTACCTGCGCCCAATTCGCTCTCGACCTTCACGAAGCCGCCGTGCCCCTCGACGATCGATTTCACGATGACCATGCCGAGCCCTGTCCCGGGAGCGCCGGTGGCAATTGCCTCATCGGCACGGAAGAATGTGCTGAACAGCTTCGCCTGGTCCTCGGCCGACATGCCGATCCCGTTGTCGATCACTCTCACACAGGCGTGCCCTTCAAACTCGCGGGCATCGATAGTGAGTTCCGACTTTGCGGGTGAGTACTTCGAAGCATTACTCAACAGGTTCGCTACTACCTGCTGGAGCTTGAACGGATCACCGTTGAAGCTCAGTCCAGGCTCCTCGATATTCACGTGCAACCGTTGATCCTTGGCCTCGATGAGCGGCTTCACGATCTGAATCGCTTCGTTTACGACCTGCTCGACCGTCACCGTTTCGAAGTTCAGAGTCAGCTGGCCACTCGAGGCGGCGGAAACATCCAGTAACTCATCTATCAACATATTTAGCCGCAGCCCGTTCCGGGTAAGAGCCTCAAACTGCCTCGACTGTCGCTGGTCCAGAGAGCCGCCAATGCTCTTTTCCAGACTCACGGCGAACGCGTTGATCGCGGTAAGCGGCGTCTTCAACTCGTGCGAAATCATCGCCAAGAACTGAGACTTGGCGTTGTTCGCCTGCACCAGTTCCGAGTTGCGAATATCTAGCTGGTTCCGCATGTCCCGCTCGGTCTCAAGCATGGCAGACAGCTGCTCCCTGGCGTCTGTGGTGAACTTGTGGCCCCGGATCACAATCCAGGAGAGAAGCACGAACAGAGCGGCCATAGTTCCGCCAAGCACAGCAAGGCGCTCGGGAGCAACTGAGCCCGTCACACTCGGCACCGCTTCAGTGACATCGCTAAACGCGACAAGAACCGCCACTGGGCCGTCGCTATCCACGCTCCACTCGGTATTAATCGGATTTGCCGTGATAACTGTGGCGATGCTGGCAGGCTCCCCATTGAACAGCTTCAGATCGAACTGTTCGTCGTAGCGACTAAAGGAGTTCCCGGAAATCGCGCTCTGAGATTCTGCAGCTGAGATTGCTGCGGACGCGTCAGGGTCCGTCGAATAGGCGAGTTGCCCATTCGGTGTGAGCAGGTCCACGCGCACAATCGGCATGCCGCTTAGCGCGTTGATCACGTCTCTGTCGAACGCCTGCTCACTCGCCTGAAGTGTTGTCAACAGATCATCATCAGGACCAACGTAAGCGGTGATCGCTAGAGACAGGTCAAATACGACTCTGTCGACGTCAGCCTCAGCTTCCTGCCTCAGGCTGTTAATCGCAGTGCCACTCTGAATGCGCTGGGTGGAGAAATTGAGAACGGCAAACGCGCCGACTACCAGCAGGATGCTGGCGAGCAGGTAGTAGCGCACCAATGGGAACGGCTTTGGGAGCCTTACCGCTCCTTCATCAAGTGACGCTGAATACTGTTCCGGCTGCGAGGATGGATTCTCCATTCATTCCAGAATGGCACTGGTCGCAACTGGCGGCACTGCGGCAAACTACTAACCCGGTGAGTGGTGGAGCGCATCTCAGCGGCATCTGGCCAGGCGGAAGCAATCCGCGTATTCGCCTGCAAGCCACTTCGCGAGAACCTGACCGGGACGTAAACTGAGCCGACGAATCACTGTTCGCGACGCACGGTTGCGGCTCGACTGCAACTCTGAACCCATAGGGAGATAGATCGAATTGCCCGAAACCTCACTCCGCTCGGACGGTCGAGCCCCAGATCAGCTAAGGGACGTGAAGATCACCCCCGGATTTATGCCGAACGCCGAAGGGTCGGCTCTGATCGAAACGGGCCAAACCCATGTGATCTGCACCGCGTCCGTGGAAACCTCCGTCCCACGCTGGCTCAAGGGGCAGGGCAAGGGGTGGGTGACGGCCGAATATTCGATGCTGCCAAGGGCGACGGACGAAAGAGTTAGGCGCGACCGTGGCGGCCGTCTTGGAGGGCGGACTCAGGAGATACAGCGACTCATCGGTAGATCGTTGAGGGCGGCGGTCAATCTCGAGGCTTTAGGCGAGAACTCAATCCTGATCGACTGCGATGTGCTCCGCGCTGATGGCGGGACGCGCACCGCATCCATAACGGGCGCATACGTCGCTCTGAGTGGAGCAATTCACTGGCTTAAGCAACAGGGACGAGTTGAAGGTAATCCCATAGCGCACAACATCGCAGCCGTCAGCGTGGGCATCGTCGATGGCACCGAGATGCTCGACCTTGCCTACGACGAAGATTTCAAAGCTGATGTCGACATGAACGTGGTGATGACCGGTGAAGGGGATTTCGTGGAGGTCCAGGGAACTGCGGAGGGTGAACCGTACTCTGCGGCCCAGATGGACACCCTGCTGAAACTCGCAGCAGTCGGCATCGACGAGCTGGCTCGAGAGCAAAACCGGGCCATCGAACTCGCCTACAGCGCCGATTAACAGCCTGGTTCCAGCACTTTGCTCACATAGACGTGTTGACCGATAACGACCCCGACTGAGAGTATTCAGTACAGGCTTACAGGAGTCGCACCCTGACCTGCCTGCTAGACCCAGGCACTCCACTCACACGTCGCAGTAGTTGAGGAATATGACTCGAATAACAGAAGTCCACGGTAGAGAGATCCTCGACTCAAGAGGCAACCCGACCGTATACGCCCGCGTAAAGTTGGAAAATGGTGCTATCGGGGCATCCGCCGTTCCTTCAGGCGCCAGCACCGGAGCGCGTGAGGCGGTCGAGTTGCGGGACGGCAAGCTCGAAAAGAGCGACGCGTTCTACGATAACGGCCGCTATGCAGGCAAGGGCGTTCTCAAAGCCGTCTCTCACGTAAATGGTGTACTGCGAGATGCTGTAGTCGGCATGGACGCAGGAGATCAAGCGAGCATCGACTCTAAGATGATCGAGCTCGATGGCACGTCGAACAAAGGCAACCTCGGCGCCAACGCCCTGCTGGCTGTTTCACTTGCCGTGCTTCACGCCTCGGCGGATGACTCCGAGCAGGACGTCTTCCAGCGAGTCGCTTCTCTCACCGGCAACGATTCCGCAAGCGAGCTGCCCGTCCCGATGTTCAACATCCTCAACGGCGGCGCCCACGCGTTGGGATCCACGGACTTCCAGGAGTTCATGGTCGCTCCGCTGGGACTGGAAACGTTCTCTGACGCGCTGAGAGCAGGCTCGGAGATCTATCACGGCCTCGAATCCATACTTGAGGAACAGGCGCTTTCCACGAACGTGGGATTCGAAGGAGGGTTCGCTCCCCAGGGCCTGACAAACCGGCAGGCCCTCGGCTACATAACCCAGGCGATTGAAGACGCTGGCTACATCCCGGGCGAACAGGTCTACATAGCTCTCGACCCTGCAGCATCAGAGTTCTACAACAACCCGTTCGATAGGCCCGGTGAAGGCCGCTACAACCTGCGACGGGAAGGAAATCGCTTCACCTCGGGCCGCATGACCGAGGAGTACCAGTCGCTTTCAAGCGACTTCCCGATCTACTCGATCGAAGACGGCCTTGCAGAAGATGACTGGGAAGGCTGGTCCGACATCACCAGCCGCATCGGCAGCTCGACTCAGATCGTTGGAGATGACCTTTTCGTCACACAGGAACGCTACCTTGAGCGCGGCATCAAGGAAGCGGCAGGTAACGCAATTCTGATAAAGCTCAACCAGGTCGGCACAGTCACAGAAACATTGAGCACGATCAAAACTGCACAGGACGCCGGATTCGGCGTTGTCGTGAGTCATCGATCGGGCGAGACTGAAGACACAACAATCGCCGATCTGGCGGTCGGCACGTCTGCGGGGCAGATAAAAACAGGCGCTCCTGCCAGAAGCGAACGGGTCGCCAAGTACAACAGGCTGCTGCACATCGAGGAAGCGCTCGGGGCAGACGCCAGATATGCAGGTAAACGAGTTCTCGTAGAGAACAGCGGGCAAGGAGCCAGGACCGTCTGACCGGCTCACTGCCGCCGCATCAGAAAGAGTGAGAATCATGGCCAAGGTAAAGGTCGGAATCAACGGGTTCGGAAGAATCGGAAGGCAGGTCTTCCGCACCATCTCCGAACGCCACCCGGACACACTTGAAGTCGTCGCTATCAACGACCTCGGAGACGCCGCGACTAACGCTCACCTGTTCAAGTACGACTCCACGTACGGCGTATATAGCGGCTCTGTGGAAGCCAGCGGCGACGACCTCATCATCGACGGTAGGACCATCAAGGTCTTCTCTGAGCGAAACCCAGCCGATCTGAAGTGGGGTGACGCTGGTGTCGAATTGGTCGTTGAGTCCACGGGAATCTTCACCGATGCGACCAAAGCCGCAGGTCACCTGAACGGCGGCGCGAAGAAGGTCATCATTTCGGCTCCTGCCAAAAACGAAGACATCACGGTCGTGCTCGGAGTGAACCAGGACGACTACGACCCTTCGCAGCACAAAGTGATCTCAAACGCATCGTGCACGACGAACTGCGTGGCGCCAATGGCGAAAGTGCTGCACGACGATTTCGGCATTGAGAGTGCACTGATGTCCACGATTCACGCCTACACCAATGACCAGCGCATTCTCGACCAGGTCCACAGTGATCTGCGCAGGGCTCGGGCAGCGGCCAACAGCATCATCCCGACCACTACCGGTGCGGCAAAGGCCGTCACACAGGTCATTCCGGAGCTGACCGGCCGCATAGACGGCATGGCCTACCGCGTTCCGGTCATCACTGGCTCGGTCACTGATCTGACATGCAAGCTGGAGCGCACCGCCTCAGCTGGTGAGATCAATGAAGCGTTCAAGACCGCTTCGGCGAATGGGCTTAAAGGAGTTCTGGGAGTGTCGGACGAGCCATTGGTCTCCGTCGACTACATCGGCAACCCGAACTCCTGCACCATCGACGCCCTGTCGACGGCTGCGGTCGGTGACGGCTTCGTGAAGGTGGTTGGCTGGTACGACAATGAGTGGGGCTACTCGTCCCGCACTGCAGACCTGGCCAACTTCATGGCGGAAAAGGGCCTGTAGCGGACGCCAGACCTCGAGCGCTACGTCCGGACCTGGCCGTTGCCTCTGACGACCCATTTGTAGGTCGTGATCTCTCGGAGGCCCATCGGGCCGCGGGCGTGTAGCTTGCTCGTGCTGATCGCAACCTCGGCGCCGAGGCCGAACTGCCCGCCATCGTTGAAGTAGGTCGAAGCGTTGGCAAATACGGCTGCGGCGTCCACTTCCGCCAGGAACCTCTCGGCAGTCTCCGAGTCCTCCGTGATGATGGCCTCGGAATGACCTGAGCCAAACTCCGATATGTGGTCCATCGCCTCGTCCATCGAATCGACCACCTTGACCGCAGCAATCAGCGCCAGGAACTCCTGGCCGAAATCATCTGACTGAGCAGGAACGACTCGAACGCCGGTCGCGATGTCCTGCAGCGCGGCCATCGCCTTACCGTCCGCCCGCATCTCTACGTTCGAAACACCAAACTCTCGCGCCAGCTGCGGCAAGAACTCGTCGGCCACTGATGAATGCACCAGCAGTGTGTCCATGGCATTGCACACGGTCGGACGCTCGGTCTTGGCATTGACGACTACCTTCAGGGCCTTATCGAGATCGGCCGCTGCGTCGACGTACGTGTGACAGACGCCAACGCCACCGGTGATCGCGGGCATCGTGGCGTTCTCCCCAACGAAACGCACAAGCTCAGCGCTGCCTCGGGGGATGATCAGGTCGATGTACCGGTCGAGGCTCAGCATCTCGCCCACAAGAGCCCGGTCGGTCGTTGAAACGAACTGGACAACATCTTCAGGCAGTCCGACGCTCTTCACGGCCTCTCTTGCGATTCGCGCAAGCACTGTGTTGGCGCCAAGAGCCTCTTTGCCCCCCCGCAGGATCACGCCGTTGCCAGACTTGAGGCAGAGCGCGGTGATATCGATCGTCACGTTGGGTCGGCTCTCGAAAATGACGCCGATTACGCCGAGAGGAACGCTGATCCTCTGGATCTCGAGACCGTTCGGCATGGTCCGCTCTTCGAGCACAACGCCTATCGGGTCCGGCAGCGCAGCTATCTCGCCGCACGCATCGGCCATCGCCTGGATTCGATCATGGTTCAGCACCATGCGGTCGATGACGTGCTCGCCGAGTCCGGATTCCCTCGCAGCCGCTATGTCTTTCTCATTGGCCGCCAGGATTTCTGGTTCGTGCTCAAGCAGCTTCGACGCGATCGCGTTCAGAGCGCCGTTTCGCACACTGCTCTGACTCGCGGCCAGCCTGCGAGAGGCTGCGCGAGCGGCCGCTCCCATCTGCTTTATGTCGACTGAAATTGCTGTCATCGCCCTACTGAGCTCGCTGGCTCTATCTCAAACAAGGACCATGTTGTTGCGGTGCACCACTTCCATGCCGAAGTAGTGGCCGAGAAGCTTCTGAACTTCGTCTGACTTCCGTCCCTTTATCTTATCGACATCGTCCGATGAGTAGGCCGCCAGCCCGCAAGCGATCAACTGTCCGTCTGCATTCTCGATCTTGATGATGTCACCGCGGTCGAAAACACCGGCTACTCGCACGATTCCCGCGGCCAGAAGGCTGCGACCCTTCTCTTTCAGGGCTTTCACAGCGCCATCGTCCACCCTGACTGAGCCCTGACTGTCGGTAATGCCAGTCATCAGCCAGCGCTTCTTCGCCTCGATCTTCGAAATGGCGGCAGGAAAGCGCGTTCCGACCTGTTCGCCAGCACAGATCCTCGCAAGAATCCCCGGCGATCTGCCTGACGCGATGATCATTGGAGTCCCCGAAGATGTCGCAAGTTCAGCCGCCTCGAGCTTGCTCGCCATGCCTCCTGAACCGCGGCCGTCATGGGGCCCTTTCGCGATCCGCCTGATGCTCGCCGTGATCTTCGGCACTTCCGAGATGATCTTTGCCTCCGGGTCGAAGTGCGGGTCTTTCTCGTAAAGCCCCTCGACCTCACCCAGCAGGATCAGGAGGTCTGCTTCCAGGTCATTCGCCACCATCGCCGAAAGACGGTCGTTGTCCCCGTAGATCACGCCAGCAAGCTCTTCGACGGCAACCACGTCATTCTCATTGACGATGGGTATTGCGCCGACATCAAGAATCGTCTCTAGCGTGTCTCGCACGTTCAGGTAACGCTGCCGTTGCGTCAGGTCCTCGCGGGAGATCAACGCCTGTGCCACAGGGATTCCATGCGCCGCGAACAACTGCTCGTAAGCCAGCATGAGCTGGGTCTGGCCGATGGCCGCCAGCATCTGCCTGTGCGCAACCGTCCTCGCCGTGCCGGACCGGCGCCTATAAGTGCCGTTCTTGTCGGCAAGCACCTCGCGCCCTGCCCCAACCGCACCAGACGTGACCACTATGACCTGCTTGCCTTCGGAGTGCAGGTCGGCAATCTGTGCGACGAGGCCTTTTAGCGATTCCTCGTCGATGCCGCGCCTTCGTCCGTCATCGTCTCTCTTGCCGGTAATCAGGTTCGTGCCGAGCTTGACGACGATTCGTCGCAGCCCGCGCGGAGACGGAGTCCTCCCTTGGGACTTTTCATCCACCTTTTTCGCAGTTGACGCCAATGGTTCGCTCCGGCCGCGTCGCTCCTGTGTCGCCGATTATATTGCCGCACGAACTAGATGCATGGCACCCAGACACCCAGAATTGCTGAGTGCTAAGCTAGAACCCTGCCGACTAACCAATCGGCGATCTGATCGACATAACAAGGCGCCTGCAACCCGTGCAGGACGCCTTTTTGCGCGCGTTGCGGTCAGCGCAACTGCATGTGGAGCCCATAGATGACACTGTCCGGACTGCTCTCAGCCTTGACCTCGACGATTGAATTCGAGGAACTGCTGAGCGAGGTGCAAAGTCCTTCTGTTGACCGTGAAGTGATCGTCCCGGACGCCGCGACCGCATACTCGATCGCCACACTCTGGAACGAGTACGGCGCTCCGATTTTCGTGGTCACTCCGAACGCTGAATCAGCGCGCCGGCTGACCGATCAGCTGACCATCTGGTGCGGCGACGCAGCGCCTGTCCTGCAGTTCCCTGAGACCGACAACATCCCATTCGAGCGTTACGTCCCCGATCTTGGCGCCATGCACCAGCGCCTCCGGGTACTTTCTGCGCTCAGGACATGGAACGGCAAGGGACGCGCGCCGCTCATCATCGCATCAACGCCCGCCGTCTCGTATCGCACTCCCTCTGTATCAGAGTACGACTCCGCTACCCAGACCATCTCGGTGGGCGACCGGTTCAACATCTCCGAGTTGCTGCTCTCGTGGACCAACGCTGGCTACGTCCTTGAGCCGACGGTCGACATTCCCGGGACGGCAAGTCACCGAGGCGGAATCCTGGACATATTCCCCGTTTCCGGCGACTCACCAGTGCGCATCGAGTTCTTCGACGACGAGGTCGACAGCATCCGAGAGTTCGAGACGGAGACTCAGCGGTCAACGGTCAGCCTGAAGAGCATTCACATACCGCCAGCATCTGAAATCATCCCTTCTCATGCCGATCACGAACAGGTCAAGGCACTGATCAGCTCCGTCGATTTCGACAGCGCCATCGGTGAATCTAGAGATCGCATCCCGTCAGAACTGGGCAGAATCATGGAAGGCGAAAGGCTCGATGAGATCGCCTATTACGCCGGATTCTTCAACCGCGGGTCTGTGTTCGAGTTCCTGCCGGACGACGCGCTCCTGTTGAAGGTCCGTGCAAGCGCAATCAAGGACAGCGCTGAGACCGCAGACCGCCGCTACTCGGAGCTGCGCGGGAACAAAGAGCGCCGCGGTGAAGTCCCTCGCAGGTTCCCGCAACCACACATCGAGTACGGCCTCCTGGCCGACGCCCTCAATCACCCACGCCGCAAGGTCTCGATCACTCCCTGGGGAGTAGACGCTGAGCTTCCCGGCGGGGCTCTCAGGTTGCCAATCGAGCCTGCGCCACTCACGGCGAGCGGACTCGACAACGCAATGAAGCTGATCTCAGACCGTCAAGACAGTTCGCTGCGCACGGTCGTGATGTCCAACCACGCCTCTCGGATAGTCGAGCTTTCGAAGACGACGGATACACGAATAGAGCTCTCAGACGGCGTCCCAGAACCGCTGGAGCCCGGTGATGTGACGCTCGTCCAGGGAACGCTGAGGCAGGGCTTCACCGTCCTCGCAAGAGATAGGCGGAACCTCGGCATCATCACCGACGCAGAGATCTTCGGCGTTGCCAAGGAACGTCGACGAGTCCGCAAACGCCCGGTCCGCAAAGGTCCAGCGCTAGAGCAGCTTCAGCCGGGCTCGTATGTCGTCCACATCGAGCATGGCATCGCTATGTTCAAGGGTACGCAGGTGATGGGCGAGGAAGGGCGCGAATACCTTGTGCTCGAGTACGCCGAAGAGGACAAGCTATACGTGCCCACGGAACAGCTGGACCGCATTCAGCTCTACCACGGCCCATCCGACAACGCTCCTCGGCTCACGCGACTTGGAACCCAGGAATGGAGCCGAGCCCGCGCCCGGGCTCGCCGGGCAACAGAACAGCTTGCCGGCGAGCTGATCGCGCTCTACGCGGCACGTGAGCTGTCCGAAGGCTTTCCAACAGGTCCTGACACACCGTGGCAGGACTCGATGGAAGCCAGTTTTCCATTCGAAGAGACACCGGATCAACTCTCGACACTGGCTCAGGTCAAGAAAGACCTGGAGGCGCCGCACCCGATGGACCGGCTTGTGTGTGGTGACGTGGGCTACGGCAAGACCGAGATCGCCCTCCGCGCGGCGTTCAAAGTGGTCCAGTCAGGACGGCAGGTCGCGATTCTCGTGCCAACAACGGTTCTCGCCCAGCAGCACTTCGATACGTTCTCTGAGCGACTCCAACCGTTCCCGGCCACCGTGGAGATGCTGTCGCGCTTCCGGACAGATGCCGAACAGAAATCGACCGTGTCAGGCCTGGCCAGCGGCAGCGTCGACATCGTGATCGGGACGCATCGCTTACTTCAGCGAGACGTGCGGTTCAAGAACATCGGTCTTGTAATCATCGACGAAGAGCACAAGTTCGGCGTCACGCATAAAGAGCGACTCAAGCAGTTCCGCACCCAGATTGATGTGATGAGCTTGAGCGCCACGCCAATCCCTCGGACGCTGCAGATGTCGCTCGCCGGCATTCGGGACATGAGCACGATCGAGACCCCTCCGGAAGAGCGTCTGCCGATCAAGACTTACGTGACCGAAGAGAACGATGAGCTGACTCGCGAGGCGATACTGCGCGAGGTGGACCGCGGCGGACAGGTCTTCTTCCTACACAACCGTGTGAAGGACATAGACCTTGTAGCGGCGAAGCTCATGAAACTGGTTCCCGAGGCCAGCTTTGAGATTGGCCACGGGCAGATGCCCGAAGACGAGCTTGAGCAGGTGATGTCGGCGTTCGAGCGACGAGAGTTCGACGTGCTGGTCTGCACGACGATCATCGAGTCCGGAATTGACCTGCCGAACGCCAACACTCTGATAATCGACAGAGCGGACATGTTCGGCCTGTCCCAGCTCTACCAGTTGCGAGGCCGCATCGGCCGCGGCACCAACCGCGCCTACGCCTATCTCATGATCCCTCGTGGCAAGGCGCTCACGGAGACAGCAGACGCCAGGCTCAACACGATTCTGGCCGCCACAGAGCTCGGAGCTGGCTTTCAGATAGCCCTGCGCGACCTTGAGATCCGCGGCATGGGCAACATACTCGGTGGTGAACAGAGCGGCCACATCGCCGCCATCGGCTTCGATCTGTACACAAAACTGCTCTCGGATACGGTCGCTGACCTGAAGGCCGGAAAGCAAACACAGAAGACCGACAAAGATGACGGCGCAAGCCTCATCGAGTTCTCGACAGTCCGCATAGACCTCGGTGTAGACGCTCGAATACCGGACAGCTATGTCGAGGACCTCGCCCAGAGACTCAGCGTCTACCAGCGGCTGGCGAGGATGCATGACGTCGAGGCGATCTCGGACCTCTATGAGGAGCTGAGGGACCGCTTCGGACCAGTACCTCGCAACGTGGAACTGCTGCTCGCAGCCGAGAATATGCGCGTGCTTGCAGAGCAGGCTGGAGTCGATTCCGTGGCAATCGGTGAGGAACGCGCAACGTTGAACCTGAAGGAGCCGACCGGTGGGGCCCGATCTGCTCTGCAGAAGTGGCTCGGACGCGGCGTGAACGTCGGGCACATGCAGATCCGAGTCGAGATCGACCGCGAGGAGCCTGACTGGGTCGAAGAATTGACCGCACTGTTTGATCAGATACTACTGTTCCGCGAGCGAATGATCGCAATGGCGCAGGCAGCCGCCGAGCAGCCTGTAGGCGCCGGAGACTGACTCCTATCACCACATCATGCTGGCCTGCATCTAACAGCCAGCATGAAGCCGTCAGTTCCGAACGCCGTCAGCGCCACGAAATGGCTTCGCGGCGCGGTCCTAGTAATCGGTCTTGCTGTTGTGATTGTTTCCGTGGCCTGCGGATTCGGTGTGGAGTCGTCTGCTCCCGCGAACACCACGGCGCCAGCAGCGACCACGACGCTAACGTCTGATCAGCCGACCGGCACGCCCACTCCGGTCGTCAGAACGGGGCTGCCTTACGGGATCTCAGGTCCGTCGGCTCCGCCTCCCGTCGACATCTTCGATGGCATCGTGCCGCCGGAGGACATCGTCTTCGACACATTCGACGGCGGATCGTTGCGTCTGCCAGACGCCCCACAGGCGACCATTAACAGGCTGTTCAACGCCATTAGGCCGGTGTACGTGCCGGTTTACGAAGGGCCGACAGGTGGTGAGTGGTTATCAGAGCGGGACTTCGTACTCGGCTACGAGGGCGAGACGCAGGCCTACGCGTACCCGGTTAAGTTCCTGAACTTCCACGAGATGGTCAACGATGAGATCGACGGAGTGCCTGTCCTCATCAGCTACTGCCCCCTCTGCGCCTCAGGAGTCGTGTTCGACCGCCGCATCGAAGGCGAAACACACGTTTTCGGCAACACGAGCGCGCTGTACCAGAACGATCTCGTGATGATCGACCACGAAACAGGCTCATACTGGTTCCAGACCGGAGGCGAGGCCGTCATCGGCCCACTCTCCGGCACGAGGCTTAAGCCGTTGCCGTCCGTCATGATGCCGTGGTCGGACTGGCTTGCCCTGCACCCGGACACACTCGTTCTGTCACGAGACCAGGGATTCGGTGCACCGTCTTCACGCTACGACCGGGATCCATTCGGCGCCTATCCTCAGAGCGTCGATGCAGGCCGCTTCCCTTTCCCGGTGGACGAGGAGCGAATCAGCGGACGCCTGAGGCTCTCTGAGATCGTTCTGTCGGTGCAGGTCGGCGAGACGGAGAAGGCGTATCCGATAGGCCGCATCGGTGACCAGGCTGCGAACGATGAGATCAACGGTGTACCCGTCACGGTCTTTGCACAAGAAAACGGTCCTGCTGCGGTAGCCTATTCTCCCGTTCTGAACGGCGAAGCTCTGACATTCAGAAGCGATGACAATGGCTTCTACACGGATAGCCAAACGGGATCCACCTGGGACTTCAGCGGTCGAGCGATCGAAGGCGCGCTGGAAGGCGAGCGACTAGAAAGGCTGCCCTCTCGGAGAGCGATGTGGTTCTCGATCTCGATCGATCAGCCGGACATCGAGATCTACTTCCCCTGATCAACGCGTAAGCTTCAGGCCTGCCCGCCCAGCGCCCGGTCCAGGTTGTAGGCGGCGCTGATCAAAGACAGGTGTGTGAATGCCTGAGGAAAGTTCCCGAGTGCCTCGCCCCGTGGCCCAATCTCCTCAGAGTACAGGCCAAGGTGGTTCGCATAGCCAAGCATCTGCTCAAACGTCAGTCTCGCCCGCTCAAGACGCTTTTGATCTCGAGACCCCGCCCTTGTCATCGCCTCGACAAGCCAGAATGTGCACATGTTGAACGTGCCTTCAGCGCCTGTCAGGCCATCTGACGTGTGCTCGGGGTTGTAGCGATAGACCAGAGAGTTGGAGACCAGGCCGCCTTTAGCTGGTGTCCTGTTGATGGCATCGAGCGACCGCAGTGCTCGCGGATCGGTCGGCGATAGGAAAAACACCAGTGGCATCATCAAGTTCGACGCATCGAGGTACTGCCCGCCGTAGGATTGCGTGAAGGAGCCGATCTCCTCATTCCAGCCGTTCTCCATGATGTCCTCGTAGATCTCGTCACGCACCCGCTCCCACTTCGCTCTCGGAGCCGGAAACGAGCGCTTGTCCGCCAGGCGCAGCGCGCGGTCGACCGCTACCCAGCACATGAGCTTCGAGTAGACGAAGTGGCGCTGCCCTCCGCGTACCTCCCAGATTCCCTCATCGGTTCGCTGCCAGTTCTCCGTCACCCACTCGATCAGGCGCGTGAGATGGTTCCAGAAGTCATATGAGATCGGTGAGCCGTACTTGTTGAACAGATACACGGCATCCATCAACTCACCATAGATATCGAGTTGAAGCTGATCGTATGCGCCGTTGCCAATACGTACCGGTTTTGAACCCTCGTACCCTTCGAGGTGATCGAGCGTTTCCTCCGTCAACTCATGCTCACCGTTGATGCTGTACATGATCTGGAGTGAGCCATCAGGGTTCAGCTCGGCACAGCGGGCCTCAAGCCAGTCCATGAAGTGCGCAGCCTCGTCGGTAAAGCCGATGCGCATCAGTCCGTACACCGTAAATGCGGCGTCTCGGATCCATGTGTAGCGGTAGTCCCAGTTTCGAACGCCGCCAAGGTCCTCGGGCAAGCTGGTCGTCGGCGCAGCGACGATCGCGCCCGTTGGCGCGTAGGTGAGAAGCTTGAGGACCAACGCAGATCGATGAACCATTTCTCGCCAGCGACCTGAGTACGTTGAGCCTGCAACCCAGCGGCGCCAGTACTCAACCGTCCGCTCAAACTGGCGCTCCACCTCTGCCGCATCTATCGCACCCACACGCTTTTGGCCATCGTGCAGTTCGCAGAGCACGAAGTAGGTGGAATCGCCTTCTTCGATCACAAACTGGGACGAAAGACCGCCGCCCCGTTCAGTGACCTCCGTTGGAGTGGTGAACATCAGCTCGATATCCGGCGTTTTGAGCACAACTCCGTTTTCTACGAACTCGGTCTCATGCTCGTCCCGGGCGTAGTTGAACCTAGGCTCACACCGCATCTCCAAGTGCATCGAGCCTCTCACACCCTGCACTCGCCTGATCAGCATGTGCTCGGCATCAGACTCATTGCCCTGGCTGACCGGCATGAAGTCCGTGACCTCGACCACGCCCTCCTCGGAGAGGAAGTGCGTTACGAGAACGTTCGTTTCGGGAAGGTAGTGCTGCGTGGTGGTGAAATCGGTCTCGCGCGGGGCAATCTGAAAGCGACCGCCCTTTTTGTCATCGAGTATCGACGCGAAGACGCTAGGCGAATCAAAATGGGGCACGCAGAACCAGTCGATCGATCCGTTCTTGCCAACAAGAGCCACGGTGTGGAGGTCGCCAATGATCCCGTAGTCGCTAATCGGCTGGTACGGCATCGACGGCTCCCTTAGTGCTCAGCCTCGGAATTCCTTTGGAACGCCTTTCCGACTACGTCACAGGCTGCAATCCGGCTCCCACACCGGGCTTCGCGCCTTCACGCTGCGAGACCAGGTCTGAGTAGGCGTGCAAGAGACGATCTGCGGTCGCCTCCCAGGTGAGTGTTTGCGCATGGTGCCAGGCAGCGCTACCCATCTCCTCGCGCAACTTCTCGTTGTTCAGTAGTAGCTCGAGCCTCTCGACAAACGGGCCCGGACATCGCCGGTTCACCAGGAATCCCGTGACTCCATCATTGACGATTGTCGTGAGTCCGCCAACGCGTGACGCAACTACAGGTTTAGCGCAGGCAGCCGCCTCCAGTGCTGCGAACCCAAAGCTCTCGTAGTAGGAAGGCAACACGCAGATATCGGACGCGTTGTAGTAGGTGTTGAGGCGGTCCTGTGGGATAGAACCCAGGAACTTGACCTTGTGCCGAATGCCCAGGTCCCGGGCGAGACAGAGCAATCGGCGCATGCCGGGGGTGCCTCGACTACCGCCCGCGACGTAGAGCTTGAGACCGTCGGAGTGGTCCAGTTGAGCCACCGCTTTGAACAGCGTGTCTATGCCCTTGAGCCTCTCCAGTCTGCCGACGTAGAGCAGAACCTTCTCGCCGTTTAGCCCCAGCTCAGCCCGCGCTCCGGACTGGCAATTAGGTGCAAATCGCTCGCCATCGACACCCGGCGGTATGACCGCGACCCGTTCTGGTGGCGCGCCATACTGACATGTGACGATCCTGCACTCGTGATCAGTCCACACAACAAGCTGGTCTGCTGAGCGCGCTATCTCTAGTTCTGACCGATGCCTCTCCGGATGTTCGCCTTCTCCCGGCAACGCCTGCTGCTTCACTGCGGCGAGCGTGTGGAAGCTGGTCGAATGCGGAACATTCCATTCCTTGCCCAGCTCAATCCCCACAAGACCAGACAACCAGTAGTGGCTGACAACGAGGTCGTAGTCAACACCCCAGGTAGTAGCGAAGCTCAAGACCTGGCGAGTGAACTCTGGCAGAAGGTCGAAAGCGCCAGCTTTGTCCGTGGATGGCGGTCCGGCCGGCAGATGAATCGCACGAGCGCCGGGAGTCATATGAACGATCATGGGGTCGAGCGGGTCGTGGTGACGGGTGAATATATCGACCTGAACGCCTCGCTCTGAGAGGGCACGCGCTGTCTCGAGCACGTAGATGTTCATTCCGCCGGCGTCCTTAAGTCCAGCCTGGATCACAGGGCAGCCATGGACGCTTATGATCGCGATTCGCTTCATAGACATTTAGCGGGTGGCGACGACTCGAAATACCTCTCGGTCGACGCCGCCGAGATGGTACTTGTAGGGCTCGTCCCCACGCATGAAGTCAAAGACAGAATGACCTTGCTCGATGGACTTGCGAATCGTGTAGGCATGGTTCAATAGTCCCACCGCAAGCCGCCTGTATTCCGGGTCGTAGCCGGAGTTGTACAGGTATCGGACGCCGCCCACGACGAACGAAAGTGAGGCTGCCACTCGAGTTCCGTCGATCTCCAGGAAGCTAAGCCGGGTGACTCCAGTTCCTGCGAGCCGGACGGCGACATCACGGAAGAATCGCTCCCGCTCAGGCGTCATGAACGCCTGCTTTTCAGGAGTGCTGAGCCGGTGCAAAGAGAAGAAATCGGCCAGGGCCGTCTCGACATCCTCCGGAGCGGTGAGTTCAAGGTGGCGGACCGCGCCAGCGCCTTCGAGCCTGCGCATCTTCCGGCGCAGCTCGTGCCTGTCCTTCTTGCGAAGGCCTGCCAGGTACTCATCCCAGTTGTCCGGCAACTCCAGTCGAGGTGAGACGTCCTCCTTCTCGATGGAAACGTTCCAACCGGATTGCCGGACTGCATCTGGCAGTTTCTCAAGGGTTGATGAGATATCGGAGATCGACTCGAACAGCAGCCGCCTGACACCAGAGTCTGCTGTTATCTCGCCAATCACGGCCTCGATACACACCTCAGGTGGCTCACCGACACACAAGAAGTCGTGGTAGTCGACCAGATCGGTTCCACCGAGGAAGGAGACTTCGTCGTTCTCCTGCATCAGCGGCGCAAGAAGATCCACACTGCCGTTGTCCGTGCAAACAGCAAGAATCCTCTGGGACTTGCCAGCCCCAAAGTGCTCCCACCATGTCTGCTGCCACGCAGGGAGGTCAAATACCGTAGTTCTGCTGCCGGAAGATGTCATCGTCTCCCAGTCAGCCAGTGAGCTGCTGAATGTTTCTGCACGAACCGAAACGGAACAGCAGGTCATGCAGCCTCACTTGAACAGGGACAACGCAATTCGGACCGCGAAGCCACTATTTCGAAACACGCATTCGTCATCGAATACCCACTAAGAAAGGAGACTAACTACCGAGTCGAGGTCGGGTTCGACATACTCGAGTTCAACCAGCGCACGCTTTTCGGCCGTCCCGGGATCCTTAAGACCGTTCCCAGTTAAGATGCAGACAACCGTGAGATCGGTCACATCCACACCCATCTTCTGGAGCTTCAACAGGCCTGCTACTGAAGCCGCAGATGCCGGCTCGCAAAATATCCCTTCTTCTCGGGCCAGCATCAAGTAAGCGTCGACGATCTCACGGTCTTCAACCTTGTCGATCAGTCCACCGGACTCATCTCGAGCCTGAATGGCCGTCTTCCAACTGGCGGGATTCCCAATCCTGATAGCTGTCGCAATCGTGTCGGGGTGCGCAACAGGTTCTCCGAGAACTATGGGTGCAGCTCCTGCGGCCTGGAACCCCATCATGCGAGGTAGCGAACCGGCCATTCCAAGCTGCTTCGCCTCTTTGTAGCCCTTCCAGTAGGCGGTGATATTACCCGCGTTGCCGACTGGGAGGCACATCAGGTCGGGCGCATCCCCAATCTCTTCGACAATCTCAAACGCGCCCGTCTTCTGGCCCTCAATGCGAAATTTATTCACGGAGTTCACAAGCTCCGCGTCGATGGCGTCGACAAGATCAAACACGGTTGCCAGCGCATCGTCGAAGCTGCCGTTAACCGCAAGAATACGAGCACCGTACGCCATCGCCTGCGCCAACTTGCCAAGAGCTATCTCGCCGGACGGCACCAGAACGATCGTCTCGAGACCGTAGCGTGCTCCATAGGCTGCGGCTGCGGCACTGGTGTTGCCAGTAGAGGCGCAAACGATGCGCTTCTTGCCAGCCTCTATCGCCTTGGCCACGGCCATCACCATGCCCCGGTCCTTGAACGAACCGGTCGGGTTGCAGCCTTCGAGCTTGAAATAGAGAGCCTTGCAGCCGAGTTTGGGGCCGATGTTCTCAGACAGCACCAGGGGTGTGCTGCCCTCTCCGAGCGATATCAGAGGGGTGTCCTCCGTCACTGGAAGATGCTCTCGATAACGCTCGATTACGCCCGGTCTGGCGGACAATGCGCGGACTGCTCCCTGTGCAAAAAGTGGTCGGATTCAGGCTCTCGGCGATGGACTGCTGGCGGTCATTGATGTGAGTTGGAGGCCGGGACGAAAATAACGCTGAGCGCTAGTACGACTCGACCCTGATCAGGTTGTCCAGCTCAACTACAACATCAAGGCTGCGCAATCGAGAAACCGCTTCCTGCATATTAGCCTCTAATGCCGAGTGAGTCATTATGACCAGGTCCGCCTGACCGGCGGTCTCGTCCGTGTCCATCTGAATGACTGACCGGATACTGATATCGGCATCGCCAAGCACTGTGGCGACCTGCGCTAGAACGCCTGGCTGGTCAGCAGCCGTCAGACGCAGGTAGTACTGGCAGTGGTGTCCGACCATTGGCGCTAGCGGCAGCGGATCGATACTTGACTGACTTGCACCATTGGACGCTGTACGTGCGACGTTCAGAACGTCGCCCAGCACGGCCGAAGCCGTTGGCTCGGGACCTGCACCAGCACCCTGGAGCCACAATGGACCGACCAGATCGCCCTCGACCTCAACCATGTTGAGAGCACCGTTCACAGATGCCATAGGCACATCGAGTGGCACCAGTGAAGGGTGAACACGCAGCAACAGACCAGCCTCAGTCCGCTGTGCCGCGGCGATCAACTTGATCGTAAAGCCAAGCTCTTCCGCATAACGGAAATCCCTGGCGTCAATTCGGCCGATCCCTTCCCTGTGAATGCCATCAACAGGTGCGCTCGTTCCGAACGCCAGCTGACCAAGGATCGCGATCTTGTAAAGAGCGTCGAAACCGTCTACGTCGGCGGTCGGGTCAGCCTCGGCGTAACCCAGTCTCTGGGCATCGGCCAGGACGTCCGAATATGCAGCGCCCTCGCCCGACATACGAGTCAGGATGTAGTTCGTCGTGCCGTTGATGATCGCCCTGATCGACTCGATCCTGTTGGCGAGCAACTCGTTCGAAATTGTGTTGAGTATCGGTATCCCGCCGCCAACACTCGCCTCATAGATCAGTTGCGCTCCGGATTGTGTCGCGGTCGCAAGGAGCTCATCGCCGCGCTTAGCGAGTACTTCTTTGTTGGCCGAGACGACATGCTTGCCAGATGAGAGCGCGGCCGTAATGAGTTCGAACGCCGGGTTCTCGCCCCCCATCAACTCGACCACGACATCCACGTCTGGGTTGCTCACAACGTCATGCGGGTCGGCTGTGAGCAACTCCGGTGAAAGGTCCACTGCCCGCTGCTTCGAGAGGTCACGGACGGCGGCTCTGGCCAACTCCAACTTCACGCCTGAGCGCTCGGTCGTTCCTCGGTCATCGATGATCGCCTTAGCTACTGCCGAGCCAACAACCCCGACTCCAAGCAGACCTATCTTCACCGTGCGCATTAGATTCCAATCTGGCCAGCAAGCCAGGCGAACGAATGGTTAATCACTCCAATAGAAGCACAGAATAGTCCTGAATGAACAAGGAATCCGGTTAACAACTGGCCGCCTCAGACGCCTAACTACGGGGCCGGCACGCTAATGCCCGGAATTCCCCTCTCGGTCGGCACCTGCGTCGGAGGCCCTGTGTCCAGCGTCACACCCTCTGGCAGCAGGCCCTGCAGCCTGTCCTGCTCAGTAGGTTCGGGCGTCGATGGTATCGCGTTGAGCGAGACCTGCTTGTTCACCCAGTTAGTGATATCGCTATCCAGATCGAGGAACAGGTCAATTCCCTGCCGTTGTTCGTTCAGGAACACTGTCATCGCAGAGTCCTTCAGCACCTCGAGCGGCTCCGGCTCAACCTCTCGCGCCTCCTGAAACTCTTCGACGATCAGCACAGACCACAGGCCGGTCTGGTCATCCAGTTGCGGCACCGACGGTGACCTGATCGGCAATATCCGGTTGCCGCTTTCATCAGTTCCGAACAGAAGCCCGTCAATCTGCCGTGCTACAACACCCTGCGGCAGCCATCCGAGGTCGCCTCTGGTCCGGGGAGCCTCCAGATCATCGGAGAACTCGACAACTATCTCCTCGATGTTTGTGCCCGCGTTGAGCTCGCGTTCGATCAGGCCAACTATCTGCGGATCATTCTGGTCGAGCAAAATGCGGTAGACGTGCACATGCGGCTGAATCCGCGGGATGTTGTCGCCAACAACCTCTCGCAACCGTTCCTGGAAGAGAACCTTCTTCAGGAAGTCTCTCCAAACAGACTCAGGTAGTCCGACACGGTTAAGGAACTGCCGTTTCGCCTCTTCCACATTTGTCTGGAACTCGTCTGAATCCCGATCTCCGGACTGCACGGCGAAACCGAGAATAAACTCGACGCGCTCATCGACCTCCTCGGGTGAGACCGAGACACCAAACTGCGGCGAAAGCTGGAAGGCCAATTCGGCTTCCTGGATGATCTGGAGAGCCTCGAAGACTGATGTGCCGAGTTGGAACGGGACCCCGATCTCCTCGCTGAGTCGCTGGTTGAACCTGATCAGGTCCACCACATCCCCACGAGTGTATTCAACATCGCCGACCCGGATCGCCAGGGCTCTGGGCGGCGCAACAAACTCGTTCCAGAACGCCACACCGAGCACTGTCATCAGTACCGCAAGAATACCGAGACCGGCGAACACAAATGGTCGGTTGCGCCTGCCGCGCGCCTTCTTCTCACGCAGGATGTCGAAGCGAGATTGCGTAGCGCGCTGGGTGATGCTGCGCTGACCCGCGCCGTATTCGCCAGACGGCTCGGGCACCGGCCCTGTGACGTTTTCGGAATTGGTCATATCTGAAAAGGAAGCCGCTCAGTTCAATCGAACTCGAACGCTATTCCTTTTCCTCTTCTTCAGACTCTTCGGCCTCTTCAGATTGCTCAGAGTCGGACGAGTCATCCTCTTCCTCTGCAACCGACTCATCGTCCTCAGAAGATTCAACGCTGTCGGAGGTCTCATCGGATTCGTCGGCAGCTTCCTCTTCGGAGCTGTCAACGGTCTCTTCAGATGACTCTTCCGCAGCCTCAGTCGAGGTTGACTCTTCGGTTTCGGCCTTCTCTTCAGGCTCGCTCGCGGCCTCGCCCTCGTCACTATCTTCCGCCGCCGCTGCGGATCCGGATGCCGGAGCTACTGAGCCCGTAACGCGGAGATGGTTAGGAGCATACGGAAGCAAGGCAAGGAAGCGTGCCCGCGAGATTGCTGTGCTCAGCTCTCGCTGACACTTGGCGCAGTTGCCGGACTTGCGCCCGGACTCAATACGGCCGCGGTCGGAGATGAATCGGCGCAGGACCGACACATCTTTGTAGCCAACCGACCCAACCTCTTTGCAGATGCATTGCCTTCTGCGCCTGCCTGAAAACCTGCGGGTGCCCGGTCGGCCACCGCCTCTTGCATCTCTGCTCTGAGTCGTCATTTCTCTCCTTGTGGAATGGACGTCCCGAACCTATCGGGAACGGAAGCTGCTACCAGGGCAGCTCCTCCACGTCTTCTGAACTTGCAGCTGGATCTCCGCCATTGCCACCGGCGCCGGAAACGCCCGCGGCAGCCTGCGGAGCACCAAAATCATCACCACCCTGGCCTTCCGGCCTATCCATGAAAATCACCCGGAAGGCTCGAACCTCGAGGCTCGTCCTCTGTTCCCCGTTGTTCGCCGTATACGTCCTGGTGCTCAGACGACCATCGACAAACACTCGCCGGCCCTTGGCCAGGTACTGGTTCACAGACTCGGCCTGACGGTCCCATGCAGTCACCGTGAACCACTCCGTGTTGTCCTGCCACTCACCGGACTGATCGCGCGAAGGGTTGTTCACAGCGAGGCGAAAATCGGTGACCGCGGTCCCGCTCGGCGTGTAACGCATCTGCGGATCAGTGCCCGCGCGGCCAATGAGTAGTATCTGGTTAAGAGTCATCTGGAATCCCCCCTGTGCTCAGGGCTATTTTCGGGGGCTCAGCTCTCGGTGGCAGCAGCCTTCTTGCGCTCTTCTCGCACCAACAGGTGCCGGAGCACACTCTGGTCCGCCTCCATGACGCGGTTAATCTCTGGCGTTGCCGATCCATCGATGCTGAACCGAGCCAGATAATACGCCCCTTCGCCGTTTTTCTTGATCGGGTATGACATCGAGCGGCGTCCCCAGAGGGCGGCAGATGCAACTTCGCCACCATTCTTGGTGATCAAGTCCTTAACCGTCTCGACCGACTTCTCGCCATCCTCGTCCGAGGTCGCACCCGGAAGAATCCACATCAGTTCGTAATCGCGCACTATCTCTTTACCAACTCTTCATGAGAACAAAAACGCCGAATCCCGGCGAACTGGCAGAACCGCAGAAGTATAGCACGCGGTCGCAACTTAAAGCTCGTTGAAAACGGATTCTTTGCTGACTGGAAATCGGCCGCATAGATCGTTCTTGGGATTGGTTGGTCGCATAGTGCGCAGATAGACTCCGCCCATGTCCAGTGACGGTTACTTCGACGAAACGATAGCGTCTACCTATGACGAATATTCGGCTGGCTCGTTCGCGCCAGACGTAGTTCAGCCCGCTGTCGACTTCATAGCCGCGCTCGCCGGTAGTGGACGTGCGCTCGAGCTGGGCATTGGCACCGGGCGAATCGCGTTGCCGCTGGCCGAGCGCGGTGTAGCTGTTCATGGCATCGAACTATCGAACGCCATGGTCGAACGCCTTCGTGCCAAACCCGGCGGCGACGATATCGAGGTCACGATCGGCGACTTCGCAACGGCCACCGTCGACGGGTCATTCTCCGTCGCCTACCTCGTCGTCAACACCATCATGAACCTGACCACGCAGGAAGCGCAGGTGGCCTGCTTTCGAAACGTAGTGCGTCACCTTGAACCTGGCGGATGCTTCGTCGTCGAGGTTTCGGTGCCGGACCTGCAACGATTGCCGCCCGGAGAGACGGCGCGTCCGTTCACCATCAGCGAATCACGCCTGGGTTTCGACGAGTACGACGTCGCCAATCAAGGACTGATCTCACACCACTTCAGGCTCGTCGATGATCAGTGGGAGAACTTCTCGATCCCGTTTCGCTACGTCTGGCCTTCGGAGCTAGATCTGATGGCCCAGATGGCTGGCATGACGCTGCGGGAACGATGGTCTGACTGGAACCGAGAGCCATTCACCAGCAACAGTCGAAAGCTGATCGCTGTATGGGAGAAGCCAGCGGGCTAGCGCGGTCTCGCCAGCTCAGGCGTCGTCAAGACCGGGCACGTAGAACTGCGAAGCGAACTTCGAGACTGAGTCCTTAATCGAAGCAAGCGCCGACTCATTGTCAGCCGCCTTGATCGAATCAAGGATGAAGCCAGCAACGGTCTCCATGTCCGACGCGCTCATCTTTCTCGAAGTGACCGCTGGTGTGCCAATCCGCACTCCGCTCGTGACAAATGGAGACTCCGGGTCGTTCGGAATCGTGTTCTTATTCGCCACAATGCCCGCTGCATGGAGCGCCGCTTCCGCCTCCTTACCGGTCAAGCCGAGGGGCCGCACGTCAACCAGCATCAGGTGATTGTCGGTACCACCGGAGACTATTCGTAGTCCACCGGCTGCCAGCGAAGCTGACAAGGCCTGCGCATTCTGGACGATCGATTGAGCGTAGTCCTTGAACTCAGGCTGCGCCGCCTCCTTGAACGCGATCGCCTTCGCTGCGACAGAGTGCATCATCGGTCCGCCCTGCATATTCGGAAACACCGCAGAATCGTACTTCCGCGCAAGGTCAGACTTTGTGAGAGCCATGGCGCCGCGCGGACCTCGCAGGGTCTTGTGCGTGGTGGTCGTGACGATGTCGGAATGCTCGACCGGAGAGGGATGTGCTCCACCAACCACGAGTCCAGCGATGTGAGCGATATCTGCCAACAGAAACGCTCCAACCTCATCTGCAATCTGCCGGAACCGTGCGAAGTCAATCGTCCGCGGATACGCCGTATAGCCACACACAATCAACTTCGGCTTGAACTCACCTGCGACTCGGGCAACAGCGTCGTAGTCTAGTTGCTCCGACTCTGAATCGACCCCGTAGTGTCCGAACTCGAACAGCTTCCCTGAAAAGTTGACCGGGGAACCGTGCGTCAGGTGACCACCGTGGTCGAGAGACATGCCCAGGACACGGTCACCGGGCTTGAGAGCTGCGAAATATGCCGCCATGTTGGCCTGCGAACCACTGTGCGGCTGCACATTGACGTGCTCAGCGCCAAACAGCTCCTTCGCCCTATCTATCGCAATGCTTTCAGCAACGTCGACATTCTCGGTGCCTGCGTAGTAGCGGCGTCCCGGGTAGCCCTCGGCATACTTGTTCGTTAATACGGAACCGGTCGCAGCGAGAACAGCAGCGCTCGCATAGTTCTCAGAGGCAATGAGCACTATGTTTTCTCGAAGCCGACGCTCCTCATTCTCTACGACACGGGCGATGTCAGGATCGATTTTCGAAAGGTTTGACATGGCAGGCGATAGGGCCATCTAGCTCTCCACGGCGAAACAAGGGTCACTGCACGGCGATCAAGTGTATCGCCGAGACTGCGCGACAGATACGTGCTTCAGCAGTCGTTCAAACAGGTACGCTATTCTCAACCTGACATTGAGATCGAAAACCTGCCGAAACTCGGAGAAGCATGACCCAGCAACCGTATTTGCCCACTTCAGACAGCACCGGAACCCTCGAGCTTATCGACGAAACGCCAGAACGAGCGATGGTCGTATTCGCCCATCCAGACGACGCGGAGATCGGCACCGGAGCAACCGTCGCCAAGTGGACAAAAGAGGGCTGCGAGGTCGTTTACGTCCAGTCAACCAGCGGCTCGAGCGGAAGCAATGACCGCTCAATGACGTCTGAGGCGATAGTGCCGATTCGAGCGGCGGAGCAGAGGGAGGCAGCGGCAGCTGTCGGGGTCGAGACGATCGAGGTCCTTGATCATGCGGATGGCTGGCTCGACCCGGACAGGATTTACCTGGAAGAACTGGTCAGACTGATTCGCAAACATCGGCCCGACGTAGTATTCGCTCACGACCCGGATCGCTACGCTGGCTTCAACCACCGCGACCACCGTGCGGTCGGTATCACCACCAAAGACGCGATCTACCCCTATGCCCGTGACCACCTGCACTTCCCAGATCAACTCGACGACGGACTGGAGCCATGGAAGGTAAAGCACCTGCTTATGTGGGGCACAGACCAGCCGAACGTCATCGTTGACGTGAGCGAAACCCTCGAGACAAAGGTCGAGGCTCTGTTCAAGCACGAAAGCCAGGTCGGCGGACTCGCAACCAACGTGGACGCGGCAAGCAGGCTCCGCAACCGGGCGAAAGAGGCCGCTGAGGGTTTCGAGTTCGAGTACGCCGAGAGGTTCCGCAGGCTCACCGCGAGACCTTGAGCACCAATTACCAGCCCGAATCTGCAGACGAAGATGCCGTTCACAGATCTACTCACTCACATACTGCCCGGAGTTGACGACGGCCCGGCGACGATGGACCAGAGCGTGCTGATGGCACAGGCTGCAGCTGCCGAGGGAACCGAGACACTCGTCTCCACGCCCCATCGCAACGATGTCGAGCTGAACTCCAGCATCACCGAGATGCGACAGCTCGTCGCCGACCTGAACTCGCGGCTGCGCAGAGAAGCCGCGGACGGTGCTCCCCTTGCCCGGGTGATTCACGGTATGGAGAGTCGAATCACACCAGACCTGCCTGACCTCGTCGAACCGGGTAATCTGCTCACAATCGCGAGTTCAAGATTTGTGCTGCTGTCGACGCCGTTCACCACATTCCCGTCGTTCATGAACGATGTTCTCGACCGTCTTCGCATGAAAAGACTGGTGCCGATCCTCGCTCGCCCGGAACGCAACGAGGTGCTGCGCAAGGACGCTGGCCGAATGAGAGAGTTGATCGAAAATGGCGCGCTCTTCGTTGTCACTTCGGGGAGTATCAGCGGGGCATTCGGCAAGGACGCGCAACGGGCGGGCTTGAGGATGATCCAGCAGCGGCTCGCCCATGCCGTCGCCTCGGACATGCACGCACTCGAAGGCCAGAGGCCACCCGGCCTGAGACGAACCTTCCGCTGGGTTGAGCGGGCGACCGATGAAGCGACTGCCAACCGATTACTGGATGAGCAGCCTCGAATGATCTTGCGAGGCCACTCTCCGGAGGCAGAGATAGAGCAGTCGGAACGCGAAGAACGAGGCTGGAGCCGCCTGTTTCCGCTAAGCCTCCTGCGAGGCCGCGGCTAACCCAGTGCGAGTCCGCGCGTGAGCCTGATGAACAGGTTGGTTAGCGGCTGGAAAATCCTGTGGATGTACGTGCTGCCCCAGGTGATCAGTATGCCCACGGCTGCGCCGCCCAGGATGTCGGACGGATAGAACACACCGGCGTAGACCCTTGAGAGTCCGTACACCAGTGCGGCCCCAAACACCCAGTAGCCGAACTTGCGGTTGACCATCCACGCGGCCGAGCCAGCAGCGAAGCCGATTGCTACGGGATTCGCAGGGAACGAAGGATCGGTCGCCCGGTAGAACAGCAACTCAATCTCATCGAGCGCAACGTAAGGTCGATCTCGCTTCCATGCGACGTTGATGAGCACCACACCGACATTGGACATTCCAATAGACGTAATGCCAACCAGTACCCAGTAGTGCGCCTTGGCGCGGGCTGCGGCCCCAGAAGCAGAGAACCACATTCCGAACATCGCGAGCGAAAAGACGAGTGGCATCACGTAGTCGGTAGCGATGATGCGCGCCAGGTCATCGATCAATGCGACGTTACCTGACAGGCCGTTCAGCCAGAGCACAATCTCTCTATCGATTGGGTTCATCGGCGCAACCGCTCCCAGACCCAGACCGAAATGCTCCACCGGTCGGCTTTTCTCAGGAGATCCATAGCGTCCGAAGGCAGGTCGCGTCGGAAACGCTTCCATGATCGCGCGAGTGCAGTTGCGTAACTTTCGCTTGTCATGAGTTCGATGCCATCGGCATCTGCCGACACACTCTGCTCAGGCGTCATTCGGGCAGGGAACAGCCTTCGGTTCAGAGCTCCAGCGCCCACTGAAACAATCGCAGCTATCAGTGCAGACAGCGGGAACCACGTCGCCTGTCCCGTGCCAGAAAGACCGCCGTCAACGTCATTGACGTTTCGTGCAGCGCCAAGATCTCCCCAGTCGGCCTTGCCCCATAGACGTGTCGACGAGTCCGCTTCTACTGAACCGGCGGCCCACGGTCCATCGATCCAGAGCGGCAGCATGAAAAACAGCGCCGCGCCGCCGATTATGAGAAGAACGCCGAAGTAGCGTGTCAGCAGACGCCCGGGCAGCAGCCACATGCCGCGATAACCGCCAATGGAGACCGCGATCTGCAGTGCGCCCAGTGTGGCCAATGCTGCGAAGTAGAAGTAATGGCGGCCGAAGAGCGCTTGAACGTCTGCTGGGTCAGGAGTCAATTTAGCGTGCGGCGCGCGACGGCGCTGACAAACAGGTGTGAATTACGGTCGATACTGATCCGGTGTTCGCTCAACAGACACAATTGTCGCACCGCTTCACCTGGAAGTCTCACTCTAGTGCGGCCACATTAGGCAGGTTCACAGGCGGCCGGTTCACGAGACGACTTAACCGCCTCCGGGCACAACGGGCGTGCACCACTCCGCGTAGTCTGGGTTATCGCCTTTCACGGTGGCGAAATAGAGTTCCTGCAGCTTGCGAGTGACCGGGCCGACCTCACCGTCAGCGATCTTGCGGTTGTCAAGCTCGCCCATAGGCGTGACGTGGGCCGCAGTTCCGGTCAAGAAGACCTCGTCTGCCAGGTACAGCTCACTGCGGTGGATGCGCCGCTCAACCACCTCCATGCCAAGCTCTTTCGCAGCAAGCTCAATAACCGAGTCGCGAGTGATTCCGAGAAGGCAGTTATCGGTCTCTGAAGGCGTCGAAATACGCCCATCCGAAACCATGAACAGGTTCTCGCCACTGCCTTCCGAAACAGTTCCGTCCCAGTTGAGAAGCACAGCCTCGTCATATCCAGCGGTAACGGCCTCGGTCTTGGCGAGGATGCTGGTGGTGTAAAGGCCGGTGATTTTCACACCTGTCGGCATGATCGAGTCTTCCGGCCTTCTCCATGATGAGGTCTGGCATCGAAGCGGACGATCATTCTCGATGTAGTTGCCAAAAGGCAAAACGACCAGCGTGAACTCGTCATCGAGGTCATGAAGCTTCAGGTTCGCGACCGCTTCCTGGCCCTTGAAGGCGAGCGGCCGGATGTAGACGTCCTCTCGATAACCGTTTCGCTCGATCAGGTCCGTCGTAATCTTGCAAAGCTCGTCAACGTTGTACGGCAGTTCGATACTGAGCATTCGGCAGCCGCGAAGTAGACGCTCGTAGTGCTCTCGCAGCCGGAACACGTACATCTTGCCGTGGGACTCGTTCCAGTTGCCGCGAATCCCCTCGAACACCGCTGTGCCGTAGTGCAGCGCGTGGGTCATGACGCCTACCTTCGCATCCTCGAGAGGGACCTGTTTCCCGCCCAGGAACGCGTATGCATCTGGCGCCATGTCAATTTGCTCCGTATCTAGATACCGCTCTTAAAAACGCGCCCACGCTATCCGAGGGCGCACCAAAACCTCCTGCGTGATCGCAGGCTCGGCAATTATACGTTTGAGATAGCGTCGTTCAACTGTCATATATTGGTGCGCCGTCGTTTCGGTGTTAACACCGCCGCTGCACCTCGAAACCACACCTGTCATCGCGTCGGATCACAGATGACGCCCAACTTCCAGTTGGGTTACTCTTTGGATAGTGATCCGCCGGGCCTCACGGTCCGGCTCCAACAGTTCCGTCATATGATCCGTACAGGAGACGATGAGCCAATGACCGAGCAGGCCGCTTCCGGATGGGGCATGACAGTTTCGCGACGCTTCGACACCGAGGCTGAGGCGAATAGCGCCGTCGAAGACCTGCGCCAGGCCGGTTTCCTGGAAGGCGAAATCCGGGTTTGGCAGCAGAAAAAACCCGCCGTGTTCGGCCGCGAGGATTCGATGGCCCGGATAGTAGAAGGTCTGCTGGCCGGCGGCGTGGTTGGCGGCCTTGGTGCACTCTTCATCAGCGTGGCGTTCTCCTGGGCCGATTCGGAGCGAACAACCGAGGAGTTCTCAGTAATCGCGACGCTGATAGGTGCCGTTGCCGGTGCGATCATCGCGGCAATCGGTGTTTCGTTCATCTCCCGCAAGTTCGCATTTAGCCACCCACACGAGGAACACGCCGGCCCGGGTTCAGTTGTCACGGTCTCAGTCGGGGATCGCGAAGCGCAGGCTAAAGAGGTTTTCGACAAGCTGAGCTGAGGCTCGTCGGCACCAAATAGCGCTCGGACCGCGCCGAACTCATCCGCCGACGAATCACCGTAGTTCCACCGCCGATCAGTGCTCGCTGATCGTGTGGCCGCTTATCCAGTCGAAGTTAATGTCCTGGCCGAGGCCGGGTGTCGTCGGCATGTGGATGTTTCCGTCCGAGTCCATCTCATCGATGATGCTGTTCAGGTACTCGGGCGGCTGGTCGTAGTCCACGAACGGGTGCAGCAGACCGCGCTCATACCAGCGCGCGTTGCTGATAGCTCCGAGCACTGCCAGGTTCCCTGCGCCGCCGCCGTGAATCTCAGCGTCCATGTTGAAGCTCTCGGCAAGATGAGCAATCTTCATGCTCGGCCCGATTCCGCCGACATCCATCACTCCAGTACGAGCAATATCGCAAACGCCACCAGCAATCCATTCGGCACGAGTGTGGAACTTCCCGCCTGCATATTCCGGCCCTAGCACGGGTATATCGAGATTCTCGGCAAGCCATCGGTATGACGAGGTCGAGTGCTCGTCCATCGGCTCCTCGTACCAGTAGTAGTTCAAGGCTTGAATGCCGAGGCCAAGCTCATACGCCTCAGTCCGGCTGTACCAGTGATTCGCGTCCAGCATCAACGGAACATCTGGCCCGACGGCCTCTCTGACTGCGGCGCACGCCTTGATGTCCATCTTCACGCTCGGCGCCCATGAGACAGGCGGCATCCAGGTGTGCAGCTTGATCGCCTTGTATCCGCGTTCGATCAGCCATTCGCCGAACTTCCCATAGTCCTCCGGGGTTGCCAGCCCGTTCGGCATCTCGTCCCCACACATCGTGCTCCCGTACGCAGGAACACTGTCACGATAGCCGCCCAGCAGTTTCCAAACCGGTGTCTTGAGCGCGTTGCCAGCGAGGTCCCAGAGCGCCATCTCGACAGTTGCTAGCGTTCTGTCCGTTAGCTGCTCTCCGCTTCCTCGCTGCCACCTTGCGAGACCCAACCAAAGCTTCTCGCGGTCCATCGGGTCTTCGCCCATCAGGACCTTCTTCACGTAGTTCTCAATGACATGCGGCCTGAGCGATTCTGTCGCTCCGAATGAGTGCCCAGAGTTCCCTTCGTCATCGGTGATGGTCAGCATCGCCTGCCGGGTCTCATGCGGATCGCCCGGGTGCGTGTGGCCATCGGTGTCGTGGACCGTGTGCGAGGTGTAGGTGAAGACTGTGACTTTGATCTCTTCGATTTTCATGCATGATTCCCGGCTGAAGTGATTTGAGGGCTATTGAAGGCCGAGGCCGAAGGTTACCGTCGGCAGCGGCCAGCGTCGACAGCCCTTCGAGCTCGCCAACACCGTGTTGCTCATGTCACATACACTGCGCCCTCATCAAACCGGCACCAGTTAGCTGATAACGCAGGCGGTCCGAATTGAGACGCAGCCCTCAGCAGGTCGAGCCCGAAGCGCCCTCAACTGAGACAAGACGAGCCTCTCCAGAGGCGTCTCCCATGCGCCCTTCAATCTCATTCGTCTTGCTGATGATCGCCATCATCGTCGCAGGAGCAGGTGCGGTCACGTGGGCGCTGGTCAGACCTGACTCTCGCTCTGTAGAGTTCATCGTCCCCACGCCCGGCCCGATGACCGTGCATGTCACGGGCGAAGTCCAAAATCCAGGCCTCTATACGTTGCAGCCGGGTAGCCGTGTCGCTGACGCGGTCGATGCTGCCGGTGGCCTCTTGCAGCCATCGAACATCAACCTTGCGGCACCGGTACGTGATGGCCAGCAACTGGTGGTCAGCGCAGCGCTGCCGGCGGGAACTGATCAAGAGGTAGAACCGGGCGAACCATCGGCTTCGAACGTACTGCTCGACCTGAACACGGCCAATGCCGACCAGCTTGAGCAACTCCCAAACATAGGCGCCACTCGCGCTGCATCGATCATCGGCTTTCGGGATCGCAACGGCCCAATCTTGTTTGTGGATGACCTAACTGCGATTGACGGCATCGGCCCTTCGACTATCGAAGGCATCCGTCCTCACGTCATTCAGCCATGAAGCTATCGACCGCTGCAGCGCTATTCGTAGTCGGGGTTGCTGCCGCGTTCGGCACGGCGACTTCGCTCGAGTCCATACAGGTACAGATCGCGCTGATAGTTGGCGGATCCGCGATCACCGCACTGTTCTTACTCCAGCGAATGAGCCGTCGAAGCCGCGGCATGGTGGCGCTGGTTGCCCTGATCCTGCTGCTCGGATTCGCCAGGGGCGCACATGTTGAATCGGCGCGCTCGCAGGACTGGAAAAACGTCCCCGCAGACGGCGAACCCGTGGCAATCACCGGCTGGCTCGATGATGACGCCCGTTCTGCCGGTTCCGGGGTCCGACTCAGTCTTCGAACGACCTCTGTAAACGGCGAAGCCGCTGACTTCCCGTTGACTGTGTTTGCAAGCGGCCTGACCGACCTGATGGATTCGGCAAGAAGTGCCAGTGGATTTCGCTACGGAGACGTCTACAGGTTCGACGGCCGCTTCTCCACCGCTACAGGAAACTTCGCCGAAAGCTCTGCAGGCACCGTCTTTACTGGTGTCGTCAGCCTGGTAGCTTCAGATCAGGGCAACCCGGCACGCAGGCTCGTCGCAGGAATTCGTGAGTGGTTGTCCGGAAACTTGAGCCGGACTCTGAGCGAACCGGCCTCAGCGCTGGCCAGGACGATGCTGGTCAACGACCGAACGGGTCTGGACGAAGAACTGAATCTCGATTTCCGAGAGTCCGGCACAGCTCACATCCTGGCCATATCGGGTCTGCACGTCGCTCTCATCGGCGGCCTCGCTTTCGTGGCTTCGGCCTCGATCTTCGGCAGACGCGGCCAGTATTACCTGCTTCTGCCGTTCCTCGTGACCATCGCCTACGCCGCGCTCGCCGGCCTCTCTCCGTCAGTGACCCGCGCTGCGATCATGTTCAGCGTCGCCCTGCTCGCCAGAGCGATCGGCCGCCAGACAGCGTCGTTACCGGCAATCGGGTTCGCTGCCGCTGTCATGGTCCTGGTTAGTCCGGAGATACTCAGATCGCTTTCGTTCCAGCTCAGTTTCGCAGCAATCGCAGGCATCGCTCTCCTCACACCGCGACTGATCGATGGCGCCAACAACCTGTTCCCGCGGCTAAAGCTCAACGAACCGGATGGCAATCGATTCGTTTCTGCACTTGCGGCCGGATTCGCTGTCTCGATAGCAGCGACGTTGGTGACCTGGCCGCTGGTGGCAGTGAACTTCGGCGGAGCTCCAGTGTGGGGCGGAATCGCCACCATCCTGATGCTTCCAGCAGTGCCGCTCCTGATCGTGATCAGCGCACTCTCTGCGTTGCTTGGCGGACTGTCTGTGCAACTGGGAGAGGTGATTGGCTGGCCTGTGTGGCTGTTGGGCGAGTTCATCGTCGGTGTGGCCAGCTTCTTCCGTGATGTGCCACCGGGCGTTGTTGACACCACCGGCTGGACCGCCGCAACCGCCGTGGCTGCATACGCGCTCATATTCACGGCGTTCAACTGGAGGATTGTGCGAGACCAGTTCTCCCGGTTAGGCGGACTCCGAGTCGAACCCTTCTCACAGAATCGATATGTCCGCTCGGGAGTGCCAATCTGGACCATTCTGGTCGCAGTGACCGTGGCCGCGGTGTTGTGGGCTGGCGCGATCACCTCAGCCAGTGGCAACGACCTGAAGATCACGTTCTTCGAAACCGATCGCGGTGACATGATCCTGGTCCAGACACCGAACGGCAATTCCGCGCTGATAGACGGTGGCAGGGATCCCTTCGGTGCCATCAGAAAACTCGATGCCGCGTTGCCTTTCTGGGACCGGACGCTTGATGTGTTGATCGTCACGCACCCGGATGCCGACCACATTGGTGGGCTGCAAGCAGTGATCGAGCGATACGACGTGGCAATGATCGCCGAAGTACCGACCGAGCACGCCAGTACCGTTCACGCAGCATGGCGAAGAGCCATCGATGAGCTGCCGGAATCGTCGGTCGCCCTCAGTCCCGGTTCGCTGATCGCTCTGGACGACGATGTAACGCTTGAAGTCTTGTCAGGCGGACGGCCGTTCCCTGATGCAACGATCAACGACGCCTCCCTCGTCATGATGCTCCGGTACGGGGACGCATCTGTGCTGCTCACAGGGGACATAACTTCGCTGGTGGAGCGCAGGCTGCTGGACTCAGGTCATGACCTCAGCTCGACGGTGCTGAAGGTTCCGCACCACGGGAGCGATACGTCGTCGACGCAGCCGTTCCTGGATGCGGTCGATCCGGAAATTGCAATCGTGCAGGTCGGCACCGACAACCGCTTCGGTCATCCGACCGATGAGGTGATGGCACGGCTAAACGACTCGATCGGCAATGAGAGCGTCTTCGTGACATCCCGACACGGAGACGTGACGATCACCACGGACGGCAAACGGGTACGAGTTGAGGCAGATCGCTAGCCGATCACCCTTAGAACCCTCGGCTCGTCACGGGATCAGGAATCCCTTCCCACCGGGTATCACCCTGCGAACGCTTCACTGCGATCACTTTCACCACGTCCGGGTTTCCAAGTCCATGCAGAGGCTGACCTGTCAGCACATTCACCGCGTTCTCGCCCCATCGCTTCGAGCCCTCGGCAGAAGTGACATCAGAGCCGCCAGCAAAATGCGGGGTGATCGTCAGGTTCGTCAGCTTTAGCAGGGGACTCTCGGCATCCAACGGCTCAGTCTGAGTCACATCAATTCCAGCCGCGTAGATCACGTTCGTCTCAAGCGCCTCCTGCAACCCGGCCTCGTCTACGATCGGCCCGCGGGCGCAGTTGATGAACACTGCAGTTGGCTTCATCTTCCTGAAGCTCTCGATGTTGAACGCGTGGTTCGTCTCGGCCGTTGCAGGTGAATGGACGGTGATGTAGTCCGATTCGCTCAGCAGCGTGTCGAAGTCGACCAGCTGTACGCCGTACAGGTCGGCAGTGGTCTGAGGCACGTACGGATCGTGAGCAATTATCCGCGCCGGACCAAACCCTCTCGCACGTGAAGCGAAAGCCCGGCCGATGTTTCCGAAGCCGTAGATACCAACAGTGTTGCCGGCGATGCGTCTCAACTTGCCTCGAAGCGCGTTGACCTCCTGCGGCCGGTCACTCCAGGCACCGGCTTTCGTGGCATCTCGGAGCTCGGGTATCTGGCGAGTGATTGAAAGCAGCATCGCCATCGCATGGTCCGCAACTTCGCTCGTGTTGATACCCGGAGTATTAGTGACGGCTATGCCCAGTTCAGTCGCAGCCTCCAGGTCGACCGAATCAACCCCGACGCCGCTGCGGCCAACCATCTTCAGGTTCGGCAGCGCCTCCAGCACCTTCCGCGTCGTGTGCGGCACCGTTCCAACAAGCAGAACATCGGCATCGCTGGCAGCAGTAATCACCTGCTCCTCGGTGTCAGAAGAGACATATTCGACTTCGAACCCCGCGTCTTTGATCACGTCCATAGTGATCTGGCTCGGCGGCCGGTTGTTCATAGTGATGACGACTTTTCTTGCTGGCATCTGTAGTCCCGTTCTAGGTCTCAAGTGGTCGCTTGTGTCGGTTCCTGCGTGTAGATTCGCGTTCACCAGCAATATGCCCGCACCGCAGGCACGACGCAAGCCGATCCTCACAGCCGACGAAAACTCCCATGCCTAACCAACCCTTCTCACCAAACTTCCGCCTCATGCTCGACCACAAGGTTCCGATGCGTGACGGCATCAACCTCTCCGCTGACATCTATCTGCCGCCGGATGGCGACGGTCCATGGCCCGTCCTGCTGCTCAGGACTATCTACAACTCCAAGGACGCTCGCTACCTGAGCTGGACCGACAGTTTTCTCAAGGCCGGTTACGCCGTCGTGCTGCAGAACTGCCGCGGCAGGCACGATTCGGACGGCGATTGGGATCCTTACAACTGCGAGATTCCGGACGGCTTCGATACCCACGAGTGGATCGGCCAGCAGCCGTGGTGCGACGGGAATATCGGCACTTTCGGCCTGTCTTACCCGGGATTCACGCAGACGGCGCCTGCTCTACTCCGCTCGAAGTACCTGAAGGCGCTGGTCCCAATCGCCTCCCAGCAAGACAACTACGGCCACCACCGCGTCGACGGCGCTATCGCACACGCCACAAGCCTGTTCTTCGCAAACATGATGGGCCGTGTCATGCAAACGGAAGCGCTGGACCGGCTCGACTGGAACGCTATCTATCGCCATCTGCCAATCGTCGAAACGCTGGATCAGATCGGCGATTGCTCCTACTACCGCAACGTCGTCGAGCGCGAAAAGTACGACGAGTTCTGGTCAAGCTACTCACTGCGAGACCGCTACGACGAAGTGGACACCCCGTCGTTGTTCGTCACCGGCTGGTACGACTCGCTGCTCCACGAAACCATCACTGTCTTCAACGGCTGGAAGGCCAACGCAGCATTGAAGGAGACACGGAATCGGACGAAGCTGCTGATTGGACCGTGGAGCCACCAGGTTGGCGTGTGGGGCCGTGAACCGCTCGGTGCAAACGGTAAGTTCGAAGACGTTGAGTTCGGGCAGGAAGCTGTTGGTGACATCGCTGACATCCATCTTCGCTGGTACGACGCACTACTCAAGGGCATCGACACCGGAATCGATGATGAACCGCCTGTCAAGATCTTCGTGATGGGCAGCAACGAGTGGCGCCACGAAAACGAGTATCCGCTGGCCAGAACCGAATGGACGAAGCTCTTCCTGCACGGCGACGGTCCGCACGATGCCCAGGAAGATGCGGTTGGCGGTGGAAGCTTAGACTTCAACTCGCCGGAGAGTTCAGAGCCACCGGACAGGTTCCGTTACGACCCCGACGATCCGGTTCCGTCATGGGGCGCGCAGTACCAGACGATGGACCTGACAGGGCCGCGTGATCGTCGGAAGATCGAGCAGCGAGCAGACGTGTTGGTCTACACATCGGAGCCACTCAAGGAAGGCATCGAAATCACAGGCCCGGTCTCGGCCACTATCTTCGCCGCATCCTCGGCAATCGACACAGACTTTACAGCAGCGTTAATCGACGTGTTCCCCGACGGACAGGCGATCATCCTCACCGAAGGCATCTGCCGCGCCCGCTTCCGCAACGGCACGGACAACCCGGAGTTTCTTGAACCGAACAAGCCGTACGAGTTCGCAATCGACATGTGGGACACGTCGAACACGTTTCTGGCCGGTCACCGCATTCGAATCGAAGTCTCGTCGAGCAATTTTCCTCGCTACAACCGCAATCTGAACACCGGTAACCCGATAGCAACTGACACCGAGATCAGAGTCGCTCACCAGACCGTGTTTCACGACGCTGAGCATCCGTCTCATGTCCTGCTACCGGTAATTCCGGGCAGCTAAAGGCCTAGAATGACTCCGAAGCGCGCCGTCAAATGGGCGCGCCGGTTGACCGGTCACTAACGACGGGAGGTCATCGATGCCCTGGAACCCCGCAGGTTGGGTCGGAGCTAGCAGGGCACGCGCTCCGCACGAACGACCTCGCGACTACAACGATCCGAGTAAGCCGCACGAACTAGAACACTACTACGACCGCGCGAATTGGCCCGACCGCTTGAAGACGGGGTTCATGCTGCTGGTGCTCGTGGGGATCATCGCACTCATCGGCTTCATCGTCTTCAACATCGTGTTCGGCTAAGATCGTGCGGCACCAAAGGCTTTAGGCTTGCGGGCCTAATATCCGCCAACCAAGCTACTTACGCGCCTAGCTATACCAGCCTGATTGGCAGGGAGGCCGGGTTGAGTACTGTTTAAAACTCAAGAGTCGAGTAGCATGTGGCACTGGCTTAGTTTGGACGGTGCCAGAACAAATATATCTACATTAGTCAGGCGACAGTTGGAACTCATAGTTATTAATCGAATCCTCCTGAGGCGTTTAGATGAAATGATACGCGGCCAGACAGACTCTGGTAATTTCCCGTATCGTACATTGGCGCAGCTAGAAGATTTCTTTTCTGATTTGTGGATCGACGTCGCCGAAGGTGGCAGCAGGTCAAGCGTCACATATCAAACTCTAATTGCCGTCGCAAGCACAAACGATCTACCGCCACAACTTGCACTAACACCAGAACTGACTTCAGTGATCAAGTATCTTGCACATTACGATTTCTTCGAAGACAGCGTTAGTGATTATGATGCCGCTATTCGAGAACTAAACAGTGCCCTGGCCCGATTCGGAGTGCAGGTAGTACCAGGTACCTCTACCGAAACATCAGAGTTGGTGACCATCAGTGGGGACGATGTCGCCAGCACACACACCGACTTTGGCTCAAACATCCAGGCAATTGGAGATTTCTTTCCTGCAAGACCCAAGGCATTCAGTTTGCCGACTGTTGACAAGCAAGAACCTCCTCTATGCAGTGTGATAATGCCATTCGCACCAGATCTCGACGAGGTCTTCGCCCAAGTCGTCAGGCCAACGGCAGAATCTGTAGGATTCACCGTACTCCGAGCTGACGATATTTGGCGAAACGAAAAGGTCATGGATGATATTGCTGAAATAATACTCAACGCGTCCGTAGTGATTGCAGATCTCTCAGGACAGAATGCTAATGTTTTTTATGAACTAGGTATCGCACATTTTGCTGGTAAGCTTGTAGTGCCAATAGTGCAGAACCCAAATGATGTGCCGTTCGATATTCGATCGGATCGATATCTTCTATATGCCAATACTGGGCCTGGTCGCCGAAAACTGGAAAAAGATCTTCGGATCAGACTAGAGACAATTTATGCACAATTGTAGCCGTCGGAGTCTAATAGTAAATTCAACAGCCAATCGACAACCCTATTTCCCAGCCATTCTATGCACGCCGTCAACGCCACTTACAACGTAATGGTCCCTATGCGGGACGGTGTGCGCCTGGCGACTGACATCTATCGGCCCGCAGACGAACACGGGAACGTCCTCGACGGCGAGTTCCCGGTCATCCTCGGCCGCACCTCATATGACAAATCGAACCCGGTTATCTGGGTCGACCCGATAGCCAACTTCTTCGTGCCACGAGGATACGTCGTGCTGCTTCAAGACTTGCGAGGTCGAGGCCAGTCCGAAGGCACCGGGCAGTACTTCCACACGGCGAACGTTCTCGAAGGCAAAGATGGCTACGACACCATCGAGTGGGCGGCTGAGCAGACCTGGTGCAGTGGCAAAGTCGGCATGGTGGGCGCATCGCACGGCGGCATCGTCCAGAACATGGCGTCCCTCGAACGCCCGCCGCACCTCGCTGCGCTCTGGGTAGATGTCGCGCCAACCAACGCTTTCAAGTGGGAGGCGAGGCAGGGCGGAGCGATGGGTCTGCACATGTACGGAGCGCTCTATCTACACGGCTACGATTCGCATGAACTGCGAGACAACCCAGAGGCCCGTGAAAAGATCGAGCGCGGCGCTGAAAACCTGCGCGGTGAGTTGCTTCGCTTCCTAGAGGAGCCGCTGAGGCCCGGCGAAACGCCGATCGCTGCGGTGCCGAACCTCGAAAAGATCCTGTTCCACTACTACTGTGACGGTGTCTACAACGACTTCTGGTCACAGGAATCGCTCGACCAGTCGCCGCACTACTCACGAATGGCAGACATTCCCGCCGTCTACTCAAGCGGCTGGTACGACCCGTTCCCGGCCGATGTCACGGAACAGTTCGCCGCGATGACGAAGCAGAACTCCACGCCTCAGCGGCTCGTTCTCGGTCCCTGGAACCACGTGCTCATGCGCGGCAAGGGCTCGACTTCTGTGGGTGAGGTCGAGTTCGGGGAGGCAGCGAAGTGGGGAGACGAGGTGTTCAACACTGAGCGCCTGAAGTGGTTCGACCGCTGGCTCAAGGATGAAGAGACGGGTGCCGAGGACACCCCTCCGGCACGGATATTCGTGATGGGAGGCGGCTCGGGCAGCAAGAACGCTGCCGGGCACATCGAGCATGGCGGTGGGTGGCGTGCTGAGCAGGAGTGGCCATTAGCCCGTGCAGTTCACACGAAGATGTATCTGCGGTCCGGCGGCAAACTGGAGGATCAGCCCGGTGCCGACAATGATCAGCCAATCACCTGGACCTACGACCCTCAAAGGCCCACTCCAAGCATCGGCGCGAACGTCACAGGCATGTACGAATGGGTGCCGCTCAACGAAGGCCTCGATGCCGCGTACATCCCGCCTCGAGCTCGCATGCGGTCGGTGATTCCCGATGGCCCAATGCACCAGAAAGAGCGGTCAGAGCTTCTCTGCTGCCATGAGCCGTATCCGTTGCTCAAAGACAGGCCGGATGTGATCACGTTCGAGACCGAACCGCTGGATCAGTCAGTAGAAGTGACCGGCGCGCCGCTTGTCCGACTCTGGATCTCGTCATCGGCCACCGACACAGACTTCACAGCCAAGCTGCTCGACATCTATCCGCCATCCAATGACTGGCCGGAGGGTTTCCATCTGCCGCTCGCCGATTCCATCATCAGGGCGCGCTTCAGGGAAGGTTTTGACGCGGAACGGCTAATGACTCCGAGCGAGGTATACGAGGTCGAGATCGAGTTGCCGCCGATCTCTAACCTGTTCGCGGCCGGCCACAGGATTCGGGTCGACATCTCGTCTTCGAACTTCCCGCGCTTCGACGCGAACCCGAACACGGGTGAACCTCTGGGCCGTCACACCCGTTTCGAGAAGGCGCAGAACACGGTATTCGTGGATAGCAATCGGCCTTCTCACATCACGCTGCCCGTGATTCCCACTGGCTAGGCGAAGTGAGTGTTATTGCGGGACCGAGCCTGGCGTAAGGAGACAGTTCACGCTTTGGCCCGGCCCCGCTGGCCGGATAGAGGAAACCTGCACAAGCCGGGAGATACTGACCGGTCACACCCCCTCGATGTGGTCGGCCCCGGAGCAATCGTCGCTATTCAGCCGGGGTAGCGGCGACGAGCGCTCGTTCTGTATCTGGCACGGTCTCCACGGTCCTAAAGGGTTTTCGTAATAGCCCGGTCGCGCCGTAGGCACAGGCTCGGGCAAGCTCTCGCTCAGAACTCGGCGAGGCAGCCACCAGCACCGGCTTCATAGCCGTCGACGGCCCCTCTGAGATCGTCTTGATCTGCTCGAATGCTTCAGTTGGACCGCAGTCCACGTCCACCACGAACAGGCCTGTCTCCATGTCTCCGCTTACCGCAGACGATCTTTGAGCGTCCCTGAGCTGAGAATCTGTCATCGACCTGACCGAATGACCGCGATCTCGTAGCACTGTCTCCAACTGCTCGACTGTCTCCTCGCAGTTTGATACCACGCTGATCACGGCCATGCTCAGATCACCCTTTCTATCGTTATCGTGGGCGCCGACCTCGGTGCCTGGGACTATGAAATCGCGGAGAAATCGGTTCGGCGTCAGATGCTTGTGAGAGTTATCTAGGAAAACCCTCTCCACACGCGATGCACGAAAATGCCGCAGTCTCCAACAACCCTCCAACATTTCCGCGCGACCGGGCTGAAAGCATCGGCTGACTGCCGATTGGTCCGAAACGGCTGATCTGATCCTCGATTACCGTCACCACAGGGATACCTTCCTGTGTCCCCACAGTCACCAGCTTGCGATTAGCTTTAGGATTGCCTCGGATGCGCGGCTACCTCAGAAAATAAGCGGGGTGCGGGCGGTTGCGATGGTGCTGGCATCGAGGCCATATAACTCCGACGGTTCCTACCCGGCCTGAGTCGTCATCGGTTAGCAAAGAGACCGCAGTGAGCTTCACTGCGGTCTCTTTGTGTCTGAGAGGATTCCCGGGTCGAATCTAGCCCTGAATCGCCGTCTGAAGCCCAAACATCCAATTACGTGTTGACGAGAAGAGTAAAATCTATCCCAGATATGAGCCCTCGACCCGTAATCTCAATCGACCGCCCCTGTTGCTTCTGTATACCTACGGCAACAAACTAGGCACGTACGCAACGATCTGACCACGGACCCTCGGCCAGCGATGCGGCCGAGGGTCTCTTTTTTAAGCATTGACAGAGGAATTGACCGTTTCATGGCTACAGCAACCGGAACGCCACCTCAAAAGCAACCATTCTTCAGCTTCCCTAACCCGATCAACGAAAGCGTCGCCCGATCAGTAGCTGCAGGTGTCGTGATACTTGCGGCCGCCACCATCGCGTTCGACTTTCCATGGCTCATGCTCGCCCTGGCTTACGGCTTCATCGCACGTGTTGCGGCTGGACCGAGGCTCAGCCCGCTCGCGCAGATTGCGCTCAAAGTGGTCATCCCAGTACTCAAACTGCCCTACAGACCGATCGCAGGTCCACCAAAACGCTTCGCTGCGACCATTGGCATCGTCTTCAGCGTGACCGCCATTGTCCTTCACTTCGGATTCGGCCTGACCGGCCTCTCATACGGCGTCCTGGGAGCGCTGATTGTCGCGGCCGGACTTGAGGCCGTCTTTGGCTACTGCCTCGGCTGCAAGGCGTTCAGCATCCTGATGAGGGTTGGCGTGATCCCGGAATCGGTCTGCGAAGACTGCGCCAACTTCGAACTGAGAATGAAGCACATGGCGGAGAGAGGTCTTATGCCTGACGGCAGCCCATGCCCTCCGCCCGCGTCCAAGACAACGTCCGACAGCTAGCTCTGAGGCGAACTGATACATTCACCGCCTGTCCCACTAACGTTCGGATCGTTCCCAGGTCCAAGTACAGGAGTGTTCACGCGTGTCCGGAGCCGTCCGAGTCTCTGCTTCGCTCCTCGCAGCTGATTTCGCCAATCTTGGCGACGAGGTTGCGCGGCTGGAAGAGGCAGGCTGCGATGAGCTGCACTTCGATGTGATGGACGGCGACTTTGTGCCGAACATTACGTTTGGTGCAGATGTTCTCGCGGCAGTTCGGCACCTGACAAAGCTACCAGTCGATGTGCACATGATGGTGACCGAACCGGGCAGGTTCGCTGCACAGTTCGCGGCTGCAGGTGCGGATACCTTCACAGTCCACGCTGAGGCATGCTCGAACCTCGCGGGGACACTCACTGACGTCGCCGAAGCGGGAATGCGGCCCGGAATATCGATCAACCCGTCGACCGAGGCGAACGCCGTCACTCGCTACACGTCGACCGTCGACAGGTTCCTGATCATGAGCGTCGAGCCGGGCTTCGGTGGTCAGTCGCTAATGCCGGAGACACTTCCAAAGATCAAAGTGATACGAGCCGCTGGAACGGGGCGCACGCTAGACATAGCAGTCGACGGCGGCGTGAAAGTAGAAAATGCGGCGTCGGTGATCGAGGCAGGAGCCGACACGCTGATTTCCGGGACTGGACTCTTCAAGTTCCCGGACGGAATGGCAGAGGCAGTCAGGCAGATTAAGAGCCCGTAGCCGAGCCAGGCAGCTACTTTGTCGCTATCTGCAGCTTGCCCTTCTTCTCAAGTGTGCGAAGGCAACGAGCACACACGTTCAGGCGCTTCTTCTCACCATCGATCACAAGGTGCTTCTTGAAGACGTTCGGCTGCGAGATCTTCCGAGTTGCGTTCAACGCATGGCTGCGGTTATGTCCGAACTGTGGGCCTTTACCGCAAACGTGACACTTGGCCATGACGAATCCTTACGAAGACCATGCCGAAAGCACGGGATGAGACGGGTACCGACTGGTGGATAGCAGGACTAATGTTAAATTGAGTCCAGCCGACGTTCTAAACTACCATGCTGACCAGTTGCGATCAATAAATGCTCACAATCCGTGATGCAGCAAGTCGCACCTGAGCCGAAAACCGGAACGAATGCCCGACACTCCTGAGACCAGGCAATCAAACCGTCGAACAGACGGCTTCCTCCTTCGAGAGTTCGTGCGAGGCGCTACCAAAGCCCTCGAAACCAATCAGGACACGATCAATGCCCTGAACGTATTCCCGGTCCCCGACGGCGACACGGGCACCAACATGGTGCTGACCATGCGGACGGTAAGGGACGAGCTCGAAGATCACGTTGACGCCAACCCGAGCATCACGTCAGCGCGAATGGCACGCGCAGCATTGCTCGGAGCCCGCGGGAACTCAGGCCTGATCCTTGCGCAGTACTTCAAAGGCCTCGCCGAGTCACTCGCAGATGGATACGACATCAGCGGTGAAGGTTTCGCCCGCGGTCTGAGGATCGCTTCGGAGATCGCATATAACGCGGTTCCTGAGCCCAAAGAAGGCACCATGCTCACCGTCTTCAGGGAGTGTGCCGAGGCATCTGAAAAAGCCGTCATCGAGATGTCAGGACTCGAGCACGTGATGAAGGCGGCGGCAGCGCAGGCGATGGACACGGTGAGGCGAACGCCGGAGATGCTGGATGTACTGAAAGACGCCGGTGTAGTCGACTCTGGCGGATTCGGATTCGCCATCATGCTCCTTAGCGGCGTGGATGTGATGAATGGCCAGGAGCCGGGCGCTGAGCGCGTAGATCCGCCCGGCATGACCGGACTCCCTGACTCGGAATTAACCACAACAGGCATCCGCGCCGAATTCCTCGAAGGTGTTGAAGACGAAGCCTGGGGCTACTGCACTGTGTTCGCTATCGAAGGAACCGGTCTCGACCCCGATTCGGTGCGCGAGCAGATGAACGAGCTTGGCCGGTCACCGGTTGTTGCCGGCTCAGGGACTCTGCTCAAGGTCCATGTCCACATGGAAGATCCTGGAGTGGCGCTCTCGGCAGGCCTGGAACTCGGAACTCTCTCCAACATCGATATCCACAACATGGATGAGCAGGCGAAGGCGTGGGCGAGCGGCCACTCGGACAGTTCTGCACAAGAGACTGCGGAAGCCGTGAAGCACACGACCGCTGTCGTCGCCATGGCCCTCGGCGAAGGCTTCGAGGAGCTCTATCGCAACGCTGGGCTTGGAGCGGTCCAACTGCTCGCAGGCGGCGACACTATGAATCCCAGCACCGCCGAGATCGTCACTGCGATAAATGAGGCTCCATCCGACTCAGTCGTAGTTCTGCCGAACAACAAGAACATAATCGGCACCGCCCAGCAGGCCATCAAGCTCTCCGACAAGACGGCAAAAGTGATCGAAACACGCTCGATGCAAGCAGGTCTCGCGTCATTGCTTGAGTTCTCACCCGATCGCGAGATCGATGACAACGTTTCGCAGATGAACGAGCCGCTTTCGATTGTCCGCAGCGGGTCTGTTTCGAAGGCGATAAGAGACGCGCTGCTCGACGGGATCGCGGTGAGGCGCGGCCAGTACATGGGCGTGCTGGACGAAAAGCTGGTCGCTTCAGGCGACAGTGCGCTGGATGTACTGGTCCGAATGCTCGCCGGACAGGTCGATGACGAGTCGTTGCTGACCATCTACGGCGGCTCAGATTTGGAAGACGGCGCCCTTGAGACCGCTGTCACCGAATTGGGCAGGTGGCTACCCGGAGCCGAGATCGAAACCCTCACTGGCGGGCAGCCAGACTACGACTTCCTCCTCGCAATCGAGTAACCTGCGGCCGTCAGCTGTCCGGTAACTCTAAGGAGCGTTCTCATGTCCATTGCAGTCGTCACAGACAGCACCTCTGATCTGCCGGAGGAGCTTGCGAAGCAGCACGGGATCACCGTCATACCGCTCTATGTCCACTTCGGCGAGGATGCCTATCGTGATGGGATCGACATCAAGGCCGATGAGTTTTACGCCCGGCTCCAGTCTGAGAAGGTCTTCCCAACTACATCTGCGCCCTCGGCCGGGGCATTTATCGAACTCTACCGGGAACTTTCTAAAGATCACGAGGGCATCGTCTCGTTGCATCTCTCATCCAAGGTGAGCGCAACCTACGCCGCCGCTTTCCAGGCAGCCAACGAAGTTAAGGCTGAAGGAATAGACGTCGAGGTGGTGGACACGCTGCAGGCCTCAATGGCTCTTGGACTAGTTGCGATCGGCGCGGCGGACGCAGCTAAGAGCGGCGCATCACTGACTGAAGTTACCGAGCTTTCGAAGTCATTGAGCGCACGTGCGACCTTTACCGGACTGGTCGAAACCCTGGAGTATCTGCAAAAAGGCGGCCGTATCGGCAAGGCTCAGGCGCTGCTTGGATCTTTGCTCCGCATCAAGCCGATACTTGCACTCATCGACGGCGAAGCGCATGGCATTGAACGAGCCCGCACTCGGTCTCGTGGTATCGAGCGAATCAAGACACTCGTAGCCGAGGCAGCGCCTCTACAGTCTCTGTGTGTCCTTTACACCACGGATCCGGACATCGCAGGGGAAATCGCATCCGACCTCGCCGAGCACGCTCCCGATGGGAAACCGCTGATCGCCCAGCTTGGCCCGGTTGTCGGCACCTATCTCGGCCCCGGCATGCTCGGCTTCGGCATGGTCCGTGCCGCGCAAGACTGACCGAACCTCGGTTGAGTCTGACCGCCTGACATCTCATCGTTGTTGCTTGGCGCATAACGTAGGATTCGCTGTCGAGCCCCGCAGAATCCTGACGCCATGCGCGTCCTCATGCTCGAATGCCTGGAACCTCCAACAGAACCGCATCTCCTCCACGGGACGAGGCCGCAATCCGGCTTCGTCGCATCCTGCTGCACGAACGCAGCCTGAACTACAGCGACAAAGCGGTGATCGGGGGGCTTGATGCGCTGCTTGAAGGGTTCGCTGGCCGTATCCCGTGGCTGAACCAGGTTCCACCGCGCCAATCGACACCATATTCGGCCCTCGGTCCGGGAGATCGGCAGATCTGGGTTGAGCGAACGCTTGAGCGACTCAGCCTCCCACAATCACCGGACCAAACGAACGAGGTTGCGGACCGTCGATCTACAAAAAAACCGGCACAGACTCGCAGTGCCAAGCCCGCCACTCGACCCGCCAAGCGCGGCAGCGGGCGGCAAAAGTTAGCGCCCGCTCCAAAACCTGCTCCGCCGAAGAGTCTCGACACACCCACGGAAAAGCTCAGCTTTCTCACTCTCCCCACGGTCGGTAAGCTGAAGAAGATCGGCATCGAAACGCTTCACGACCTTCTCTGGCTATTCCCACGCCGCCACATCGACTATTCGTCGCCAACTCGGGCCGGCAACCTGGAGTTCGGGCAGGAAACAACCGTTGTCGGACACGTTGTGCGCACCGAAAAACTGTCGATAGGCCGACGAGGCGCAGCACGCGTGTTGGTCAACGACGGCTCCGGGCTGGTCAGCGTCACATTCTTCGGACAGCCGTATCTGGCCTCGAGTCTGAAACCCGGCACCGATATTGCACTCAGCGGCAAGGTCGGTGAGTTCAGGGGACGCGCTCAGCTAGAGAACCCGGAATACGAAGTGCTCGGCCGAGGGAATGGAGACAAGACTCACGCCGGCAATCTGCTACCGGTCTATCCGACAACAGAAGGTCTTGCGCAAAGAACCATCCGTAACGCTACTCGGGCCGCTCTTGAGGTTGGTCTGCCGCTGGTCAAAGAGACGCTCCCGGATGAGGTGCTCGGCCGCCGCCAGATGCCCAGGCTCAAGTCTGCGATCGCAGACATGCATTTTCCGGCGGCCGCGCCTGATGCGGCAGCAGCAAGACAGCGCCTCGCCTTCGACGAATTGCTGCTCAACCAGCTGCTCGTTCTTCAGAACCGCCGCAAATGGCAGTCCAGGACCGGCTCGCCGACCATCGAAAACGGCAATGCCATCGCAGACTCTTTCCTTGCCGGTCTCGAGTTCGAACTCACGGACGACCAGCGCTCAACGCTCGACGCGCTACTGACTGACATGAGCACTGGCGTCCCGATGGCGCGTTTGCTGCAGGGCGAGGTCGGCAGCGGCAAGACCGTCGTCGCACTTTCTGCAATCGTGGCCTGCGTGGCCAACGGCTTCCAGGGAGCGTTTCTCGCACCGACCGAAGTCCTCGCCGAACAGCACTTCCTCAGCACGTCCCGACAACTGGGAGCCGAGCCCAGCCCACTGCTCCCTTCATCGGTGACGCTAGCAAGTGGCTACGGGTTAACAGAAAAACCGATCTCCATCGGACTGCTCACCGGCAGCCAGTCAGCCGCCCAGAAGTCCAAGATGCACCAGATGATCGGCGCTGGCGAGATCGACATCGTGATCGGCACTCACGCTCTGCTGCAAGACGCCGTCGACATGCCGAACCTGGCACTGGCCGTAGTAGACGAGCAGCACCGCTTCGGCGTCGAGCAACGGGCCGCTCTTGGCAAACGAAGCCCCCGACCGCACATGCTCGCCATGTCAGCGACGCCGATTCCGCGCACGCTCGCCCTGACCGTTTACGGAGACCTCGACGTGTCTGTGCTCAAGCAGATGCCAGCTGGCCGCACTCCGCTCACAACCGCGTGGGCACGCGACGAGTTTGCCCGCGAGCAAGCGTATGAAAAGCTCCACACCGAGATAGCAGCTGGCAGACAGGCGTTCATCGTCTGCCCACTCATCGAACAATCGGACTCAATAACCGCCCGCGCCGCGCTACCCGAGTTCGAACGCCTCAACTCCGGCCCGCTGTCCGACCTTCACCTCGGACTGCTGCACGGGCGGATGCCAATCGCAGACAAGCAGGCCGCGATGGACCGTTTCCGAAACGGCGACACGCAGGTCCTTGTTGCCACTCCAGTAATTGAAGTGGGTGTCGATGTACCGAACGCAACCGTGATGATGATCGAGAGTGCCGACCGCTTCGGCCTTGCACAACTCCACCAACTTCGAGGCCGAGTCGGTCGTGGCGGCAATGCCGGAACCTGTTTTCTGCTCTCAGATAGCCTTTCGGAGGAGGCTATCGTTCGACTGCGAACGGTTGAGCAGACTCCTGATGGCTTCGACCTGGCTGATAAGGACCTTGATCTCCGTGGCCCTGGCGAATACACGGGCACGCGCCAGAGCGGGTGGGCACAGATGAAAGTAGCGACGCCGGCGGATCTCGACCTGATTGAGGACTGTCGAGATGAGGCGGATAGACTACTCGCCGTCGATCCGGAACTCAACGCGCCCGACAACGCCGCTCTGGCGGAGGAACTGACCAGATTCGCTGAAGGGCGTCCAGCCGAGTTGTCTTAGCCCCGAGAAACCCAGACCCTCAAACCGCAAATTGAAAGACAAGATACTCATAACCGGTATGTCCGGGCTGATCGGTGGACTCGCCGCAAAGACGCTGAGCGAAGACTACGAGGTAACCGGCATCGGCCGCACACCGGTCGACGGCTTTCCCTACACGGTGGCCGACATCGCAGACTTCGATGCCATCCGGCCCGCGTTCGACGGTGTCCACACGGTGATCCACATGGCAGCATCACGAGGCAACCAACCGTTCGATGTTCACTACCGCGCTAACGTTCTAGGCACCTACAACGTACTCGAAGCTGCCGCTCAGGCTGGTGCGAAACGCGTCATCCTCGCCAGTTCCGGAGCTGTTGTCGGCGGCTACGAGAAGGACGAGCCTTACAAGTCCCTCGTCAGCGGTGACCCCGCAGCTACACGTCCCGACAATCTGGAGATGATCACAATCGACCATCCTCCGCGGCCTCGTGGCATCTACGCCGTCACCAAACTCTGGAGCGAGGCGATCGGGCGAGCATACTCCGAGTCTCGCGACCTTTCAGTCCTATGCATCCGCGTCGGCAAGGTTGAGATTGAGGATGTGCCGGCCAATCCGCGCAACGCAGTGGTCTGGTGCAGTCACAACGACATGATGCAGATGCTCAGATTGAGCATCGAGCCGCCGGAGGACCTGGCGTTCGGCGTCTATTTCGCAGTGTCCAACAATCCGCTCAACTACCGCGACTGGAGCAACGCCCACGATGACCTGGGCTTTACGCCTCAGGATTCAGCTGCGCAGCACGGTTTCGGGGAGCTGTCAGATGCCGACTAACGGTAAAAACGTGCTCGTGACGGGCATGAGCGGAATCATTGGCGGAATCGCCGGGCGCGACCTGTCGAGAGATCACACGGTCCGAGCGCTCAATCGCCGCCCGGTCGAGGGATTCGAAACAGTAACTGCCGATATCACCGACCTCGAAGCGATCCGGCCAGCCTTTACCGGCATCGACACCGTTGTGCACATGGCCGCGTACCTCGGTCCGGACGACCAGCAGCAGCTCGAAGTCAACGTGCGCGGCACCCACAACGTGTTCGAGGCGGCGCGCGAGGCCGGCGTTAAGCGCATCGTTTTTGGCAGCTCAGGTTCAACGATGCACGCCTACGAAACCGATGAGCCGTTTCTAGCCATGACCGAAGCCCGGCTGATAGACACACCGCAGCCTCACCCGGTCCTGACTCATTTGGACCCGCCGAGACCTGACAATACCTACGGTGCCGTTAAGCTGTTCGGCGAAGCGCTCGGGAGGTCGTTTGTAGAGCAGCACGGCATCTCGGTGATCTGTATCCGACTCGGCCGTGTGCGCGTCGAGGACCGACCGGCCACCGCACGTGAGGCGGCCGTTTACCTGAGCCACAGGGACGCAGCACAAGTGGTGCGTCGATGCGTTGATGCTCCCTCATCTGTGAAGTTCGAGATAGTCTTCGGAGTCTCAGACAACTTCACTCGGTTCCGCGACCTGGAACATGCGAGCGAAGTGATCGGCTACGAGCCAGAGGATGGGATCACACGGTGGCCGCTGCCTGAGGACTGGACCGCATCGCCGCCAGCCTGAACCTGTCGAACTGCCGGTGTCCATTTCGTCGTAAAGTCGAGAATCCGGCACAGTTAGAGGAGTCGGGATTGTCATCACCGTCGTCTATTTCGGACCTTGCCGACGGACAGTATTGCTACCTGACAACGACCGGCCGGGTCTCAGGCCTACCGCGTGAGATAGAGATCTGGTTCGGGATCGCTGAGTCGAAGCTATACATGCTCTCCGGCAATCGAGATAGATCGAACTGGGTGAGAAATATCTCTAAGAATCCTGTTGTCACGGTGCGAATAGCGGGTAGCAACTATTCCGGCACGGCAAGGGTCGTCGAGCCGGAGACCGACGAAGACGCAATGGCCCGACGCCTGCTGTTCGAGAAGTATCAACCGGACCACGACGGTGACCTAACTGAATGGAGAGGGTCAGCACTGCCAATCGCGGTAGAGTTCGAACAGCAAGCACACAGATAGAGAGAAGCACATGCCAGCAGAACAGGGTGCCCCACCGCGCATAGAGCCGGAATCACTGGATGACTACCTTGAGATCCAGACAAAGGCCGTTTTCCAGAGCGGAATGTCATGGAAAGTTGTCGAAGCCAAGTGGCCGGGCATTCGAGAAGCACTCGATGACTTCCAGGTAGGAGCCATCGCCTCATACGGTCCAGAAAAGATCGAGGCTCTCGGCGATGACACAAGGGTCATCCGCAACAAGCGGAAGCTTGCCGCGATTGCTGGCAACGCTCGAAAAATGATCGAGCTCGAGGACGAGTATGACGGCTTCAAGAACTATCTCCGCTCTTTCGGAGACTTCTACGAGCTAATGGCCGATGTCCGCAAACAGTTCAAGTTCATGGGCCCGATGGGCATCTACTACTGGCTCTGGGTCGTGGGCGAGGACGTTCCTCCGCACGAAGAGTTCTCCGAGCGGACCAAGAAGTAGTCAGCCAATCCGAGCCCGTATCATTGGCGGGTGGTTGACAGCAGGACACTTCCAGACGACGAGTTTGGATACAGCGTTTACACCGTCGTGGCATTGGCTGACCGGCACCAAATCGATGCGGTGGACGGTGTACGTAACGCGATCGGCTTAGTCCGGGCGACTATCCAGGCCCACGTCACGATTCGAGGAACATTCTTCGACATCGCAAGCCTGAAGGATCTTCGAGAGTCCATCGCCAGGGTTGCTTCCGAGCAGCGTCACGCGAGCGTCGAATTCAGTCCCGGCGGATGGAAATTCGTTCGAAGCGAAAGCGGCCGTCACGCCGCGCTCATGCCGTGCGAAACAACGCCCGACCTACTCGCGCTCAACAAGGCATTCGACCAGGTGATCAGACCGGCATCTACTAATGCCTACCGTGACGAGTACAAAGCGCACTTAACGCTCTGCCAGGACTGCACAGATGAGCAGATAGCGGAGGCCGAACGTGTATCGAAAGACCTAGATATCGGCGATGGATTCGAGGTTCGGTCGGTACAGCTGATGGGACGAGTTGGTCCCGCGTTTGGCGGCGAGTGGAAACTGATCGAATCGTTTCCGCTAGGCAGATAACTCCTTCGCTGCGCGACATGCGTTTGATAGATTGTCGGCAACCACTGTTTAGCCGCCCAACAACTCTTCACGGAAGTAGCAATGGTCTCCACGCCCTCACAGGCCCCTCGCCGCACAAACTCCGACGGCCTCAAGTTCGACGGATTTGGCAAGTCCTTCGAAAAGCTGGACGGAGCCGACAAGGTCACAGGACGCTCGCAGTTCGGCGCCGACTTCACATTGCCCGGTTCGCTCCACGGCGTGATCGTCCGTTCGCCACACGCCCACGCCCGCATCGTCAATATCGACACAACGGATGCAGAAAAAGTCCCCGGCGTGTCTGCCGTCTGCACGGCCGCAGATTTCCCTTCCGACATCAGCGGTGATCTCGACACCGGCGAGGTAGACATCGGCATCCAGTTCCTCGCCAACCTGATGATGGCGCGCCGCAAAGTGCTGTTCGAAGGACACCCGGTGGCTGCCGTCGCGGCGCGGGACGTGCACACAGCCGCTGAAGCCGCGAGGTTGGTCAAGGTCGAATACGAGGTACTCGAACCGGTTACAGATCCTGTCGAGGCCATGGCCTCAGACGCGCCGCTGCTACACGAAGGCCTGGTGGCGCGCTCACTCAGCGGAACCGGTGACAGGCCGAGCAACATCTCTGCTCACATGGAAGCCGGTCGCGGCGATATCGAAAAAGGCTTCGCTGAATCAGATGTGCTCGTTGAGCGGACCTTCAAGACCTCGATCGTCCACCAGGGCTACCTCGAACCAGAAGCAGAAACCGTGTTCTGGAAGCAGGACGGTCACCTGGATGTCTGGGCCAACACACAGGGCTCATTCGCGGTCCGAGGCAACCTGGCGAATCTGCTCAAGATAGACCTCAGCCAGATAACCGTGACTCCACTAGAAGTGGGCGGCGCTTTCGGCGCCAAGACACTGCCTCGAGTCACGCCAATTGCCGCAATCCTCTCTCGGAAAGCCGCAAGGCCCGTAAAGATGGTTCTGAACCGCGAAGAGGTTCTAAAGGCGACGGGACCAGGCGCTGCCGCCGTCGTCACCATCAAGATGGGCGCCACCAAAGACGGAAAGCTGAAAGCGGCGCAATCGAGACTCGTCTACGGCGCAGGAGCGTTCCCTGGAGCGCCAATCATGCGCGGGGTCCAGTCCGTGTTCGCCTGCTACCAACCCGAGAACAGCAGGATTGACGGCTACGACGTGGTGACCAACACGCCACGCGTTGCCGCATATCGGGCACCCGGCGCAACGGTCTCATCGTTCTGCACTGAGCAGGTGATGGACGAGTTGGCGCGCAAGCTGGACCTTGAGCCGATGGACTTCCGGCTGATGAACGCCTCGAAAACTGGCGACTTCACCGTCGACGACAACCAGTACACCCGGCTCGGAATCGCAGAGATGCTGGAGGCTGCAAAAGCTCACCCGGCATATACACGTCCGATTAAGGAATCCAAGAACGGCTGGCCAACCGGCCGCGGCGTCGGCATCGGATGGTGGCCCTGCGGTGTGGATCAGGCCAGCTCGCGCATGCTGGTGCAGCCAGATGGCCGGGTCGTCCTTACTACCGGCTCTGTCGATCTTTCCGGAGTACGCACCGGACTGGCTCAGTTGACGGCGGAAACGCTGGGTATCGAGCCATCTGACGTCTCTGTCCAGATCGCCAACACCGACGACATCCCCTTCACAGGATCATCGGCCGGCTCAAAAGTCACTCGCACCCAGTCCGACGCCGTCTACAAGGCTGGCATGGGCGTGATCGACATCATGCGGAACGACCTCGCAGCACACCTCAACGTCGATGCGGAGTTCGTTGAATACGAAGATGGACACTTCTTCCCGCGGGACAACCAGGACCGCCGGATCAGCTTCAAAGAAGCGGCCAAAATCGTCAACAGCCACGCAGTGCCGATAGAAGCGACAGGGTCTAGCGACCCGAACATGCGCCCGGCGAACGGCTATGCACTGAACATCGCAGATGTCGAGATCGACCCCGACACCGGCAAGGTGCACATCCTCGATTTCACGATCTTCCAGGATGTTGGCCGAGCCATCAATCCGACGCAGATCGAAGGACAGATGCACGGAGGCGCTGCGCAGGGCATCGGCTGGGCTCTCAATGAGGAGTACGTTTACGACGACCGCGGTCTCATGCGGAACTCAAGCCTGCTCGACTACCGCATGCCCACGGCACTCGACCTGCCAATGATGGAGTGCGTGATCCTCGAAACTCCCGCAGATGACGGCCCGTTTGGTGTACGGGGCGTCGGGGAGCCGCCGATCATCCCTCCGGCAGCCGCTCTGGCCAACGCAGTGTTCGATGCCACAGGAGCCCGAATCACCGACCTGCCGATGAGCCCCGAACGCGTCTTCTGGTCGATGAGGGACAGCCAGAACGGCTCATAGCGATCGTCCGATTCCTCCCCGAACGAGTTCGATGTACGGAGCGTCATCGGCCTTGAAGCAGCTCTGCAGATTCCAGCGGCTCAACACAAGATCATGAACACAACCATAGACGTAGCAGCCGGAGGCCTTCTTGAATCGACCGACGACGGGGAGCTTCGTATCGCACTTGTGCATCGCATCAAGCACGATGACTGGACAATCCCCAAGGGTCACCTTGATAAAGGTGAAACGATCGAAGAGGCCGCGGTTCGCGAAGTCGAAGAAGAGACAGGCTGCATCGGACGGATCATCGAGATCGTGCAGCCAGTCGCCTACCTGGTGAAGAGCCGGCCAAAGATCGTCGTCTTCTACCGCATGGCACTCATCGAACAACGTGAGCTCAAGCCCAACAAAGAAGTCGACATAGTCGAGTGGCTCAAGCCGACGGACGCACTAGAGCGGCTCTCCTACCAAACCGACCGCGGCCTGGTCACCAGGGTCTACCTCCGCTAGACGATTCGTCACTGCTATTCCGGCTGAGTCTTGCAATCCTCATGTATAGTCGCTGCCTCAATCGACGACCGAATAGCAGGGTGTTCGAGTGAAACCAATCACGGTAATCGCAATCGCGCTCAGCCTGATCGCCATACTAGCGGCCTGCTCAGACGAGTCTACCGATCCCACTCCTGAACCAACTCAGGAGGCGACTGCGGTACCGACGCCGACCATAGTGCCTTCGCCTACGAGCACGCCGCTGCCGCCGCCGTCGCCAACTCCGGCCCCAACGCCAACACCCAGTCCGCCTCCCGCTCCGACCGCCACACCAACGTCGACCCCGACGCCCGGGCCTGTGCAGATATTTGAGAAGGTGTCTGGTTCGATCCCATTCATAGAGACGCCTGCCGGAACCGGTTCAGGAATTCTCATTGACGATGGCTTCATTTTGACGAATCAGCATGTTGTATGGCCGTATGAAACGGTTCGGGTCGTGTTCCCTGACGGCACAGAACTGCCGGATACACCTGTGTTTAGTGCCGACCCAATGCTGGACATTGCATTACTTGGACCCATAGAGACATCCATTGCACCTGCTCAGCGGGGAGACGGTGAGCGGCTGCGAATTGGGACAGACGCGTTTCTTATCGGTTACCCGGGATTCCAGGATCAGAATCCACAGCCCACATTCGGTCGCGGCCTGATCTCGCTAATCAGGGAATGGCCTGCGGTTGGCATCACGCTGATTCAGACTGATCACTCGATCTCTAGCGGACAGAGCGGTGGCGCTCTGGTGTCGACGGAGGGTGAAGTGATCGGAATCTCCTCTCTGGGGCTAACCGATGCGCGCTTCTCCGGCGCTCTTTCGATGAGCGATCTGGAGAATGCAATAGACGATCTCAAGAATCAGCGCGTGGGGCGGCTCGGTAATCGTGATCTCCGACTGGACAACCCGCGAAATGAGATCAGTTTCAGTCTGTCAAACGAGTGGGATCACGCAACATTCGTCCTGACAGGTGAGGCGCTGACCACCGCCAACATCTCAGTTAACAGTGAAAATGATGCCAACTTCCTGGTCACGAACATCTTTGGACAGGCCCTCATTGACTTCGTCGATGCCTTGTACAGTGGCCAGGAGCAAGCGTCGGCGACGTTTGACTCGACAGGGTTCATATTCGTAGACGTGACCCAGTCGACACCGTTTAGTGGCAACTTCACAATCAGCTGCAACTGCGATATTCACTTGCAGGCCGATTCGGACGACGGGATTCCACTGCCAATCGATTTCGAGTTCGCCGGCAACCTCGATTTTCGCGGCGACGCTGATTACTTCACTATCGACTTGACCGAGGGGCAAGTGATCAGGGTCTCGGCCGACAGTGGTAACTTCGACGCGTTCGCCGTCGTCTCATGGGTCGGTGCCGGCTTCAGGCATCTGTATTTTGATCACGACAGTGGCGGCGGCGTGCTTGGTCTCAACCCTGAGATCTTCTTCCGAGCTCCATACACCGGCGAATTCGTCATCTGGGTCACCGACAGTTTCGACAGCACTCAGGGTGGTTACGTACTGACCGTCGAAGAGGTTGATACAGATCATCCAGGCGCAATACCTGACCCGCCCGAAACGGTGGCATCTGCTCTCGGTGAAATGCAGGTCTACGAAATGGGCTCCGTCGCACTGCAAGTCCTGCTTCCAGTGCCATGGACTCGAGGGCCACCACTGCCCGAAGCTCTCGTTGAGGCACAGTTCCAGAGCGATCAGGGTGCAGTGCTTCTTGTAACGATTGAGGATCTGTCTGCGCTAAGCGTGGAGCCACTTGACCTCGCGGGTTACGTAGACATCGTCATTAGTGCGGTGGCCGAGATTGGCATTACGTTCGATGAGAGAACGTCCGGTATGACAACGTCGGGTGTGGCCTTCGAAAGGCTAGAGACCTCAGTGGGAGGTACTAGGGCGATTCGCTATGTCACCGTCTCCACAGATGAGTTCGGATCCGTGGGGGTGAATCTCACACTCAGCAAGGGACCACAAACACAGGACCTTTCTGACGAACTGATCGATTTCATCTTCGCTTCTCTCGGGCCAATCGAGTAGGCAGCTAAGGCCGCTGAAGCCCTGACTGCTCATTGACCATCCGCCGCTTGATACGCGCCACTGCGTACATCAGGAGAGCGAACTGCGCTATCGAGAACACCGCAATGAACAGCGTCGCCTCGAAGAAAAAGCGCTGCGGGAACATGATTATCAGGAAGTCGGTAAACGGATTTAGCAGCCAAAGATCGTTGGCAAAACTCAAGAAATGAAACTGGCGGAACACGAAGTTGAAATCGATCAGCACTGCGATTCCGAACACTCCAACTACGATCCCCGACCCCAGCGCAGACCAACGTAACGTCATCAGCAATAGGTCCCAGAACTGCCGGCCAAAGTAGACCAGGCCAGCCAGAGCGATCAGTAGTGCGATGGCACCGGTGATCCGCACAGCATTGAAGACGCCCTGCATGAGTCCCTTCACGTCCACCATGTGACTGATCTCGCGCTCGGAGTAGAGAGCAAAATCAGGCTGGCCGCGGAACGTCACTCGCAGGTCCAGCCGTTCTACATCGTTAGTGAAGTAGTCCTTGATCTGATCGGCCCCGCTGTCCAACTCCGACACCGGGAGTGAAGTCCTGTTGGGAATGTCGTTGCGCCACCAGTTGTACGAATAGAGCCAATCGCTCTTCGTGACGTACTCGACATTCGCCAGGATCAAAAAGACCGGTACAGCCAGGGCGAATATCGCCGCAAAAGAGAACACCGTCCAGCCGCGGGCATCCACAGGCCATGAGACCGGTGGCACCAGCCGGACTCGCAAACTCTGAACGGCGGGGTGTTGCATCGCCAATTAGGATACTGTCTGAACTACTGAAGAAACCGTCTTGCCCAGCGCGAAAGAGGCCTATGGTGATCGAGATGTCTGACTACGCCCGGCAGGCCGGAGAGGCATTCGCTGAACTGATCGCCACTGTCGAACACCTTCGAAACCCAGGCGGATGCCCCTGGGATGCTGAACAGACGCACAAGTCCCTACGACAGCACACTCTCGAAGAGGTATACGAACTCCTCGATGCGGTCGATTCCGGCGATGGCGATGGCACCGAGGAAGAGCTCGGTGATGTCATGACTCACATCGCCTTCTACACAGACATCGCCCGTCGCGACGGCAGTTTCGACGCAGTGACCGCTGCGCGCAAGGTGAGGGAGAAGCTTGTCAGGCGTCACCCGCACGTCTTCGCGGGAGCAGAGCAGCTGACGGACCCCGACGCCGTCGTCGACCGCTGGGAGGAGTTGAAGCGCGGCGAAAGTGGGCGCAATTCCGCTGTTGCCAGCCTGCCATCGTCGATGCCGGCTCTAGCGTTGGCTGGATCGGTTCAACGGCGGACGATCAAGGCAGATCTCAATTGGCCGGAAGCCCAGCCGACCAGCACCGTATTCGAGAGAAAAGAGGGTGAGTCGGAGCAGGGCGCGGAAGTGCGTGCTGCCGATCTGCTAATGCAGGTTGCGCGAGAGGTCAGGCAGGCTGGGATTGATCCCGAGATCGCCCTGAGAACGGCGGCCGTGGCTCTTCGCAACCGGGTGCTTCGGGCTGAAGAACTTGCGGGTGACGTTCCACTTGCGGAACTCAAGGGCGCTGAGCGTGATCGGGTCTGGAATGAGTCGAAGGCTAATTAGTGAACTGTGATCTCGCCCGCCGGCCCATCCGCGACAGTGCCGATCTCGGCGGCAAACAGTGAACCATTTGCCGTCAGAGCACTCTGAAGTTCGCCGAGCCGTTCCTGCGGCACGGCTATCAGCAGTCCGCCGGAAGTCTGTGCATCGCAAAGGAGCAGTCTGTCCAGCTCACCAACGGCGTCTCCCCAGTGCACGACCTTTGAAAGCGCCTCGACATTTCTGTGCGTTCCACCAGGCGCAACTCCATTCTCCAGTAGCTCCATCGCGCCATCCAGTCTCGGCACATCGCCCAGCCGCAACTCGGCCGAGACTCCACTTGCTTTCAGCATCGTGTGAAGATGCCCGAGCAGTCCAAAGCCCGTGACGTCGGTCGCCGCATTGACACCCACTTCAAGCATCGACTCGGACGCTCCAAGGTTCAGCATCGACATCGACCGGACGGCTCCGTCCAATACGGCGGCTTTGACCACACCGGCCTTGCCCGCAGTAGTGATGATCCCGGTCCCGATGGCCTTCGTCAGTACCAGCGCGTCGCCGGGCTTCGCTCCGCTGTTCTTGATCTCGTCACCGGGGTCGATCAGACCTGTAACGGCAAGTCCGTACTTGGGTTCAGCATCGTCGACGGTATGTCCACCGACGATCGAAACTTTGGCCTCTGACGCCTTCGATTGCCCGCCCTCCAGCACCTTCGCGACGATCTTCGGGTCTAGTCCGCGAGGGAACGCTGCAATGTTCAGTGCGGTGACCGGCCGTCCGCCCTTTGCGTACACGTCGGAAAGTGCATTTGCGACCGCGATCTCACCGAACTGGAAAGGGTCGTCAACGATTGGAGGGAAGAAATCTACGGTTAAAACAAGCGCGAGTTCATCCGAAATCCGGTAGATGGCAGCATCGTCACCGGACTCGAAACCCACAATGACGTTCGGGTCCTTGTAGGTTGCGGGCGGCAGCTGGCTCAGCACACTGGCCAGTTCGCTCTGCGAGAGCTTACCGGCTCAACCAGCGCATGAAGCCAGCTCTGTGAGCCGGCCTGTGAACTCAGTCTGAGTCACTTTCGTTCCTCTCTTGATCGCCTGTTTGAGACAGCGTCGACCTTCGCTGCGAATGAGATGCACAGAAGTATATCGAGGGCGTAACCGCAAATAGCTAGGCCGCTAGACCCGCAAGCTGGCATACTATTCGCCACTCTCATTACCAACTCCGATAGACCCAGATGCCACAGTTAACCAACAACGACCAGGAGATATTCCCGGTCTCAGCGAGCCTAAACGACGCGGGAGACATCACGATCGGCGGATGCTCGATAGCTCAACTGGCAAGTGAGTTTGGCACGCCGCTCTACATCTACGACGAAGATACGGTCCGGCACATGTGCAGGCAGTTCACTAGCGGCTTCACAGACGCCTACGAGCGAACGCACATCGAGTACTCGACCAAGGCCTTCGCAAACCCTGCTTTGGCGAAAATCATCGCCGAAGAAGGTCTCCACATGGATGTCGTCACCGGCGGCGAGCTGATCTTCGCGAAAGCAGCTGGCTTTCCCGCGGAGAGGCTCAACTTCCACGGCAATAACAAGGGTCGCGAAGAGCTGAGCGAGGCCCTTGACTACGGCATCGGACGCATAACTCTCGACTCCTTCTACGAGATCGGTCTACTCAATGAGGTGGCTCGAGAGAAGGGCATCCGACAGAAGGTTCTGCTGCGGGTCTCGCCGAGCGTTGATCCTCATACTCACCTGCTCACGACCACCGGTGTGCTTGACTCCAAGTTCGGCTTTTCGATCGAGACCGGAGCAGCCGCAGAGGCCGTGCAGCAGGCGCTGTCAGCCGACAACCTCGAAGTGGTTGGGCTGCACTTCCACCTGGGCTCGCCGATCTTCGAGCTGGAGCCATACTCGCAGGCCATCGACTATGTGCTGAAATTCGCGGCTGAGATGCGAGACGTGCACGGCTTGCAGCTAACCGAGTTCAACCCCGGCGGCGGCTTCGCAGTGGGCTACGTCGGCGAAGAACTGCCGCCACCGATCACGGCCTACGCAAACGAGATCTCTGTGGCGGTTCGCTCCGGCTGCGACAGATACGGGCTCGAAGAGCCCCAGCTCACGGTCGAGCCGGGACGCGCCATCGTCGCCCGGGCCGGAGTTGCGGTGTATCAAGTTGGCGGTATAAAGCGGATTCCAAATGTGCGCGTCTATGTAAGCGTGGACGGTGGTATGGGCGACAACATACGCCCTGCGCTCTACTCATCCGAGTACACGGTTCGCCGGGCACACGAGCCATACGCCGAGCCGACCGAAAAGGTGACGGTGGTAGGCAAGTACTGCGAGTCAGGCGACTACATCGCGAAGGATGTGGAACTGCCTGTGCTCGACTCAGGCGATCTTCTTTGCACGCCAACCTCAGGCGCTTACTCCGTGCCGATGGCGAGCAACTACAACATGACAACTCGACCAGCCATCGTGATGGTCAAGGACGGCGATGCACGCCTGATCCGGCGACGTGAGACCTACGAAGACCTGCTGGCGACAAGCCTTGTTTGAGGCAGCGACAGAGATCCCGGCGGCGAAGGGCTGGAGAACCTTCGGCCACGACGCCTCGGTCCAGATGCTGGATGCAGCAAACCGGACCGGCAGGCTCTCCCACGCCTACTTGATCACAGGGCCCGACCAGGTCGGCAGGAAGACACTTGCCATCGATCTCGCTTGTCTTGTGAATTGCGAGCCGCAGCCAGACCTATTTGGCGAAGCTCCCGTGCTCGACCTCGCGTCCTGTCCGGCGGCGCAACGAATCCGCAAAGGCCAGCACGCAGATGTTCGAGTGATCGACAGGTCGACTCCGCTGAAAGACGACTCTGCCGGTTCTGGCGGCGAAGGCGCATCCGAGCGACAGAACATCTCTATCAATCACGTACACGAGCTCCAGCGCGAAGCCGCCCTAAAGCCCTTCGAAGGGAAAGCCAGGGTGTTCATCCTCGACGACGCAGATGAGCTATCCGCACCCGCCGCAAACGCCCTCCTGAAGACCCTCGAAGAGCCCTCAGAAGATGTATTCATCGTGCTGATCGCGCCAGACGCCGATTCGCTACCCGAGACCATCGTCTCCCGCTGCCAGCGGATAAGGCTCCGGGCTGTGAGCACAGATCTCATCGCTGAAAAGCTGGTCGATAAATTCGAAGCCGACCCGGAGCAGGCCGAACGTCTCTCAAGACTCTCGGCAGGCAAACCAGGCTGGGCCATATCCGCTCTACAGGACCCGGCAGTGCTAGAGCTTCACGCCCAGACAGCTACTCGGATTCTCAGCGCTCTTTCTGCCGGACTTGAGGAGCGGTTCTCATACGCCAATGAACTATCCGGCCGGTTCCGTCGTGATCGAGACGGAGTGCTGGGCGAACTTCAACGATGGCTCGAGTGGTGGCGTGACATAGCCGTTGCCAAAGCTGGGCTGCCCGAAAACGTGATGAACTCGAACTGGCTGGAGGCGATAGATGAGATCGCCAAGCAGCTTTCTGAGCCTCAGATTTCGCAAGGAGCAAACTCGGTATCAGGTGCCATCGCAGCACTGGAAGCGAACGCCATCCCGCGGCTCGCACTGGAAGTCATGGCACTCGAAATGCCCGCGGTCACCCTGAAGAGTGTCAGCACACCGGCAGGCTAGCCGCCTGCAGCTGCAGAACCCGTCTGGAACTCTGAGTCAACTTCGCCGAATGGCGAAGGCTGCACCCACGGCAGGAACGGACGCCATTCGTCCAGCACCCGGCCCGGGTGGAACATGGCATACGGGTTCGGCCTGGGCTCACGAGGCGCAGTGAACAGCGCCATGCCCGCTTCACGCGGCGTGCGTCCAGCCTTGCCATGATTGCAGGGCTTGCAGGCGCTCACGATGTTGTCCCAGGTGTGCTGACCACCTCGAGACCGTGGCATTACGTGGTCTAAAGTCAGGTCTCTCGTCTTCGATCCACAGTACTGGCATCGAAAGCCGTCTCGAACGAACACCTCGCGGCGCGAGAGCTTCCGGCGGTGAAGAGGCCGCTTGACCATGTAGTAGAGACGAATGATGACCGGCTTCTCGATCAGGTCATCGGCGCTGTGAAGATACTCGCCAGTCTCGCCGATCGGCTCAGCCTTACCCTTGCCAAGAAGCGCGATGGCACGCCGCACATTGCAGATGTTCAGCGGCTGGTAGTTCTGGTTGAGGACCAGTACGGGTGCTCGAGTGATCAACACGCCTATTTGCCTCAGCGTCAGGAGGTCACGCGCCGTTTGACCTTACTTCAACACCGTTATACCACGGCTTAAAGCGAGTCGGATTGCACACTCTCACCACGAAAACGTGCGGTCCCGGTCGAATCTTCGGCACTCCGACGGTCATCGAGAATGTCGAGCGCAGTCTCGAAATCGTCCGGCGCCATGCCCAGCGTGCCCCCTGGCAAGACGTCGCGAATGTCCATGAGCACACCAACAACCTCCGACTCTACGAGCCAGCGGTCAGTGTTCTCACGACCTGAGTCAACCAGGTAGCTCTCGGCAGTCTCCCGTAGCTGATCGAACAGAGCCTCAGGGCTGAAGCCTCCTGAGCTGTCGTTCGCTCCGGCGGCCTCTTCATCAATCACATATGTAAACCGTGCGGTCACCGCCATCAGCCCACCAGAAAGCAGCACACCGGCAACGACTCCTACAACCACTCCGCCGGCCTTGTCGGTCCAGCTCGCCTTCACCTTGTTCAGGCTTGACTTGACGAAGCGGGACACAACGCGACCAGCCAGAAACACACCTATGAATATGATTACGTAGCCGGCCGCAGTAGCCAGGGCTTGTTGATCAGCGACATCCCAGAATGTGCTCAGTAGACGCTCGGCGAACTGTCCGCTGAGGAGTAGAGCAATGTAGATCGACGCTACCAGCAGCACAGCGTCTATCAGGCCTTTGCGGTAGCCCCAGAATGCACCGACCACGAATAGTGCGATCAACACCCAGTCAAAGAAATTCACTGCCCTGCGGCGTCCCTTCGGTTCTCGTCAAAATTGTTTGCCGACCCCGGCGAACCAAACCGGGGCTGCGTTCCGGGAGTTTAGCAGCGGCCGAATTACGGCAATGTTCCAAGCGCTCTAGTTCGCAGAACTTAGGGCTCAGGACAACCCGGTACATGGTTCGTTAAACTCACTGTGCCTCACGCTGAACCTTATGTTCAGCAGAAACCTGTACTTCGGAGCACGAATTGCATCAAAACGGAGCCACGGCGATTGCCATCGACGGACCAGCAGCCGCAGGCAAGACTGTAGTAGGGACAAGGCTCGCCAAGAAGATCGGATACCGTTTTCTCGATACCGGCATGATGTACAGGGCGGCCACGGTCGCTGCTCTCGATGCCGGAGCAGATTTCGAAGACCTCAAGCAACTTACCGACGCCGCCCAGGCCATCGAGATCGAGGCTCGGGCAGCAGGTGACGGCACCACCCTGATCTTCATCAACGGCACAGACATCACCTCGCGCCTTCGCAGCCATGAGGTGGACAGCCGGGTATCGATCGTTTCCGCCATCCCTCGTATCCGCGAGATCATGGTCGAAGCCCAGCGAAAACTTGCCGAGGGCGGCGGTATCGTCATGGTCGGCAGAGACATTGGCACCGTCGTTCTGAAGAACGCGGACCCCAAAATCTATCTCACAGCAACTCTCGAAACACGCGCCGAACGCAGGTTTGTCGAGATGCAGGATCGGCCCGGGCAGCCTCCTCTGGAAGAGGTGCAGGAGACGATGAGGAAGCGCGACGACATCGATTCGTCTCGTGAGGCGTCGCCATTGAGGCCAGCTGAAGACGCGGTCATAGTCGAAACCGACGATATGACCGTTGACGAGGTCGTCTGCAAACTCTCTGATATAGCCCGGAGAGTTGTCAGTTGAACCCGTTCTTTGCGTTCTGCAACGCAGGGTTCAAGACGACGACGAAGATCTTCGGCGATCAGAAGGTCGAAGGATGGGAGAACGTACCGAAGACCGGACCGGTGATCTTCATCGCGAACCACCTCTCGAACCTCGACCCGGCGATCGTTGCCTCGTTGACCGGCCGCAATCCAGGTTTCCTGGCCAAGAAAGAACTATTCAAGTTCCCGCTCTTCTCAGCCTTGTTGAAACTCTACGGCGCTCATCCTCTCGATAGAGGTGGTGTCGATCTCAAGGCTCTCAGGTGGGCGATCAATCGGCTGAGCCAGGAGGACGGAGCTCTCATCCTCTTCCCGGAAGGAACAAGAAACAAAGAAGCCTCCGGAATGCGAAGAGGGCTGGCAGGCGTGACACACATCGCGCAGAGAACCGGTGCGCCGATCGTTCCGATTGGGCTTGCCGGCACCGAGCCGCTGCAGAACGTGCTCAAGGTGTTTGTGCCCCGTGCGAACACTCGGATCAAGATCGGAAAGCCGTTCCGGCTGACGGCTGATGCCTCAAGCCGTCCATCTCGTGATGAACTGGAAGCCATGACAACCGAAATCATGGTGCGTGTCGCCCGTCTACTCCCCGAATCTCACAGGGGCTACTATCAGGAGGCGGCTTCGAAACCGTTCGCTTACACCGAAGAGCTAGCCTGAGTTGACCTCAACGGCTCTTCGCTAGTTCTCACTCGTTAGCTACCTTTGATTACGACCGTCATTCTCTCCTGAACACGTGCAGCGCTCACCGCCGTTGCCGTACACATATCGTTTCTCACCAAGGGGAATTTTGTTTTGTGTGGAATATTTGGTTATACGGGTGTTGAGGATGCTGCTCCGCTGCTGGTTGGCGGTTTGGAGCTGTTGG
>JANQQP010000042.1 GCA_028285005.1 Dehalococcoidia bacterium | reverse complement strand
AAGCGTGCCGTAGATGTCCAGCTGACCAACACCAGCATCCGTAAGATCAACATCAAAGATCACACGGTGACCAGCACCAACCTCAACACTCTGACCAGGCTGGGGAGGAGAAGGATTCCAGGTCGCAGGGTCTGACCAGGGGCCCGAACCGGCTGAGACGACATCTGCGGCGGCCACAGCTGTCCGGCTGCCTTCGCCGGAGCTGCCACCAACCACCAGACCAACGGCAATTGCGATCGCAATTGCCGCAAGCACACCCAGTTTCCACATTCGCAGAAGCGGGTTCAGTCGGGTCCGTGCTCTTGCAATGAATATGTCAGAGTCAGCCGTGCGCAGAGTTGGAAGAAGGTTCATGCTCACATCACCAGCAAAGTACAGAGATCGTATGTACTACCTGGCTTCCAATTAAATCTTTCGCCGCTTGGTCGTGCGGATTGCCGAATGTGGGTTTGAGGTGTGAGCGGCGATGAAAGCGCATTGCAGCAATTGCGTAGCGAATTCAGGAGAACTGAGCGTCGGCCGGTCTTGCCCTCGGCCTCGAACGCGTCCACTCAATCCGAACATAACGCCATTCACACGACCAAGAGGTGCCTCCCTCGCCGTTGAACGATTTTGACGGTTCCCGTGTAACACGCCACCTGACAGGTGGTGAGGCTTCCGTAAGAATCACAAGCAGATCAACGCACGTGCGTCTGAGTGTCCGAGCGACTGTGACTCACTCAATACTCTCGAACATTCATACAGGTCGGCGTTAGTGCAACCTCACAGAGCCTGTGTGGAGCCCCACGATGTACCGCTTTTTATCAAGAGCGCCGCAACTCGTTTTGAGAAGGCCGACTGAACCTGTTTTTAACGCGAGAGAATATGCCGGGATTCTACTACAACACTATTACTCGCGCGTTACCTTCAAAGCCGGTGTCACGTCGCCGCCGGAGCATATACACCCGGCCTTCGTCACCGCCTCTACACAAGGCTCATTCCGTGACACCAACGAACCGCCTGCGGCTAACCCTCCGAACTGTCTCAGTCGTTACGCACTGCATATATTCGAGTCTGGCCAACGACCTCTTAGCCCTGCCCTGCAGTGCGAACGCCAATTGGCAGGTTCAGGACACAGTCCATGGGGTCTGAGTCCAACGGTAATCGGCCTAGCACCCGAATAAGCCAAGTCAGACGAGCGTGCAACACGGCCGGGGGGCCGAAAGCGGAGTCGTTCACAACAAATTCGCGACATCGATCACTAAGTTCACTCGCACCCATACCTTCTCAAACTACGATGGTGTACTGGACTGAAGGCAGATCGGGCCCGATAACGGCAGCAGCCGATTCTTTACGAGGAATTTATAACCACCACGCTAAATGTGGCTAAGCCGGCCAGATAGCAGCATATCCGGCATATCCAACGATCGACCTTCAAAGGGCACAAAGATGAAAGTTGCAATCCTCGCCGGCGGAGTGGGCAGCCGGCTATCCGAAGAGACCGAGATCAAGCCGAAGCCAATGGTCGAGATCGGAGATCGTCCGATCCTCTGGCACATCATGAAGCTTTACTCGCACTACGGGTTTAAGGACTTCGTAATAGCGCTCGGCTACAAAGGCGAGTACATCAAGAAGTACATGATCGACCGGGCCACGATGAACAGTGACCTGACCGTCCGCCCTCGGACTGGCGACGTAATTCTGCACAACGGCCACGAAGAGGAAGACTGGACAGTTGACCTGATCGACACCGGCGCACTGACCAACACCGGCGGACGCATCAAGAGGCTCGGTCCCTGGGTTGGCGACACGACCTTCATGCTCACCTGGGGAGACGGCGTCGCTGATGTCGACATCCCGAAGCTGATTGAATTTCACAAGGCGCACGGCAAGCTGGCGACCGTCACCGCGGTCCGCCCGCCGGCCCGATTCGGACACCTGGTTTTCGACGGCGACAAGGTCTCGGAGTTCTCCGAAAAGCCGCAGGTCGGGGAAGGCTGGATCAACGGCGCCTTCTTCGTGCTCGAACCTGAGGTGCTGAACTATATCGACGGAGACGAGACGCTGTTCGAAGCAGAGCCACTCGAAGGACTGGCTCGTGACGGGCAGCTGATGGCCTACAAGCACGATTCGTTCTGGCAGTGCATGGACACGCTGCGAGACAAGGTGAGGCTCGAAAGCCTCTGGAAGAACCAGCCACCATGGAAGGTGTGGGAATAATGAGAGTTCTTGTTACAGGACACAAAGGCTACATCGGCACCGTCATGGTCCCGATGCTGCTGGCTGATGGTCACGACGTCGTTGGCATGGACAGCGAACTGTTCGGCGAGGACTGCCTTCTTGGCGAAACCGAGCCGCAGATCCCTGAGTTCAAGATGGATGTCCGTGAGGTCGACTCGAAGGACCTCGAAGGGTTTGACGCTGTCATCCACCTGGCGAACCTGAGCAACGACCCGCTCGGCTCGCTGAACCCATCTCTCACGTATGAGATCAACTACCACGGCTCGGTAAAGCTGGCCGCAGCGGCCAAGCGCGCCGGCGTCGGCCTGTTCATCCATTCGTCGTCCTGCAGCATGTACGGCGCAGCCGGCGACGCGATTCTCGACGAATCGGCCGAGTTCAACCCGGTCACGCCCTACGCGAAGTCGAAGGTGCTGACTGAGCAGGCGGTGTCCGCAATGGCCGGCGACGGATTCAGCCCGGTATTCCTGCGCAACGCAACCGCCTACGGAGTCTCGCCCAAGCTGCGAGGCGACCTGGTGCTGAACAACCTCACTGGATGGGCGTTCACTACGGGCAAGGTGCTGATCCTCAGTGACGGCACGCCATGGCGACCGATCATCCACATCGAGGACATCTCACGAGCCTTCATGGCAGTGCTCAACGCGCCGCGAGAAGTCGTTCACAACGAAGCCTTCAACGTGGCTGTTCCTGGTGAGAACTACCAGGTGCGAGACCTCGCCGCCATGGTCGAAGAGATCGTGCCGGGCTCGAAGGTCGAGTACGCCGCAGATGGCGGGCCTGACCCTCGCTGCTACCGAGTAGACACCAGCAAGATCGAGAAGCTGCTGCCTGACTTCAAGCCGCAGTGGACCGCTCGTAAGGGCGTGGAAGAGCTCTACAAGGCTTACAAAGAGAACAACCTGACCGAGGAAGACCTCAACGGGACACGTTTCCAGCGCATCAGGCACATCGAGCACAAGCAGGAGACAGGCGAGGTTGACTCGACTCTCCGCTGGACCAGCTCGACAGACGAAGGTGAGCTTGCGCCGGAAAGCGAGCTGATCAGCTCGGGGAGCAACCGCTAAATGATTGGTGAGAAAGTAGACGCAAACTGCCGCGCGTGCCGCTCATCAGAGCTACGGAGCGTGCTTTCGCTCGGCAACACACCTCTCGCTGACGCACTTGTCAGCAGCGAGGAAGTTGACGGCCCCGAGGCAACCTACCCGCTCGACGTAGCCTTCTGCAGCAACTGCGCCCTGATGCAGATCCTGGAGACGGTTCCGCCCGAGGAGCTGTTCTGCAGGGACTACCCGTACTTCTCGTCGTTCTCGGACACAGTTGTCAACAACGCGAAAGAGAACACCGAGCACTTGATCGCCACGCGGGACCTGGGCAAAGACAGCTTCGTAATCGAACTGGCGAGTAATGACGGCTACCTCCTCCAGAATTACGTGAAAGCAGGCATCCCGGTGCTTGGCATCGACCCCGCTGACACGGTGGTCAAGGCTGCGCTCGACAAGGGTGTGCCCACGCTCGAGCGTTTCTTCGGCCTCGACCTGGCCAGGGAGCTTGCAGAAGAAGGCAAGAAGGCCGATGTGATCCACGGCAACAACGTGCTGGCTCACGTTGCGGACCTTGGTGGCTTCGTAGACGGCATCGCGATCGCACTGAAGGACGATGGCGTGGCCGTGATCGAAGTGCCTTATGTGCGGGATCTGATCGACCACAACGAGTTCGACACCATCTACCACGAGCACCTCTGCTACTTCTCAGTCACAGCGCTTACGAACCTGTTCAGGTCGCATGGGCTGTACCTGAACGACGTCAAGCGACTGCCTATTCATGGTGGGTCACTGCGGCTCTTCATTGAGAAGAAGGACGCGCCGACCGACTACATCAAGCAGGTGCTGGCAGAAGAGCAAGAGCTCGGTATCGATGAATTCGATTACTACAGGAACTTCGGCCAGAACGTCGAAAAGCTCATCACCGGCCTCCGAGGCCTGCTCGGCGAGCTGAAGGCGGACGGCAAGCGGATTGCGGCCTACGGCGCAGCAGCCAAGGGCGCAACGATGCTGAACTGCTCGAAGATCGGCACGGATGTGCTCGACTATGTCGTCGACCGCAACGTGCACAAGCAGGGCCTTTTCATGCCCGGCGTGCACGTGCCGATCGATGCGCCTGAGAAGCTGGTTGAGGATATGCCGGACTACGTTTTGCTGCTGGCCTGGAACTTCAAGGACGAAGTGCTCGGCCAACAGGCTGAGTTCCGGGACAAGGGCGGCAAGTTCGTCATCCCTGTTCCCGAGCCACAGGTGGTCTAGAAGTGCTGGAAACCTCACTCCCCGAAACGCACCTGGAAGGACGCGCCGACGTGAACTGCCCATCGTGCGAGAAGACCGAAGCTCGAGTATTCCTCGAACTTGGGCAGGTGCCCACGAATAGCATGGTGCTGCTCGACACGAAGGAGCAGGCTGTTAGCTACCCAAAAGGCACGCTGACGCTTGCCTTCTGCGATTCGTGCGGCTTCATCTTCAACCCGGACTTCGATCCTGATCTTGTCGATTACTCTCAGTCGTACGAGAGTTCTCAGGCATTCTCACCACGCTTCAACGAGTTCGCAGCGAGGTTGGCCAAAGACCTCGCTGACGAGTACAACCTCGAGGGTAAGACCTGCGTAGAGATCGGCTGCGGAGGTGGAGACTTCCTGCAGCAGGTTGAGTTACAGGGAATCGCGAAAGGGATCGGAGTGGACCCGGCGGCTGATCCGGACCACCGCGTCGAGAACTCTACGCAGAACCTGAGCTTCATTCGAGAATTCTTCGATGAGAAGCACGGCGAACTGAACCCCGATTTCCTTTGCTGCCGTCACACGCTTGAACATGTGCCAGATCCGGCGAACTTTGTTCGCAAGGTCCGCCGCTCACTCGGCGAAGACAGCTCGATACCTGTCTTCTTCGAGGTGCCAGACACGCTGCGAGTCCTCAAGGAAGCAGCATTCTGGGATGTGTACTACGAACACTGTGCTTACTTCACGCCTGAGTCGATGGCTGCTCTGTTCGAGCAGGAAGGCTTCACCGATGTCCGCACTGAGCTGGACTTCGATGACCAGTACCTCCTGCTGCACTGCAGGCCGACGCAAGGTGGAACAGTTGTGGGAGGCACCAGGGCCTACGTGCGCCAGCTGGCGGCCGAGGTTGAGGAGTTTTCGGACAAGTACCGCAAGCATGTCGCAGGCTGGTCTGAGTTCCTCAGCGAGGCCAAGCGTGAAGGCAAGCGAGTAGTCGTGTGGGGCGGCGGTTCAAAGGGTGTGGCGTTCGTCAACAGCATCCCGGGCGGCGAATTGGTCGACTTCATCGTGGACATCAACCCCGCCAAGCAGGACAAGTTCGCAGCTGGCACCGGCCACCGCATCGTCGGACCGGAGAGCCTGCGCGAAACTCCGCCTGACATTGTGCTGATTATGAACCCGATCTACGAAGAGGAGATCGGCAAGACGCTCGAAGACATGGGCATCCACGCTGAAATACGTAGCGTCTAAACGCATCACCACGCGCGCTGAACGGGATTCACCCCAGGCGATGAGACTACACACATGCAAGTTCAGGCTGAGACAGTGACGACTGAGCGCAACGACGTCATCGTGAAGACGACAGGCAAATGCCCGGCTTGTCCAACGTCAAAGGTGCGGCCCATAGTCAGCGTGCCGCAGGTCCCTGCGTTCTGCAATGTACTGCTCGACAACGTGGAAGCAGCAAAAACCGTGAAAATGGGTGATATAGAACTCACCTACTGCGAAGACTGCTCGTTCGTTTTCAACCGGATATTTGATCCCGAAGTGCTCGCGTATTCACCGGACTACGCGAATTCACTCTCCTGCTCACCGAGCTTTGGATCGTTCCTGCAGGAGACGTCTGAGCGACTCGTCGAAACTCACGACTTGTACGGGAAAACTGTGCTTGAGCTTGGGTGCGGTGACGGCGACTTCGTCACGCGCCTCTGCAAGATTGGCAACAACCGCGGTTTCGGTTTCGACCCGTCGTACTTCGGCCCCGAGAGTGTTGATGTCGGACAAGGCGCCACGTTCAAAGCGGGCTTCTACGGACCAGAAGACGCAGTCAATCCTGACCTTGTCTGCTCACGCCACGTGCTGGAGCACGTTGAAGACCCACTGGAGTTCATGAAGCTCCTGGCTGGCGCAGCGGCTCCCAGCAACGGCCATCTCTACGTCGAGGTTCCGAACGCAACCTATATGCTCGAAAAACCAGCTATTTGGGACCTGATCTACGAACACCCCGGATACTTCACCGACCGAGCGCTTGTTGTGGTAGCTGAAGCCGCCGGCCTCAACGTCTCAGCTGCCGAGGCTACGTTCCACGATCAATTCCTGTACATCGATGCACAGGCGACCGGATCGGATGAGTCGTATCTCGACCAGACTACCAGTCTTGAAACACTGGACCGGCTCGTAAGCGGGTTCAAGGACCAGGTCGAATCAACGTTGGAGCGCTGGAACACCGAGATCCAACGGCTCGCATCTGCAGGCAAACGAGTGGTCACGTGGGGCGCAGGCTCCAAGGGCGTGACATTCCTCAACCTGGTCGACAGCCGGAGCATCGACCACATCGTAGATATTAACCCTGCCAAGCACGGCAGGTTCGTGCCCGGATCAGGACAGAGCGTGATCGGCGCGGAGGCGCTGGTCGACTACAGACCTGACCTTGTTCTCCTCATGAACGGCGCATACGAGAATGAAGTAAACGAGATGGTGAGGCAGCTCGGCGTGAATGCGAGGGTGCAGGTTGTTGACTAAGCAATCAGCAACGCCACTGTCACCAACGGCTCAGCAGCAGATTGAGAGCGCAATGGTGAATCCGTCAGAACATATTCCAACGGTGAGCATTGGTCTCCCGGTGTACAACGGCGCAGCGCACATTGGCGAGGCCATCGAGTCGATCCTGAAACAGGACTTCGATGACTTCGAGTTAATCATCGTGGACAACGCCTCTACGGACAACACGGTGGAGATCTGCGAGGAGTTCGTCGCGAAGGACCCGCGTGTCACTCTGCACCGCAATGAGAAAAACCTCGGCGCTTCGCCCAACTTCAACAAGGCATTCCACCTGTCGCGCGGCAAGTACTTCAAGTGGCTTGCCTACGACGACTGGGTTGAGCCGAGTTACTTGCGCAAATGCGTGGAGCTTCTCGATTCGAGGCCGGACGTTTCTCTTTGCCAAACGTTGACCACGATCTACACCGAGGACGGTGAGTTCGTACGCAACTACCCCGAACGCATCAAGGCGATGTCAGACGACCCGCGAAGCCGATTTATGTCGATCCTGCGGGACGTCACGCAGCTCTACCAGGTCTTCGGTGTAATGCGGCGCGACATGCTGGCAGAAACGATGCTAATCGGCTCGAACCCGGCCGCCGACCACACGACAGTGGCCGAGATGGCGCTGCGCGGCAAGATCTACATGATCCAGGAGCATCTCAACGCCAACCGGAACACGAAGTCGGTCAGGACGGCCCGTGATGAGCGGAACTGGTGGGATGCGAGCAAGCGCAAGGGCCACCGGCCAAAGTACACGCTGCTGCTGCTCCAGCATCTGAAGGCGATTCGCAACTCCGACTTGAGCCGTCGGCAGAAGTGGTTGCTATCAACTCAGACGCTCCGATACTTCGCCACCTGCCGCAGATTCGCGGTGGTGCGTGAGACCAGGCTCAACCTTGCAGCGGTAATGCAATTCCGCTGAGCATGAATCGAGTCGGCTAGAACCATTGCCAGACGGACTGTTCAGTACAAGGGGAAGCAGAACCTAACGCATGGCTGGCTCAACGACGATTGCAGGTCAGGAAGGCTCTCCGCCAACGCGGTCGGTCAAATCGCGGGCGATTCGTGCTGGCTTCTGGCTCGTCGGCATTCGCATATTCCAGCAGATCGTCGCTCTGTCGCGCCCCGTGATCCTCGCACGGCTGCTCGCGCCAGACGATTTCGGTGTCATAGGTATCGCCGTCATGACTCGCATGATCATCGAGCGAGTCGGCATCTCGGGCGGTCTCAAAGATGCTCTGATCCGCAAGGACGACCTGGAGAAAGACCAGATCGCGGCCGCCTGGACGTTTGAAGTCCTGCGGCTGATTGTTCTTGGTGGAGCGGTCGCTGCGGCGGCGCCGGCGATAGCCGATTTCTTCAATTCCGATGCAGCGACTCCGGTCATCAGGATCACCGGCCTTGAGATGGCGCTGACGGGCATGACGAGCATCGGCATGGTGTTCGTCCGCAAGGAGCTCGAGTTCAGGAAAGAGTTCCTGTACAGGCTGATTCCGACTCTCGCCAGCGCCGGAGTCACGATCTGGCTGGCGTTCGAGTTGCGCAGCTTCTGGGCTCTGGCGCTCGGACATCTCACACAGACGGTGTTGATGCTGGTGCTTTCCTACGTTCTGGCACCTTACTTCGTGCGGCCGACCTGGAACTTCAGGAAGCTAAAAGGCATCGCAGGCTTCGCTGTCTGGACGTCCGTGAGCAACCTGATCGCTTCACTCACCGGTCAGATAGACCGGTTCTTCGTGGGCAGAATCCTTGGCCCAACGGGTCTTGGTTTGTATGTGGTCGCGGGCCGTATAACGAACCTGGTCAGCGTCGAGATGATCAACGGTGTCGCCAGAGTCGGCTTCCCTGCCTTCGCCAAGATCCAGAAGAACCGCGAATCGGTGAACCGGAACTTCTCGCAGCTGGTATCCCTGACTTCGCTAATCCTGATCCCTATGACGCTCTTCACCGCAGTGTGGGCGCCTGAGGTGGTCGGCGTGCTGCTCGGTCCGCAGTGGGATGACGCAGTAGGAGCGGTGCGAGTCCTGGCCATAGCGACGCCTCTGCTGGCGCTCGGTCACATGTTCGTCACAGTGCTTCGGAGCATGGGCGACGCTTTCACGGCGGCAGTGGTGGAAGCAGTAAGGTTCGTCGTCACAGTCGCCGTGGCTTACCCGTTCATATCGAACTACGAACTGGCCGGGGCCGGTTACGCGCTCATCACGGGACTCACGGTTGCATTCGTCGTCATTCTGGTGCGAAGCCGAGGCAAGCTCGACACTGGCTACATCGAACTTGCCAGGTTGCTGCTGTACTCAGCGATCTTGAGCGTGGGTCTTTTCGCTGCGATCGCTATCCGGGATGTAGAGTCCCTGAACCTGGTGGGCACGTTGTTGCTGGGCGCAGTCGCATTCGGGGCCGTATACCTGATGATCAGCGCCCTGATGTTTCGCATCTTCCACACTGGCCCTATCCAGATATACACACAGTTTCGGAAGAAAACACCCAAGATGGCTCCTGCGGCCCCCGCATAGACTGTGAGCACTGTCCCCGAAGCAAGCCGCCAGATGCAGGCCATGAACTCAAGCCAAACCCGGAAGGTGCTGCTGGTCGCAGGCACCCGGCCAGAAGTGATCAAGATGGCCGCCCTCTACCAGCAGCTGGGTGAACCGGACGCAAAACTGGACTCCCGGCTCTGCATCACGGCTCAGCACAGGGACATGATCCGTCCCCTGATGTCGCTGTTCGGCATGGTCTCCGACTACGACCTCGACATCATGTCGCCAAACCAGACCCTCAATTCCATCGTCGCCAAGGTCTCCCAGAGGTTCGACGAGGTACTTGCCGACTACAAACCGGACTGGGTGCTCGTGCAGGGCGACACAACTACCGCCATGAGCGCGGCCATCGCCTCATTCAACCGAGGCTCTAAGATCGGCCACGTCGAAGCAGGACTGCGAACGCCCGATATCTTCAACCCGTTCCCCGAGGAGATGAACAGGCGGGTGATCGACACCATCTCCTCGGCCATGTTCGCCCCAACAACGCGCTCAGAAGCCGAGCTGCTGCGCGAAGGCTACGACAGCGATCGTGTGCTGGTGACCGGCAATACGGTGGTTGATGCCCTGCATATAGCTTCCGAGATCCCATTCACGTTCGATGACCCGGAGCTTGCACGGATCTCAGATTCTGACGAGTTCATGGTCCTCGTCACCGCACATCGCAGAGAGAGCTTCGATGGCGGCATCAACCGGATATGCGAGGCGATCCAGACAATCGCCAGGCGCTGGGGATCAGGCATCAACTTCGTATTGCCCGTTCACCCGAACCCGAACGTCAAGGAAACCGTTCACTCGATGCTCGGCTCAGAGCCCAACGTCTACCTGTCGACGCCTATCGACTACCTGCCATTTATCAACCTCATGAAGCGGGCCGACCTGATTCTCACCGACTCCGGAGGCGTCCAGGAAGAGGCATCCACCTTTGGAGCGCCGATCCTTGTGATGCGCGAGGTCACAGAGCGAATGGAGTCCATAGACGCCGGTCTGGCCAAACTGGTAGGCACAGACACCGAGCTGATAGTCGACGAATCTTGCAAGGCCATCGAGGGAGGCCGCAAGAAAGCCGGCCTCGGCGACATCGCCAATCCGTATGGCGACGGGAAAGCCGCCGAACGGATCCTCGAATTCATCTCAAGCCACGACTGACCGCCGAAGCGCTCTGGCAGCTGTAGAGCGCCTGACACCGAGGGGACCATCATCGATATCAAGAACACGATCTTCTACCGCGGCCCCATGGAACGGGCTCGAGTGAAACTTCTCGTCGACGGCTTCACCGAGACGTTCGGCGATTCTGACTTCTACTGGATTGCCAGCCATCCGAAATGGCGCCGCGGCATGGCGCCCGAAGACGTCGAATACGTAGCTGGTGGCCTGGAGTTTCTGAAGACTCTCGACGGCATGTCAGACATCCGAGTGTTACGTGGCCGCGGCCTGAACACCTTCACCAGCGGCTTCAAAGTCAGGCGCGCCATCAAGCCAGGCGGCCGTGTGCTGGCGATTGGCACCAGCGCCCTCCCCTACGGGCGCCTCGTCCGGCCGAAGACGCTGATCTGGTGCGTGAACGGCATCCCTGAGGAACGTGACTACAACCTGTCAGGCTTCAAGTCGCGCATCCTCACAGCTGCATCATGGCAGATGGCTCGATTCGGCAGGACGCCGGACCTGTGTGTAACGGTCTCGAACCGGATGAGCGACCACATCTCAGAAAAGGCGCACATGAAGACCCGGTTCGTCGCCGTGCCCACCAGCGCGGACGTTCCGGTCGCCAAGGACGAACCGGTAGGCCAGGAGCGCAAGTATCTGATCTATGCCGGAAGCGGCGCCGCCTGGCAGAACCTGCCTGGATTAAACGTCCTATGGCAGAACATCTGGAAGCTCGATTCCACGGTTCAGTTCCTGGTTGTCTCGAAGGACGATCGGGCGAAGGTGCTTGGCCAGGGAATCCCTGACGATAACATCACCTTCACCTCGGCACAGAACGGTGCCGAGGTCCGCGAGTACCTGCAGACCGGTCTGGCCGGCTTCGCGATTCGAGAGCCTCACATCGTCAACCGAGCCTCGTACCCCACGAAGATCGGCGAATACCTTGCGGCCGGCGTCCCGGTGGTCACAAGCGACATCGACTGGGACCCCGGAGACCTGCTTCGGGACACGAAGGCAGGATTGCTGATCTCTGGCGATCCCACGACGCCTGACGCGGCATCAGCGGTGCTTGAGCTGATCAATGCCGTTAAGGCCAATCCTGACGAGTACTCCAGAGCCAGCCGCGAGATGGGCGACAACGTCTCGATCGCTGTCTGGAAGAGAGTACTTCGGGAGAGCTACCGGTCAATCGCGGACGAGATCGAGGGCCAGCAGGCCGTCTCTTCTCCGCAGTAGCCCACAGGTTCAGCAACCGGCAAAGCCAGCGGCCGTCACCTAAGCGGGCGGCGAGGCGTGCCCTGAATTGAACAGCTTTCGGGCGCATAGACCGTCGCTAAGAGTTCAGATGCGAGGCTTCTCGGCTAGCCGCTAGCTGCCCGGGATCGGCTCGATCGTGATGTCGCCGAAGGTCACCGTCGTGAAGTGCGAGATGAACAGCAGCGAACCGTGCGTCAGCGCGCCACCGTGCTCCGGGTTGCGGATCATCTCGACCAACCATTCATCTGGCTCAGGGTCGCCCTGCTCCCAGACCTTCTTGCGGTAGACGTTGTCGGACCCGATGGTCTCGACCTCGACCTTCATCACGTAAGGCGTGCCGTATCTCAGCACAAGGCCGGAGTCGTCGACGAGAGACTGCGGGTTGACCGCAGCGTCGTCTGAACGCCCACCGGTGCGAGTGAACCTGTACCACGCATCGTTGCCGTAGGGCTCCCAGCCACAGATTGGCTGTCCTGGCAGCGTGCAGGCGTCAGGTGACGTCGTGTGGCCCTGCCACCTGATGAACAGGCCGAGTCCACAGCACCAGAGGCCCTGGGGATCGTAGTCATGGACAGTGAACGGAACCGTAGCAGTGAAATCAGACCAGGCGATGTCGCCGATGGCGAACAGGCGGTCGTAGCCCTCAGTTCCGGCATTCGTCAGACCGTCCGGCCCGATCGTCCACTCACCATCGATCACCTGGATGGCGTCGGGGATGTGTGTTACCTCGCTCCAGTCGACCGTGTAGCTCAAGGGCCATGTGTTCACCGTGGTCGACGGCGAAGTTAGCGTCATAGAAGCCTGGGTCACACTTCCCAGCGTGTCAGTAATCGTCACGGTGACCTGGTTGCCTGCGGGGCCGAGTGTCAGCGAATCGAATGGCAACTGGATGACGAAGTCCCCGAGCCGCTCAAGACGCCTGCCGTCGGGGCCGAGCATGAGAATCTGATCAGGTCCGCCATTCAGAGAGTAGGTAACCGAAGACACACCATCGGGGTCGGTTGCGTTTCCAAGCACGTCCACCCAGACCTGCGGCTTGCCCTGCGTGTTGAACGTCTGGGCATTCCCGTAGAAGAACCTGATCTCACCTGAGCCCAGGTCAGCGACGTTGATGTCTACCGTTGCCGGAGCGCTGGTGTTGTTCGCGTCCGAAACGGTGAACGTGAACGAGTCTGCTCCCTCGAAGCCGGGATCAGGCGTGTAAGTCAAGTTCGGAGCCGTACCGCTCAGCACACCGTCTGTGGGCTGAGTCGCAACGTCAAATGTCAGCGGGTCCTCATCCGGGTCGGAACCGGTCAGAGTGATCGCCACGGCCACTCCAGGACCGGTATCAACCGTCTGAGGGTTCGCTACCGGCGGGTCATCGACCGGGTTCACAGTGATATCTACATTTGCCGCCACTGACTGCGAAGTCGCGTCGACTGCACGGTAGCTGAAGGCGTCTGAGCCGAAGAAGTTCGGGTCCGGCGTGTACGTGAACGAGCCGTCACTGTTCAGCGTCAGCGAGCCGTTGGCCGTGCCCGACACGAGCAATGCATTCAGCGGGTCGCCTTCGGGGTCTGAGTCGTTGCCAAGCACGCCCGGAGCCGCCACATTCAGCGTGGTGTCTTCGTCAACCGAATATGCGTCGTCTACAGCGTTCGGCTGCGAGCCCGGAGGTGTGAGCGTGTCGCGGAAGTAATCGACCACCGCGGTGTGAGACGGGTTGCCCACGTTTCCTGAGTAGACACCGATCTCAGTCACCGTGAGTGAGCTGTTGTAAGGCCCGAATACCTGCCAGTTCACGCCATCGACCGAGCGCTCGAACGTCCAGTCATCTCCGGTGCGGTTCAACCGCATGTACGCAGAAGAGGAGGCCTCGACGGTCGAATTGGCAAATATCGTGACCGAACTGGTCACAGGGTTGATTGCAGCAGCGAACACCTTTGTCTGCGAGCCGTTCGAGTAGTTTCCGAACCGCAGGAAGTTGTTGTTGCCGTCTGAAAGCAGGATTCCCTGGAGCTGGTAGCGCAGGTCAACCGATGAATCGAACTTCACCTCGGCCTGGAAGTCGATGTCAGTCATCGACTGCATGATCCGAGGCGCATTGACTCCGTTCACCCAGATGTCGTGCGAAGTGCCGCCGGGCGCCGTGATCGAGACCGCGCCGCCACCGACCGAGTAGCTGCCGTCACCAACCGGGTTCACGAACGTCCAGACCGGTGAAAGCGTGCTGCCGCCGAACTCGTCAGGCAGGAACCCGGTCGGGACCTCAGTCACATTGATCGAGACTGTGGCGGCCGGGCTGGTCGCTGAGGCATCCGATGCCGTGAATGTGAAGGAATCGCCACCAAGGTGGCCGGGATCCGGCGTGTACGTGAGATTGGGAGCCGTGCCTGTCAACGTGCCGTTGCTCGGCTGTGTCGCAACAGCAAACGTCAGCGAATCGTTGTCAGGGTCCGAGCCCGTCAAAGTGATCGCCTTTGGCGTGTCAGCGGAGACGTCGACCGACTGGTCCAGCGCGACCGGAGGGTCGTTGACGCCGTTCACCGTGATCGTCACGGTTGCTGGCAGAGACTGTGACGTTGCGTCAGCCGCCAGGTACTGGAAGCTGTCTGAGCCGAAGAAATCAGGGTCCGGCGTGTAGGTGAACGAGCCGTCTGAGTTCAGTGAAACGGTGCCATCTGTCGGATCCGACACGTGAACGGCGGAGAGCGGGTCGCCCTCAGGGTCCGTGTCGTTACCCAGCACTCCGGGCGCAGCGACGTTCAACTGAGCGTCTTCATCAACCGAATACGCGTCATCCACAGCTGTTGGAGCTGATCCCGGCGGCACCAATGTGTCCCTGAAGTAGTCGATCACACCTGTGTGAGAAGCACCGGCTGCGTTGCCTGCGTAAACGCCGATGCTCGTCATGTTGAACGAGTGGTTAATCGTGGTCAGCGTCTGCCAGTTCGTGCCGTCCACTGAACGCTCAAAGGTCCACTGGTCGCCGGTACGGTCTAGACGCAGGTACGAAGTCGCAGATATCGGCACCGACTGATTGAGATAGATCGTTACGTCATTCGTAACCGGGTTGATCGCAGCCACGAAGGCCTTGGTGAGACTGCCGGTCGAGTAGTTGCCGAAGCGAAGGAAGTTGTTCGCTCCGTCAGTGACGAGTATCCCCTGGAGCTGGTACTTCTGCGTAACAGCCGAGTCGAACTTGGACTCAACCTGGAAGTCGTTGTTGGAGACCGGCTGCATGATCCGGGCGGCGTTAACACCGTTGACCCAGATGTCGTGCGTTGGGCTACCGGGCGAAGAGATAGATACGGTTCCGCCACCAACCGTCACTGTGCTGTCACCACGTGGGTCTACCACCGTCCAGGTAGAAGACAACGAACTGCCGTTGAACTCGTCGGAGCCGATACCGGCCGGGCTGCTGGCAGATAGAGGCGACAAGCCCTGTGCCACGAAGAGAACGACCGTCGCAAGTGCAGCAATGAGCACTGGGCCGAGTCGCAACGCAGACAGTTGTGGAAGGTTCATCTGTTGTGCTGTTCTAGTCGAGCAGTTATTCGCGGCAATACGGCAATCGCGCCACTATCTCGGAGCGATGCCGCCAGATTGCCATAAAACCTAGCAACGCAAGTTAAATCGGGCAATCCCAATTCGGCCCAAGCACAATAACAATCTGTGAATACGAGGGTATGAGCCTTAAGGCTCGTTCTGACCCGCCAACTCGACCGCAGTGTCGATTTCGACTTCGAATGAGCACTTTCTGGATGCGCCTGGAAACAATCGACGAATTTCGTCGCCACCGAGTAATTTTCAACCTTAAGCGACATGATCCGGGTTCGAGCGGAGCTTCTCAACCCGGAACCGGTGATCACACGCTATCCAGCATCATCCTGTCGACTCTGACGCCGTAGTTCGGATTCGACGGCGAACTCAGTTCAACAACGGGTACGGGCGCTACTCGAATTCCGGGTAGGTGAAGTCCGTGTCTTCGTTGACGTGCACGAGGTAGCCCATTCCGGGCCGCATCTCGCGAAGTGTGTTGAACTCGTCCGGGATGCCCGGAAAGTGGGATTTGGCCTCGACATCGAACCCGCGAGCCTCGGTGTACATGCCTTCTATCGACGACAGCGCGTCTGTGACCGACATCGGCCTGTCCGGTGTGTACGCGATCAGGTTCCAGCCCTTGTACAGCCGCATGGTGGCGTTCTCAGGCAATGGCAATCCAGTGACCGTAAGGCCAGAAGCTTCTTTCATCTTCACCCAGAACCCGTGCGTGGGGTCGACAAGGTCGAGATCGTTTAGGTCATCTGACATGCCTGGCACGAACGTGCGCACCTCACCGCGATCCATCGTCGTCACTTCGTCATAAAGTCCGGCAATCTGCTCCAGCAGATCCGCGATGGACCGGTCGCCCGGGACAACTCTGAACGAGATCAGGTTCCAGCCTTCAGCCAGCTCAATGGTCTGACTCTCAGCCTTAATCCCCGTGTCCGGGGTCGGACTCGGCTTTTCCGGCGTCGCAGGGACCGCGGTCGGAGTGGGTTCCGGCTTCGGCACGAGCGAGTCCGGCAAAGGTGGCTCGACTGGAGCGCCAAACACCGGTGGCAGAGTCTCGGGCGTAGGTGTCGGCGTCTTCACCGGCTCAACAGTCGGCATCGGTGTAGGCGTCGGCTGGTCCTCGGGGTCGCTCGCTCCGTTGAAGACAGGCGGAATCACCGTCGGAGTCGGCGGGATAGGCGTTGGCTCGGGCGTCGAATCCGGCGAAGGCACGGGTTCAGGCTTCGGATGGGCCAGGACCGTAACGACATCGGACAGCATCGATTCTCCTGGTCCGACGATATTCACGGCTGAGACCTGGAAGCGATACTCGCCCGGTGCCAATCCATCTATCGAGATACTGCGCTCGGCTCCGTTGGTCACAAATACCGAGCCTCCAGGCGTCACAAGCACTCTGTAGCTGAGGACAACCTGGCCACCATTAGTCGTTGGAGCCAGCCAATCCAGCTCAACTGAGCCGTCATCAGCCACGACGCCACGGACATTGCGCGGAGCAGATGGAGAAGTGCTCGCAGGTGGCGAGTTCACAGGAGTCGGTGGTGGCGGAGGTGGCCCACCAAACACCGGCGGTGGCGGAGGTGGAGGCGGTGTCGTAGGCACCGACGTAGGCGGCGGAACAACAGACGTTGGTGTCGGCGGAACCTCGGTCGGCGGTATGGGCGTCGCGGTCGGCGGAATCGGCGTAGGCGTTGGAGCCGGAGCAGAGCCGGGGTCTCCGTCCTTGCCGAGTACGAAATTGTGAACGACCTCAGCTTCCGTCAGCTCACGCCCGTAGATAGCCACGAGGTGCAACTCACCAAGCCAGCCGCGGTCGTTAGTCAGCTCATTTGCAAGCGCCAGCTGGTAAGCGCTGTTCCAGTTGGTCAGGTTGCCGGTTTGAGAGACAGTCACCGTCTTCACACCATCGATGTAGATCGACGAGTTCGACCCATCGCGGACGTAGACGACATGAGTTAGCTGATCGGTGACGGCGTCAGTTGATGTCTTCGTCGAAGGTACGCCGTTGTCGTTCGTGGTCGTTGTGCGCAGGCGGGCGTCATAATCAGAACCGTCCTGGCCCAGCGTGAAGTTGCGGTTGAGCGTGTCGGCGGAGATGCTAATGATCCTGGCAGGACCGGACTGGCTCACGCTTGCCGGCCTGATCCAAGCCTCGACCGTGATCTCTCCAGAAGAGCCGACTGCGCTTGCGATCTTGTCCGCCGGGCTGCCCGAACCGATGGTCGTCTCAGAATTCACGCTCAGACCGCCAGTAAGCCACGAAACGTTGCCCGTATTGGCTATCGTGAGGTCCAGGGGCGTGCCAACGCCCGAAGTATCGGCAACAGTCGCCCCAGAGCCCTCTTCGAGCTCGTATAGCGCCAGGAGACCGTCTGCCACCCGCGTAGCGCCCGGGTCCGGTGTCGGAAACGGCGTCGGTGGTGGAGGCGGCGTGGGCGGAGGCGGTGGAGGTGGTGGCGGGCCTGAACTGCCGCTGCCGCCGCCAGAAACGGCTCCAACCGGATAGCGGATGACCACACCACCGGTGAAGTTGCTGCTGAACGTTATGCCGTTCGGTGAGCCCCTGTATGAGGTTGAGTAGATATAGCCGTCACCGCCGTCGTTTATCTGGCTGTGGATCTTGGCGTGACCCCAATCACCGGAAACATGCCCGGCGGCTTCATTGATGTCTCCAACGCCCTTCAGCTTCTTCGTGATCGGGTCATACTCGTACATGTAGGTGTTGCCGTCCACCTTCAGGTGATCACCAACCGCGGCGTAGAACCTGCCATTTGAGGCGAGGATGCCGCCGCCCCAGGTGCTCCAGGGGTTGCCGTTCGGGTGAGGCAGATCGAATGCTGCAAGCTCGACCGTGGGAGCCGTGCTGGCGACCGAGTGCGATGGCAGTCCGCCCGGTCCGTTCAGGAAGCCATTCGAGTTGATGATGGTCGCCGTCGTCTCGAGTCCATCGTGGGCATTTCGCTCTAGCGGGCCGTCGGGCATGACAACCAGCCGGTTGACGGGGACATTGTTGCGGCGAGTGGTCGCGCCACCGTTCGGAGCTGTCAGCTCGATATCGACCCACGTTTCGGAGCCAGTGCCAAAATGCGCGACGGCAGGCTGCGACGAAGACCAGCCGAACGATGGACTGATCTCACGAGCGCCCAGAAGATTGTTCGTTCCAGCTTCGAAGATCTTGACCAGCGTCCCAACGCCCATAGCGTTCTGGCCGGATGAGGTGTCGCCCTCAACCTTCACCTGCAGCCAGTTACCGGGCGCTCCCTGGTTTTCAAGCAGCAGCGAAGGGGAAGGCGTGCCGAGCACCGATCTCCACTCGGCCAGGAAAATGTCCAGCTTGCCGTCGCCATTGAAGTCAGCGGTCGGGCCGCCGGCGTAGTAGCGCGGGTTGCTGATAGACGAGATGTTCGATGCCAGGCTGAAAGTCGGGTCGCCCGAGTTGCCGTTGTGCATGAAGATCAACGGAGCCGGGCCGTTGGCTGTATCGACCGTCAATGAGGTATAGATGTCCGGCCAACCGTCGTTGTCGAAGTCCTGGATCTCTACATGCGGTGCCTTCGAATCGATCGTTGGCATCCCGGCTGCGTCAGTGATGTCATCGAAATCAGGGTCGCCGTTCGGCAGCGTGCCACGGTTGATGTAGACCCTGATCTTCGCTCCATTGGAGCTGTCGACTGATGACCCAAAGTGATGCCCGACCACCAGGTCCAGCCTGCCGTCTCGGTTCAGGTCAGCCATCGAGGCGCCAGACACCCAGTCCTCGCTGCCGCTCGTGAACGAAGACCAGTCAAAGACGTTCGACGCAATCTCGTGGTAGGTGCCATCACCGTCAGAGACGAACATGAAGTTCGAGTTGGGGCTGAACTGGTCGACGTCACCGGCTACGAAGATGTCCGGCCAGCCGTCGCCATTCACGTCACCGATCGCCAGGCCGAGGCCATGCATATCGGTTCTGATTCCAACCGATGCGGTGACGTTGGTGAACGTGAAATCGCCGTTGTTCCGCAGCAGCACCGTGGGACCTGAGCCGCGGAGATTGTCGGCGACTATGAACAGGTCCAGCCAGCCATCGTTGTTGTAGTCGAGAACTCCTGCCTGTCTACCGTTCGAGGACTGTGCGGAGATGCCACTGCCTGAACTCACGTCGACGAATGTGCCGCCGTCGTTCCGGAACAGGTGCGAAGGCTCACCCGGCGCACCAGACTGCCCGCTGATGGCATTGTTCGAAAGGAACAGGTCCGAGTCGCCGTCATTGTCGAAGTCGGCAAATACCGATCCGCCACCTCGCCCGGCAATCTCGACCTGGGGCTGCCCTGCCGATTCGAACTGACCGCCATTGTTGATGAACAGCTTGCTCGGCACCTGTACCGAGCCCTCGACGAATGTTCCGGTGAACAGGTCGGGCCAACCGTCACCGTTCACATCACCCCAAGAAGAGGTGTGGATGTAGGAGTTGAAGAGCGGGCTGTCCAATCCGACCTCTGCCGCGACGTCTTCGAAGGCAAATCGCTGAATATTGCTGGCGCCTCGCTCGCTTGCAGGCACCTCAACCGCAACGACGACCGGAGTGTCGAAGCCGTTGCCGCCGGGAGGCGAAGCGTTCAGATTGATGTAGACCCACTTGCCCTCGGCGTCCGTGTCCAGTGCGTACGTTCCGCCCAACCGGTAGCCATGTTGCGGCTCAATGACGGTGTTGAGGAACGCGATCACCTTGTGCTGCCGCGACACGACGTCAAACTGCAGCAGTGGAGCGCCCAACTCGTGTGCGTTGCCGTGAGCGTTCGGGATGTAGTACATGTACCGCTCGGTAGGATCGAGCACCACGTGCGTCGTGTATCCCCAGGCAGTTCCGATCTCCTGGATAACCTCGGTAGTCGGGTTGAACCGGAAGATCTTCTCCGGAGAGCGGGTGACGCCGTAGATCCAGCCGTCTGAGGCTTCACGCGTGCTGGCCCTGAGCCAGCCTCCAGAAGGGAAGCTCACCGAGAGCACAGACACTGAGTTCGAGGCGACGCTGTACTTGGCCAGGCCATCGCCGTTCGTCGCAAAGTACGCGTTGCCCTCGGCGTCGACTGTAATCATGCGGTGTGCCGACGGGAGCGTCGCGCTGCTGGTGTAGATGACCTGCTGAGTATCGAGGTCCATCACCCAGAACGGGCCGACGTTTGTGCCGCCCTCGACCGCGAGGCCGTAGAAAAGCCGGCCTTCTGGCCACGAATTGCTGGCAGCCGACATGTGGTGAAAGAGCGGAACGCCGATGCTCTCAAGCTCGGGATTAACCGGCCCCGCAGCGTGCACGTGTTCGCTGTCTGGTCCGTTGAAAACGAGCAGCGCAACGAAGAAGGAAGCTACTACCGCGGCGGCCGCGAGCGAGAGCTTTCTAGCCATTCTGCCTCACCAACAAAAAGAGATACGCGTTAGCCGGAATTCAGACGTTTTCAGTATCAGCAGCGATCAGGTGGTGACGGTGTGCGGGCAATTTGGTCTCGGTATACGTGGCCGCACGCCGTCATACGACGGACTTAGCCAATGACCAAAAAGAACGCACGCCACTAGAAGACGTCACAACACTGAACGTCATCCGGAATGCCGAACATCGGGAGCGCACACAGGTATCTATCGTGAACCGGATAATCGGTTCGGCCGACCCATGGGACGCCTGAGATTTAGCGAACCACGAGTCGGTAGCTAGCGGCAGACCGTGCCGACCTGTGCCTGTAGTTGACGATAAGGTTACACCTGCTTTTTTAGGTGTTGGTTTTCTGACGAGAATCGCGCTGTTTTGGCTGACTACCGGGTTGCAGGTAGCCGCCGAAAGGCAGCCAGAAAAAGAGCAAAAAAAGGACCGGCCTGCGTGTGCAGGCCGGTCCTTGTGCGATGGGTCCGATTGCTCGGGCCATTGAATAGCGGTGTTTCTTGCTACTCCACAGTCACAGTCTTGGCGAGGTTTCTTGGTTTGTCCGGGTCCATGCCCAGGGCGACTGAGGTGTGGTAGGCGAGTTGTTGCATGGG
>JANQQP010000041.1 GCA_028285005.1 Dehalococcoidia bacterium | reverse complement strand
AAGCGTGCCGTAGATGTCCAGCTGACCAACACCAGCATCCGTAAGATCAACATCAAAGATCACACGGTGACCAGCACCAACCTCAACACTCTGACCAGGTTGGGGAGGAGCTCCCGCACTCCATGTCGATCCGCTGGACCAATCCCCGCTAGACCTGGACACGATCTCGGCGCTGCCAGCGCTCACTACGTCTGTGCTGGAGCTGCTGGCGATCAGTCCGACCGCGATAACGGCAGCGACTGCAGCGAGTACTCCGAGCTTCCATGCACTGAGCAGCGAGCCAGGCCGCAGCTTTCTTCCAGATCCAGTTCCTACGATGCCAGCAGAGTTGAGACCACTTACGTTTCGCATGCACTAACCCTCCGGCGGCCTGCCGCTGTGAGTGACAGCTAGCGTTGGCCGACGCCTCTTGCGAGTCGCGAACCGGAGGGTGAAACGGTGAGATTGGCCTGTTGCCGTGGCCGCATCGGTTCAGAACCTCGCCGGGTGATTCCCGTTGGTGCGTCGAAGGTCCTGGCCGTGAACTGGGCCGGTGATTGCTTCGCCGTTGAGTCAATGGGTGTATTGACTGGCGAACATCCCCTAGACGGAGTTGGCGGTCGGGGGATACTCTTCTGGGCGAAGCGGGGCTGAGGCGGCTGTACTCTCACAGGCAATTTTGGGACGCCAGAGTGTTCAGTCCGATTCTCGGTCTCGCTTTATTCTTTTTCTCGTCTTTCGGCCGGGTTGGCCGACCACTTTTCAGGCCGGTAACTCATCCACTGAGAGCATCCTCGGTCGAGCTGCTGGGAACCTCGACGCATATGGTTGCTCACACACGCTGAGCCGAAACCTGCCAAGGCCGCGACTCTCTGATTTCAATGTTGCAGACGCGCATGATCCCCCGTGGTGTGCGGGTTGATTGCAATCCATTGACAAGCGGCGTGTTACCGGATCGGACAGGACAGTGGATGAGACCGAAAGACCGCGAGTCCCCGTCGGCGCAAACCATTGGCTGCTCCGCGCGATTACGCGAAAGTTACGCGCACTCCTCAGCACGAGCCGCTACCGTGAACGCGACACGCAACCGATAGTCAGCTCGTGATTTGAGCAGCTGCTGACGCAGCGTCATCCCTGATGTGTCGGGTTCCGCGGGCCGCTGCGAGGGTGATCTGCCGCTGCCGTTCGCGATATCGCCCCCTGTCGATTTCGGAAAGTGAGTCGTGACACGCGGGGCAGCTCACGCCGTCTTCGAAGAGCGGGGATTGGCGATCTGAGGGTGAGATTGGCCGTTGACACCCGTAGCAGAGAGCGTGGTTGCCTTTCACCAGCCCATGCTCGAGTGAAACTCGGTCATCGAAGACGAAGCATTCGCCTTCCCACAGGCTCTGGTCTTTCGGAGTCTGTTCGAGGTATCTGAGGATCCCGCCCTTCAGGTGAAACACATCATCGAAACCTAGCTGGCGCATGTAGGCGGTGGCCTTTTCGCAGCGGATGCCGCCCGTGCAGTACATGGCTACAGCTTTAGGTCTGTTCGGCTCCGAAGCAATGCGGTCCGCCCATTCGGGAAACTGTCTGAAGTTGGTTGTTTGTGGATCGACGGCACCCTGAAAGCGCCCGAGGTTCACTTCGAAGCTGTTTCGTGTGTCTACAACGAGAATGTCCTGGCGCGATATCAGCTCGTTCCAGTCTTCAGGCTCAACGTATGTCCCGACATCGGAGCGCGGATCAACATCGGTCCGGCCCATCGAGACGATCTCGTCCTTCACCTTTACCTTCATGCGGCTGAAAGACTGGCTGTCGCTATACGAGTACTTCACTTCAAGCTGGCTTATCTCAGGCCAACTCTCGATGTGCCGGATCACGGCCGTTACATCTTCGTCTGCACCGGCGACGGTTCCGTTGATGCCTTCAGTGGCCAGGATGAACGTGCCGCGGAGTTGGCGTGCGCGACATATCGCAAGTAGCTGATCACGGCGGCTGTCTGGATCAGAGATCTCAGAGAATTGATAGAGGGCGGCGACGGTGTATTGCATCCGATAGATCTGTTCGAATCTGCCAGGGCGCTCTGTATGAAGGCTTCGGTCCGCGCACGGCAGGACGCGGGTTGCCTCCGTACTTGATCAGTCTATAGGCGATGGCACTGAAGTTGATCTGACGGTGAGAGCAAACGTTCGTCGCTTTGCGGCAACGTGTCTGTGTGCAATGCTTGCGGGCAAGCGAATTACCCCGTGATGGTTCCAGAAGTCAGGAGTTGAGAATTGAGCGTAGTGAAGATTAATGCGATTGAAGTTAGTGAAGGACGTGGACCTGAGCTAGAGAAGCGGTTCGAAGCCCGGGCACGTGAGGTCGAGCAGATGGAGGGTTTCGAAGGCTTCGAGTTGCTGAGGCCGAACGCGGGCGAAACGAGGTATTTCGTCTACACGCGTTGGGAGTCGGAAGAGGCGTTCATGTCGTGGGTTAACAGCGATGCGTTTCAACGTGGGCACGCTCAGGCGGCCGCAGATCGCGGCGAAGAGCCCGTCGCGCACGGTTCGCACATCCTGAGTTTCGAGGTAGTACAGAAAGTTGATGCCACGAAGTGAATAGGTCCGTGGCGGGCCGAGCGTCTTTTTCTTGGACGGTGGCAGCTCTGATCCTGGCTGCCGTTTCATTCGCGTTGATGCTCGGATGCGGTGAAGCGGAATCTCAAGATCCAGCAGTGATCGATCCCACCGCCGTCATCGCGCCTCCGCTAGATACTTCGATTTCGTCCGTGGCGCTGAGCGATATTGTTTTCGATCTATTTGATGGCGGATTCGTGCCATTCCCGGAGGCGTCTCCGCAGCTAGTCGCTGAGTTGACGGACGCCATCCCACCGATCTATCACCCGGAATACGGAGGCACGGAAGCTGGAGCGTGGCTGAACGACCGTGAGCTTGTCATCGGTTACACGTCGGGTGACGACTCGTACGCGTATCCGATCAGGATGCTCAACTTCCATGAGCTGGTTGCAGATGAGATCGATGGTGTTCCGCTGCTTGTGACTTATTGACCTCTTTGTGGCAGCGGCATCGTGTATAGCCGTTCGATCGCAGGTGAGGTGCTCGATTTCGGCAACACCAGCGCCCTGATTGAGAACAGCCTCGTGATGTTCGATCACCAGACAGGTTCGTACTGGTACCAGGTGAACGGCGAGGCGATCGTGGGTGAGTTGACCGGTACGGAGCTTGAGCCGCTAGCGTCGGTGACTGTGCCATGGAGGGTGTGGCGAGATGAGCACCCAGACACGATGATCTTGCAACGAGAGCAGCGTGTGCCAGGTAACTACTCCTACCTGCAGGACCTGTTCAGAGGCTATGACGATGTCATCAACTCCGGCGAAACATCATTTCCTCTGCCGTATGAGCGTGTTGGCAACGAACTGAGACCTGCTGATCTCGTCCTGACCGTGCAGGTCAATGGTGAGCAGCAGGTGTATCCTCTTGCGAATCTTGGTGACGCGGTGACGAATAATGTGATCGGTGAGGAACCGATCGTCGTCTTCTCGCAGGAAGCAGGCCCACTGGGGAGTGCTTTCTTTCGAGAGACGAACGGGCAGGTGCTGACGTTCAGTTATCGTGATGGCGAGATCGTGGATGAGCAGACTAATAGCATCTGGTCGTTCCTCGGAACGGCCTTCGACGGCCCGTTGGCTGGTGAACGTTTGAGACCAGCACCTGCGCGCAGGGCGTTCTGGTTTTCGGTATCTATCGCGCTGGACGATGCGGAGCTCTTTCAGCTTCCGGCCGTTGACGATCGCCAGTAGCCCTCAACAACGCCGCACTGTCAGCATCTGCAATCCTGAGAGATGTGCAGTCACATAGCGTCATCTGGTGGGCTCCTGCCATACGCCTGGTCACTCCTCTGATTTATTACAGATCAGTGACCATTTGTTCACCTAACTGTAATCAATGCGTTCGGTCACGAAGCGCACGGGACAGTAAATGGATGACCCGACAAGACCGGAAGCCGTAGAGGACACGCGACTTTCATACGCCGTCGGTGCCTCGCCGTCTCAAGCCTCCGATCGCGGGCTCGACGCACTGGTCCGCGCCATTGAGATGCTGACTGAGGGTATTCACGAACTCAAATGTCGCATCGGCAATTCGGCACAAGACGTGATTTCTGAGGCGGCAATGCGGGTCGGAAATCTTCTGCTGTACCCGCAAAGCCAGAGAGTAGTCGTAGCTGGCGAAGATGTAGCGCTGGCCGCTGGTGAATTCAAGTTGCTGCACCGGCTGGTGGCGGATTCTCCGGGAGTCGTCACCAGTGAAGACCTGCTTGCTGCCTACAGTGGTCACGTAAATGATGAGTATGGCGGCAACCTGCGCGTCTACATCCGTCGTTTGCGTGTGAAGCTGAATGGCACGCGGATGATCTGGTCAGGGCGGATATTGAATGTGCGGTCGATCGGTTACCGTATCGTTGGGCCGTGAGCGAATCTCAAGGGCGGATCAAATAGCTTCGCCGCTTTGGCGGTCATGGTTCCTCATCACCATGCCTGAGTACGGCCTGAGGCCGAGCCGCTCATAGAACGGCTGCACGTCCGGATCACACATCAGATCGATGGCGTAGAAGGCTTCCAGCCGTTTCAGCATCTTCCTGACCAGTTCACTGCCTATTCCATTGCCCTGGAACTCGGGTAAGACCTCAAGGTGCGGGATGAAGGCTGAGATCACCTTGTCCGTTGTTGCAGTGATGAACCCGACCACCTTCTCGGACGAGGTGTCTTTCGCGAGTACAACCTCGTCGCTGCCCCGTAGAATCCGTAGATGAGTCTCCGGCGAGGGTGGGTTGGGCCAGCCGACGAAAAACCCGTGCAGCCGATCGGGCGTGACGCCTTCAAGTGAAGATGTGTATTCGATTGGCATTCTTGATCTTTAGCGCAGCGCTACGCTGCCGTCCTCTCTGATCGGCGGCGCCACCCGGGCAGGGTCGAATGGGAACTTCTCCGTGGCAGCTTCGTTGAATTCGACGCCAAGTCCCGGACGTTCAGATGGCGTGTACCAACCATCTTCCAGCTTCATGATCTCGTCGACCATGTCTCGCCTTGGAGATTCGTGCTCGCCGACGGACTCCTGGACGTCCCAGGCAGGACTGGATACTGCGAGGGCGATGTTGGCAGCAGTGGCGATAGGACCCTGGAAGTTGTGTGGGCAGATCTTGACGTGATGCGCCTCAGCGATGGTGGCGATCTTTTTAGTGCCGGTGATCCCGCCTGCGACAGCAATATCCGGCTTGAAAAATGCGCAGTTCGTTAGCTGTGCATACTCGCGGAACTCCCAGACCCCGGCGTTTCGCTCACCAACTGCCAGCGGCACCTGCATCTTCGCGGCAACCTCGCCCATTGCCACTACAGAGTCTGGGACGATGGGGTCTTCGACGAAGTAGAGGCGGAACTTCTCGAGCTCTTCGCAGAACGCCACCGCTTCATGTGGCTGCATGTTGCGGTGGATGTCGATGGCGAGGTCCATGTCCCAACCTACGGTGTCGCGTATCGCTGCGACGATCTCGACGCCTGACTTGAGTACGTCGCTGTAGGTGCGGTCCGGCCAGTTCTTGTGCATCGGCGTGAACTTGAGTGCAGTGAAGCCCTGGTCCTGCCACTTCTTCGCATCCTGGGACGCTGATTCGGGCGTTTCGACGTTCACTCCCTGCGCGATCGCCCTGACCTTATGCCTGACCTTGCCACCCAGCAGGTCCCAGACGGGTGCCTGCAACCGTTTGCCTTTGATGTCCCAAAGCGCCATGTCTATAGCGCTAATAGCGCCACCGATGCTGTTTCCGCGGAAGTTACTGTTGTAACGCCAGATGTAGTTCCAGATGTGCTCGATATTGCCGGCATCCATGCCGATCAGGTCATCTGCGAAGCCGTGAATGGTCTGCTCAGCCGCCTTTGGATATCCCCAGTAGCAGGATTCGCCTACGCCCTGTGTACCGTCTTCCGTTGTGATGCGGCAGACGAGGAAGCGTGAGACAAAGAAGGTTTCGATCTTCTCGATTTTCATGGGATGCAAAGTCCTGCGCAGAGGGTCTGAAAACTTGTGGAAGATGGGACGTCTGACAGTAATCGTCGTCAACGTCGCCGATTCAGATCGGGCGCAGGAATGTTACTCCGTCAATGGGATCGAGCGAGGAGCTTGTTACGACTCGAGTTGACGAATCTGGGCCAACACGGTCTCAGCATCGACCTGGTGCCGGTAGTTCTGGCCAAGGCTCTGCCAGCGAATCTCGTTTCCATTGGCGATCAGGAAGATGGAAGCGGAAGCCAATCCGTCGCCAAACCTGTTGAACGAATTGTAGGACTGTGGGACAGATGAGTCCCTCGCTGTGTAGAGGATTGGGAAGTCGAGTCCAAAACTAGTCACGGCGCGCTCGGCCCCGCTGAGATCATCGGTGCTGACCGCGATGATCTCTGCGCCTTCTGCGACGATGTCCGAGTACCGCTGTTGCAACTTAACTAGCTGCTGCCTGCAGTGGGTTCACCAAAATGCCCGGTAGAAGACAAGAACAACCGGACCTTCTTCCCCGAGCTCAGAGAGCGTGACATCCGGGCCGTTGGCCGCTGGCAGTGTGAAGTCAGCGGCGACAGGCCATGGCGATGTCGTTGGCGTCGCAGTCGGAGCCGGCGTGGGCGAGGGTGCAGGAGTTGGTGACGCAGATTGCTGCGGGCCCGAGGTTGCCGGAACAGGCGTGGACGTGGGCTGTGGCTCTGGACCAGGCGGAGTGGCTGTCGGCACTGTGGGAGTATCCGTGGCCGCAGCACTGGGAGTCGCCGTCGCTGAACTGTCATCAGTCATCAGTCCAGGCGCGTCCGGAGAGGTTGTCGGGATCGGGGTAGAGGTCGCCTGTGACTGAGGTACGACCGTTGCGGTTGGAGCCGATGCGGTGGCTGTAGAAGTCGGCACAACTGCCGGCGCGGTGGTCGGGACTGAGCCGGATCCTTCGTTCGCAACGGGTGCTGTATCGGTACCGCACGCGATAGCTGCCACTATGACGATTAAAGCCGTGGCTGCGTATCGAGATCGGTGACCTATGTGCGATGAAAAGTGCGGCACAGCGTCTGAGCGAACGAGAGCGAAATCGGTCGATCTCTAACACATACGTCAAAGCTGGCGTGTTGTGTTCGTGCAGTTCTTACATTTTGGTGAAGAGTGGCGCGAGTTGCACGCGGGTACGCACCGAACCCATGAGTCATCTGGCCGGTTGATACGAGGAGGTCCGACTAGATCTTCCAGTGGGCGTTGATTCTGGCCTCGTACTCAGCCGTCTCTTCGTTCTCGATCTCCTTGATGGTGACCGGGCGACCGAGGACAGATGATTCGAGCGCAGCGTTGCAAACTGCAAGGTCCTTGCGACCGACATAGGCGTCGACTTCTGGCGTGGTTCCATCCGCGATGCACTGACCCAGTTCGTAGTACTCGAGCGCGACGAGGAAGCGGTCAGCATCCTCGAACGGTACTTTGCCCACATACGAACCGAGACGGTCGCCGCCAAAGAGGCGTGCAGGCAGCTCGTCGAGGTGGAAGTCCGGAACGAGCTCAAGCACCTGGTCGCCTGTGAGAGTTCCCTGGCCATCGATCGTCACGGTCAGAGGCTCGCCTCGCCTCTGTTTTGCTGGCTCCATCGAGCCGTTTGAACCGTAGATCATGCCGTAGCGAAGTGGCTCACCGTGCGCCGCGTAGAACGATGTCCACTGGCCGATGGCGCCGTTGGCGAACTTCAGAGTCGAGATCACCATGTCCTCGGCATCCGCATCAATCTCGTCCGGCACTTCGTCGAACCATCGGTCGTAGAAGTGCGCCACGCCTAGTCGCTCGCCCCTGTAGCGTTTCGGCTCCCAGACCTTGGAAACGGCGAATACCTCTTCGACATCGCCCATGTAGTACATCATCTGGTCGACGGTGTGGACGCCTGCATCGACGAAGATGCCGCCGATGTTCTTATAGTGGCGCCACGGCCAAATGATGATGTCGCTGCCTCCACTAGCTGAACCGAGCAGGAACGAATAAGGGTCGCCGATCGCTCCGGCCTCGATCACGGCTTTATTGAGGCGGCACATCGGATCGCGCCGCTCCTGCTCGCCGACGCTCAGCACTTTGCCGCTCTTCTTCCAGGCTTCGATCACACGATTGCAGCCACGGATGGTCAGCGAGAGCGGCTTCTCACAGAGAACGTGGTAGCCGAGGTCGAATGCCATCTCGGCGACGAGGTGATGTGAGCCCGAGTCGGTGGTGATGTCGACAGCCTCGATGTCCGGACGCTTGCTGCGCATCTCCTCCATCGAGGTGAAGACCTCTGGGCGCGTCCCGAGCATCTCCTTCGCTGTGTCGGCGAGGTGGTTCGCGTTGTCTTCGCGCAGGTCGCACACTGCGGCTAGCTCAACGTTGGCCATGCCGCTTTCATACAGCGCGCCGAGGGCTCGGAGGTGCCTGCCGCCCATGCCGCCGGCGCCGACTATCGCAATTGGAATCTGGACCATATCTTCTCCTAGATGAACCTTGAGCGCTCTCGGCTCCCGGCCGAGTAGTCGATGTAAGCGGTGATCGTTTCTGTGTAGAAGTCGAAGGCTTCGGTGCCCTGCTCACGCTGGCCGACGCCCGATGCTTTCAGGCCGCCGAACGGGAGATGAACCTCGCCGCCGAGTGTCGGCGCGTTGACGTGTACCATGCCGGTCTCGACGGTGTTGATGTACTCGTGCGCCTGGACCAGGTCTCGTGTGTAGATGGATGAGGAGAGTCCGAACTGGACTGAGTTCGAAATCTTCACTGCGTCTTGAACGTCGTCGGCCTGGAACACAGTGAGCACCGGGCCGAATATCTCTTCCTGTGCGATGCGGCTTTTGAGCGGCACGTCAGTGAAGATCGTCGGCTCAACGTAGTAGCCGCCTTCCCACTCTGGACCTTCGAGGGCGTGGCCGCCGAACGCAAGCTTTGCGCCCTCTTCTGTGCCTACACCGATGTACTCCCGCACCGTGTCGAACTGGCTCTTGCTGGAGAGTGGAGCGACATCGTTGTGGGGGTCGATACCGTCTCCGACCTTCAGCGCACTGGTCTGCTCGATCAACTGATCCATGAACTCGCTGTACACGCCTCGTTCCACGATTGCCCGGCTTGTTGCCGTGCAGCGCTGTCCAGTCGAGCCAAAAGCGCCCTGCACTATTCCGGGCACCGCCTTGTCGAGGTCTGCATCGTTCATAACGATGGCAGCGTTCTTGCCTCCGAGCTCGGCCTGTACCTTCTTCAGGTTCTCAGCGCCGCGGGCATAGATGCGGGTGCCAATCTCGGTTGAGCCGGTGAACGAGACTCCGGCTACCCGCGGGTCCTCGACCAGCGTGTTGCCGATGGAACCGCCGGGGCCGGTGATGAGGTTGAATGTGCCGGACGGCAGACCAGCCTCTTCGAATATTTCAGCGATGATCGTGGCTGCGAATGGTGTGGCAGATGCCGGCTTGAAGATGACGGCGTTGCCGCAGATGAGCGCGGGTGCGATCTTCCAGACCGGGATGGCGACCGGGAAGTTCCAGGGTGTGATGATCGAGACAACGCCGAGCGGGCGCTTGAATGTGTACGCAGCAGTGTCAGGCAGCTCCGATGGCGTCGTATAGCCGAAGAGCCTGCGACCTTCACCGGCAGCATACTCAAGTATGTTCATCGCCCGCTTGACTTCACCGGTCGAGTCGGCGATTGGCTTGCCTTCTTCAACTGTGATTGCTCGGGCGAGTTCGTCTGCGCGTCGCTCGAAGATGTCGAGAGCTTTGAACAGGAGCGAGCCGCGTTGAGGTGCAGGCATCCGGCCCCAAGCGGGCGCCGCTTCAGCCGCAGTGACGATGGCGTTTTCAGCGTCCTGAGGTATGGAGGCCTGGAACTCGCCCACTACCTCTTTCGGTCTCGCCGGGTTGATGGTGTGGTACGTTTCGCCGGATACGGAGGCTATCCACTCTCCGCCGATGAAGTTCCTGTGTGGCTCGCTCAATAGTCCGACTCCACTCGGTGCGTGATGGGTTAATGGCGCGGAGAGGTAGTCTAGCTCGCGAATGCGGGTCAGGGGTGAGTGCCGGGCTCAGGCAGAGCGCTTACGCCACCTGTCGACGAGTCCGAGGCCTGCTTCGAATATGCCTTGCGAGTCGATACTGAAGTGGCGGTACAGGTCTTCACGAGAGCCAGACTGGCCGTAGGTGGTGACGCCAAGCACGCTCGAAGGGCAGTCGAGAGCCGCGCCAAGGAAGGCCATCGAGTGCGGGTGCCCATCGATGACGCTGAGGGCCGGTTTGCCGATCTCGGCTTCAGCTAGCAGTCCGGTTGGGTCCCACGGAGCATCGTCCTCTCCCGCCTGCTCGGCCGCCGTGGCCTGCATGAGCTGCCGGTTTAGAAGATCGGGACTGGTGACTACGAACAGGTTGACGCCAATTCCTTCTGATTCGAGCGGCTCAATGGCCTGCACCGCTTCCTCGACCAGCGCTCCAACGGCGAACAGGTTGAGCGAGGCTTCCGAGTCGGACTTGGCGCTCCGCAGCCTGTAGCAGCCGGCTAATACTTGCTCTCTCAGCACTTCAGTCTGGGCTCCTTCCGGTAAGAACAGGGATTGATCGACCGGCCTTGTGCTCAACCTCAACAGATACGACTCGCCATCGCCTTTTCCGATTGACCGTACGGCGTCCAGCAGTATCCATTCGACTTCGCGAGCGAACGCTGGCTCGTAGTAGATGATGCCGGGCGTGTTGATGCCGAGCGATGGTGTGATGACTCCCTGGTGTGCGCCGCCCTCAGTGCTGAGCGAGATGCCGGATGGGGTCGCGACCAGGATGAAACGAGACTCCTGGTAGAGCGCGTTGACCAGAGCGTCTGTGCCCCGTGCGATGAACGGGTCATACACAGTGCCGATCGGAATGAGCCGTTGGCCGGACATCCGGTCCGCCAGTCCCAACTGTCCCAGCAGCAGGAACATGTTCATTTCGCTTAGGCCTAGTTCGATGTGACGCCCCTCCGGCTTCTGAAGCCACTTAAGCATTCGCTCCCTGAATCCGAGGAAGTCCGGTGTCTCTTCTCGTGAGAAGACTGATGCTCGGTTGATCCAGCTGGACAGGCCGGTGGAAGTGGCCACATCGGCCGACGTTGTGACGATACGGCTGGCTGATTCGGGGGATGAGCGGTCAAGCTCGAGGAGCATGCGGGCGAAGGCGTCCTGCGTTGAGGCAGTGGCCGGAATCGTCAGGCCGGTGTCCTCGAATTCCAGCGGGTCGAAGGTCTGCTGCTTGCGGCGTGAGAGGCGAGTCGCCGCTTTTGCGATGTAGCTCTGCTCTAGCGAATCTTCCGGGAATCGCTCCCAGGGGTTCTCCGTGTCTCGTCCCATAGCCGCGCCAAACTGCTCGAACTGTTCCTGCGATAGCGTAGCCGCGTGGTTGCGTGGATCCGCTGCGCTCTGCAATCCCCAGCCCTTTACGGTGTACGCGAACACTGCGGACGGTCCTTCGACGGCCGCGGCTCGACCGTAAAGCCGCGTCAGGTAGCCGACATCATGGCCGCCGAGGTTGATGATCCGTTCGTAGAGTTCTTCGTCGTCTACGGTTGAGACACAGCGGTCAAGGTCGGCTTTGTCGCCGTCGGCACCTTCAAGGAGCCGGCCGCGAAGGTCGGCGTGTGGGGCTGTGAGAAGTCCCTGGTACTCCTCGTTCGGCATGTCGTCTATGCGCCGCCTTAGAGCCTCGCCGCCGGGCCGCTCCATAAGTTCCGTCAAACTGTCGCCGTACTTGGCAGTGAAGACGGTCCAGCCGTTCGCTTCGAGCATGTCGATGTACTGCCGGATGCGGATTCCGGGTACGACGCGGTCAAGGCTCTGACGATTTACGTCCACTATCCACGTGCATCGGCCAAGGCCAGAAAGTGCCGGTTCGATCACGGCTTCCCACATAGAGCCCTCATCGAGTTCCGCGTCACCAAGATGGGCGTAGAAGCGACCGGATGTCGGCGTGAAGTCGTGCAGCTCCAGGTAGTCGCGTGTCAGTGCGCCGAACGCCGCCGCGGGGCCTGCGAGCCCAACCGAGCCGGTCGAGAAATCTACAATCTCCGGATCTTTCGTACGGCTCGGGTAGGCCTGCAACCCGCCGTATTGCCGGAACTGCTCCAGGTATTTCGCATCAAGGTTGCCGAGGAGGTAGTTGATCGCATGGAATACCGGAGATGCGTGCGGCTTGATGGCGACTCGGTCGTCGCTTTCGAGGGTCTCGAAATACAGAGCCGTTAGCAGCGCGACTGACGAGGCGGAGGATGACTGATGGCCGCCAACTTTCGTGCCGTCGGTGTTCGGCCGAACGTTGTTGGCATGGTTGACGATGGCCGTAGCGAGCCAGAGGACTCTGTCTCGCACGTTTGCCCGGGTCTGGTCGAGGATGGACGCCTTCTCGCTGAGCATTGCGCTGCCTTCGCTGTGGTTGAGCCTCGCGCACGTAGCCTGTTGCTGGAGCCGTAGATCGATCTTATATGAGGCTCAGGAGACTCGGCTCGAGTGCTTGCGGTGTCGGGAGCGAGAACGCTTGCTACGGGTCGACTGATGCCCGCCGTGGCTAGACGGATTCCTGTTTGGCTTTCCGGGACGCCGAGTGCGCCCACGCGGCGAGCGCTGGTTCAGTCGTTGCTGTGCGGCTTCGAGGGCAGACTCAGGCTTCTGGCCTGCCTGTCCATTGTTGCCGTTCTGATTGCCACCTGTTGCTGGCTGTGCCTCATCGTCTGCGAAGTCCGGCAGTACGCATCGGTTTACCTTGCGTCCCAGTTTGCGCTCAAGCGCGCGGACCGAGCCTTCATCGTCAGCAGTTACGAATGTGAACGCCCTGCCAGTCTGCTCGGATCGGCCGGTCCTGCCGATCCGATGGATGTAGGCGTCAGGTGTATTCGGGAAGTCGAAGTTGATGACGAAAGATATGTTTGCGACGTCTATGCCGCGGGCCGCGATGTCCGTGGCGACGAGTATGTGGAACTTGCCTTCGCGGAATCCTTTCATCGCCCTGTCTCGCTGGGCCTGCGACATGTTGCCCTGGAGAGCCACCGCGTTGAAGCCGGCGTTCTTGAGCTGTCGAGCCGTCCTGAGCGCTCTGTGCTTAGTGCGGGTGAAGACAATGGCGGAGTAGAAATTGTTGTCGTTCAGCAGGAACTGCAGCAACGGCATCTTGAGCCTCTGTGACACCGGATAGAGCTCATGCTGAATCGTTGAGACGACTTTCGAGTTGCCGAGGTCGACCACTTTCGGGTTGTGCAGCTCGCTGTCGGCCAGTTGCCGGATCTCTTTCGGCATGGTCGCCGAGAAGAGCATCGTCTGTCGGTCAGGGTTTACAAGACCGATGATGCTGCGAACGTCGGGCAGGAAGCCCATGTCGAACATGTGATCAGCCTCGTCAATGACCAGTGTTGTGACGTTGCTGAGATCGATGGCGCCTTGCCGATAAAGATCCAGCAGGCGACCGGGACACGCAACCACAATCTGCGGCTTCGCCTGCAGCGCCTTGATCTGCCGATTCATTGAGACGCCGCCGTAGACGGTCGTTGAGCGGATTGGAGTGAACTGACCGAGGTCTGTGAACTCGGTGTTGATCTGGCTGGCAAGTTCTCGAGTTGGTGCCAGGACGAGTACAGAAGGACCGCGCCTGCGCCGCGCCATCAACTCTTCGAGTATTGGCAGAGCGAACGCTGCTGTCTTGCCGGTGCCGGTCTGAGCCAGGCCGAGTATGTCGTGGCCTTCGAGCGCAGATGGGATCGCTTCAGTCTGAATTGGCCGCGGCGAAGAGTAGCCGGCAAATTCGATGCCGCGCATGATGCTTTCGCCAAGGCCAAAGGATTCGAACCCACCGGCGGTGGGTGCTGTCTGCGTAGTGATTTGAGTTCTCGTTTCTGTTGCCGGTCGCGCGGGATTTTGGCCGCGTGTATCCGCGATTCGATCGGCCCGTACAACAGAGACTGGAGCGACTGAAGGATTAGTTGCGGTGCGTCCCCTTGTCGGGAGCCTGTTGTGCACCGGTGAGCCGGTCTGGTGTCAACGCTGTGAAGCGGACCGGGATTGAGCGGCTGACTATTTCAGCATAGCACCGAATAGCTACGAATTAGATACGGGTGCGCCGACGGGTCTTTGATGGCCTGGAGTGGCGAATATCTGCTAACGACCCGCAGCAGAGTCGACGCCCGGGTTTGGAGTGTCGGGGCCGGGGACGGCGAAGAGCGCGCCTATCAGGCCTCCGATGATGATTAGGACGACCAGCCAGGCTTTCCAGTTTCTCATGATGCTTTGTACGTAGTCAGTGCTGTTTTGGCTCGACGGATCAGGGGCGGGAATGATACAGCATGAGGCCTCGGTGGCCTGATTATCTGTACTCCGGGTTCGGGTGGTCGAAGCGGCAGCCGGCCTCCCATAGCGAACGCTGATTGCCGTGTGCTGGCACACCACCGCCGTCCTTGAGCATACGGGCGAAGTGCATCAGGTTCCAGGTCATAAAGGTTGTGTTGCGGTTCGTGAAGTCGTTGTTCAGACCGCCCTCATCGTCCAGGTATGAAGGTCCGGGCCCCGCTTCACCAATCCACCCGGCGTCGGCCTGCGGAGGCACCGTGTATCCAAGGTGCTGCAACGAGTACAGGATGTTCATCGCGCAGTGCTTGATACCGTCCTCGTTGCCTGTGATGAGACAACCGCCTACGCGGCCGTAGTACGCGTACTGACCTGCCTCGTTCAGGTCGCCTGAACTGGCGTAGAGCCTTTCAATCACCTGCGTGCAGACCGATGACTTGTCGCCGAGCCATATCGGCGAACCAATGACGAGAATGTCTGCGGCCTTCACCTTTTCGTAAATGCCAGGCCACTCGTCTGCGTCCCAGCCGTGCTCCTTCATATCCGGGTAAACGCCCGTGGCGATCTTGTGATCAACGGGCCGGATGGTTTCGGTCTTGATGCCATTTGCTTCCATGATGGCGACCGATATCTTCATCAGCCCTTCGGTGTTGGACACTTCAGGCGACTTTTTCAGCGTGCAGTTGAGGAAGAGGGCTGAAAGGTCGGAGAAGTCTGTTGTTGAAGACTCACAGAGCTCTTGTTGCTGTTCCATGGCGGCACTCCGGGAAATCGGCAGCTGATCGGCGTGAATACGAGCGTGAGATGCGTCGCCATTGTTGCAGATGCCGCGACGGCTCAATGAGACGAGACGCGAAAAGCGCCTCGACCCAGATTTTGGGCGAGGCGCTTTTCATTTCTGGCGTTTTCGAAAGGCTAGACTTCCGTGCTCTGCTGCCTTGCCGACGCTGACAGGGTTTCGGAAGTGCGGCGAGCCAGGTTTCTCTGTCGGTTCCGGTAGACAAAGTAGCCGACTGCGGCGATTGCTATCCACAGGGGACTTAGCACGCCGATCCAGATGGCTGCCGTGCCGAGTCCAGCCCCGATGGATGAAAGTGTCCTGAACGCCGACCGGCCACTGTCGCCAGGACTGAAACCGCCGGCGGTCAGGCTCTCAGGCTCTTCGACGAAGACCTGCATGTTGCCAGTTCCCTCAGTAGAGCCGGATGGAGTGTCACCCTTGACGGTGAGCACCACGTTGTAGCTTTGAGGTCGGCTGTTGGCGTAGGTGTGCTTGATCTCAGCAGTGGTGGCACCAGGCTCCGCGTCTACCGTCATTGGGGCAGAGCCGTCACCGAAGTCCCACGTGTAGGTGAGAGAGTCAACACCATCGGGCCGAGTGAAGCTGCCCCGAAGTGTCACTTCCTCGCCAGCGTCTGTGATGCGGTTGTCGCCGGCAAAGACCTCGATCGGCGGCACACGGTTGACCGTGACCACCATCACGTCCTCGCCCTCGGCGGCGCCAGATTCACCGGTAGCAGTTAGCTTAACCTTAACGATGTACGGTGAGTCGACTTCATCCCTGTAGGTGTGAACAACAGGGGCCGAGATGACTCGTCCCTCGGTGTTCACCGGTGCGACTCCTGTCACGACCTGGCGTCCGGTGCCGTCGCCGAAGTCCCACTCGATGAAGAAGTTGTCGATGCCTTCGGGCGGAGTAAACTCAGCGCGGAAGCGAACGGACCTGCCAACGGCGGCCAGCTTGTCCTCACCAGCATCGATGTCGACAGACTGGGGCAACGCAAGAACTGTAAGGCGGATGAGGGAGAACGCTGCGCTTTGAGACAGGAAGTTGATGCGGGCCTGCATCGCCTCTATGTCGGACTGTATGCGCGTGATCTCTTGCTGGATCATCAGCGCGTCTTCAATCTCATCCGCTCTGCTGAATAGCTCGCGCAGGGCATCCACGGTGTCCTGCAGAGTGCGGATGCGAGCGCTCGTGTCTGTGAACTCCTCAGTGAAGTCCTGGCTGGTCGAGATTTCGGAGACGACGTTGGACGCCAGGCTGCGCAGTTCGGCGAGAACCTGGTCGAGACGGTCCGCGGGGATACGGATGTCAACTGCCCCGCGGTGAACCTCGACGCTCTGTGTGCTGACGACCCAGCCGCCTTCACGAGTGGCGAGAGCGCTTATGTCCTCAATGGCGGACGCAGGACTGGTGACTTCAATGGACATATCGACATTGCGGACGATGATTCGTTCGCTGCCGATCTGTGGCTGCTGCTGACCAACTGGCGATTGAGGAGGAGAAGGGTTCAGGATGTCATTGGAAGCGCCGCCGTCCCCGAGATCGAACTCGATATCAGGTCGGTCCGGTGCCGGAGGCACTGACGGAGGTGACGCGGCCGCTGGAGTTGAAGTGGGTTGAGCCGCGAACGATGAGTCGCCGCCACCAACTGCACGGCGTTCCTCACCGGCGCCAAAACCGCCGGCTGGGCCCTGTGGGCCGGCCGGGCCTGAGATCCCGAGCCCGGCATCATCGCTGACCTGCTCTCCCTGGAACCCCGCTTCGCCCGAAAATGTGTCTTGCGACGTCTCTCCGCACGCAACCGCTACCACTGCGAGTAGAGCCATCGCGAAAACGGCTGTGACTCCAAAACGGAGCCTGAATAGTCGGTTCATCGGAAGTCCCTCCTGAATGACGTGCTGGCAGCCGTTATCGGCAACGGAATCCGTCGATCCGGTGGCTGTTGTGAACCTAAGACGCACCCGGGCGCAGAAATGTTCCATCCTTTGATCTGAAGAGACCAATAGAACTCGAGGTCTGTTAACGTCTGCGTGCGCTAATTGCCAACTGCCATCTGTAGGCCTTGACCCACGTCTGAACGCGACACGGAGTTCTCCACATGTCCGAACGGAAGAAGGTGCTGATAACCGGTGGAGCCGGACTTATCGGCTCGATACTGATTGAGAGACTGTCAGACCGGTACGACATCACTTCGTTCGATCTCAAAGAGGCTGATGGCGCCCGATCAGTGGTCGGTGATCTATCTGAGCTGGACGTGGTCGAATCTGCGGTGGCCGGCCACGACGCTGTCGTTCACCTTGCTGCGGATAGGAGCGCCGAGGCGGAGTGGGAATCAGCGCTGAAGAACAACTTCATCTCGACCTACAACGTCTTCGAGGCCTCGAAGCGAGCAGGCGTCAAACGCGTGGTGTTCGCAAGCTCGCAGCACGCGACGGGTGGCTTCTACCTGGATGAGCCGTGGAAGCACATCGTGGATGGAGAGTTCGGGAAGCTCACGCATGGCGATTATCCGCTGTTGGATGAGACTTGCCAGATACGCCCGGACGGCTACTACGGCACATCCAAGGCCTATGGTGAGGCTCTTGGAAGCTACTACAACGACTACCACGGCTTGAGCTCGATTCACCTGCGCATCGGCTGGGTTGTATCGCGCGATGACCCGACGTTCTCTCCGTTCGCTCTGTCGCTCTGGCTGAGCCACCGCGACGTCGCACAGATCACCCGTCTCTCCCTAGACGCGCCTGACTCGCACCGATACGGCATCTACTACGCCACGTCAGACAACATGTGGAAGATCTGGGACATCAGCCGTGCGAGGTCTGAGCTTGGCTACAGGCCTGAGGATGCGGCCGGCGAGGAGTTTGTCCTGGCGCCGCCACCGCCCCGCGACCGTTGAGCGGCAACCTGGAGTGGATACTCCCCGCGCTTGCCAGTCCGATTCTCTACACGATGGTCACCATCGGAGATAAGCGCGTCCTCTCGGTTCTTCAACTGAACCTGGGCAGCTTCTACCTGTTCGTCGGCACCATTCAGCTGGTCATCGCTCTCTTCATCCTGGCGATCCTCGGCTGGCAGTCGGCCCCGTTTAGCTCGGTTGCTGCCTCGTACGGTGCCGGGTTTCTATGGGGCACAGGACTCATGCTGATGTTCTTCGTGCTTCAACGAGAGGAGGTGTCGCGGGTCACACCGGTCTGGCAGAGCTCTCCAGTGTTCGTGGCGCTACTGGCGGTCGTGTTCCTCGACGAGTCACTGGAGTGGCACGGATGGCTTGCTGTGTTCCTGGTGGTGTCCGGAGCCGTCGCAGTGTCCGTCGATCTCCAGCGCAGCGGCCTTGATGCCTTCAGGGTCCGGCCAACGTTCTTCATGTTGGTCGCGGGAGCGGTGATCATTGCGTTTGGTCAGTTGCTGCTGAAGGTTGGGGCGGACGACCTCGATGTGTGGAGAAACATGGCCTTCAGGAGCATAGGACTCTTCACGTCGCTGGCTGCGCCCTGGGCACGTCCGCCATACCCGGCCCGTTTGCTGAGTTGGATGCGCACGCCCGGCAATACGCTATCGATTGCAATCTCCGAGGCCATTGGGCCGTTTCTCGGCAACCTGTTTCTCTTGATGGCGATTGCTGTCGGGCCGGTGTCGTTGGTAAGCGCCCTGTTCGGCACGAGGCCGATCTGGGTGCTGGGCGCGACGTTGTTGTTAGGTCTGTTCGCAAAGCAGTTCATCAGCGAGCGTATTGCCGGACGCGACCTGGCGCTAAAGGCGGCGGCGACGAGCGCAGTCGTCGCGGGCGTCATCATCATCTCGGTAGCGTAGTCGCCGCTTAGCCCTAGACGATCTGGTTCAGGAGCTCCGTTTCGCCGCGTGAGAGCCTGCCGAGGTTTTCGAGCAGGATGTCAATGACGTTGTCCTCGTACATGCGCGTTTCGCCGCCCGTGTGTGGCGTGATGATGACGTTTTCCTGCTGCCAGAAGGGCGAATCTGCCGGCAACGGCTCGGCCTTGAAGTGATCTATAGCAGCGCCTGCAATGTCACCGTTCCTCAAGGCATTGAGAAGCGCTACTTCGTCCACGCAGCCGCCGCGCGCCACGTTTACCAGGTATGAGGACGGCTTCATCAGACTGAGCGTTTCAGCATTGATCATGTCGGCGGTTTCGTCTGTCAGCGGGCATGTTAGAGCGACGAAGTCAGCCTGCGGGAGCAGCTCAGGCACAGCGGATGGCGGATGGATCTCGTCTGCTGCAGTGTCGCTCACATTGAGATCGCGTTTCGTTGCGATCACTCGCATGTCGAACGCTTTGGCAAGCCTGGCGAGCCGTGAGCCTATTGTGCCGAGGCCAACGATGAGCATCGTCTTGCCGCCAAGCTCGTCTTCGCGTTTTGACAGGTCGGAGATCATGTTGCGCCAGAAACTCTTGCTCTGGTTGTCGCGTCCGGTGTGGATGTGACGTGCGAGACCGAGGACCATCGCCATAGCGTGCTCGGAGACGGCGTTGCTGTTAACGCCACGGGCTGAGGCTAGGCGAATACCGCGCGACCGCAGCTCGTCAAGCGGAAACTGGTCGAACCCTGCGCCGATGGATTGGATGTACTTCAGGTTCGTCGCAACGTCCAGCAACGAGTTGTCCCAGAGCCCTGACACGACGAATACATCGGCCTCTGGAATCCTTCGTACCGTTTCGCCGGTGTCCCAGGTCTGGAAGTAACCAATGCCGGAGTTGCGCTCTTTGAAACGCGGCTCCATCTGGTAAGCGACGTGGGCAAAGTGGACTTTGAGAGTGCTGAGGTCTGCGAATGGGTTGTCTGCTGGCGTCATGTGGTTGTGTTGGTTCTCCCGGGTTGGTTGTTTCAGGCGCGGCCGCGCCATCGTTGGTTCTGCAGCTTCGAAACGATTCGTCTGCCTTTCTCAAGGTCTTCGACGTGGACCTCAAGTCCGATGAACTGCGGGCCGGCGAGCGGCGAGAATGGCTGGTTGACCGAGCCCTTTCTAACAGTTCTGTACCGGACTCCCTGTTCATCCAGCAGCTTTGTTAGCTCGGCCGGAAGCGAGAATGCCTGACTGGTCGTTTGAAGAATCTCTATGTAGAGTCCTCTGGCCCGCTGACGGATGAAGATCCTGATCGCAATGAGCAGGATAATCACGACTATGAGGAATACGAAGAGAGGTTCCATGCGCGTGGGCAGCCGCAGATGTGGTTCCGATCAAGTTGCGGCGCATCATAGCGTAGAGCGGTGCTGAGATTGGAGCGATGGATGGGTCTGATCGAGCTTGAGAACGAGTACGGAAGCGTCGTGGTTTCGTCGCATGCTGGCGCCACGCTGCGATCGCTTCAAGTCAAAGTTGACTCCGGCACGCATGAGCTGATTTCAGGGGCCGAGACCAAACTTGACGATGTTGTGACTCCCGGCGGCGTGGGCTCGTTCATCATGGCTCCCTGGGTGAACCGGATCCACAAAGGTGTGCTGGTGACCGATCAGGGCGAATACCAGTTGCCGCTCGACTCAGGCGTCCATGCGATCCATGGGACTGTGCGTAACAGGGAATGGGACGTTGTTTCGGCTGATCTTGCTTCCGCCCAATTTCAAATCGATCTTTCGGAGCCGTGGCCGTTTGCGGGAAAAGTCGTTTATCGAGTCGGCCTGGTTGAGCAATCGCTTCATCAGACGCTTGAAGTTCACTCGAATGATGAGGCGTTTCCAGCGGGTGTCGGGTGGCACCCGTGGTTCAGGCGATCTCTAGGCTCGGACGAAGTAGTTGTGCAGGCGAGTGTCGATGCACAGTGGGAACTCGACTCCGAGGTTGTACCCACTGGGTTGGTCGAGGAGACGGATGCGAGCCGCAAGCTGGCGACCGGCGGTCATTTTGAGGTCGGTGAAATCGATGACTGTTTCAGGTTCGCTCAGGACGGGACAGCGAAGTTGCAGTGGCCTGAACTTACTCTTCGAATGGAGTCGTCCAGCGAAGTCTCACATGTGATGGTCTATTCGCCTGAGAGTTCGGTCTGCGTCGAACCTCAAACGACGGCGGTGAATGCGTTTCAGCTTGCTGACCGGGGCATTGAAGGCACCGGGACCAGGATCGTCAGACCCGGCGATCCGCTGGTTGCGACCACACGTTGGTCGTGGTCCTCTGACTGAGCGGTTCACGAGCGATACAATCTGCACTGCCAGCCGCAGTTATGAGTCGCAGCGCGGCAAATCCCCACGGACAGAAATCAGGAAGTACCGATGCCAGTCGAGACCTTAGCCGATCTCATCCCATCAGCCGACCAGAGTGCTCCAGCGGTTGTGATTCCGCAGGGTGGACCGAAGCTCTCGTACGGTGAGTTCAATAGCGAGGTCGAACGGGTTTCGGGGCTGCTTGCTGCGGCTGGTGTAGAGCAAGGGCGGGCGGTTTCGATCGTCTTGCCGAACGGACTCGATTTCATGACGCTCTTCATGGCGGTCGCTCGAACTGGAGCGATTGCGGCGCCGCTCAACTCTGCGTACACCGTGGACGAGTTCAAGTTCTATATGGAGGATGCCGATGCGCAGCTGGCGATCGTGCCTCCGGGAGATCACGCCGGCCGTGATGCCGCAGTTGCGTTGGGCATTCCAGTGATCGATGCAAGATTGAATGGCGCTGAGCTTGTGCTTGAGTCTGGCGGAGCCGAGCTAACCGAGAGCAAGGAAGTTGCTCCACCGAAACCCGGTGATGTGGCGCTGTTTCTGCATACGTCAGGCACGACGAGCCGCCCGAAGGGTGTGCCGCTCACGCACGAAAACCTCGTCACTTCGCTGAAGAACATCAGCGAAACGTACGATCTGACGGCCAGCGACGTCGCGATGATCGTGATGCCGCTGTTCCATGTGCATGGCTTGATCGGAGTTGCGCTTTCGACCTTCTACACCGGAGGTTCGGTCGTGATTCCACCGCGCTTCTCGGCCAGTAGTTTCTGGCCGGTTCAGGCCGAGACCGATGCGACCTGGTATTCGGCGGTGCCGACGATTCACCAGGTGTTGCTGCTGCGTGCAGACGACGACGGAGCGCCACACAAGAGCTTCCGATTCATAAGGTCCTGTTCATCCGCTCTTGCGCCATCGGTATTCCACTCGCTGGAAGAGCGTTTTGGTGCTCCGGTGCTCGAGGCCTATGGGATGACAGAGGCGTCACACCAGATGTCTTCTAGTCCCTTGCCGCCGGGTGACCGCAAGCCGGGGACGGTTGGCAAGCCGACCGGTGTCGAGGTGGCGATCATGGACATGGAGGGCAAGGGCGATCTTCTGTCGGTTGGCTCGACAGGCGAGGTGGTGATCAAGGGCCGCAACGTCATGCACGGCTACAACAACAACCCTGATGCCAACGATGAGGCTTTTGTGAACGGCTGGTTCCGCACGGGCGACCAGGGTGTGATGGACGAGTCCGGGTATTTGACTCTGACAGGTCGGATCAAGGAGTTGATCAACCGGGGTGGCGAGAAGATATCGCCGCTTGAGGTGGATGCTGTGCTGTTGAAGCACGACGCTGTTGCCGAGGCTGTGTGCTTCGCCGTCCCTGATGAGAAGTACGGTGAGGTAGTTCAGGCCGCAGTTGTCCTGAACGGAAACACAGACGAGGCTGCGATCAGGCAGTTCTGCGGCGAGCACCTCGCCGACTTCAAGGTGCCGGATGTGGTGTACATCGCCGATTCACTCCCACGGACAGCTACTGGCAAGATTCAGCGACGGCACGTGTCTTCTGCGTTCGCTGGCGACGGCAGTTAACTAGCATTACAACGTCCGGCACCGATCCGCTGGAGTTGGTGCAGACCGTCTTGAGCTTGCACGGTGGCGATTGCAACCTGAGTTTTTCAGGTAACGCAGTCAAGAGGAGTCGTGCTGGTGGAGAGCAAGCGACGGCCAATCCCAGTGTTCATAGGGATGCTGATGCTGGTCGTCCTCGCCTGCACCAGCTCGTCGAACGTCTCCGGAACCGCTGAACCTGTTGCGACTGACACACCTACGACCTCCCTCGGTGGTGGGACGAGTGAGGACGGTCTAACGCCTGTCGCACCTTCAGCTACTCCGAACCCGCTGCCGACACAGAAGGCTGGTTCTGTTACGGCCACTCCACCTCCGGCTACAGCTACAGAGCAACCGTTCGAGCTTTCCGAGTCCGAACTTCCCACTGCACCAGTCACATTCCAGGTGCAAGTGCCGGAGAACACTCCGCCAGGCGAGCCGGTCTACGTCATGGTGGACACCGTTGACGCCGGATATACGCGGGCGCACGTTGAGCTGTCTCCAGCCGGAAGCGGGATCTACTCAGGCGAGGTGGATCTGCCGGTTGGCGCACTCGTGCGGTACGCATATGACCGATGGGATGAGGTCGGCTGCTGTGCCGACACTCGGATCACTCGTGAATCGCTATTTACCGGGGACCCAATCGGCTATCGCTCGCTGATCGTCGAACAGGGCGGCGGCTTCGTGGTTCGCGACGTCGTGCCGCAGTGGAACGACCTCGAGACTGACTTCCAGCAGGTTGAGGTCACAGGTCGGATAGTCGATTGGAACACGTCAGAGCCGCTGATGGATGTCGATGTGACGGTGGCCGGAGTACATGTGGCTACCGACTTCGAAGGCCGTTTCTCGGTTCCCGGAATAGTCCCTGGCGTACACCGTATTGTTGCGACGACCGCTAAGGGCGACTATCGGGCTATACAGCAGGAGATCGAAGTTGGCGAAACCGGGCTCGCCTTTCTACCTGCGATCAGGATGCAGCGCGCACCGATGCTGCCAGTGACGTTCACGGTTCAGCTACCTGAAGGGACGCCGCCGGACGCAGGCGTTTTCGTCGCAGGCAACTTGCGGCAACTCGGCGCGCGGCCACTCAGCACAAATCTGCCTTCGGTGCCGAGCGGAATCAGCATGCCCCAGATGAGCCGCGAGGGTGATCGGGCGACACTGACGCTGGACCTGCCAGCAGGTGCCTACGTCGAGTATTTCTACACGCTGGGTTCCGATGTTTCGGCCGAGGTTGATCGCGCTTCGCGTGTTTTCCGCAACTTCATCGTCGGAGAGGCCGGGTCGGAACGGAACGATGCCGCAGTGTGGTGGGGCAACGAGGGATGGCCGCTTACAACGCTGCGCGTTGATGTTCCGGTCAACACTCCGGAAGGCGTGCCTGTCTACTTGCGCAACGGGCCGACGTACCGCATGAACCAGCTCAACTCGACCCAATGGGTGACAGTCATCGGTTCGCACCCGCCGGGATCAGAGTATCGGTTCAGCATCTCGCTCGGAGATGACATGTACGGCAAGGATGGTTCGCCCGGGCTTGACGTCGAGGGCAACCGCTCGATAACAGTGCCAGGTGAATCGTCCGAAGTACCGGTGAAGGTGACGAAGTGGGCAAGCCTGCCTGACCCGACGCTTCGGGACGATAGAGGCGGCCTGACTGTGACTTTCAGGCTTTCGATTCCGCCAGAAACCCCGGAGAACGCAACCATCGTTCTCACAGGTGACCGTCCGGCTGTTGGCGCCAACGGCACTGTGATGTCGCAGGTGCCGGGCAACCCGTGGCTCTATGAGGCTGATGTGAACTTCGGTCACGATGGGCCGATGAGATACCGGTACACGGTTTCTGAAACTGAACGGACGAGCGGCGAACTCACGGTGGACACTGACTATCACGGTCAGGAAGTTAACGACTATGTGGCTGCGTGGGATGGAGGAGTTGAGCCGCGAGAAGGTTGGGTCTCGGGGCTGTTCCTGCCGGACTTCTGGTCTGAATCGTTCCTACCGACATCGGATTCGGCTTTCGAAGCCGGGCATGCGGTAAACGGCGAATGGGTGGCCATATCCTCCGTGTGGAGTTTCGGCGAGATCCTTCCTGAACCGTTCATCGAATCGCGGCCGGTCCGAATCTGGACTGTGCTCACCCCGATTGACGATATCCGTGCGCAGGCTGAGGTCGCCCGCGAACAAGGGATGAAGATATTCCTTGCGCCTCAGATGAACCCGGAGGTTCTGCCTGACTGGCAGGACCAGACCGTTTCCGCTGGCTCGAGAGAGTGGTGGGAGCAGTGGCTCGAACAGGCTGAGGCGCAGTGGATGTGGAACGCGCTGGTTGGAGAAGAGATCGGCGCCGAGATGCTGATGTTGCCGGGTTACGTTTTCCACGTCTTCCCGCCTCCGAGCTTCTTTCACGATGAGAGCTATGCGCCGGAGTTCGATCTGAAGGTTCAGGAGCTGATTGCGAAGGTGCGTGAGGTGTACTCGGGCAAGATCCTGATTAGCGGCGGCCAGACCAGCTACGACTTCCCGGGTCTTGCTGACTACGTCGGCGTGACGACGTACGACATCGGTGTTCCTGACCTGCCGAGTGAAGCGAGTGTCGCTGATTTCCAGGCGTACTATTCGGCTGGCTTCGAGCAGAAAGTCGATCCGCTGTGGGACCGGTGGGGCAAGCCGGTGATGTTGTACACGATCCATGCGGACTCGAAGGCAGGAGCGGGCGACGAGTTCGGGCAGCTCTACCAGGCTGCGGCTTACGAGGCGATGTTCCAGGAGATTGCCGAGCGACCCTTTATGGCGGGCTCGTTCTCATGGGCGTTTGACTACGTCGGAGCATGGCAGTTCGACACAAGCGGTGTGCGTGACCGTGCCGCAGGCGCAGTGATGGCGAAGTGGTACGAGCGGCTCGGCGGCTAGTGACCCTGGCTACTCACGCAACAGAGTCAGGAAGATCGTGGCGAGGCCGAGGTAGAAAGCGCCGCCTGCGATGTCGGTGAACGTGGTGAGCACGACACCGGACGCGGTTGCCGGGTCGATGTTGAACTTCCGGAGCGCCATCGGTACCAGCACTCCGACCGATGCTGCCACGAAGTAGCTGCCGATCATTGCCGCAAAGACCACCAGCCCCAGGTAGAGATCAAGCCGCCAGAGTCCGACCACGACCGCCATCACGCTCGCTACGGCGCCGCCGTTGGCCGCTGCGAGGATGTATTCGCGGCGCAGAAGGCGCATTGTCGAGCCGGTCGTGATCTCGTCGAGGGCCAGCGAACGCACTACGACGGTGGTGACCTGGGTGCCCGCGACGCCTGCCTGGTTCATGACCATCGGCATGTAGACGGCGAGTATGGCGATGGTGTCCAGAGTGTTTTCGAACAGCGCCAGGATCAGCGCGACGATCAGCACAGTGCCAATATTCGCGATCAGCCACGGCAGACGGCTTCTGACCGACACCATGACCGGCCCCTGCACCGTGTCCTGCCGCCCGGTGCTGGCGAGACGGAACATGTCTTCCGTGGCCTCTTCCTGGGCCACTTGCACCAGGTCTTCGATCGAGATTGCTCCTTCGAGCCTGCCGTTGACGTCCACAACAGGGATGCTGCGTAGTTCATAGCGCGCCATCAGGCGTGCAGCCTCTTCCTGGTCGGTTCCGGTCTGGACTGAGATCACGTCTGTATTCATCACGTCCCCGACCAGCGAGCCCGGTGGAGCGAAGACGAGTTCGGGCAGGTTCAGGCTTCCGACAAGATGCTGCGACTCAGATACCACGAACAGGTCTCTCAAATGAGCTGTGTCGAGTCCTGAGGTGCGGATCATGTTGATGGCATGCGGAACCGGCCAGCTGTCGCGCAGGGCGATGATGCTGGTCGTCATCAGGCCACCGGCATCATCGTCGCGGTAGAGGAGCAGATTGCCGATCGTCGAACGGTCGGCCATCCGCATCAGCACGCGGCTCGCTTCGTCCCAGCCGATGCCTCGCAACACGTCCGCCGCAACATCGGGTTCGGCAAGGTCGAGCACGCTAGCGAGCTTCGGAGGCTGCAGGAGCCGCGAGAAATCGATCGCCTCGTCCACGTCCATGTGGTCAATGAAATCGGCGATACGCTCACTTGAGAGAGCAGGCAAGAGGACCGTGCATACCTCGGGCGAGAGCTGGGAGACGACGGTCGCCTGGTCTGGGTCTCTTAGAGCGGTCACGAGTTCGGCAACAGTTGAGGGATCTACGCCAGACGTGATCTGCTCTTCGATGGTCTCACGCACAGACTCCAGCTCTTCGGGTGTCGGCGCCGGGATCTCTCGATCCTCATCCTCGATGTCGAACCCCAGGCCGGGAGACGCGAGTGTCTCGTCGGTCTCGTCTCTTGCCTGTTCAGTGGGATTGACCATAGGAGCTGAATACTCCGGGACTAAGTTATTTGTCCTGCAGTTTCGGTCAGAGGCGGCTTACTGGCGGCTACATGGTATAGGCCAGAAGTTTGGCACCACTGGTCGTGCACTTATCGGAGGCCGGTGGTTACGTTGACCAACGGACAAGCCAGGGTCTATGCGGCCGTGCCCACTTGAACAGCAGCCCATCTTCTACCGGCTCGAGGGTTTCTTCGAGTACAGATCTGACTTTGTTGGTGAGGCCAGAGTTATCACCGATGGGCGTGATGAAGAGTCTTGCGAGCGATTCTTCGTAGGCCGAGTCGAAGTCGGCGAATGGTCTCGATTGCCATTCTGACAGGGGCTCGGTATCGAACGAGACATGCATCTCTTCGAGAACCTTCTTGAGCTCACTGAGCGAGGGAAGCGGGATCCGCTCTTCGCCATACACCTTCTTCCAGAGTTCGAAGTAGTTGGCCATGGCAGGCTGTTCGAAAAGGACGACGATAACTTCGCGTTGGGCGTGCTGCGATAGCTTGCCTAAGAACTCCGATATATTCCGTACGGTGTATACGACGTGAGCGCAGATGACCACATCTGCAGCGTCTGCCTCTGCATCTTCCCAGGTCGACGCAACGACTGAGAGGTTGTCGAGACCCCATCCGTCCGCCTGCTCGGTGAGTCGGGCTTGCATCGCTTCGGAAGGCTCAACGGCCGTTACGTGCCTGCAAATGTCGGCCAACGGGAGTGCAAGCCTACCTGCGCCGGCCCCCACATCCAGGACTGTGTCGTCTGGCCTGACGTATTTCTTGATCGCCTGGAACGTCTCGTCCTGGAACGCCCTATCGCGGGTGGCAGGGGCGAATCGGTGCGCCAGTTTCTTCCAGTGATCGGCGTCGGGATTGTCTGACCGCACTCTGTCGGTCTGTTCATGCTCGGCACGCACGGTTTTAGCCCACTTCGCCGCTTCAGGGCCAGCTCCTGGAAAAGCGTCGAGTTTCATATCGCTTCCGATCTGGTGGCGAACCTGACAGTTTTCGTAGTTGAAGAGACAACCGGCACGACGTTCGGTGCGTCTAACAGTTTGGAGGAATCGCCTTTGCGTGGCTACTGCGATTGTGAGCAAGTAGACCTGGCGGTCCGTCACGTAAGATTCGATAGATGCTGAACAGTTACCAGCCGGACTTCGAAGCTGAGTACAAGATCAAGATTTTCGCTCCGCCTGACCAGGTGTGGGACTGGCTCAGCCGCGTTGATCTCTGGACGAGTTGGCGACAGGATGTTTCCTGCGCGTACTGGGTGAATGGAGAGGGCCAGAACGGTCGACTCAAGTGGCGCCTTCGCAAGATGATCGGCTTCACAGCGGAAGTGGCTATCTGGAGGCGTGAACGAGAGATGCGTTGGGATGCGGTCAGCTACGGAGCTCATGTGGTCCACGACCTCAAACTTGACGGCGACTACAGAAGCACGCAGGTAAGCCTCGACGTGTCTGGCAAAGGCGGACTGCTGAGGTTCTTCCCTACTCGCGCCGTCTTTCTTCACCAGTTGAACCGTTCCAACGAGATCTGGTTAGGCGCTCTCAAAACCAAACTGGAGGCAGGCAAAGACGATTCAACGTCTCCTCCGCCGAGTCTAGATGACCCTTTCAAGAACAACGTGCAGATGCCAACCGGGCTCGAGCGTTTCGGACGCTAGCCGAGCCTTCCTGCACCGTCTGCTGTAACCTTTGCGCCGGCTCACTAGCTCAGTTGAGCCTTACTTTCCGGTCGACGTGCCTGCACAGGCTGATGACCGGTGATCTGCAAAGGGCGAAACATGATTCTTGGAGTTGCTGGTCTCGTGGGTGGAGACTGGCGAAGCATCGACCGTGACACTCTGCAGCGTGCGGCGGATATCGGGTTCAAGACCGTCCAGATCAGGGCCGATGATCCCGCTTCGGCGACCGATGATGATATTGCGCGAGTGGCCGGGCTCTACGAGGAGTTCGAGTTTCCGATGGCGCAGTCTGTCGGTAACTACGGAGGCGGGTTATGCTCCGACGATGAAGCGGAGCGAGCATCTGCTGTCGACTTTGTCGTGCAGATGATCCGTTTCAGCGCAAAGCTAGGCTGTCCAAACACCTACTTTCGGCCTGGCAGCATGAACAAATCAGGCGCCTGGTTGCCTCATCCTGAAAACCGGTCTGCAGCGGTCTTCGATCGACTGATCGATAGCGGGAAGCAGATCTGTGCTGTCGCTGAGTCGGAGGGTGTCGAGATGGCCATCGAAGGCGGAGTGGTCTCACCGCTCTGGTCAGCGCAGCGGGTGCGCGACCTGATAGATGCCGTTGGGTCGCCGATGTTGAAGTTCAATATGGACCCGGTGAACTTCATCGGCTCCATCGAAGCTGCTTACGGAAACACGGAGCTGCTGAACGAGTTCTATGAACTCCTGCCAGACCGAATACTCGGCGCTCACGCGAAGGACTTCACCCTGATCGAATCGCTGCTGCCGCGCTTTGAAGAATCGATCATCGGCCAGCCCGAGAGCATGCTGGACCAGGCGACTTTCTTGCAGGGGATGCAGCGCGTCTGCCCCGATGCCCACATACTGATCGAGCACCTGCCCGACGACAAAGTGCCGATTGCGGCCGAGGGTCTGAAGCGAGAGGCCGATGAGGCCGGGATCACCTGGGACTGACCAGGTCTGGACGGCGGATCAAACCACAAACATTGAATGGAGTCGATTGATGCCGGTTGATATGAGCGGAAAGCGAATGATCGTGACCGGGGGCGCGACCGGCATTGGCCGCTCTGTCGCCATGAGGTCCGCCGTCTACGGAGCGAAGGTTGCAGTCTTCGATGTGAATGACAGCGATGGCCACGAGACGATCAACGATATCGCGGAGGCTGGCGGGGATGCCCGTTACTGGCATGTTGACGTGCGCGAGGGCAGCGAGGTCGAAGAGGCGGTCTCCGGAGCCAGCGACTGGATGGGCGGTGTCGACGTCCTTGTCCACCTCGCTGGAGTACTGCAAGGCGCGGCCGTTGAGATCGACGAGTTTCCTGAAGAGACCTGGGACACTGTCCTGGACATCAACCTGCGTGGCACTTTCCTAATAGCGAAACATGTGTCGGCGATCATGAAGACTCAGAAGAACGGCACGATCATTCTCGCCGCGTCGGGAGCAGGAGTGCTTGGCGGTTCGTCCTCGTTCGCATATGGCTCGTCAAAGGGCGGAGTCCATGGTCTGACGATGGTGATGCAGCAGTCTCTCGAGAAGTACGGGATCAGGGTGAACGATGTGCTTCCCGGATCGGTCAAGACGCCGTTGAAGGTTGCGCAAGTCAAGTCAATGTACGACGCTACCGGCGACAAGGAGACGTTCGACCGAACAATGGACGCTCTTGCTTCACCGGACGATGTGGCGAAGATCGTCGTGTTCATGGCGTCGGACGAGGCACGCGTGCTGCGCGGCAGTGTGCGAACGGCTTAGGAACAGGCCACGAAATGAGTCTTAAAGACAGGATTGGCTTCGACGCCGGTGGCACGAAGCTCGAAGACGCGCTGGACTGGGCGATCGCCAACGAGTTCTACTACCTCGACTTCAACGCTGACTCCGGTCCGAACCACATGGAGAGTTGGAGCCGCGACCGTGTCAAGGCTGTGCGTGAAACCTGCGAGAAGAACGGCATCTCGATCGGGCTGCACACGCTTTCCGCGGTTAACGTCGCCGAGACTTCACCGTACGTGTCACGGGCGGTGGATGAATACATGCGAGCAAGTGTGGACCTTGCTAATTCTCTGAACTGCCAGTGGACGGTCGTTCACGCTGGCTACCACTTCTCTGGTGATGTGTCGGCACGTACCAGCGCTTCACTCGACCGTTTGCAGCGGATCTCAAAGTACGCAGCGGACACCGGGGCGAGGATCCTGTTGGAGAACCTGAACTTCGAGCCGGTGCATGCTGAGATTCACTACATGGCGCACACCATCGAAGAGTGCAAAGGCTACTTTGATGCCATCCCAGGCGACAGGCTTGGTTGGGCATTCACGGTCAATCATTCGCATCTTGTTCCTGATGGCGTAGGCGGCTTCTTCGACGCATTCGGAACTGAGCGCATCGGTGAAGTGCGGCTCGCTGACAACAATGGGGACTACGAGACGCATTTGGTCCCCGGTGAAGGGACGCTGGACTTCGGCTCGATGTTCAAGAGCCTGGAATCGGCCGGTTACACGGGCCATTACAGCATGGCTTATGGCACCCCGGAGCAGAAGATCGCATCTCGAGACTGGCTGGTGGATCAGGCTGGCTAGGCCGCCGCGGCGTTTCGCGGCGGGCCACGGGCGTGACACTCACGCTGTTGACCGTGTAGGCACAGACGCGAGACGACTTCGATGACTGTATCGTTATTGTTTCAGCCGTCTGCCTAACACCCCTTCTGTCGTTCACCTACACATTTCATGACATACAAGATCACTTCCGGATTCGAAGAGCTTTCGACCTTTCCGCCACTTGCAATTGGAGTCATGGGCTCTGCTGGCGGCGAGGTACAGGACGAAATCCGGCAAACGCTCTACCAGCTTGGTCAGGAGATCGGCAAGCGTGGCTATGTGCTGGTCACGGGAGTCGCTCCCGGCCTGCCGCACGACTCCGTCCTTGGCTCCAAGTCTGAGGGCGGACTGGTCATCGGCATTTCGCCAGCGTTGAACCTGAAAGAGCACATTGAACGGTATAAGTCGCCCACGCGCGGCTACGACCTGATCGTCTACACGGGCTCAGGTCTGATGGGTCGAGAGATCGAGAACATCCGCAGTTGCGATGTCGTGGTGATTGCCGGCGGGCGATCTGGAACGCTGGGTGAGTTTGCGATCGCCTATGATGAGGCGAAGCTGATCGGTGTGCTGACTGGCACCGGCGGCATCGCAGACCATATCGATGAGCTACTCGGCGTGATGAACAAGGAAACGGGCGCAACGATCATTTCGGACCCGCACCCGGTTCACCTCATCGACCGGCTCGAGCGCGCCTACCAGGAGAAGATCCTGCCGAAGCACCGGGCGCTGCTAGAGGGTCATGATCCGGACGGTGAGCTGGAAGGCGGCCGACCGCCGAGTTAGGTCGCCTGCGTGTAGCGATACCAGGCGCGTCATCTCAGCTAAACAGCGGGTTGGTGCCTCCGAAGGCGTCTATTGCGGCTCCGGTTACTGCGGAGCTAGCGTCGCTGGCGAGGAATACGGCCACCTGCGCTATCTCATCGGGGTCCATCAGTTTCGGGTTCTCTGAGCGTCCGGCTGAGTCGAAGGCGTCTCGGTAGCCCTCCGTGTCAACACCGCCCGGGCAGATGGCGTTGACATCGATTCCATGTTCCTTCACCTCGGCGGCAAGCGATTCGGTGAAGCTGATTAGGCCTGACTTCGTGATGCGGTACGCGCCGCGGCCAGCTGCTCCCTTGCGGCCTCCAATAGATGAGATGTTGATGATCTTGCCGTAACGGCGTTCAATCATGCCGGGCAGCAGGGCTTTCGTTATCAGGAACGTGCCGGTGAGGTTGACGTTCAGTACGTCTCGGAACAGCTGTGGGTCGAAGTCCGAGACCGGTATGCGCGGGTGAATGATGGCCGCGTTGTTGACCAGTATGTCGACGCCGCCGAACTTCTCCTGCGCGGCTTCGGCAACTCCGAGGATCTCGGACTCGACGCCTATGTCCGCAGGTGCAGCCAGCGCTTCGACACCATGTGATTCCGCCACGCTGGCGAGCGACCGCAGCTTGTCCTCACTGCGTGCCGTCACAACGACATTCGCACCTTCGCGGGCAAATGCGAGCGCTATAGCACGGCCGATGCCCTGCGATGCGCCGGTAACCAGCGCAGTGCGGCCTTGTAGTCTGGCTTCAGGCATCGCCCACTCGCTTTCAGAGTCCCTTCGCTACCTCTGCACTCGGCCGGACACGTCGCCGCCCGCTACGGCCATGACCTCTTTGACCGTTACAAGGTTGAAGTCGCCGTGGAATGTGTGCGCCATGGCGGATGATGCGACCGCGAAGTCGAGCACCTGCTGCGATGACCAGCCATCTTGCAGGTTGCCGTAGATGACTCCAGCTGAGAAGGCGTCGCCTCCACCGACACGGTCGACGATCCGTACAGCGTACTTACGTCCGAGAAAGATTCCACCGCCGTCGTAGTAGATAGCGCTCCAGTCGTTGTCATCTGCAGACTGGCTCTCGCGGAGCGTGATGCCCACTTTCTTGAAGTCGAATTGGTTCACAAGCTCCTGGACGACAGGCCTGTAGGCTTCGGCATCGATCTCGCCCGTCGAAACGTCAACACCCTCCGCAGCGACGCCAAGACACTTCTCTGCGTCTTCCTCGTTGCCGATAGCCACGTCGACGTGCTTCATCAGTGGCTTCATGACCGCTTGCGCCTGCTCGGGAGACCACAGGTTCTTGCGGTAGTTCATGTCGGCACTGACCGTCAGACCGAGCTGCGCCGCTGCGTCGGCGGCCTCTGCACATGTTGCGGCCGCGGTCTCGGAAATCGCTGGTGTGATGCCGGTGAAGTGGAACCAGTCCTTGCCCGAGAAGACCTTCTCCCAGTCGACCGTTCCGGGCTTCAACTCAGCGATCGAGGCGCCTGCACGGTCGTAGACGACCTTCGAAGCTCGCATGGCGGCGCCGGACTCGAGGAAGTAGATGCCAAGCCTGTTGCCCTGTCGAAGGATCTCGGACGTGTCTACGCCAAATTGCCTGACGTAGTTGATGCAGGCCTGGCCGATGTCGTTGTCTGGGATCGCCGTCACGAAAGTTGCGTCGACTCCGAAGTGAGCGAGCGAGACTGCTACGTTGCACTCTCCGCCGCCGTATGTGACTTCGAACTCTCGTGCTTGGGTGAAGCGCTCGCGCCGCTGTGTTGCGAGGCGGAGCATGATCTCTCCGAACGTGACGACCTTTGCCATCTTGTGTCTCCCGACGCTGTTCTATGGCAACGTGTACGGTTGCCTGGTTGATCGTTCTTGTTTGGGCGAGACCATGGTCTCGCCCCGACGCGGATTCTAGCCGCCTTTGAGCTGCTTGATGAGCGCCACAACGTCTCGACTGCGCTGCTCAAGTGTCGCCCAGTCGCTGTTTGCCACAACATCTGAGCTTGCAAGCTTCGAGCCCATCCCGACGGCGACCACTCCCGCTTCGAACCAGGGCCGCAGTGAATCCTCGGTGATGTCTACGCCGCCAGTAGGCATGATCGACGACCAGGGCATCGGCGCGAGAACGTCTTTGACGAACTGCGGGCCACCGACTGCCGAGCCCGGGAAGATCTTGACGATGTCAGCGCCAAGCTCTTCAGCGGCAGAGATCTCGCTGGCCGTGCCACAGCCAGGGACGTAAGCGACTTTGCGTCGATTGCAGACCTTCGCAACGTCCGGGTTCGTGACTGGCCCGACGATGAAGCTCGCGCCAGCTGAGATGTACATCGATGCAGTGCCCGCATCAAGGACTGAGCCGGCTCCAAGAATGGCGTCCGGCAGCTCGTTCTGGCAGAAGGTGTGAAGCTGGGAGAAGACCTCCCAGGCGTGGTCGCCCCGGTTAGTGAACTCCAGCACGGTGATGCCGCCTGCGACGCAGGCCTTTGCTATCCCTTTGGCCTTCTCAAGGTCGGCGTTGTAAAACACCGGAACGATGCCGGTGTTGTGTACTGCGTTGAGGACATCTAACTTCGAATGGGATGGCAAGTTGTGGTCTCCATGACTCTTGCTCGAGTTGGCGGTGACGTGCGGCGTATTTGGGCGCGTGACACCAGCGGGTTGAATCGGGTGGACAGTTTACCGTGGGCCGAACCAGGCCGCAGGCATTTTCGATGGGCGCTGGTTAACGCTCGGCAGGAACTTCCGGCACGCTGATCTCGACCGGCGAGTTGTGATCCCTGTATTCGTAGACCTCAGTGGTCTGAATTTCGACTACTCCGGGAATGACCTGGTATCCGGAGTCCTCACGCAGACTATCGCGGACGTTGTGGTCTATCTCGACACGGACCACATGGAATGTCGTTGAGTCGATGTAGATCCGGGCGGTGTCGGAAAGCACGTGCGGCGCGGTCCCAGTTCCAAGCAGAGGCGCCGGAACGAGTCCACTGACGATGTAGACGAGTTTGCCATCGAGAGTCACTATGTCGCTCAGTGAGGTCGCGCCAAAGTTGCGCCGATTGAGCAGAGGCTCGGGATGGCCCGGTGGAAGCGATGAGAATTCATGTGGGAAGAGATCGTCTTCATCGAAACCTACAGGCGCTACCGTCCATCCGCCCTCATCCAGCCTTGAGTAGACGTTGTCGTCTGAGAGGATTACTTCTAGTCCTGGCTCCGGCACCAGGTGGAACTGCTGCCTGTTCTCCATCCCAACGCTGCCGACCGTCGATTCGGTGAAATCGAGGTGCGGACTCTGTGGATAGTGCGTTGTTTCGTTGACCGTGAAGCTGGCGCGGTAGGAGTCGAGATCCCTTGCCACTCGCCTGGCGTTCAAGAGCACCTTGTCAGCGGTCGGTGTGCCTGTAATCGCGCCGACAGGATCTGCGCATGAAGTCAGCAGCAGTAGCAGGACGAGTGGTATTGCCGAGTACCTGAGGCGATGTCTCATCTGCGTACCTTGGTGCATTTACCTGCGACTTACGTAGGAGCGATCACCCAGCTTGATGCAGGGATGACTGCATCGGCTCTAAACGACATCAAGCCTGATAAGCCACATCTGATCACAGGGCTTCGGTAAGATTTCGAGCATGTTGTTGCGGCAGCGAGTTAGCGGACTTCGGAGTGATAGATGAACTACGTCCAGTTCGGTCGGACAGGTGTGAACATCAGCCCGCTGGTGCTGGGTTGCATGATGTTCGGTGGCAGGACTTCAGCCGAGGATTCGTACACGATCATCGATCGTGCGATCGACGCTGGGATCAACATCCTGGATACGGCGAACGTTTACAACGCTGGCGAGAGTGAAGTGGTGGTTGGCGATGCGTTGAAGCGAAATGGCAAACGCAACTCGGTGTTGGTGGCGACGAAGGTCAATGGACGCATGTCAGATGACCCGAACGCGCTTGGTAACTCACGCTTGCACATCATTGAGCAGTGTGAGGCGAGCCTGCGACGGCTGCGGATAGACCACATCGACCTGTACCAGTTTCACCGGCCATCGAGGCACATCGCGATCGATGAGTCGTTGCGGGCAATGGACGATCTCATCCGGTCTGGGAAGGTCCGCTATATCGGCACATCGAACTTCGGCTCGTGGCAGGTTGTGGAGTCTCTCTGGGCAGCCAAAGAGCTGGGCTTGAACAGGTTTGTTTCGGACCAGTCGCCTTACAACATGGCGGACCGAAGGATCGAACGTGAGCATCTGCCGATGTGCCGGACTTATGGCATGGCGCAGATACCGTGGAGCCCACTGGCGGGAGGTGGACTGACGGGCAAGTACGTTCGGGCCGAGGCGCAGCAGCAGGCTACCGGCACACGTTTCGGAGACGAGACGGACCCGGGCAAACTGCGACGGTTTAGCGGTGGCGTGCTGGACATCGTAGAGGCGATCAGGCCGATTGCGGATGCAAAGGGATGCACCGTTTCTCAGCTGTCCCTGGCGTGGGTGATGAATCAGCCGGGTGTGACTGCGCCGCTCGTGGGCCCACGGACTCTTGAGCAGCTGGAGGACAACCTCGGTGCGCTGGAGGTTGAGCTGGGCGATGAGGTGGATTCTGCGCTGGACTCCGTTGTGCCGCCCGGCGAGCATGTCGCAGAGTTCTACGAGGCGAGTTTTGCGCCCAATCTGCACCGCTGGTAGCCAGAGCTGGGTTTCACGAGGGTCGGCGATGCTGAACCGGTCCTATACGGTGATTCTCGCCTAGCTCTTCCGCAAGGACCCGCTCCACGAACTCGGTCTTGGCATACGAGTAGTTCTCCGAGTCGTGGCGGTGCTCATGTGCGAGTCGCCGTTTTAGCGTCTCGTACTCAGCACGTGCTTCGGCGTCACGTCGCAATCGATTCCGAAATGCAATGTGGCGCGTAAAAGGCTCATACCCTTCGACGACCAGATATGGATGATGCTTGTACGTGTCTGGAGGTGTCGAGAACGCTTCTCTGCCTGTGATTCCAAGATCGCCTTCATGGGTGTAGCCGATGGTCGCCAGCAGTCGTATCGCCTCAGGGATGTCGTTCTCGCCTGCGATGACGATGTCGAGATCGATGATGGGCTTGGCGGCCAGACCAGGAACCGATGTGCTGCCCACGTGCTCAATTGCGATTGCCAGTGGGCCGAGAACTTTGGAGATCGGCTCTTTGAGCTTCTCGAAGTGCAGCGGCCAGTTCGGGTTGTAGTCGGCGATTACGACCGGTGGCTTCGAGCGCGGTTGTTGCTGGTCCTCCGGCATATCGCCTCGTGTCAGATCGCTGCAAGCTTCTTCAGCACCTCGGCGGCGTTCGGGATCATGCCCTGCGGAAAGACTTCCGAGTCCCGTATGACGCCGTTCTCGTCGATGAGGAAGACCGATCTCATGGCGACGCCACGATCTTCGTTGTATACGCCGTACGTCTTTGCCACCTCACCCTTGGGATGGAAGTCTGCCAGTAGTGGAAAGTCGATTCCGCCGAGTGATTCGGCCCAGGCCTTTTGAGAAGGCGCGTTGTCGACGCTGATCTCAATGACTTCGGCATTTGCTGCAACAATCTCGTCGTACTTCGCACGGAAGCCGGAAACCTGGTTCGTTCAGCCTCCGGTGAAGCTGGCCGGATGGAAGGCCAGGATGATGCGTCGGCCTTTGTACGAGGACAGAGTTACAGCGTTTCCATCGTGAGCGTTGAGCGTGAAATCTGGGGCTTCGGTGCCGGGCTGGAGTGTCATTGAAGATTCCGTTCAGGGGATGATCAGGTCTTGGAGGTTGGATGGTATCGCAGCAAACGTCGTGGGCGGCGCGCCTAACGATCAGAAACGCCATAGGCGGGCCGCGTTATCACCAAGTAGCAGCGCTCGCTCGGAATCCGTGAGCCAGTCGAACGCCTCTCTGACAATGCGTAATTCCTCTGCGAGAGTTGGCCAGCCGTGCTCGACCCGGTGATAGCCCGGATATCCAGTGCCCCACATGCAACGTTCAATGCCGAACGCATCGATCGCGATCTTCACGGCATCGTGCATGTCTTGGTGAGGGAACGGCTCGTTCGAGCGGTTGTGAACGTCTGAGATCTTGATGAGCGTGTTGGGATGGCTCGCAAGGTCGAGCACTGGACGGTACGCGCTCCAACCGTTTGATGCCATCTCAGGGAGCGGATACATCATGTGATCGAGCAGCCACGTGATACCGGGATAGCGAGAGACCGCAGTGTCGACCTGCGCCGCGTATTCCGGTGTGCAGTGCACCTGCACGATGCCATTCCGCCGCTCGATCGCGTCGAACATGGTGGCGTTTTCCGCTTTGGTCAGGATCTTGCCCTCTACTGGATCGTCCACGTGGTAGTACATCGGGTGAAACCTGAAGCCGGTCATGCCGCGCTCATCCATCCAGTAGGCGGCGTGCTGTGCGTTATCCGGGTCGAGCGGGTCGATGAGGCCCTGCGAAACGAATCGATCTGGGTATCGTTTGGCGGCGTCTGCGACGTAGCCGTTGTCCCAGGTTGAGAACGAGGTCTGGACGAGTACCGTGCGGTCTACGCCGTTTGCGTCCATCTCTTCGAGCAGCATCTCAGCCGTTCCGGGAGCGGTGGGCTCTGCGGTCCAGCGAGGCGCCGTTGGCCCAACTGGCGCCACGGGCGGCATCTCCCAGATGTGGACGTGTGTATCGATGATCATGCGTGTTTGCCATTCCATCGAGCGAGTCTGAACACTGTCATCCAGTGTTCGAACGAGATGTTAGACGGTGCAGCGTGTGCCGGGAAGCCGAGTTCGGCTGTCAGCGACCGGGCGGCCGTTCCCGGCACCTTCTGTCGGAGGATGTTCCGCGCGTTGCCACCGTGTGAGCGGAAGATGGACCTGGCGAATCGGTCGAAGTCGCGAAGTTCAGAACCCTGGCGAAAGTGCTCACTGCGTGCTTCCAGTCCAAGCATTACAGCATTGGCTGCAGGTGGAGGTGAGAAGGACTGAGGTGGAATCCAGCTGATGATTGAAGGATGAAATCGCGCCTTAAGTCTGAGGCTGAGTTCGGATTCAGGCCCGAAAGGCTGCCCGAGGAATCGTGTAGCGGCGATCGACTCCATGATGACGAATGCGCGCTGTGGCGGAGCGCTCCCGAAGACGAGTTTGCGCATTATGTCTGCGGTGCGGGCGAACGGGATGTTCGAGAAGAACGTGTACTGCCCTGACGGGAGTCTGTACTTCAGGAAGTCGCCTCGACGAACAGTGACGTTGTAGGCTGCAGACAGCTTTGCGTTGAGCCGCTCACACAGCGTCGGATCTGCCTCCACGGCGATTACCTGAGCCGCCGAAGCTGCCAGGTGCCTTGTGAGCACGCCGTGGCCCGGTCCAGCCTCGACGACAAGGTCGGTCTCGCGGATTCGAGCTAGCGCGACGAGCCGTTCCGCGATGGCGGATGAACGAATGAAGTGCTGAGAAAGTTCAGGCCTGCGTGTGGCGCGCCTCTGTTGGCGCCTTCGCCCGGCCACGGGTGACCATCATCGGCATGGGGCTGCTCCTGTGTTCGGCCGACGAGGCTAACCTCGGCAGGTGCGGGCCGAATCGCTCATCCTTGCCATCGTAGATATGGCTTCCTCGCGGCGGCAGCTTCGTCAAGGCGTGTGACAGGCAGAGTGTGTGGCGCGGTTTGGACCGTTTCAGGGTCGGAGGTTATTTCGTCATCTATCTGCCGCATCACCTCGATGAAGTGGTCGAGCGTCTCTTTCGACTCGGTTTCCGTCGGCTCCACCATCAGTGCTTCATCAACGATGAGCGGGAAGTACATGGTGGGGGCGTGAATACCGTGGTCCAGCAGCCGTTTCGCTATGTCGAGGCCCTTGACGCCGCGCTTTTTCTGTCTCGATGCGCTGAGCACAGTTTCGTGCATGCAGTAGCGGTCGGCCGCGAGGTCGAAACTGTCCTTCAGTTGGGACTGAATGTAGTTGGCATTGATGATCGCGTTTTCTGCGGCTGACTTCAGTCCATCTCTGCCCATGGCGCGAATGTACGTATACGCCCGCACCAGGATTCCGAACGAGCCGTGGAAGCCGTTGATCTTGCCGATGCTGCTCTCGGGCTCCGAGAGCGTGTATGAATCGCCGTTTCGTGTTGCCACAGGCTCCGGCAGGAACTTTGCCAGCTCGTCAGTGACCATCACAGGACCGGAGCCGGGGCCTCCTCCACCGTGCGGAGTGGAGAAGGTCTTGTGCAGGTTGGAGTGGCAGATGTCGAAGCCAAGGTCTCCCAGCTTGGCTATCCCGAGCAGGGCGTTCAGGTTCGCTCCGTCCGCGTAGACCAGCCCGCCAGCATCGTGAACGATCTGAGTGATCTCGAGTATGCTCGGTTCGAACAGTCCAAGAGTGCTCGGAAGCGTCAGCATGAAGACCGCGGTGCGTTCGTCAGCGAGGTCTCTAAGGGCGTTGACATCGACGTTGCCGTCAGAGGCGGACGGCACCGTCACGACCTCGAGGCCTGCCATCGCCGCGGACGCAGGATTCGTGCCATGGGCACTGTCAGGGATGAGCGCTACGGTGCGAGCGGAGTCGTTCCTGCTGGCGTGGTAGGCCCTTGCGATCAGTAGCCCCGCGTATTCACCCTGCGCTCCCGCCAGTGGAGCCAGACTGACGCCGGGTAGGCCTGTCAGGTCTCCAAGCAACTCCTGGAGCTCGTGCATGAGCTGCACTGCGCCCTGGACCTGGTCGGACGGTTGATTGGGGTGAATTCCAGCGAAGCCCGGCAGCGAGGCCATGGCGTCGTTGAGCTTCGGGTTGTATTTCATCGTGCAAGACCCGAGCGGATAGAAGTTGGTGTCTATCGAAAAGTTGAGCTGGCTGAGTAGCGAGAAGTAGCGGATCACCTCTAGCTGGGAGACCTCAGGCAGCGGCAGATCGTCACGTAGTAGAGACTCCTGCGGCATGTCCTGTTCTGGTACATCCGACGGTGGAAGCGTCACGGCGGTGCGGCCCGGGACAGAGCGGTCCATGAGCAGACGTCTGTCGAGTTCGTTCGCTGTGTTGGAAGTGGTCATGCCGCACCTCCGATCTCAGCGAGTGCTGCAACGAGTTTGTCGATCTCAGCGCGCGAGTTCATCTCGGTCACGCAGATCAGCATCGTGTCAGGGATGCGATCGCTGATGTCGTAGCCGCCGATGATGCCCTTTTCGAGGAGCGCCGCGTTGACTTCGGAAACAGGACGAGGGCAGGTGAGGGCGAACTCGTGGAAGAAGGTGCCTTCGACTGGCAGTGAGAATCCCGGGATCTCTGCGATCTCAGATGCTGCGTAATGGGCTTTCTGGTAGCAGAGGTTCGCCACGTCTTTAAGGCCTTGCTTGCCGAGCGTCGCTACATACACAGCGACCATCAGGCCGATGAGTTGCGTGCTTGTGCAGATGTTTGAAGTAGCTCGTTCCCTGCGAATGTGCTGCTCACGGGTCTGAAGCGTCAGGGCGTAGCCGGTGCGGCCTTCTGTATCGGTGGTCCTGCCGATGATGCGGCCCGGAAGCTGCCTGATGTGTTCCTGTCTACAAGCGAAGAGGCCGACGTACGCGCCGCCGAACGATAGCGGCACGCCGAGTGGCTGACCTTCAGCTGTGACGATGTCGACGCCGTATTTGCCCGGCGGCTCGAACAGTCCATGCGCCGTCGGGTTGGCATGGACTATCGAGAGCGCCCCGGCGGCATGGGCGCGGCCGGTCAGTCCGCCAACATCTTCCAGTACGCCGTACAGGTTCGGGCTCTGGAACGCGATGCAGGCGATATCGTCCGATACTGCCGCGTCCGGAGTGATCGTCTGGATTTCGATGTTCTGGTGGACGCTGTAGGCACGCAGAACTTCGACCAGGCGAGAGTCGGCTGTGTCGAGGACAGCCACTTTGTTGCGGCGAGTGATCCTGCACGCCATCAGCGCCGCCTCAGCGAACGCGGTTGGGCCGTCGTACATGCCTGCGTTTGCGACCTCCATGTCGAAGATCTGGCATATGGCGGACTGGAACTCGAAACCGGTCTGGAGCGTTCCCTGCGCCGCTTCCGGCTGATAGGGCGTGTACGCGGTGACGAACTCGCCTCGCTGCAGTATGGCGTTGACGGTGGAGGGTATGAAGTGGCGATATGCGCCTGCGCCCAGGAAGCAGGCGTAGTCACCGGGAGTGACGTTCCGAGCTGCCATTGCTGCAATGTCAGCGGATAGCGAAAGTTCAGGAGCTGCCTCAGCGATACCGAGCTGCGGAAATCGCGTGTGCTCAGGTATGTCCTGGATCAGCTCCTCGAACCTGTCGACGCCAATCGCGGAGAGCATTTCCGCGCGGTCGTCGTCAGTCGCTGGAACGTAGGGGTGCTGGCTGCTCGAGCCACTGGTGGGCTCGGCAGAATGATCAACGGTGTGGACCATTCGTATCTCCGCTGGTAGCACTATTCGGCGGTAAGGGACTCGTATCCGGCGGCATCCATGAGGGCGTCGAGTTGCCCGGGGTCTGATATCTCGATCTTCAGAAGCCAGCCTTCACCATAGGTGTCTTCATTGACCTTTTCGGGGCTGTCCTTAACCGAATCGTTGACTTCAACGATCTTGCCGCCGACAGGTGAGAAGAGGTCGCTGACTGTCTTGACCGATTCGATCTCACCGAACTTGCCGAACTGTTCGATGTCAGACCCGGCCTCAGGCAGGTCGACGTAGACGACGTCACCAAGCTGCTCGGCTGCGAACTGGGTGATGCCGACGACAACCGTACTGCCCTCGACGCGGGCCCATTCGTGTTCTTTGGAATACTTCAGGTTCTCGGGGTTCATATCAGTCTCGTGCCACCGGTTGCGCCGGGCCGACTCGATTTACTGGTTCCGTCAACTCGGGTCTCAGGACCGCTTATAGAAGGGTAACTCGACGATCTCGGCCTCAACATGGCGGCCACGCACATCGATCTGGATCTCTGTGCCAACATCGGCCAGTTGGCGCGGAACGTAGCCCATGCCTATATCAGCGTCAAGCGTAGGCGAATGAGTCCCGGACGTGACCTCGCCGACAGGCTTACCGCCTTGCAGGATATCCATCCCCTGTCGAGGGATGGCCCGCCCCTTCATCCTGAAACCGGCTATCGTTCTCGGTGTTTCTGATGCAGCTATCCGGCCGAGAGCGACTCCCGGAATGTAGTCGGGCTTTTCGAGCTTGATGGTCCACCCAAGTCCCGCTTCATAAGGGTTGTTGTCGACTGTCATATCGTTGCCGTGAAGCATCAGTCCTGCTTCCAGGCGCAACACATCTCTTGCCCCAAGCCCACACTCGGCGCTGCCAGCCTCTTTCAGGGCATTCCACAGCTCTTCCAGATCGTCGCCTGCCGGCATCAACTCAAAGCCGTCTTCACCTGTGTAACCGGTCCGAGCAGCGAGGCAGGGGACTCCTGCGACGTTGATCTCGCCGATGCGGAACCTGCGTATTCCTGAGGCCGAGACTCCCGATAACGAATCGGCCAGCTCGACAGATTTCGGCCCCTGCAACGCGATCATCCCGGTTTCGGCGGTAATGTCCTTCCACACCACGCCGCCAAATGCCTCGGCCTTCGGCGTGATCCAACTCAAGTCAGCCTTCGCGTTTGCTGCGTTGACTACCAGGAGGCACCGGTCTTCTTCCAGCCGGTACACGATGGCGTCATCTATGATTCCGCCTTCCTGGTTGCAGATCATGTGGTACTTTGACCTGCCCGGTTTGAGCTCCGCGACGTGTGCGCTGAGAACTGTGTCCAGGAAGGCAACCGCGCCAGGGCCGGTGAACTCTATCCGGCCCATGTGAGAGACATCGAAGATGCCGCTGCCTTCGCGAACCGCCCGGGATTCGGCGATGATCCCGGCCGGATACTGGACTGGCATGTCCCATCCGCCAAATGGAACCATTCGCGCGCCGGATGCGACGTGCGCGTCGAACAGTGATGTTTTCTTGAGCTCAGAGTCTGACAATGGTGCGAGATCGGGTTTCCGAGTGCTGCCTGCAGTTGAGTTTAATCGTAGCAGTTGTCGCAGCACATAAGGTCGTATTGTCAGTGGGAACCGGCGGCGAGCCTAATGAACGAGATCCGGAGATCTGAAGCATGTCGAACCGAGTAGCAGTAAAGGATGGCGGTCAGGCGGACGGTCCTCCTCAACTCGTGATCGTTGGGGACCGAGTCATGTCTTCAGGGCTGGTTTCCGATCGGCCCGGCGGCCTTGAGTCTGAGACCCATCGCATATTCCAGCTGACTCTTTCCATGCTCAGAGACCAGGGTGTAGCTCCTGCAGACGTCGTCAGGACGCGTGCCTGGTATGTCGAAGAAGAGACGGGCGGTGGTGAGGAGGAAATCAGAGATACCCACGGAGTTGTCTTTGACCATCCGGGTCCGGCGTTTAGCGCCATCAAGGTGCCGCACCTCCCGAATAACGCCGCGGTTGCTATCGAACTGGAGGCCATAAAGGGCGGCGCTGGTCGAATGAAACACTTCAACTCAGACGAGATGAGCAGTACGTCCACGGCGGTCTTCTGCGACGGAGATCTCTGGGTTAGTGGCGTCACGGGCGATGGCGCGGACGTTGGAGAGCAGATTGGCGATATCTCCGGACAGATCACGGCGGCACTTGGTGAGTTCGGCATGGAGGTTGCGGACGTAGTTTCCACTCGACACTTCATGCTGCCTGATGCTCAGTTCTCTGAGCCTCCAGCGCAATGGGCGGCGTTCATGAGCCAGGCGATTCCGACTTCAGCTGGGATAGCTGTCGATGGGGTCGGCGAGGGACATCGGTTCATGCTTGAGTGTGAGGCGGTGCAGGATGCTGCGAAGGGGCGGAACAATCTGCGGTCAGGTCGTAGTTACGAGGTGGACCACAACTACTGCAGGTCAGTGCGAGTGAGTGGCGGAGATGTGACTTATGTCGCAGGTTCAACTTCCACAGTAGTGGGTGAGACCGTCAGGAATGAGTTCGATGTTGCCGGACAGGTTGAGGCGACGCTCGAGACAGTTCGCTGGTCGATAGAGCAGCAGGGGATGGCGTGGAGGGATCTGGCAAAGGTGCGGACCTATGTCGTTGGCGGTCCTGAGAAGCTTGCCGAGGCTTCCGCTGCGCTTGACGAACAGCTCTCGGAGATGGGAGTGGCGGTGACGCTGGTAGGTGTGCCAACACTCGCTCGACCCGAAGTGGTGGTCGAGATTGAGGCGACAGCGGTCACTTCGTAGCTGGAGGTTACGGTTCGTCGGAGAACAGGTCCTCGAACGATGGAACCTCAAAGTAGCTGCCTGACTGGTGACCGGTCAGATCGATGTGGCGGCGCGGGTTTAAGAGCGGGAGACTGACCAGTTGATCTTGGGAATCCGCGGTGTTCGGATCGAGGCCGAGTAGAGTTGGAGTTTCGACATTGCGGCTGTAGGCGGCCACAACGAACCTCCCCATTCCGTTTGGGTCGATAAGCGCCTCGATCCCACGTTGATTCGCTAGTTTCTGCGGCCGAGGCAAAGGCGCTGCCCGTAGTCGCTCCGCGGCTGCGTGGACGCCCAGCCTTTGCAGGAACTCCGCTTGGTAGGCTGTTCCCGCGCTGACGAATCCGGCTTTCGACATCGCTTCATCGACAGCGGTGAAATCGACGTGAGCTGTGATGTCCTGCTCGCCGGGATGAAGCAGTGGATCCTGTCCGAGCGTGTGCTGATAGTAGGTGCGGAGAGAGCCAGCGGTCCGCTCAGGTCCGTAGAGCACTGAACGTTCGAACCCGTAGTCGATAGTGAGCGCCCACCCGCTCTTCAGGACCGCCGATTGGCGTTGCGCCCACGAGTCCAGGCCCAGGTTGATTTCACTGCGATAGCCATCTGGTAGTGAAGCGGTCAGCTGGCTAAGACGTCGTTCGAGTTCCGATGACGATGGCGGCTGTAGCACTTCGACAAACTCATCGCCTTCTGTGGCGACAAAAACCTCAAGTAGCTCGCCGCCTTGAACTTGAAAGCGATGCACCGGCATTGCGTCTAGCAGTTCATTGGAGAGGAGGCAGCCGGTGACTTCTTGCGGCACCTCAGCAAGCGGCAAAACTGCATAGTGCTGAGTTTCCGGCGGCACCACGTCGAGCGCGACGTAACGTAAAGCACTGTGGAAGTCTGAATCGAGTTGCGCCGCAGTCTCGACGATGTCGGCAGCGAGTCCACCGTTGCCGGCTCCCTCCTCAACCACCGTGAACTCATCGGGTTTGTCGAGTAGCTGCCACATCTGTCGTAGCTGGACGGCGATCAGAGCACCGAATAGCGGATGAGCGGTTGGTGCTGTGAAGTAGTCGCCGCTGGCGCTGATCGGTGATCCGGAGTTGTAGTAGCCACCGGGACCGTACAGTGCGGCTTCCATGAACTCCGCGAACGTGATTGGGCCGCGCTGGTCGATGGTGTTTCGGATGGCGGTTCTTGCGTCCAACTTCAGGAGCCCGACATGATCAGGTCTTTGACCTGTGAGATGGCTAGGTCTGTGTCGAACTTACCGAAATCGGTGGTGTCGAAAGAAAGCGTGTGGCCGGAGATCTCTGGGGGCGCGTACGGCTTCGAGAGGCCGGGTTTGAACTCTTCGATCGCAATATCGTCGAAATGGGCTGGGTGCCGGTCTGCCGACCTTTCGGTGTAACGCTGGATGATTGCATTGCGCTCGGCATCCAGCAGGATCTGAACTACTGATGGCAAATAGCGCTCTTCAAGCTGCCTGATCCAGGGTTCAGAGCCCGCAGCGTCGAAGTTGCTCTCAATGATCAGGCTCTGATTCGAGGCGAGCATCGTTTCGGCTGTGTGCCGGAGCAATGAGTACGAGGCCAGTCCAAGTTTCCTCGACTCTTCCCTGTCCTCAGCCCCAAACACTCCGTGAAGCAGCTCTTTGAAGTCGTCTTTAGCGAACAGCGGGATTCCGGTCGCTTTGGACAGCCTGCGAGCGAATGTCGTCTTACCGGTTGCGGGACGGCCGGTAACGATGATCAGAGCAGGCCTGTGTGAGTGTCGCAAGCCGTACTCCGGAAGGCTCGCTCGAGGTTAGCCGCGATCGCCGATCGGAACGTACGGCCTTTCGTGCTCGCCGGTGTAGGAGAGCAACGGCCGAATCAGGATGTTGTGCTGGAACTGCTCGACGACCTGGACAGTCCATCCAGGCACCCGTCCAACAGCGAAGATGGGCACGAACAGGTCCTGTGGGACGCCGTTCAGGTAGTAGACGACGCCGGCGAAGAAGTCGACGTTCACATGGATGCCACGCCGTGCGTAGGGCTTCATGGCGTCGATAACAGCCTCGAGAATGGCATACCACTTGGGCTCACCCTTCTCTTCTGACAGCTTGCGAACGCCCTCTCGTAGATGCCGCGCACGAGGGTCTTCAGCCTTATAGACGCGGTGTCCGAAGCCCATTACTCGCTGCCGACTGGCCAACAGGTCTTTCACATACTGTGCTGCGTTCTCAGGCTCGCCAATCTCCTGGGCCATCTGCATAACGTTCTCAGCCGCTCCGCCGTGGGAAGGACCAGAGAGTGCTGCGATGCCGGCGGTCACTGCGCCGTGGAGGTCTGCGCTGGTACCAGCCACAACTCGTGCTGTGAATGCAGAGGCGTTCGAGCCGTGGTCGGCGTGGATCACGAAGTCGCGGTCCATCAACTCGGCCGTGTCTGCTGTCGGCTCCTCGCCTTCCAGCATATAGAGGAAGTTTGCGGCGTGGCTCAGAGAGGTGCTTGGCTTGATCGGATCTTTGCCGTGGCGAATCCGGTGATGCGCCATGACGATGGTTGCGAACTGGGACGTGAGACGGATGCCCTTGCGGTATGTTGCCTCAATCGAGTTGTCCTCACGGTCCTCGTCGAACGAGGCAAGGGCTGAGACGGCCGTGCGAAGTACGTCCATGGGGTGCGAGTCTTTGACGATCTCGATGACGTCGAGAACTTGCTCAGGCAGCTCTCGAGATGACTTCAACTCAGCATCGAACTCATCAAGTTGTGCCTGTGTCGGCAGATCGCCGTACAGCAACAGGTACGAGGTCTCTTCGAATGTGGACATCGCGGCGAGGTCATGGATGCTGTAGCCGCGGTACTCAAGGATGCCCTGTTTGCCGTCGATGAAGGTGGTAGCTGTGCGGTCGAAGTAGACGCCCTGGAGGCCTCGGTGAAGTGTGATGTCGTCCTTGGTGGTCATCTGGCTCCCGTGGTCGCTTCGAATTGGTGACGGTCGCTGTTGCGCGTGTAGCTGCTAAGCGTTGCCGTACAAGGGCATGTAGGTGCGGCAACTCGTCTGCTCGACGACTGCAGATTGGAGTTACAGAGTTTGGTGAGGCTAGCATCGCGCATATCCAGCGTCAAATAGGATTTCAGTTTGACGCTCGATACCCGCCTGGTGCCAGAAATGTTGCGATTATGTGTCGAGCAGCGACGTAGCTGACTTGTCTTCGGCCTCTTTCGCGAGGCTGTCTACGACTTCCGCAATGGAGATCGCGCCGAGGTTGCCGCCAGTGCGGGTTCGGACAGCCACGGCGTTCTCCTCTGCCTCCCGGTCGCCGACGACGAGCATGTACGGAACTTTCTGCAGTTGCGCGGTACGTATCTTGGCGTTCATACGGTCGCTCGACTCGTCGACATGCACGCGCAGACCCTGTTTGGCGAGCGTTTGCTGAACGTCGCGCGCGTAGTCGAGATGCCGGTCCGCAATCGGCACGATAACTGCCTGCACTGGCGCGAGCCACAGAGGGAAGGCGCCACCGAGATGTTCTATGAGGACTCCCAGGAAGCGTTCGATGGAGCCGAGCATCGCTCGGTGGATAACGACCACTCGTTGCCGACTGCCGTCTTCGGCTGCGTATTCGAGGTCGAACCGCTCTGGCAGTGAGAAGTCGAGCTGGACCGTGCCGAGCTGCCACTCGCGCTTCAGCGCGTCCGGCACGAAGAAGTCGATCTTCGGGCCGTAGAAGGCACCTTCACCAGGCACTGACTCATATTCGAATCCGCTGTCAGCGAGGATCTCTTCGAGCGCTGCTTCAGCCCGGTCCCACATGGCGTCCGTGCCTACTCGTTTCTCCGGTCTAAGCGACAGCGTGAATCGCGGGTCGTCGAGGCCAAGGGCCTTGTACGACTCCTGGAGCATGTCCAGGAATCCGCGAACCTCCGAGCCGACCTGGTCGAGCGAGCAGAATATGTGCGCATCGTCTTGTGTAAAGGAGCGGGCGCGTGTGAGTCCGTGTGTGACGCCGGATCTTTCATAGCGGTGCAGCCTTCCGAAGTCTGCGTAACGCAAAGGCAATTCACGGTAGGAGTGCGTCTCCGCGCCGTACAGCATGGCGGCGGCGGGACAGTTCATCGGTTTCACGCCGTACTCTGTCTCATCGATATTGACGAAGAACATGTTCTCGGCGTAGTTGTCGTAGTGACCTGACTTCCGCCACAGGTCTGTGTTGAAGATCTGTGGAGTGATCACCTCACGATAGCCGTCGCGTTCGTACAGCTCTCTCACATAAGCGGTGAGAGCATTGACGACGAACGCTCCCTTTGGAAGGAAGAACGGGCTCGCCGGCGCGATGGGGTCGAAGAAGAACAGGCCGAGCTCTCGCCCGAGCCTGCGGTGGTCTCGCTTCTCCGCCTCTTCGAGCCTGTGCAGGTATTCGGCCTGAGCCTGTTTCGACTCCCAGGCAGTGCCGTAGATGCGCTGGAGCATCTTGTTGTTCTCGTCGCCGCGCCAGTATGCGCCGGCTGTCGAGAGCAGCTTGAAAGCCTTGATATCTGCGGTCTGTTCGACGTGGCCGCCGCGGCAGAGGTCTTCGAACGCGCCGTCGCTGTGGCTGCAGAACGTGACGCGTGTGCCTTCGGGAATGCCATCGAGAATCTCGATCTTGTAGGGGTTGCCTGAGACCTGCTCTTTGGCTTCTTCGCGCGTCACCTCGCGCTCAACGAACTTGGTGTTTCTGTTGATCGAGCGGCGCATCTCCTTCTCGATCGCCTTTAGGTCGTCGGGAGTGAATGGCTGGTCGACATCGAAGTCGTAGTAGAAGCCGTCTTCGATGGGTGGGCCGATAGTGAGCTTGGCTTCGGGGTGCAGTTTGAGGACTGCTTCGGCCAGCACGTGCGCAGCTGAGTGGCGCATGTTGTTGCGGAACTCTTCGAGTTCTTGTTCGGACATGTCTTTCACGGATGCCATTTGAGATCGCCTGTTGAGATGATCACAGCGCGAGCGGTTGGCACGCAGCTGTGAGGGGTTTCGGAGGATGTGAAGACGCGCACCTATCGAGATGAGCGCTTTCGATGGACTGGCGCGGCGCCATGAAGCGGCGTCGCGCCTACGTAGTGAGGGTGTTGCGCCCTGTCGGGTCGCCCTCTGTTGCGCGTGTTACGCAGGCTGAGTCAGCGGTGTATGTGATGTGCGCTGAGTGCATGGCAGGCGGGGTGTGGTGGGCAGTACAGGGCTCGAACCTGTGACCTCGTCGATGTCAACGACGCGCTCTAGCCAACTGAGCTAACCGCCCCTATACAGACGTCCCATTATACAGGGCGTGAATCGGGCTACCGATTGCTGAATTGACGATTAATTGCGGTCGAAAAGGCCTCTAGCAGGTGAGTCCAGCCTACCTGGTTTCCTTCGCGAAGCTGCTGGGCCCGATCGGCCAGACGCTCCCAGCCAGAGTGGACGATGGTGACGCGTGTGCGGTCTTCCTCGACACGGTCAAAGCTAACTGTGACATCGGTAGCTTCATCTGCAGTGCCATATATGTGCCAGGCGAACGCCATGCCGCTTGGTGGGTCCCAGCCCGTAATCTGGCCCCAGTCTTGCATCATCCCAGAGGTGTTTAGTTCGTAGATCTTGCCGTTGATACCGGGCTCGATGACGATAGCGATCGCGTCCTGCCCGAATGTTGTGTGCTCGTTCATAGGCCACCAGGTGGTTGGCCTGGAAGTCCAGAGGTCGAACGCGTCCGCCTGCGAGCAGTTGACCTCCACTGAATTTACGAGTGGCTCGAATGTCGAACTGGTCAACGTGATTTGCCTCCGTCTTGCTGCGCATTCCGCGAGTCGACAGCTTCAGCGAACTGCCGGAGGGAGCCCTTCCAGATGAAGTTCAGGTATTCCTGCAGGGCCTCGAGGCCCTCACTGTGGAGCCTGTAGATTCGGCGTGTGCCTTCTGCCTCGTCCGTTACGAGACCGGCGCGCTTGAGCAGCTTAAGGTGCCGCGATACGGCCGGGCGACTTATCGGCAACTGATCTGCGATGGAGCGCACGGGCATCGGAGACTGATACAGGATTTCGACGATCTCTCTCCTGTGAGAGTCGCCGAGCGCGTCGAGGACCTGACCTACTGTCGCGGGCAAGCGTTCGTCCCTGTTGCTGCTAATTCGGCAACGTACTTTAGCAAGTGGCAGGTCAGGAAACAGTGGCAGAAACGGAGTTGTTTACTTCGACTATTTTCAGAGCCTCCGGGCCTTCCGAGCAGACGGCACTGAGTTCCTGGCCGAACGTCGGAAACTCGGGGAGTGACTGAAACTCCTTGAACGCGGCCTCGTCTGCGAACCAGGCGAGATGAACAAAGGACTTGCCATCCGGCTTCACCAGTGAGCGGTAGCGCATGCGGGCCGGGTCCTGCCGTTGCAGTGCTGCGAAGAAGCGGTCTCTTGCACCTTTGGCCTGCTCATCCGCGCCATCTTTTACGGTGTACTGGATGATGAATTCGAGCGACATGTCGATCTCCTTGTGAGGTGTTTCCGGGCTAGCGAAAGAGCAGGTGAGATTCAGTAACTGCAGAGTTACGGTAACATGAAAGTTACGTAATGGCAAAGCCCGCCGAGCCTGAACCCACATGACATAGAAGAAGGCCGGAGGTTCAACCTCCGGCCTTCTCAATTAGCTTCTGTCTGGACTGTGGCTAGTCGTCCGAGCCGGTCTCTACCGGTTCCTCAGTCGACATGCCCGGGATGCTTCCACCTGAGTCGTCGACCCGGCTTGCGCCCATCAACTCCTCGGTCTCCCGTTCAACAGCGCTCTCGTCGACGGCCTTGGCCTCTTCGCCCTCGCCAGTCGAAGCCGCTGCAGCCGCAGCAGCTTCGCCGCCTTCTCCTTCGGCCTGGAGCAGGTCAGGCAGCTCGCCCCCGATGGCCGCGAGAGCCTCTTCGAAGGTTGGAGGCGCCTGCGTGAAGCCGGTAAGCCTGCCGTCCAGTCGCTCTTCGTCGGCCTCCATGCCCAGCCTCGATCGTCCCTCGTCGGTCTGGTCGAGACGTGCCGGGATCAGGCGGCCGATGATGACGTTCTCTTTGAGTCCGTTCAAGTAGTCAACGCTGCCGTTGACCGCGGCCTCTGTGAGAACCCGAGCGGTCTCCTGGAACGATGCGGCTGAGAGGAAGCTGTCTGTGTTCAGCGACGCTCTCGTGACACCAAGCAGGACTGGGCTCGCAGTAGCGGGTTCGCCGCCCTCTGCGAGGATTGTGTTGTTCAGGCGCTCGTATTCGACGCGGTCGATCAACTCACCTGGCAGCAAGTCTGTGTCGCCCGGTGATTCGACCCGCACCTTGCGGAGCATCTGTCGCACGATCAGTTCGATGTGCTTGTCGTGAATCCGCACACCCTGCGACCGGTACACGTTCTGTACCTCGTCGATCAGGTATCGCTGCACGGCCGCCTGGCCCTTGATGCGCAGGATGTCCTGCGGGTTGAGCGGGCCGGCTGTGAGCTGCGTGCCAGGCTCGATGGCTTCGCCGTCTGCGACCTGAAGATCAGACGCAGCCGGGATCACGTACTCACGCTCGTCGATCTCTTCCCATGTGATCGTCAGCACGCCACCCGACACCTTCACAGACCCTGCAACGGGTGCCGTGATCTCGTCAGGGAACGCAAGCTCTGTGCCCTCACGCTTCGCAGCCGCAGCAGCTGTGCGAGTGATGCCGAGGACTGGCTGACCAGCGTCAACCCAGTCTCCCGTCTTCACCAGCTGCCTGTGGGAGTCAGGGATGTCGATCTGCTCCCTGAACTCTTCCTTGTTCGTGACCTTCACGAAGCGGCCTTCAGGCGTGTGCATAAGCTCAACTGCGCCGCCGATCTCCGACATGATCGCCACACCACGAGGTGAACGGGCTTCGAAGAGCTCGACGACACGGGGCAGACCACTTGTGATGTCCTGTCCCGCGATACCTCCCATGTGGAAGGTACGCATCGTCAGCTGCGTGCCCGGCTCGCCAATGGACTGGGCCGCCATGATGCCGACAGCCTCGCCAGGGATCACCAGCTCGTTGTTAGCGAGGTTGGCTCCGTAGCACTTCTGCGGCACACCGCGGAATGAGAACGAGCTCAGCGGTGAGAGGACATAGACCTCCTGTACACCTGCAGCCTCGATCTGCTCTGCGATCTCGGTTGTGATCAGCGTGTCCTTGCCTGCGAGTACCTCACCGGTCTCGGGGTGGGCCACCGGCTGTGCCGGGTATCTGCCAACTATGCGTTCGCTGATCCTGGGCTGATCGCTGCTGGGCTCTGCATCGGTAACGAGCAGGCCTTGCGCCGTCGGGTCATCGTCGTCCGTGATGATGACGTCCTGGGCTACGTCAGCGAGCCTCCTGGTCAGGTAGCCAGAGTCAGCCGTACGCAGAGCGGTGTCAGCCAGACCCTTTCGTGCTCCGTGCGTGGAGATGAAGTACTCCATGACGGACAGGCCTTCCGCGAAGCTGGACCGAATAGGCAACTCGATGATGCGGCCCTTCGGGTCTGACATCAGTCCACGCATGCCGGCCATCTGCTTGATCTGAGCCAGGTTTCCCTTCGCTCCGGAGTCCGACATCGTGTAGATGCCACCGTAGTTCGGGAGGTTGTCCCTGACTGCGTTCGTCATCTTCTCGTTGACGTCGGTCCAGATCTCGATGGACGCCTCGTACTTCTCCTGCTCAGTGATCATGCCCTGCATGTACTGCTCGTCCAGGCGATTGATCTTCTGGTCGGCAGCTGCCAGCAGTGGCTGCTTTTGAGGCGGAGTGAGGATGTCCTTGATCGCGATCGTCGTCCCGGACTGCGTCGCGTAGCGGAAGCCTAGGTTCTTGATGTTGTCGAGCGTGGCCGCCGTCTCCTCACGGCCGTAAAGGTCGTAAGACTCAGAGACGACGTCCTCTATCTCTGCTCTTGCGAAGAGCATGTTCCTGAACGGCATGCTGTCGGGGAGAGCTTCATTGAAGATCACTCGTCCAACGGTTGTCGTCACCGTCTCGCCATCGGCAATACGCAGGCTCACCGGCTCGCGCAGTCTTATCTGACCCATGTCATGAGCCAGGCGCACGTCCTGGAAGTTTGCGTACGTTCGCTTCGACGAGGTCTCATTCGAGTCCTCGGCCTCTTCTGCAACCTCCTCGGGATCGGATTCTTCTTCATCCATTCCGGTGAGGTAGTAGATGCCGAGCACCATGTCCAGCGTAGGAGCCACGATTGGCTCGCCAGAGCGTGGCGCAAGCATGTTGTTCGTGCTGAGCATGAGGCGCTGTGCCTCAACCACGGCCTCTCGCGAGAGTGGGACGTGGACAGCCATCTGGTCTCCATCGAAGTCTGCGTTGAAAGCTGTGCAGACGAGCGGGTGAAGCTGAATGGCGCTGCCTTCGACGATCACGGGCTGGAAGGCCTGGATGCCGAGGCGGTGAAGCGTCGGCGCCCGGTTCAGCATGACCGGGTGGTTCTGGATCACCTCTTCGAGAATGTCCCAGATCTCTGGTCGTGCGCGTTCGGCCATTCGCTTAGCGCTCTTGATGTTGTGGGCGTAACCCTTGACCACGAGAGCGTTCATGACGAACGGCTTGAACAGCTCGAGCGCCATCTTCTTGGGCAGTCCGCACTCGTGCAGTTGCAGAGTCGGGCCAGAGATGATGACCGAGCGGCCGGAGTAGTCGACACGCTTACCAAGCAGGTTCTGGCGGAAGCGGCCCTGCTTACCTCGCAGGAGGTCGGTCAGGCTCTTCAGCTTGTGGTTGTGGCTGCCCTGGATCGCTCGGCCGCGACGGCCGTTGTCGATCAGCGCGTCTACAGACTCCTGCAGCATGCGCTTTTCGTTACGAATGATGATGTCCGGCGCCTGAAGGCTGATGAGGTGCTTCAACCTGTTGTTCCGGTTGATTACACGCCGGTACAGGTCGTTCAGGTCACTTGTGGCGAAGCGGCCACCATCCAACTGCACCATTGGGTGAAGCTCAGGCGGAAGCACAGGCAGGACGGTAAGAACCATCCACTCAGGCTTGTTGCCGCTCTTGCGGAAAGCCTCGATAACGCGCAGGCGCTTGATCGCCTTCTTGCGTCGCTGTCCTGAGGTATCTCGGACCTGTGTCTGGAGGTCATTGCGGACCTCGTCCAGGTCCATCTCCTTCAGGATGTCCAGCACAGACTCGGCGCCCATGCCGGCCTTGAAGACCTCGCCGAACCTGTCACGTAGCTCGCGGTAACGAGCCTCGGTCAGAAGCTCCATCGGGACGATGCTCTCAAGCTCGTCCATACGCTCCTTGATGTCAGCGCTCAGCTTCTCTTTGCGCTGCTCGAAGACGAACCGCACGCGGTCCTCATCCGAGGCTTCTTCAGGAGTGTCCTCACCCTTCTCGGCGGACGGCTGAGCAGCATTTGCAATCTCGGTCTCGTCTTCTTCGAGAGAGCCGAGGAAGTCCTTCGCCTGCTTGCCTTCGATCACGGAGCTCAGTTCCTCGTCGAGACGATTCGTCTCGGTCTCGAGGTACTGCTCCATGCTCTCGTTGGCGCGCTGTTTTGCCTCTTCATCTACAGAGATGACAACGTATTGAGCGAAGTAGAGAACGCGCTCGAGGTTTCTCGGCGAGAGGTCGAGGAGCAAGCCGAGGCGTGAGGGTGTGCCCTTGGAAAACCAGATGTGGGCGACGGGCGCAGCCAGCTTGATGTGGCCCATGCGCTCACGACGCACCTTGGAGCGCGCAACCTCGACGCCACAGCGGTCGCAGATTACGCCCTTGTAGCGGATCTTCTTGTACTTACCGCAGTAGCACTCCCAGTCCTTGGTCGGGCCGAAGATGCGCTCACAGAAGAGCCCATCCTTCTCCGGCCGCAGCGTGCGGTAGTTGATCGTTTCAGGCTTTGTCACCTCACCGTACGACCACGCTCGGATCTGCTCCGGCGAGGCTAGTGCGATTCGGATTGCGTTGAAGTCAGCGCCTGACTGTGCCATATGTTTACAGTCCCCTTACCGGTGTTGCGGTGTTTGCAATGGACCGGTCCTAACCCTGGTACCCGCAGCTGCGGGAGTAGGTAGCCTTGCGGCCAGTTGGTGGGCTGTCTCTCCTTACTGAACTCGTGTGCTTTTCAAATGCCGGCGAGGCGGCGAGCGCACAGGTCTGCACGCCGCCGCCAGTAAGTCCGTGGTTCTAGTTCTCTTCGCCTTCGTCGAGGTCGACGTCTTCGTCCTCAACCTCGTTGTCTGCGAGAGCCTTTAGTGATTCGTCGTCCGGCTCCTCGTCCTCAGCCGGCTCGTCTGCCTCTTCCTCCTCATCATCTGCCTTGGACGCATCCTCTGAGTCGTCTTCGTCGGTCTCGGCCTCACTCTTGATCTCGACATCGTCTGACAGACCGGAGTCGTCTTCATCGTCGTCGATGTTGTCTTCATCGATGTCGATGTCGAGCGGGCCGTCTCCGAAGTCTTCCCAGCTGAGCGGTGCGCCCAGAGCAGCTGCGACGCTCTCCTCACGGCTCGGCTCCTGCTGTGCCTGCTCAATGTCCTGGCTCAAGAGCTCGACCGATAGACCGAGTCCTTGCAGTTCCTTGAGAAGCACGTGGAACGATTCGGGCACTCCAGGCTGAATGACCTCTTCGCCCTTGACGATCGCCTCGTAAGTCTTGACTCGACCAACGACGTCGTCGGACTTAATGGTCAGCATCTCCTGCAACGTGTAGGCGGCTGAGTAGGCTTCGAGCGCCCACACTTCCATCTCACCGAAGCGCTGACCACCGAACTGCGCCTTACCACCAAGCGGCTGCTGGGTGATGAGCGAGTACGGTCCCGTTGACCGTGCGTGGATCTTGTCTTCCACAAGGTGGATGAGCTTGAGCATGTACATCGTGCCGACCGTCACCGGCTGGTCGAAGGTCTCGCCGGTCCGCCCATCGTGGAGGATGGACTTACCGAACACCGGCGCGGAGATCTTCTTCTCCCGAGCCAGTCGCATTGCCTCGTTGAGCAGCTCAGACGGCTTGAGGTCTTCCACGTCCTGACCGGCGTAGTCGCGCAGCCAGATGCGGAGGCATGCCTCTCTTGCGATACCGCGGTTGGTCGGCGCATCGCTCCAGAGCCGTTCTCGGTCATAACCGCGCTCGCTGAGCCAGCTGTCGACGCTGTCCCAGTCGATGCGACGCTCGTCGATGTCGCGCTGGGCGATCGCCTCCGACTCCTGCACAAACCAGGCCCTTGCAAGCTGGTCCTCGATCACTACTTCCTGTGCGCCGTCGAAGACCGGCGTCCGTGCGTTGAAGCCGAGCGTCCTGGCGGCGGCACCGAGGTGTGTCTCGAGCAGCTGACCAAGGTTCATGCGGGAAGGCACGCCGATTGGGTTCAGGATGATGTCGAGTGGCGTTCCGTCCGGCAGGAACGGCATGTCCTCACGGGGCAGAATCTTGGCTACGACACCCTTGTTTCCGTGGCGTCCGGCCATCTTGTCGCCCTGTGTGATCTTGCGCGTGTGTGCGACCCAGACACGCACCATCTTCATGACACCCGGAGGCAGCTCGTCGCCGTTCTCCTTGGTCATGACTCGGACGTTAATCACCTTGCCGTGCTGGCCGTGCGGAACCCTTAGCGAGGTGTCCTTCACATCGCGGGCCTTCTCACCGAAGATCGCTCGCAGGAGTTTCTCTTCGGCGGTCAGCTCGGTCTCGCCCTTAGGTGTGATCTTGCCGACAAGGATGTCGCCTGGGCCGACATAAGCGCCGATCCGCACGACACCTTCGTCGTCAAGGTCTCTCAGGCTCTCTTCACCCACGTTAGGGATGTCCCGAGTGATCTCCTCGGGACCGAGCTTGGTCTCACGGGCTTCAACCTCGTGCTTCTCGATGTGGATTGAGGTGAAGCGGTCGTCCTTGATCAGGTCTTCGTTGATGATGATGGCATCTTCGAAGTTGTAGCCTTCCCAGCTCATGAAGCCGACCATCAGGTTCTGTCCAAGAGCGAGCTCACCAAGATCGGTGGAGGCGCTGTCTGCCAGCGCTTCGCCCTTCTTGACGACCTGACCCTTGGCAACGATCGGGTGCTGGTTGATGCAGGTGCCCTGGTTCGATCGGACGAACTTGGTCAAAGGGTGGTCGTGAACGGTGCCCTCATCGTCCATCACCTTGATGTTAGCCGCGTCGGCGGCGACGACGATGCCGTCTGAAAGCGACAGCACGACCTGTCCGCTGTCCATAGCGACGCGTCGTTCCATGCCCGTGCCAACAAGCGGCGCCTGCGACTTCAGCAGCGGAACTGCCTGCCTCTGCATGTTCGAACCCATAAGCGCACGGTTTGCGTCGTCGTGCTCGAGGAACGGAATAAGTGCTGTTGAGACGCTCACGATCTGCATCGGCGAGACGTCCATTAGCTCGACGTTCTCAGGCGACTCGTATGTGAAGCCTTCGCCCAGCCGCACTTCGACCTGCGCCGAGGTGATCTGTCCCTTGGCGTCTGTCTCCGTGGTCGCCTGGCCGATGATGTGCTCCTCTTCCGCGTCGGCAGAGAGGTACTGAATGTCTTCGGGCTTAGCGGAGACATATGGAGTCACCTGCACGACCCTGGCGGGCAGAGCGTTGATCTCTTCTGCAAGCGGGCCGGTGATGCGCTTGCCGGCTTCGGCAACCACATTGTCCGACTTATCCTTGATGTCCTCGAGCGGAATGCGGCCGGCGATGTCCGGGTCGTCGCTCGAGATCTCCTGCAAAACCTTCCTGTACGGCGTCTCGATGAAGCCGTAGTCGTTGATGCGGGCATATGTCGAAAGAGAGCCGAGTAGTCCAATGTTCGGACCTTCAGGCGTCTCGATCGGGCAGATACGGCCGTAGTGCGAGTGGTGAACGTCACGCACATCAAATCCGGCGCGCTCCCTTGAGAGTCCGCCGGGACCCAGGGCCGACAGCCTGCGCTTGTGAGTAAGCTCAGCCAGCGGGTTAGTCTGGTCCATGAACTGCGACAGCTGCGAGCCGCCGAAGAACTCTCGGACTGCCGCAACGACCGGCCTGATGTTGATGAGCGCGGCAGGCGTGGTGGCCGCCGGGTCCATCTGCGTGGTCATGCGCTCCTTCACGACACGCTCCATGCGGAGCAGGCCGACGCGGAGCTGGTTCTGGATCAACTCACCGACTGCACGCACCCGGCGGTTGCCGAGGTGGTCGATGTCATCAGGCTGAGCAGCGCCGTTGTTGATTTTGATCATGCGCTTGATCAGCTCGATGATGTCCTCGGGAGTCAGTGTCCGTGTCTCCTGTGGCACATCGATGCCCAGCCGCCTGTTGAGCTTGTAGCGGCCGACCTTGCCGAGGTCGTACTTGCGCTCGTTGAAGAAGAGTCCCTCGATGAGGGTCTTGGCGTTCTCAATGCTCGGCGGCTCACCCGGGCGAAGCCTTCGGTAGAACTCGAGAAGCGCCTCGTCCTTGGTGGTGACCGCTGAGTCCCTGGCGAGAGTCGACTCGATGAACTTGCGGTCAGCATCTGTGTCGACATCTTTGAAGAGATCGATGATCTCCTCGTCGGTCTCCCAGCCAAGAGCTCGGAGGAAGGTGCTGATCGGCGCCTTGCGCTTCCGGTCGACCTTCACACTCAGCAGGTCGCGGTTGCTGGTCTCGAGCTCGACCCAGGCTCCCCTGTAAGGGATTAGCTTGGCAGAGCAGAGGGCCCGACCTGATGTCGCGTCGCTGTCAGATGTGAAGTACGCGCCTGGTGAGCGGACGAGCTGTGACACCACGACACGCTCGGCGCCATTGATTACGAAAGTGCCGTTCGGAGTCATCATCGGCACATCACCGAAGAAGAGCACCTGCTCTTTAACCTCGCCGGTCGCCTTGATGACGAGTTGGACGGTCACATATAGCGGCGCTGAGTATGTGATCTCGCGCTGCCGGCATTCGCGTTCAGTGAACTTAGGCTCACGGATCTCGTGATCCAAGAACCTGAGCTCGAACCTCCCGCCAGAGAAGTCCTCGATAGGTGAGATCTCAGCGAACAGATCGCTGAGCCCTTCTGTCTTCAATGACTCGAACGAGTTGATCTGAACCTGCACGAGGTTCGGCACGTCGACGACGTTACGAAGCGAGTTGAATGACTTCGCCTCTTTGGGTTCGAAGATGTGGGACCGAGATTCGGCGAGAACCATGCTCTACTCCACTTCCAGAGCTGTGATGCCGGGGCGCCAGGTGGCGAGCCGGGAGTGCGTGACCAGCGAGAACGCGCAAAACACCCCGACCGCTGCTGCCTTTGAATTCAGCGGATCAGGGTGTGTCAGTTGAAATTAAATTAGGAACCAGTGCTCGAACTGCAGAGGCGGACACTCCTCGACAAGGTAGTAGTTTACCGCTACTCAAGTTGAGAGTCAATGAAACCACTAGGCGTTTTCACGTGGCCCTGGCTTATCCAGACCCATACCCCCTGGGGGTGGGTTATACTCCTCGAATAGTTAGACGCGCCAGCAGGCCGGGAGATGCAGCTTGCGCAAACGGCGTGCGTATGAGGCGAGATCATAATGCTGGGTGATACGAAGACAGACGCCCTCAAGAGGGTCAATTACATAGACGGGCATCTTGCGGGGGTTCGCAAGATGATCGAAGAAGACCGTTACTGCGTTGACGTGATTCAGCAGACCTACGCAATACGCCGGGCCCTGCAGAAGCTCGAAAGCTTGCTTATTGACGGCCATCTCAGGTCGTGCGTGCCGGACGCATTCCGCGAAGGCCGTGACGAGCAGATGCTGGACGAACTCAAGCACCTTTTCGAGATATCGGAGCGGTAGTAGCACCGTTGACCACCGAGCACAGAGCCGAAACATCGGCTCCCCCATCAGATCTATCTGAACTCACACTGCCGGTGACCGGGATGACATGCGCTGCTTGCGTGGCGCATGTCGGGAACGCACTGCAGGCTGTCGATGGCGTCGAGGCTGCTGAAGTGAGCCTGGCGGCCGAGTCCGCCAATGTGAAGCTGGCGGACGGCAGTGATGTCACTGAACTCGCAGACGCTGTGCGCGGTGCTGGATACGGGATTTCAACCACCACCGAACGTATGCAGATCGGTGGAATGACCTGCGCCTCATGCGTTGGCCACGTCGGAACCGCACTGCAGTCAGTACCCGGCGTGATCAAAGCGGACGTCAATCTGGCAGCAGAGGTTGCTGAGGTTGAGTTCGTGAGCGGATCTGTCAGCAGGCGTGACCTTCGGGATGCGGTCTCAGGCGCTGGCTACTCGGTTCTGTCATTCGAGGGCGACGGTGACGCTGACAAAGAGTTCGATGAAGCACGCCAGCGCCGTCAGGCCGATCTGAACGATCTCAGGCGCAGAGTAATAATCAGCCTAGCCGTTGCCGCGTTCATCATGCTGGCTATGCAGTACGCGAGCATCGAGGCACTGGAAGACATCTCTCCGACCGCAGCCAACTACCTGTTTATGGTCCTCGCTGCACCGGTGCAGTTCTGGGCCGGGTCCCGGTTCTACCGCGGTGCCTGGGGCGCGCTGAAGCACCGTACATCCAACATGAACACGCTGGTTGCGATCGGTACGTCAACGGCGTTTTTCTACTCAGCCGTTGCGACTGTGTTCCGGCCACTGTTCGAAGACTCGATTGCGTTTGAGGCAGGGGGAATCAGCGGCCACGCGACCGGCACCTATTTCGACGTCTCAGCCTCGATCATTGGCCTGATCCTGTTGGGCAGATGGCTTGAGGCGAGAGCGCGAGGCCGGACAACAGATGCTATTCGGAAGCTTGTTGGACTGGCCCCCAACTCGGCGATGATCGAGCGAGCAGGCGAACTGGTCGAGGTTCCGGTTGAGGAGATAGTTGAAGGCGATCAGGTCGTTCTGCGCCCCGGCGAGCGAGTGCCGGTCGATGGACTGGTAACCGACGGTCGAGGCGAGATTGATGAGTCGATGTTGACAGGCGAAAGCGTTCCTATCGAGAAATCGGAGGGCGATTCGGTCTTCGCCGGCACGGTCAACGGCACCGGTGGACTGAAGTTCACCGCGACCCGAGTCGGTCGGGACACTGCTCTGGCTCAGATAGTGCGCATGGTGGAGAGGGCTCAGGCTTCCAAGGCGCCGGTTGAGCGACTGGTTGACCGAGTGACAGCCGTATTTGTGCCTGTCGTGCTCAGCGTTGCGCTCCTGACGTTCATCGTGTGGCTGTTCGCCGCTCCTGATCCACAGTTCGTGAACGCCCTGCTGTTAACGGTGGCAGTGCTGGTGATCGCATGTCCATGCGCGCTGGGCCTCGCGACGCCGACAGCAATCATGGTCGGCATGGGCCGTGGCGCAAGCCGCGGATTGCTGATCAGGAATGCCGAGGTGCTGGAGACGGCACAGCGGATCGACACAGTTGTTTTCGACAAGACCGGGACACTCACCGAGGGCAGGCCGAGCGTTTCAAGTGTGGTGCCGTTGCGAGGCAGCGAATCCGAGCTGCTGGCGTTGACCGCTTCGGTTGAGGCGGGCTCGGAGCATCCGGTTGGCACCGCTGTCGTGAGGAAGGCGAGCGAGCTCGGTCTGGAAATAGCGGTAGCAGCCGACTTTGCTGCTGTGGCCGGTCGTGGAGTTGAGGGTGTGGTCGACGGCCAACAGGTCATCGTTGGCAACCCCGCGTTACTCAGAGAGCGAGGTGTCGATACGGACCTGCTTGATGAGCATGTGAAAGTGCTCGCTGGTCGCGGAGAGACTGTGCTTGCGGTGGCAAGCGACGGCGTCGCCGTCGGAGTCATCGGTGTAATGGACACTGTACGCCAGAGCTCTCTGGCGGCTGTTTCGCAGCTTAAAGAGATGGGAGTCCGTACAGTGATGCTGACCGGCGACAACCGGCAGACTGCGCAGGCTGTTGCGGACCGTGTCGGGGTGTCTGAGGTGATCGCGGAAGTCCCGCCAGCGGATAAGGCAGAGCGAGTGGCTGAGCTGAGGGCTGGCGGCGCGCGTGTCGCGATGGTTGGGGATGGGATCAATGATGCGCCCGCGCTTGCGACCGCCGATGTCGGCATCGCGATAGGCAGTGGAACGGATGTGGCGATCGAGTCATCGGACATTACGCTGACTGGCAGTGACCCGCGAGGTGTCGCAGAGGCTATTCGCCTCAGCCGAGCGACTATGCGCACCGTTCGTCAGAACCTGTTCTGGGCGTTCATTTACAACGTTGCACTGATACCCGTGGCAGCTGGCGTGCTTCACCCGTTTTTCCTGGACAGCGATGTCCCGGGCTTCCTGCAGCCTCTACTCGGACAGCACGGCTTCCTGAACCCGATAGCAGCAGCGGCAGCAATGGCATTTAGTTCGGTGAGTGTTGTGACGAATTCACTTCGTCTCAGCAGAGGCGACAGGACCGATTTCGTGCAGCGACCACCGACGTCGCCACAACCCGAGGCTGCTGCTGCTGCGGTTTAAGCGAGTTCGAACCTGAATCCAGGCGGGCTTAGAAATCTGGAGGAAAACAAAGACGGTGAAAATTCCCTTGTTCAGCAAGAAGCCTGAGACTGCGGAAGACCCGGTGTGCCACATGAAGGTCGACATCTCGGCGCCTGGCGGCGGGACCGCAGAGTACGATGGCACCACGTACTATTTTTGTAGCCCAGGCTGCAGGGTGGCCTTCGAGAAGGAGCCGGCCGCGTACCTGAGCGGCGAGAAGAGTATTGAGATGTGAACTGGCGGTGTCGACTGCGAACTAACCGCAACGTCCCGCATCTCGTGGCCGGAAAAACAACTCGAATTAGTGTCCTCTACTTGCTGAATCGCTTCCAACTGCATGGAGTGAAGAATGCCGAAGACCGAGCCAAAGCGTGAGAAAGCGATCGTCTACACCCACCCGACCTGTGGCTACTGCGACCTGCTCAAAGAGGATCTCGTGGCGAAGGGGATTGAGTATGACGAGATCAACGTGAGCCTGAAGCCGGAGTACTGGGACGAAGTCGAGCGGCTGTCGGGCGGCGACAAGATCACGCCGGTGATGGTGACCGCTGATGGCGAGGTCGAGATCGGCTACAACGGCATAGGCTGCAACTACGGATAATCGCCATCGTTTCCTGCGGCAACGCCGCACCGCTTCTGTTGACTCTGTGAACCTTGTTTCGTAATCTCAACAGGTTCCGCCAGTTGCATGTGCGGAACCTCCGGCGATGGCCCCGTGGTGTAGCGGCCTAACACGCCTCCCTGTCAAGGAGGAGATCGGCAGTTCGAATCTGCTCGGGGTCGCCACTAATCTGCAATTGAAGCCGCCTCATTCGAGGCGGCTTTTGCGTTACGCCGGTATTCGGGACTTCGCGACGACCGCCATCTGGCTCACTCCTGGGCTCTGCCGCGCTCTCGGTTCTCGTTGCCAACTCCGGTCTGGATACTGCCCACGGCCCGCCATCAGGCATACCGCCTGAACACACCTGCATCTGGGCATAGTGGACAGCACAGTGGAACTATGAGCCTATAGGCTCAATCGTTAGATACCACGCCCAATGTGCTGACGAGGAATCACCGCAAGTATTCTCGTAGTTCAGTTGACAGACCCGGCGAATAGCAGCGGAGCTCTATGTCAATCAAGATCCTCGTAGTCGAAGACACGGATGACATCCGTGATGCCCTGGTGATCTCACTCACCGAAGCAGGCTTTCGCGTCGCTGCCGCAGCCCGCGGCGAAGAGGCGTTCGAGGAACTCTCCAGGTTCGCGCCTGACATCGTCTTGCTCGACTTTCATCTGCCCGGGATGTCTGGAACCGACATTCTGAAGAAGATGCGCGAGACACTTACGGTGCCGATTCTCATGTTCACCAGCACCGGCGCTGTGGATACGGTCAGAGAGGCGATCGCGCTCGGTGCGACCGACTACGTTCTGAAAGACACCGGAATGGACGAGCTTGTGGCAAGAGTCCGCAAGCACCTGAAATCGTCCGACGTTGACGAAGGTGCTGAGAGCCACGAGATCGCGCCTGATACTGCGGAAAGCGCTCCACATGTCCTTTACGTCGGCGAGGACAAGGAATTGATGCGGATGATCACTGACACCGCGAAGCGCTTGTCAGTTGATTCGACCCGCGTCAGCACTGCGAAAGCCGCTCTCGGTCGAGTGCGAACAGGTGATGTTGCTGTGGTGGTCACTGAGCTTGCGCTGCGCGGTTCTGACGGTTTGAGTCTGCTCAAATCGCTGAAAAGCGTGGCCGGGGAATCAGCGCAGGTTCCGGTCGTGATGGCGACGGATAGCGCGCCGCCGGAGATTCGCCGCAGCGCGATGAGCCACGGAGCCAATGCCTTCTTCCTGAAGCCGGTGAGCGCGATTGAGTTCGAGCAGTTGATGAAGAAGCTGCTTCAGGTCGACCGTAAGATCGGCGCTGCCTGATTCACCCGGTTAGATCGCTTACGCAGGCATAGCCTGGCGCTTCAGCGCGCCCTAGAATCTGCGTCTATTACACATTGCGGACGGAACAGCGTGAAAGGCTCTCGATATGGAGATTGCAGGCAAGACGGCGGAGTTCCTCGCTGAGAACGATAAGGCGGTGTTGAGCACGTTCAAGCGGAACGGCCAGGCGCAGATGAGTGTCGTGATGTCGGCACCGTTCCGCGGAGGCGTTGGCGTGTCGGTCACGGAGACCCGCGCCAAGTACAAGAACCTGAAGCGTGATCCCCGATGCAGCCTTCTCGTGTCGAAGGACGACTGGTGGGGCTTCGTGGTGTTGGAAGGAAGCGCCGAGATCATCGATGCGTCAAACACGTCCGATGATGATCGACTGACCGCGCTGCGGGAGCTGTACGAATCGATCTCTGGCGGGCCGCACGAGAACTGGGATGAGTACAACGCTGCGATGCTGCGTGACAAGCGGGCTGTTGTGATCGTAAGGCCAGATCACATCTATGGGACGGCTGTCAGCTAAGCCGATCCTAAGCTTGGCGCCTGTTGCCTTCTCCGTCTGCGGCGTGTAGAAACCTGCGAGGAGAGAAGAGCATGGCACTACCGCCTGGTGCATCGCCGGGGCCGGACACGAAGAATCACACGCTAACTGTGGGCGATGTGACGATCACGGCGCTCACTGACGGCAGTGTGACGTTCGATCCACGGGCCCTGTTCCCGGAAACCCCGCTCGAAGCCTGGGCTCCGTACTATGACAGGTTCCCGGAGTACTTCTCTGGCGATCACTTCAGAAACAACCTCGGTTCATTCCTGTTCTCGTCTGGCGGCAAGAACGTGCTGGCCGATACAGGCTTTGGTCCCCACGGCGAGATGCTTGGAGATCCGGCGCCGGGAGAGCTGATCCGGGACATGCATCGCAAGGGCTTGGACCCGGCCGATGTCGATACGGTCTTTCTGACCCATCTCCACGGAGACCATGTTGGATGGAACATGCGTGAGGATGCCGACGCCAGCCAGCCAACCTTTCCGAATGCCCGATATCGAGTGCATGAGCACGACTGGACTCACTTTTCGTCTGAGGAGATGCTTGACGGCCCTCGCGGCGAGGCGATGCATCGCAGCGTGATTCCAGTTGAGAAACTCGGCCTGCTCGATCTGATGGACGGCACTACGCAGCTTGCGCAGGGAATTGAGGCTTACCACACGCCCGGCCACACTCCGGGTCATATGAGCCTGCTCATCTCGTCGCAGAACCAGCGTGCGCTGCTAATCGGTGATATTGCTGGTTCGCCGATGCAGGTGACTGAGACCGAGTGGCTCTACACCCCTGACTGGGACGCCGAGATGGGGCGCGAGGCGAGGCGTCAGATCATCGAACGAGCACTCGAAGAAGACGCAACTGTGATCGGCTCGCACCTCAGCTATCCGGGCTGGGGACGGATTATCACCTGGGAAGGCCGCAGATACTGGAAGGCACTTGGCGAATGACATCTCAAGACCCGTCTGCAGACGAGTACTACGCAATCGACACGAACTCGGTCGAATGGGAAGCCAGTCACAATCCGAAGCTTGGAGTCGATCTTGGCCGCCTGATGCTGAGGATGGACCCACGGACTGCTACCGAGATCAGGATGATCCGCTATCCGAAAGGCGTGATGAACCCCGCTCACAAACATCCCTGCGGGCACGGAATCTTCGTGCTCGAAGGGACGCTGAAGACGCACCGCGGTGAGTACGGACCGGGAACGTGGGTGTGGTTTCCGCAAGGCGATGTGATGGAGCACGGGGCGACAGATGACAGTGACGTGGTCGGCATTTTCATCACTGATGGCGCGTTCGAGATCAACTACCAGGACTAAACCTGGCGAAACGGAGAACCCATGGTGACATCCAGTTCCGGTCGACGAGTGCTGACCGCTGCTCGAGTGGCGAACGAGGAGGTTGATGGCTGGCTGGAAGATCACGCAGTGGTGATCGAAGGCGACAAGATCGATTCGGTCGTTCCGCGGAGCCAGCTGCCTTCCGACATCGCCAGCACTTCTGATGTTCACGACCTGGGCGATGTGTCGTTGCTGCCAGGACTTGTAGACGCGCACTGTCACATGCACTGCTCTGCAACCGTGGATGCGCAGGCTCGTGCGCTGTCCGAAGACGTGCCGGTGTTGACCATGAGGGCTGTCACAGCAATGCGGAAAGCGCTGCTTGCAGGCACTACGACAATTCGTGACCTGGGTTCCAGGAACGAGGTGGCGTTTCCGGTTCGAGAGGCCGTCGCATCAGGCGTCATCCCAGGTCCGCGCATGCTAGTCGCAGGTACCCCGATCACGATCACTGCCGGTCATTGCTGGTTCTTTGGTACGCAGGCCGATACTACGGAACAGGTCATTTCTGCAGTGCGAAACCAGGTCCGGCAGGGTGCCGACGTGATCAAGATGATGGCGACTGGTGGAAACTTCACGCCGACCGCGAACCCGAGGCGCGTTCAATTCTCAGCCGAAACACTCACAGCAGCTGTGCAGGAGGCGGAGCGGTCCGGGGTTCAGATCGTGGCGCACTGTCTCTCAGCGGACGGTGTACAGAACTGCGTCGAGGCCGGAATCCACAACCTGATTCACGCTCGCTGGCAGGACCAGGACCCCAACGCCGGACTCGACTATCGAGCTGATGTGGTCAAACGGATGGCGGACCAGGGGCAGTGGGTCGATCCCACGATCGGGCATCAGTTACTTGGTGAGGAAGCACAGGCAAGAGGGCTGCCGGGCGCGCCAATTCACTGGGCCGTTTCGGAGCACCTAGTGCCAACGCGCGAGCACCTTGACGCTCTGAACCGGATGGATGAGGCTGGTGTGCGTTTTACTTCAGGGCTCGACATGGGGATGATTCACGCTTTTCACGATCTGTCTGCTGCCAATGCATGGGCTTTCGTCGAGTGGCTCGACTGGTCTCCGTGGCGTGCGATTCATGCGTCGACCGCCGCGACTGCAGAAGCCGTGCGAGTGGGCGATATCGTCGGTCGAATCAAGCCGGGAATGATCGCTGACCTTGCAGCATTCGACGGTGATCCAGCAGCAAACATCCGAGACCTGAACATCGCCTCAACCGTCGTGCAGGCTGGCACAGTCGTGAAGCTCAAAGATCGCGCTCTCGTTTAGACACGCTCCTCGAATTCGAGTTCAACTGCATCTCTGTTCTTGAGAATGCATCTCAATTGTCGAACGGGTGGAACTATTAAGACGTCTTCATCGTCTCTTCATCGGATCTTGAAGATGGATAGACAGAATGGTTCCGTCCAAAAGGGGACTGACGAGGAGACAAATAGAGATGCTTTACTTCAAGGCCTGCCCGAAGTGCCAGACCGGTACTGTTGAACACAACAGTGACCCGTGGTCAGAGTACCTGCAGTGCCTGAACTGTGGTCTCATGCGAGACCTGCCGGAAGGCAAGACGGCAGTGCAGACGTTGAAGGACCTGCGAGTGCAGTTCCGCGAGCAGATTGCGGCTGAAGAGGCCGAACAGGCTAAGGCCATAGCCTGAGTCGAGACGAAAAACTGAAGAAGAGTTCGTGCGGAGGCGCAGGCTAGTTAGCCTGCGCCTCTTTTTATCTGTTCAGCCCCGATCGCTGTTTATAGGATCGGACACGCCGTAGAATCGCTAAGGCCGACAGATTGGCCTGAGTAGTATCGAGTTCACCAAACGGCGGCGAAGAGTGCCCGACCCGATCCCAAATAGACTGCAACCGCAGGACCTGTTGGAAGGTGCCACCGACAGGTTGCTGATGGCGACTCGGTTGGGTGCAGCCAGCGAGCGGGGCACCGAGCGCAGACTGCTTATTGGCGGTGTCGCCGGGGTGTTGGTGATGCTCCTCGGCACTGTCGGCTACGTGCTGGTCGAGGGCGCCAGTTGGTTCGATGCGCTCTACATGACCTTTGTCACGGTATCGACGGTCGGCTACTCCGAGATCATTCCGCTCGGCACCGGCGGACGAGTGCTCAACATCTTCGTAATCGCTCTCGGAGTGAGCACGGTTCTATATGTTGCCACCGTTGTTGCTGAATACTTACTCTCTGGCGAGCTACGCGGGATTATTGGACAACGTCGTATGAACAGACAGATAGCGAGCATGGCCGGTCACTACGTCGTTTGTGGCTATGGCAGGACCGGTGAACGTGTTGCGGACGAACTACGGCATTCATCGAGAGAAGTGGTGGTCGTTGATCTCGTGCCAGCGAACATCGAACGGGCATCTGAGAAGGGGATTCCGGCTCTCCTTGGAGACTCGGGAAGTGACGAGATTCTTCGGCAGGCGGGGATTCAGCGGGCGGCCGGGATGGTCGCCGCAGTTTCGCCTGATGCATCGGTTCTGATGGCCGTGCTCTCATCTCGTGCGCTCAATCCTGACATGATCATCGTGGCGCGTGCGGACAACGAAGAGAGTGAGTCGAAACTGAGGTCCGCAGGGGCTGACAGAGTTCTCTCGATACACCGTATAGCCGGTCATAGACTCGCAAACATGGTTGTGAGGCCCGAGGTGGCCGAATTCCTAGAGGTGGTGCTGACGGACCACGAGGTCGAAGTCGAGATGGACATGGTGCGCCTGGCAGAGAACTCGCCGTTCAATGAGATGACTTTAAGCGAGACGAGCCTGATCGAGCGGACGAGCGCCAATATCGTTGGTATCAGGAAGCGCGGTGGGACCGTAACGGTCCTTGCCACACCGGGAACCGTGCTCAACTCCACCGATGTGCTCGTGGCGATCGGGACGAGGCAACAGCTCAACGGGTTGATCGAGATGGCTTCGGTGAGTGCGTGAACTTGAGGGCTCAGGCCTTCCCGAGCGCCTTCTTGCCCGCCTCCAGCGTCTTCACGATCTCGTCCACGTCGTAAACGCAGCCGCCCCAGGTTCCACCCGAGACTCCCTGCAGAGCCGCCCACAACCGAGAATCCGAGGGTAGTTCGGGATGTGGAGCCAGGTCGTTCGGCTCTCCGCGCTTCTCAAGTTCAGCAGTGCCCCATTCCGCGCTTTCGACTTCACCGTTGAGACCGACCAGGTTGATCGAGCCCTCCAGCGTATTGCGGTCGATGACGATCTCGATCGTGTCGCCTTCCTGAACGCGGCCAATCGGCCCGCCAGCGAGAGCTTCCGGTCCCACATGGCCGATGCATGCGCCGGTAGACACGCCTGAGAACCTTGCGTCCGTTATCAGTGCCACATACTTGCCATAGGTGAGGTGTTTGAGCGCCGCGGTGATCTGGTAGACCTCTTCCATTCCCGTCCCCATCGGCCCTCCACAGGTCAGCACCATGATGTCTCCGGCCTTCACCTTCTCATCTTCATCGCGGGACTTGATGGCGCGAATGGCGTCGCGCTCCGAGCGGAAGACACGAGCTTTGCCGACGTTGCGGTAGACGCCGTCATCGTCGACGACCGTTGGGTCGATCGCGGTACTCTTGATCACGGAGCCTTCGGGAGCGAGATTGCCCCTCGGGAAGCTAACGGTGCTGGTCAGGCCCTTCGATTTGGCCCGGTCAGGCGACATGATCACATCGTCAGGGTCAACTCCGTCTACCTCTTTGAGGTAATTGCGAACGTCTGCACGCCGTTGCGAGCCTTCCCACCAGTCGAGGTTCTCGCCCAGTGTTTGGCCCGTTGCGGTGAGCACATCTGTGTTCAGCATGCCAAGGCGTCGCAGGTGGAGCATCACCTCGGGAACACCTCCGGCGGCGTAGAGCTGAGCAGTCGGGTGGCCGACTGGCCCGTTTGGCAGCACGTCCACGAGTCTGGGCACCTGGGAGTTGATGTGATTCCAGTCGTCAACACCCATCCGCTTGCGCCCAGCTGCGTGAGCGATGGCCGGAGTGTGCAGTAGCAGGTTGGTTGATCCGCCGCAGGCTGCGTGAACGACCATGGCGTTTTCGAACGCCGCGTCCGTGAGAATGTCGTTCGATGTAACGCCGCGTTTTTCCATGGCCACCAGCGCTCGAGCTGTTCTCTTTGCGATGTTGTGCCACGCAGGTGTGCCGGACGGTGAGAGTGCGGCGTGGGTGATCGCAAGTCCCAGCGCCTCGGAGACTACCTGTGAGGTTCCTGCGGTTCCGAGGAACTGACAGCCCCCACCCGGTGATGCGCAGGCGCGGCAGCCAACATCCTGAGCGTACTCAAGTGTGACTTCGCCCTGTGCGAACCTGGCGCCAATGGACTGGATCTGACCTGCGTCTTCGCCTCTGCTGGGAGCGAGCGTGACACCGCCGGGAACGATAGCGACAGGTCGGTTTCGGAGCCCGGCCAATGCCATCATCATGGCAGGCAGGCCTTTGTCACACGATGCGATGCCGAGCACGCCCCTGGCGGTTGGCAGCGACCTTGCCTGTCGACGCAAAACCTGGGCGGCATCGTTACGGTACGGCAGGCTATCGAGCATGCCTGTTGTGCCCTGCGTACGTCCGTCACAGGGGTCTGAGCAGAAGACGGCGAATGGGACCGATTGCAGCTCTCTCAGCTCATTTGCGGCCGACTTCACCAGCGATGCGAGTTCGAAGTGCCCCGTGTGGAGCCCGAGCGCGACCGGAGATCCGTCCTCTTCACGGATGCCGCCGGCAGTGGAGAGAATGATGAACTGCTTACGCAGCAGTTCGGAAGGCTCCCAGCCCATGCCGGCGTTCTGGCTCATTCCGAAGTGGTTTCCGCTCGGTTCGTCGATCAGGAACTCTGGTGTGAATGGCACGCTCCCTGAGGGGCCGTCAGAGTGCGTTTTTATCTCCCAGTTCGCAGTTCCCGGCGTTGAGCCGAGCACGTCTTCGGGAGTGACGTCTCTCGTGTTGTGGTCCGGATAAGAGCGCGTGGTCATCTTCTGCTCCAGCGATCGATTGCGTTCGTCTTGAGTTTGGCAACTAGCCAGGTTCAGACGGCCGAGTATACGGGCGCTGGAGAGTTAACGGCTTGTGAGCGACTGAATCCGGGGCTGTCTAGCGCCCGCTGTCTAGCGCCCGCGGTCGAGTGCTCGATTCAGAATGAACGCTGAGTTGATGAGGGCAAGGTGAGTGAAGGCTTGCGGGAAGTTACCGAGCATCTCTCCGGTCGGTCCCGTCTCTTCTGCGAACAGGCCGAGTGGAGAGGAGTATCCGAGCATTCTCTCGAATAGGAATCGTGCGTCGTCCAGTCTCCCCATGCGTGTGAACGCCTCGACCAGCCAGAAGGTACACATGGCGAAGGTGCCTTCTTTGCCGTCGAGTCCATCAGGCGATGCCGCGTGGTCGTAGCGATAGACGAGACTGTCTCGCGATAGGCGTTGCTCGATCTGCGTGACAGTGGTCATCATCCGCGGGTCTCGAGGTGAGAGTGCGCCGATGTTCAGGAGTTGCAGCAACGACGCGTCGAGAACGTCTGAACCGTAGCTCTGGACGAAGCTCTGGAGCTCATGGTTCCAACCCTCCTGCATGATCTCCTCGAGGATGTCGTCGCGGGCGTTTATCCACAGGTCCCGTGAGGCGGGAAGCGAGCGCTCATCCGCCAGCTTGAGTCCCTTGGCAAGAGCGTTCCATGCCATCAGCTTCGAATGGACGAACTGGCGGGGGCCTCCGCGTACCTCCCAGATACCTTCGTCGGGCGTGCGCCAGTGTTGCGCGACCCAGTCGAGGATGTTGCGCAGTGACCGCCAGAGGTCATAGGAGATCGGGTAGGCGTGGCGGTTGTAAACGTATATCGCCTCTAGTAGCTCGCCGTACATGTCGAGCTGAAGCTGATCGTGAGCAGCATTCCCGATTCTCACAGGACGGGAGCCGCGGTAGCCGTCGAGGTGGTCCAGTTCGAGTTCAGTCAGCTCCTGCTCGCCGCGGATTCCGTACATGATCTGCAGTGGGTGCTCGGCGCCGTTCGCCTCGCGGCAGCGATCACCGAGCCACCGCATGAACATACGAGCCTCTTCGATGTACCCGGTGCGCATGAAGGCCTGGAGAGTAAGCGATGAGTCTCTGATCCAGCAGTACCTGTAGTCCCAGTTTCGGCTTCCGCCGATCTCTTCTGGCAGCGAGGTTGTCGGCGCGGCGATGATTGCGCCCGTCGGTCCGTATGTGAGCAGCTTCAGAGTCAGTAGGGAGCGGATTACCTCTTCCCGCCACCGGCCGCTGTATTCGCAGCGCGCAACCCACTGGCGCCAGTACTCCACCGTGTCACGGAACAGTTCCTCACCCTGTTGGGCTGTGAGGATCTCAGGCGCCGGGCCGTCCGTTCCGAGCCATTCGAGCGAGAAGGTGATCGCCTCGCGTGGACCGAGCGTGAAATCGGCGACGACACCACCTTCTCGTATCGAGAATTCGCATGGCAGTGAAAGGCTCAGCCGTTCACCTGTGTCGGCACGAAAGATCACACCGGCGTCCGTCATCTCGACGGTGTGCGAGGTTGCGGCGAAGTTGAACTTTGGCCTGCATTCGAGGCGGAGTCGTGCCTCTCCCATGACTCCCTGCACGTAGCGGATAAGCCTGTTTTCGTCCGCGGGAGAGGGTTCAGCGGGCATGGTGTCCAGCGATTCGGTACTCATGCGTCTGCCATCGACTGGCATGAAATCGGTGATCTGGGTGACGGAATCGGTACCGCCGAACCTGGTGGTCAGGACGTTGGTCTCAGGGAAGTAGATCTGGCGCTTATCGTGCGCGCCCTCCGAGGTGATGGAGAAGAAGCCGCCTTTTTCGTCGTCGAGAACGGTCGAGAAAACCGCGGGCGAGTCGAAGGAAGGCAGACATAGCCAGTCGATGGAGCCGTCTCTGCTGACGAGCGCCGCCGAGTTCATGTTGCCTATGAGGCCGTACTCTTCGAGCCGTTTGTATGCCATTTGAGTTCAGGGTCGCCGGAACGTGACGATTCTTCTACGCGGGTAGCGGCCCAGATCACTTGTGTGCCGACGCCACAAATAGGATGCTCAACCTGAAAAGTGTGCGGGTTACCGTTCTGCGATTCAATAGTCGAACGACACCATTGAGGAAAGGTCGGGACATCGACGACTGTGTGGTACGCTCAGACCGGCTTCAGCTGTCCGTCGCAAGTGCCATTCCCGGTGTCTGAAACCCGCCCCAACAGGTCCCTTCTGTGTCCAGAGTAATTCTCGTCTCGAATCGCCTGCCCGTGACCATCAGGCGTTCGCGCGGGAACGGGCAAAACCTCAGCATGTCGTCGGGCGGTCTGGTCACTGGCCTGACTCCGCTCCATGCGAAGAGCGAGGGTGTGTGGATTGGCCACCCGGGCGAGACCCCCAATCAAGAAACGTCCGCGGAGTTAGCGAAGCGTCGACTGGTCCCTGTTGAGGTGCCGGCACGCGAATTCAGGAACTACTACGAGGGCTATGCGAACAGCGCTCTGTGGCCCCTGTTCCACTATTTTGTGGAGAGGTGCGAGTTCGACCCGATGCAGTTCGCAGCTTATCGTTCGGTAAACGAGCGGTTCGCGGACGAGATTGCGAAGATCGCCCAGCCAGATGACCTGATCTGGGTGCATGACTATCAACTAATGCTTGTGCCGGAGATGCTACGCCAGCGCGTCCCTGGTGTGCGCATTGGTTTCTTCTTACACATCCCGTTTCCATCATCTGAAACCTTCCGAGTGCTGCCGCAGCGGACACAGATCCTGAGAGGTCTTCTCGGAGCCGACCTGATCGGCGTGCACACATACGAGTACGCGGAGAACCTGCAACGTAGCTTCCGCAGGCTGCTTGGCATCGAAACGGTGCGGGGCGAGCTGCGCTATTCAGGTCGCAACGTGCGTATCCAGGCGCATCCGATCGGCATCGACACGGATGAGCTGCGTGAGGCGGCGTTCTCGAAAAAGGCTGATCTCTACCTGTTGGACCTGAAACGGCGGATAGGTGATCGACAGGTTGTTCTCGGTATCGATCGGCTCGACTACACGAAGGGTTTGCCGCTGAAGCTGGAGGCATGGCGGCGACTTCTGTCTGGTTCCACAAGATGGCGGCGGCGGGCAATGCTGATCCAGCTGGCGGTGCCCTCCAGGGAGAACATCGAGAGCTACCACCAGCAAAAAGACGAAGTGGAGCGGCTCGTCGGTGAGATCAACGGGCTTTACGGTTCGCCCGGCCGAATCCCGATCCACTACATGTACCAGTCAGTGTCCAAAGAAGAGCTTGGCGCGCTCTACCGGCTTGCTGATGTTGCGTTTGTGTCTCCCGTGCGAGATGGCTTGAACCTCGTGGCTAAGGAGTACGTGGCGACGCGGGACGATGGCGGCGGCGTGCTGGTCCTAAGCGAGTTCGCAGGTGCGGCGTCCGAGCTCGGAGAGTCACTGCGCATAAATCCATGGGACATAGAAGGCACGGCATCGCAAATCGAGCGTGCGATGGAGATGGACTACGGTGAGCGCCAGGAGCGGATGCGGCCGATGTACCACAGGGTGGTGCAGAATGATGTTCACCGTTGGGTCGAACGGTTCATGTCGGCCTTGACCGAGCCTGAAGTTGAGGAGATTCACTTCCCGCCCTCACTTCAGTCGCAGGTGCTCGCAGGCACACTCGCTCCTCAGCTCTCAGAAGCTGAAAACGCTCTGATGATGCTCGACTACGATGGCTCACTTCGTGAGTTCACTGAACGCTATGAGGATGCAGTACCGACCGACAGCATCATTCAGATTCTCAGAGACCTGGGAGGCCTGGACGGGGTCAAGGCTTACATCAACTCAGGCAGGGACCGGGAGACGCTCGGGAGCTGGTTCGAGGATGTGCCTATTTCGCTAATAGCGGAGCATGGCTCATGGATAAGGGAAGCGGGCGAAGGGGATTGGACGCGAATGGGGCCGCCGCCGGACCTGCGCTGGAAGTCGATCGTGGCGCCAGTACTCAAGGAGTATGCGGAGCGGACTCCCGGAGCGAGGATCGAGGAGAAGTCATCTGCGCTTGTCTGGCACTACAGGGAGGCCGATGACGCTCTAGGCGAGTGGCAGGCGCTTGAGTTGATGTCGGTCCTTGAAGACATGCTGTCAGGCTCACCCGTCGAGATCCTGAGCGGCGCCCGCGTTATCGAGATCAGGCAGCAGGGCGTCGACAAGGGCCGAGCTTTCGAGTTCGTCAACGAAGCGAAAGGCCCGTTCGACTTCATTCTGGTAACAGGTGATGACCGAACCGACGAGGACATATTTGCTCGCATGCCGGAGGGGGCCTTTTCTGTGAAGGTCGGCGGAGGCCAGAGCAGTGCTCGGGCAGCGGTAGGCTCACCAGGCTCGGTGCGACGACTGCTGCGGGCGCTGATCGAGGCGAGAAGAGGCCCCGCAGCCGCAAACTCAGACTAGACCAGGAGCTGTCGATTGAAGATCACCAACATCACGCCACACGTCTCGATGCCGATCAAAGGCTTGCCGTGGATCTTCGTTGTTGTGGAAACGGATGAAGGAGTGAGCGGAGTTGGTGAGTGCTCCGACTATCGATCGACCGGCATGCTGGTGAGAGGTCTTGAATGGATCAAGCGTGAGGTCGTCGGCAAGGATGCGCGAAACATTGAGGATATCTGGCAGACGATCTTTCACACCTTCGACGACCTGAATGGCCGCGGATTCGTGTCTCACCTGATCAGCGCCATCGACATCGCTCTGTGGGACATAAAAGGCAAGGTACTCGGCGCGCCGATATATCAGCTTCTGGGTGGCCCCGTGCGAGAGCGCGTTCCGGTGTACACGCATGTGCAGGACTGGAACTCCGAAGCCGGGGGACCTGACGTTGTGGCGAAAGCGGCAGCAGCCACCAAGGCCGCGGGTTACAAGGCCATCAAGACAGACCCGTTTCCTACTCAGACCGGACCGGACGCCGGCTACTCCGGTCCTGCCGAAGTTGAGCGACTGACACCTGAGAACATCCGCAAGTCTGTCGAATGGATGGAGGCTGTTCGTGGCGCTGTTGGACCGGACTTCGAACTAATGGTGGACGCTCACGCACGCTTCGATGTCGCTTCCGCCATCGAAGCGGGCAGAGCACTTGAGCACATCAACCTGATCTGGCTCGAGGAGCCTGTGCATGTCGAGAATCACAACGCGCTCAGGCAGGTACGAGAGAACGTGAACGTGCCGCTCTGCATCGGTGAACGCCACTTCACTCGCTGGGACTACACAGAGATTCTGAACTCAAGGCTTGTCGACTACGTCATGCCGGACGTCGCGTGGTGTGGCGGCATCAGCGAGCTGCGCCGAATCGCCGCAATGGCCGAGGTCCAGCAGATCAGGATTTCACCGCATGATGCCCTCGGACCTGTCTCGATCGCCGCAGGCTTCCAGGTCTGCATGACCACTCCGAACCTGTACCGGCAAGAGTGCTTGCACACGTGGTTCGATACGTTCGAGAAGGTGATCAACCCGATGTTCGATGTGCGGGACGGATCGATCTACCCGAGCGATCTGCCTGGGCTTGGGATCGAGTTGAACATGGACACGGTACAGCGATACCTGGTGGACCCTGACACCCGCGAGTACCTGAACATCGACAGTCCTGACGAACAGGACGTTGGTAAGTGGCTCCGGTAGCTGGCGGATTCACATCCGAACTCTGTCCAACCGTTTTTCCGATCGTCGGCAGCGTCTTCGCGTCGGGCACTATTTCCTGTTTTTGAGCCTGATTATTACCGCGAATTACCGCTCGTGACCCTTCACCTCAGAGCGCGTAACGGGAGGGTAAGACTCCTGACAACTTCCTCAAGATTTGTGGACTGGACCTGAAGATTCTGCCTCTAGCTTGTTGGCAAGGCGGCAAGCGCCGCAGCAGCAGAAAGCAGCAAGAGGGACGGACCTCTACAGAAGCCAATCAGGCAGAAGGCAGCAAACGAAATGAAGAAGAAGTTGTTTGTCGGAGCAGCAGTTGGATCCGCAGGGCTCGTCGCCCTCACCGGTGCGACTTTCGCACAGACCGAAGGCGAGACGCCGTCAAGTGGAATTCGGGACCGTGTCGCAGAGATCCTCGGGATTGCACCGGAGGAGCTGGAGGACGCGGTCCAGCAGGCCCGAGAAGAGCACAGCGACGCGAAGCTTGCGGAGCGACTGGCAACGGCCGTCGAAGAGGGAGTGATCACGCAGGACGAGGCCGACGAGATGGTCGCATGGCTCGATGCGATGCCCGAAGCGCTGGAAGGCGTGAAGGGACATGGCAAGCGGGGTTTTGGGCACGTCGCTGGCGCTGACGATTCCGATGAGCAGATTGCGGAACTGGTGGAGCGGCTGATTGAGGCCGAGAAGATCACCGAGGACGACGCAGCTGCGGTGACCGAATGGCTCGGCGATGCACCGACCGAGGTGCTGAGCAAGCTCTACGAGGCCAAAGACGACGGAGAGGGCCGTGGCCACGGTTTCCGAGGCAGGATGTTTGGTGAGGGCCCTGGCGGTCGCCAGTTCGAAGGCCGCTTCCAGATCCGTCCGTACTCCCCGCCTGCAGAACCGGCTACTGACGGCGGCGAGGTGAACGTGGTCCCCGTCTCCGTCGGCCAGAGCGCTTAGCTGGAAGACACGGACCAGAAACGAGACCTAACAACCTAATTGAGGACGGCCGGTGAGGCGACTGTCGCCCGCCGGCCGTCTGCGGTCTGCGAGGCATAGCTCGCGATAGCAAGTATTGATCACTGCGGTTGACCTCGCCGAACTCGATCATCTAGATTGAGAGAGTCGTCGGCGAACTGGTCGGCTTCGTTGCGGGTCCGGAGAAAAGGAGGACGACCGTCATGATTGTCATCACGCTCACCTCTGTTCAGCGCGCCCTTGCGCATTCTCACTCTCTGGATCACCGCGTTTCGCCTCTGTCTAGCTGACATCTTCTGAGGCGGATGGTGCTCCGGACCTGGAGCATCAAATTGCAACAACCTGATATTTCCCGCGGCTCGCCCGATCGCGGTTCTGAGCCGATAGATGACGCTGCTTCGTCCGAAGTCCTGGCCATGATCGGTTGGGACGAAAGCCGCATTGCCGAGTTCGAATCGCATGCAGAGTCCGGCCTCGAACCGGGCCGCGTCTCACGCGTCGATGGCCGAAGCGTGCAGCTCATCACTGAGACCGGGATTGTGCGCGCCGAGAGTTCGACCGAATTACAGCGAAGTGCAGAGACATCGGAGGAATTGTCGTCGGTCGGTGATTGGGTCGGTTTCCGACGTAGGCCGTCTCACGACTCTGATGTGATCGAAGTAGTACTTGCGCGTCGCTCGCAGTTGACCCGGACGCGGCAGGTGATGAAGAGCGCCGCCGAGCGTCAGGTAGTTGCTGCCAATCTTGACGCGGTATTTGTCGTGCACGCAGCTAACAACTTGAATCTGCGGCGTCTCGAACGCGAGGCGACGCAAGTTGCATCGAGCGGTGCGGAGGCCGTGATAGTCCTGAACAAATCTGACCTGGTTGATGATGTACAGGATTTGCTTGATGAGGTGCAGATCTCTGTTCCGTTTGTGAACGTGCATGCGGTCAGCGGAGTTAGCGGCGAAGGTGTGGACGCGCTAATTAGCTACTCGAGACCCAACAGGACGGTTGCGTTCATCGGAGCGTCTGGAGTTGGCAAATCCACGCTGACTAATCGGATGTTGGGGCATGAGTTGATGGAAACCGGAGAGGTCCGCGACGACGACCAGCGGGGGCGTCATACGACAACTGCCCGGCACCTGATACCTGTCCCCGGTGGCGGTGCGTTGATCGACACTCCCGGCATGAGGTCGCTGGGGCTACACGGGGCAGATGAAGGTGTAGCAGTAATTTTCGACGACATCACGGAGTTGGCATCTGAATGCAAGTTCAACGACTGCTCGCACTCGGGTGAACCGGGCTGCGCTGTGATGGATGCAATCTTCCGCGGCGATATCTCCGAAGACCGACTTGGCTCATTCCGAAAGCTAAGCCGCGAGATGGAGTTCGTGCAGTCGAAGTCAGACGTGCGTCTCAGGCACGCGAAGCGCGACATGCTGAAGGCGCGCACAAAGAGAGGCCGTCAGATGATGAAGGCACGGCGCAAGTTTGGCCGGTCCGGGTGACGGTCTCGTACTACTGCCCGGGTACGTACTCAGTGTCCGGCTCAAACGGGTAGAGCGGCTTGCGGCGGCTGTTGTACGTGAAGTAGGACAGGTCGGCCGTTGTGACGCCGGGTGTATTGACCAGAATGACTTCGCCAGCGATGGGCTGGTAGGCAGGTCTAGGCGACACGACACCCTTCGCAACCACAATCTGGTAGTGCTCAGGGATGATGCCAGCGGCGTACATGCCGTAACGGGATGTGTTCCCGGAGCGTCGTGTAGTCAGGAAGAGAGTGTGGTCGTCAGTGGTATCGAGCCGAACGGCCGTACCTGCGTCGTAGAAGCGATAGCCGCCGTGTGTTGCGCCGAAATCCTCCCATTCGCCATCGATGATGGAACGAACTGTTCCGGTGACCCGCACGGGCTTGCCGTGCATGTCATCCGTCTTGGCGCCGACCTCGATTGTCACCTCTGAGCCGACTCCGGCTGCGACGCATGCCTTCACGGAGTCAGGGTCGTAAAGCGACTGCAGGAGCGACTTCACGCCCATCCTCTGCGCTTCTTCGAGTATGAAAGTGGAGTCGGCCGATGATCCGCCACCAATGTTGTCTCCGACGTCCATCAGAACGATCGGCCCGGTCGCAGGAGCCTTGCCGTCTGCGGTCTCGGCCGTCTGGGGAGCGGTCAGTGCAGTGCCGTCGGTCGGCACTTCCACCCAGTCACCAAGCCGACGCCGGCCGCGGTAGCGCTTCTGAGCTGATTCGAGAGCTTCCTTGATGGACGCGACCGGTGTGTTCAGCGCTTCTCTGTGCTCCCAGGCACGCTCAGCCATCCAGATAGCGGTCTCTTTGGCGAGTTCCGGGTTGTTGTCCGTGATCGCTATCCAGCTCATTCCCATCTCATCGACGTCCGAATATGGATAGCCCTCGGCGACGCTGGTGTCGAGGATTCCAGGCCTCTTGAGCGCTTCCAGCGAGTCGTCGACGATGGTTTTCATCGGCTCCTCACCGGTGAACTGCCGCACGATGTTGACGATCATCGGCGGCATCTCAATCCACTGCGTCGGCTTGATCTCACCTTTTGCGGCGCGGTAGATCAGCTCTGCGCACTTGTAGCCGCGTGGGCGAGGGTCAAGATGCGGATTGGTGCGCCAGACGATGCAGACATCTGTGTTCTCTACCACTGCCTTCGACACATTGGCATGCATGTCCAGCGTGATTCCTACGGGGACATCGGGGCCGACGATCTCGCGAACAGCGCGGGTGAACTCGCCGTCCATGTCAGGAAACTCTTCCGAGACCGCCGCTCCGTGATTCGGCAGGAGCACGGCATCCCACGGACCCTGGTCTCGCAGCATCTGGAGCATCTCGCTGGAGATGCGGTCGTACGCGTCTTTGGTGATGGTGCCGATCGGGCCCGTCTGGGCCCACATGAGTGGGATCGCTTCGAACCCGAAGTCCCGCGACGCCTCGAGATAGCCTGCGGTGGTGTAGAGAGCGTTCTCGAAGGTTTTGACGATCTCGTCTCCACGCAGGAGGTCAGACTTTTCGAACTCTTCGTAGGTTGCCGGCACTTTCGAAAAGGTGTTGGTCTCGTGAGATATTCCGAGGATTGCGAACCGCATTGCTTGCTCCGAGTTGGCTAGAGGTTGATGGCGTGCTTCTTGAGCGCTTCTTCGTTCAGGTCTGTGCCCCACCCCGGTCGAGTTGGGATGGTGACGCGGCCGTTCTTGATCTCAGGGACGTGAGTCACGAGTTCGTCTCGCCACGTGACCTGAACCGGGTCGGACTCGCTGATCAGAACGTTGTTGACGGATGCGCAGAGGTTCATCGACTGGAAGGTCGAGAGATGGCCGTTGTAGTTGTGCGGAGCGATGTTCATGTCGAACACCTCGGCCATCTTGGCGGCGTTGCGAGCAGGTGTGAAGCCCTGCCACTGGACATCCACCTTCACCACGTCCATGGCCCGCTCCTCGAAGTAGGGCAGGTAGTTGAAGGGGCCGAGTTTCTGCTCGCCTGTGCAGATCGGGAAGTCGACCGAGTCTTTGACCATCCGGAGCGACGTCGCATCGAGGTTGTCGATCTCCATCCAGAACAGATCGACCTCTTCGAGTTCGCGTCCCAGTCTGATCTGGCCGGATGCCTTGAAGTTCACGTTCACATCAAGGCAGATGTCCATGTTTGGACCGGCGGTTTCGCGAAATGCTGTGAGCTGGGTCCGGGCGAGATTGAGCCACTCGCGGGTCATGGGCTGGTCGTGCGGACCGCTGCGGCCTTGCCTGATGCTCGCCCACTCACCGTCGCTGCTCGGGACGAGGATGTTGGTTTTGAAAGCGTCGTAGCCGGCCGCCTTCGCCTCTTCGACGACCTTGCAGGCGTCGTCCAAAGATTTGATGGGCTTCGACCCAACTCTTTCGGACATTCCGGCCTGGTAAGTGCCCAGGTGTGACCAGTAGACGCGCTGCTCCGTACGGGTCGGTCCTCCGAATAGTTCGTAGACGGGAACACCGAGCGCTTTCGCCTTTACGTCCCAGAGCGCCAGCTCTATGCCCGCCATCGCCTGCCACGTGGCTCCGCTGTATGCGGCCTGCGTGCCACGGAACATGTCCATGTAGAGCTTCTCTACATGCCGCGGATCCTTGCCAACGACGTAGGTTGAGAGGTCCTTGACCAGTCCTTTGAGGCCGTTAGCCAGTGAGCCTTCGCCGAACTCTGAGTAGCCGGTGATACCGTCGTCCGTGCGCAGGATGCAGAACATCCACGGCCCACCAAGCCCTTCGACTGCGACGGCTTCTACCGATTCGACTTTCATGTGTCACGACTCCGGTGGTAATGGTGCGCTCCAATAAGTTCGGCCAGAAACGTAGGCCTGGGGCGGCGCGGCTCGACGCACAATACCACCGGAGTAAACGTGCGTCAGCGATCCACGAACGGAACATCGAGCCGGGGCGGGGTGGGCCTGCGGTACGCCCTGAACACGAGATATGCGACCGTCAGGGCCGATACTGGCAGCACGACGGCGAGGGCGATGATGCTGAAAGGTGTCAGTAGATCTTCGTTGAGAGAGATCGCGATGAGCGCTGACAGATAGACCGCGTAGAATCCGAGCATGAAGATCCCGTCTTTCCGCCCCGCTCGCTGACCGATGAGCGCGATGGCGAGAACGACCAGGCCAACCGCGATGGCGACTGGGAAGTCGAGCCTGATGGCGTCATCCGGGACCTCAAGGCCGCCACCGGAGACGAGGGCTGAGGCCCCAACCACTCCGAAGACGTTGATGACGCTTGCGCCGACTGCGTTGCCAATTGCCAGGTCGGTCTCTCCACGCAGCGCTGCCACGATGGCGGTCGTTAGCTCCGGTGCGGACGTCCCTGCAGAGACGATCGTGAGGCCGATGATTAGCTCGCTCACGCCCAGCGCTTCGGCGATGTCAGACGCCGAGTCTACGAAAAGGCGTGAGCCCAGCACGAGCAGCAATGCGCCAATGCCCGAAAGCCCAATCCCGATTCCCATTTCATTGAGCGCGGCCTGCCTGGTGCGCGTTATGCGAGATTCGCGGGTGGCTCGAGCGGTGCGTCGTGACTGCACGACCGAGAAGGTGATGAAACCGACCAGCGCCACGAGAAGGACGATTCCTTCCCATTCAACGACGCTACGGTTTATGGCGAACATGTAGACGAGTACTGAGGCCGCGATCAGAACGGGGAGGTCTTTTCTGATCGTGATGCTGGAAACCGGTATGCCGATGATCGTTGCGGCTGCTCCGGCGACGACGAGTGTGTTGAAGATATTGCTGCCGAGGACGTTGCCGACCGCCAGGCCTCCGCGCCCGTCGGCAGCGGCGACAATCGAGACGCTGGCTTCCGGCGCTGTCGTTGCGAATGAGACGATGGTCAGGCCGATGACCAGTGGCGATAGGCCTGCCAGTATTCCGAGGCGCGTTGCTCCGCGCACAAGCCCCTCAGCTCCCACAACGAGTAGAGCGAGTCCGGCTAAGAACAGAACCAGGTCAAGTGGACTCATGCTGGTCTGGTAAGCACCTCAACCCATGTAGGACGCAGGCCCGCCGCGAGCGCTGTTCGCATCGAGGCGATGTTGGAGCTAGATGTGGCGTAGTACGGAAGCGCTCCGGCCTCAAATGTTGCGCGGGCAGCGGCTGCGGTCATCGCGGGCGCGAGGCCATTGCCCTGGTGCGACGGGAGCACATCTATTCCGATCTGGTACATGAATTCCGAGTCTTTCGACACACCGGCGATGCCGACGATCTCACCATTCTTCCTTGCGACGCCGGCGAATACTGTCGGCCGTCCCGACACTCCGAGTTCGGGGAAGAGAGCGTTTGGGAACTGCGCTCGATCAATCATAGCCGGATTGGAGGCAAGCTCGGCTTCGATATCCACAACCTGGACTGAGTATCCGGGAGAGTGTTCAGGATTGGTCAGATCACTGGCCGGTGCGGTGAAACGTGGATAAGGACCGTGGACGGTGAGCCCCTTTTGCGTTCCTTGCTTCACGAATTCGGCGAGCATCTCGCCTCGAAATAACTCGTCCCTGCTTGACGTCGCGAAGGTGCGCTTCGCCCACTTGACATCCTCGGGTTCAACAGAAATCACGGCGCCTGTGCCAAGTGTGACCGCAGCGATTCGACCGGGATGTGGATTGAAGCGCCGGTGGGCTGGCCATGACCGTCGCTCCGGTACCCGTTGGACTACATGGATATTGCCATCGATCAGCTGATCCGGCTCGCAACCTGTCTCGGCGCAGAGCATATCCGTGACCGTCCGGCGCACCTGGGAAGCGTCCACGTATCAAGCCTCGAGATCGGGATGTTGCAGGTGCCAATCAGTTGCCTGCTCGTGCGCGTAGGCCAGTTGCAGCAGGCCGAGATCATCGTGGAGTGCGGAGGTGAGCATTGCGCCGATGGGTAGACCAGTGCTCTCGGAGAACCCGGCCGGAACGCTGACCGAAGGGTGGCCGGTGATGTTGAACGGCGCGGTGAAGCACGCATTGATTCCGCGTGAGTGCTCGCCGGGCCTGCGCGATCTCTCAGCGGTAACGAAGGGTGAAGTTGGCATGGCGAGCGCTCGAACCCCGGTTTCACCGAATACTTCGGTTTCGAGCTGGTGTCGCACCGCCCTGCCGACCTCTCCGGCATTTAGCAGGTCGTCGGCACTCAGGTACGCGCCCTGCAGCAGGTAGACCCGTGTGATCTCGCCGTACTTGTCCCAGTTCTGGCCGACGCTCTTCGCGTGACGCTGGTAGGCCTCAGCATTGAGCACGAGGAAGTTCGCCATTCGCGCCTCAGCCAGTCCTCGGACCGGCGTGTCAACAAGCTCGCAGCCGAGGGATTCGAGCTTGTCCAGGAACCGTTCGAAGGCTTCTTCCACTTCAGGTTCGTTTGGCGCGGAACATATGAACTGCCATGGCACTCCGATTCGCCATCCACTGATGTCGGCATCTGTCAGCCGCTGTGAGTAGCCGACGGGCTCGCCGAGCCAGCTCATATCGTCTTCGGGCACGTACCCGGCCATCGCATCTAGCATCATGGCGGCGTCTTCCACCGTGCGAGTGAGCGGCGATATCTCGCTGTGCGAGTTGTGGTCCATGCCGTGCCGACTGACAAGGCCGTGGGTTGGCTTGAAGCCAATGAGGCCATGCGCGCCACCGGGCAGTCGGATGGACCCGCCGCCGTCAGTGCCGATCGCTGCTGATGAGAGACCTCCGCTGGCCGCCGCGCCGGAACCCGAGCTCGAGCCGACCGATGCGTGGCGGGGATTCCAGGGGTTCCAGGGCGGAGGAGCGAGGTCTGCTTCCGACGGCCGAGACCAGCCGAATTCGTTCAGGTTCGCCTTGCCGATGATGATCGCACCTGCCTGCCTGAGCCGACTGATCACTGCGGCATCATGCTCAGGTATCCAGTCAGCCAGCAGATTGCTGTTATCCGTGGTCTTAAGACCTTTCGTCGGGATCGAGTCCTTCACGGCGATTAGAATGCCGGCAAGCGGCCCCACTTCTTCTCCACGGGCGATAGCGTCGTCAACCTGCCTCGCCTGATCGACAGCGCCGTTTTCGTCGACCGTGATGAACGAATTGAGTGTGGGATTGTGAGCGCGAATTCGACCTAGGTACGCGCGGGTTAGCGCAACCGCCGACAGCTCACCGAAGCGGATACGTTTTGCCTGCTCGCTGAGCGGCAAGTAGTGGAGAGATGTCTGCGCATCGGGAGAGCCGGTCATTAGGAAAGCTCTCCTTCAGCGACGTTGGAGTCGCCGTCTACTGTCAGTGAAAGCAGTGCCGGGTCAATTTCATCCGGGAACACGGGCGCCAGTTCGGTCATACGGTCAGCAGCCGCGCGGACGCCGGCGAGTAGTTGGTGGAGCTGCGTAGCGTCGGCTTTAGTTAACGGTGCGATCGATCCCATCCGCCGAATGATGTCGGACGGTGATCCAGGGTCTTCCATTTCGCATTCTCAATTCTGTTCGCTAATTCAGGCAAAGGATCATAGCAACGCAGGAAGCCGATTTGACGGACGGCAATCCAAGGCGAGGGCATCCCGGAACCGTGTAGGAGTCGGTGTCACGTCCGCTGGGGAAACCGATGATTGCCTGTGTACTTCAACGGGCACAATCCAGTCAGGACAGGTTTCTAGAGCATGACGACATCGGAATGGCTCCGATCAAAGATCGGCCCTTCACCTAATCCGGTGCCTGCGGAGCGCCTGTCACGCTCTGTCGACCCACGCGGAGAGTTCCTGTACGGCTATCTGCGTCCCGACATGCACGTTTTGCACGCTAACTGCGGCGACGGCGGAGCGACGCTGGGCCTGGCAAGTTTTCTACCGCTCGGTGAGGTTGTCGGCGTCGACCCCGACTCATCGAAGCTTCGCAGGGCGAGGTCGCGTTCGTACGTGCCGGACGGCGGCGAGATCTCATTTGAGCGCTGTTCGGTCAACAGTCTTCCGTTCGGTCCTGAGCAGTTCGATGCGGTGCTGCTGGATGGCGCGCTGGCAACTGATGAATCGCCGGAGAGGGCGTTGGAGGAGGTCAAGAGGGTTCTGGCACCCGGCGGATTGCTTGGAGCACGTCATACGGTGGCGTCGAGCCGGGTGATGACGGGAGACGTGCCTTTAGTCGAACGTGCTCTGACGCGGCGTGACACGGTGCTCCGTGACCTGGGCGGTGATCCAGACATGGGTCTCAGACAGATGTCTCTGCTACGAGAGGCCGGATACGTGAACCTGCGGGTTACATCTGGAACAGAGCAGAGTACTGACGACGAGTTGCTGGCAGAGCTTACAGCCGGAGGTTTCGTTCCGCGTATCGATGATTCGGAAGAGTCTGACCCTGCGAGCGATGTCGATGAAGCTCCGGTCGTCTTCTCCTTCTTGACTGTCGTAGAGACGGTCTGCTGGAAGCCGGCTTAATGAAAATCTCATTTGAAGGCAAGGTTGCGTTAATCACTGGAGCTGGCAGTGGAATTGGTGCTGCCACTGCGCGGTTGATCGCTGCCGGAGGCGGACAGGTAGCTGTGGTGGGAATACCCGAAGCTGGCGTTAGTGCCGTGGCTGACGAAATCAACGGTGAGGGTGGTCAGGCCATCTCCATTCCCACCGACGTGTCCGATTCTAAGCAAGTCGAAGAGTCTGTCGAGAAGACGGTGGAACGCTTCGGAAAGCTCGACATCGCAGTGGCGAGCGCGGGGATCCAGATGCACCGTGAAGATGTCGATCTGCACCGGCTTCCAGAAGAGGCGTGGGATCGAACTCACAATGTGAACTATCGAGGCGTCATGCTGACTTGCAAGTATGCATTGGCACAGATGGTTGAGCAGGGGAGCGGCAGCATCGCGATCATCTCGTCAATTACCGGCATCAGTGGAAGATCCGCGAACGTGTCCTACATGTCGGGCAAGACTGGTCTGCTGGGTCTGAACCGGCACATCGCCGTGCACTACGCGAAGCATGGGATCAGGTGCAACGCGGTGCTGCCGGGAGCATTAGAGCTGACGCCGAACCATGACCGGCACCTGGACCCCGACGGTCGGGCGAAGCTGATGAATGAGACGATTCCAATGGGACGTCTTGGGACGCCTGAAGATATCGCTCCAACTGTGGCGTTCCTGTGCTCGGACCAATCCAGATACGCGACGGGCGGCGAGTTCGTCGTGGACGGTGGGATCACGTCTATATAGCCGATGCTCAGGATATGTATGTCAGGCCATACACCTATACATACATGTATACATATCTTGCCGTTGAACAGGCCGAATTGAACTAGATATTCTGGTTGAACCGCGGCACATCCATCGGCTGGCCGTTCTGCTGCACGCTCTGTATAGATAGCGGAGTGATGCAGCTCCAGGTGACAGCGTCATAGACGTCAATTGGTGGCTTCTCACCGGTAGAGACAGCTCGTGCGAAGTCTCTCAGGACCAGATAATCACCGCCGCCGTGACCCGACCTGAGCGCGTCTTCGCCATGCTCTTTCCACAGCGGGTGCTCGTACCTGTCTGAGAGGTCCCAGAGCAGCTGCCACCTGGCATGCCCTTGCGTCTCATGACCCTCTGGCCGCGCCATGCCTGAGTGGTTGAAGTTCGCCGGGCTGACTCCAGGCGAAATGCCGTCAAGCCAAACCAGCGGCTCCTCGTCGTCGTGCCGACGCGACAAGAACGCTCCGGCTGTGCCCTGGATGCCGTAGTGCACCATGTTGTGAGGCCGCGGACTGGCGCTGTCGAACCGTAGCGAGATCACTCGGCCTCGCTCGGTCTGGATCAGGGTTGACGCCGAGTCAGCGGAGTTTGCCCACGCTTGGGGCGCGGCATCCCGGTGATCTCTGGGTAGCACAGACCTCGCCCAGTCCGACCGCGCGGCCGATTGAGTGACGAAGGTTGTGGTGCGCAGGAGCCGATCGGTCCGGTTGATACCGAGCCATTGGGCAACCGGCCCAAGCGAATGTGTTGGGTAGCCGTTGCCACGTGATGACGGACCTTTGCCAGCGCGCAGGTTGCCGCGCCACGTGCGAGTCCCATCTATATGTATGTTGAGGTCCCGGCAATCATGTATGTATCCACCCTCGGCAAACGTGATCTCACCGAACGCATTCTTCTCGGCCATATTGCGAACGAACATGGTCTCGCGGCGATAGCAGTAGTTCTCGGCCATCATGTATGTATAGCCAGTGCGCTCGACGGTTTCGACCAGCTCCCAACACTCTTCGAGCGTGACAGCGGCGATCACTTCGGACAGCACGTGTTTGCCGGAGTTGAGCGCCTGGACGGACTGGCGGGCGTGAAGCGTCATCGGCGTTGCTACGAAGACAGCATCCACGGCCGGATCGTCGGTCAAGCGGTCGAAGCTGTCATACGCCTTGAGCTCGGGGTTTGACTTGAGCCAGGCTGCTCGGACCTGCTCAGAGGTGTCGCAGATGGCCGTGAGCGTTATGTCTTCTCTGAGCAGATCGAGCGCTGTAGCGAAGCTCGCTCCGCGATGACCGCCTGCGATGGCGAGTCTGATGGGACGGTTCGGTGGCACGCGAGAACTCCATGGCCGATGAATGCCTGGATTGGGGCAAGGCCGGAGTGTAGAGGTTTACCTGAAGACAGAGCGCCAGCGAGCGGCACTCGTCTAGCGTGCTGGATCACCGAAGCAGTCGTGCGTGCCGCCTTCGAACTGCTGGTCAATGACGAGGCTTAGCTGCTGAAGGTTGTCCTGGACCGGATTCAGCGCCTCACCGTGCAGGGCGTCGCAAAGCTCGGATCTGGAGAGAGTGCTGACGCTTGCAGCGGATTCGACTAGCTGGGAAGGCTGAGGTTGCTGGATGGCGGAGGAGTCGTTGCCGGTGTTCAGTACGTCGCCGATGGCTCCCACCATGAAGGGTAAGGCGATGAGCTGGCCGAGTAGATATAGCTTGAACAGCAACTTCATCCAACCAGACTCACACATGTCATCGTGTGGCGAGAAGGCGCGAATGTGTGCTTTCTGGTTGTGGCGGGATTAGTTCACGGCCGGAGGGCCAGCGAGTGAGCCGTTCAGCGGGCCGATTTTGCCCCGAGATCAGGACAGTCAGACGGTGCTGGCGATGACCGCCATGGTCGTCATCCCGATCATCAGGAGGGGCGAGACGATTCTTGATTTGAGGACGCTCATTGCGTGCCGTTCCTGTCAGTGCCGGTATTGGTCTGAGCGGTCTGTACAGGTTCAGTTTTCTTGATCGAGCGTTATCTCTGTATTACTGGGCTGCACCTGGTCTGCTGGAGGTGTTTGCGGGCCGCATAAGGCGACATATATATCCCTCTATAGATATGTATGTATCGGCCAGAATCCAGTTCAGAAACCGATATGTATCGCCGATCTACGCCCGATATGTACGACCGCATATATATCGGTCAGGCATCGCCCACTTCGCCTTCGGCCCACGCCTTGATGATGTGGTGCGCGATAGCGATTGGGCCGGGGACCTTGAGGTCCGGGTTTTCGTCTTTGAGCGCCAGTAGGACCTCTTCGCGGGTGAACCACCGGACGTCAGACATCTCCTCTTCGTCGCGGTGGATCTCCGTGGTCAACGCCTTCGCGTGGCAGCCGATCATGAGCGACGACGGGAATGGCCAGGGCTGCGATGAGTGGTAAGTGACCTCACCGACTTCGATTCCTGCTTCCTCTTTCACCTCGCGACGCACAGCCTCCTCTATCGCCTCGCCCTGGTCCACGAACCCTGCGAGAGCCGAGTACATGCCGCTGCGCGACAGCCTGCCGCGGCTCTGCCCAAGGACGCAGCGGTCGCCGTCGTAGGTGACCATGATCACCACAGGGTCGGTGCGCGGAAAGTGCTCGGAGTTGCACTCGCCACACTTCCTCACGTGTCCGCCCTTGCCCGGCTCAGTGCGATTGCCGCAGACGCTGCAGAAGCCGTGCCGTGCGTGCCAATCGAGCTGGGAACGCGCTTGCGCCAGGATTCCGGTCTGCGGGCCCGGCAGCTCCATAGCTGCGGCGCGGGCCTCCTGGAAGCGCCACGTTTCGGGGAGATTCAGCTCATGCACCGGGTCGTGGACTTCCGAGATATCCAGCGCGAAGTGCGCTGTGTCATCCATGAAGCCCAGGAACACTGGCTTGACGTCGATGTCCATGCGATCGGCGTCTTCAGGGCTGATCCAGCCGATAGAGGTGTGAGGGTTCTGCTTCACCAGGACGTTCAGCTGCCACATGGGCAGTATCCGGGTGTCGGGATCTGAGAAGAGGGCGTCGAGATACTTCTCGTCGCGACGCTGAACATCGCCTCGGTCGAACGGATTGCCGGCGAAAACGTGTGGCTGTTTCATGAGGTTCTGGTGGGAGTGGATGGACAGGGCACTGGCGGTCTGAAGGCTCAATTCTGCACGTTCCCGGACGAGCCCGGCCCTGTGTCCTGGAGATTGGAGCTTCGGTATATGTGCAGCGATATATAGCGGTATATGTATATACAGGCCGAGTTCAAAACGGGCGATACATATCTACTACTGCATCTGTAGCCACTCCTCAGCCACCACACCGTTCTGCACCCGAGCGAAGCCAAAGCCTGTGATGACTCCCGAGCCTACAGTGTCTTCACCTGCCGACCAGCGGTATGCGACGCGCTCGCCCCAGTCAGGACCTGCGAAACACTCGTCTACCCGAAACACTCCGTCGTCCCAGCGCGACCTGTTCTCCGCAATAAACTCACCGAGTCTTCGACGGCCCTCGACGGCGTTTGAGCGACCGTTCATGTGCAGGACATGGCCGCTGGCCACATGAGTCTTCAAGACGTCGAGACTGCCTTCACCCCATACGCCCTGGAGGTAGTCGCTGACGACTGCGGCCGAGATCTCCTGTTCGACCGATTGCAGGTTGTACTCGGACCAGATCTCCTCTGCGATCAGACCGTCTTTGATTTTGAAAGCAGTGACGGCAGGAATGTCCATGCGGACGCTGGTCGGAGGGAAGTGGAAGTAGCCGTCGCTGCCGGTGTACGTGCCCTGCATGCGAGTCCGTATGACTAATACATCGTCCTGTATGTATGTGTGTTCAAGCGGTCTCGCGAGGTCTGGAAAGTTCCTGCGTAGGTCCGTGATGAACTCGCCCCAGGGCTGCTCGTTTCCAGCCACATGGCGTGATTCGGGCGGGAAGATCTGGCTGACGATGTTCACGTCGCCGGTCGACCACAGCTCGCAGTAGAGCCTCGCCAGTCTGTTTGCTGTGGCGATGAATTCTTCTTGCGTCACTGGCATCTTCTGCCTCCCTGTTCAGGTCGAGGGATTGGATGATGAGGCGCAGTCTACTCCCTGGCTAGCTCGCCGGCGCGCTAGCCAGTGTCGTCTCGGGAGGCCCGGGTTCCTTCGGCCCACCAGCCGCTATCGCAGCGGCTGCGCAGAGTGGTGGGAGTGACATATAGATGAAGAGACCAGCCGTGTAAGAGCCGGTAAGGTCAAACGCAGCGGCGAGTGGCAACGGACCGAGCGCGGCGGCCGCCATAGTCCCGAAGTTCGTCACGCCTCGAATGCTGCCAAGATACTTTCTCCCGAAGTACGCGGGCCAGACCGACTGCATGCTGTTCATCAGGAACCCCATGGTGAGGCCCAGGACAATGCCGTAAAGGTAAGCGTGCCATGTTGCCGAGACTGCGAAGAGCATGAGAACGCTGACCATGATGAACCCCTGTCCGACGGCGATCAGGTGGCGTTCAGGGAAGCGTGCGGCCAGGTATCCGGAGATGAACTGACCGACGAGCAGGGAAGGGGCGGTGACGCCGAACACTCCGGCTGCGACCGCTGACGAGAGCCCTTTGTCGGTCATGATCTCGACCTGATGGAACATGACGCCCGTCCCGATCAAAGACTGGGCCATCCCGGCGAAGGTGAGGAGCCAGAGTGCCCGAGCCCGCATCGCCTGGCTTAGTGTCCACGCCTGGGTAGTCTCCATGAGTCGCTTCGGCCTGTTGGCTGCTCCTGTGATGGCACCAGGCTTCGCTCCATCCGGTTGTAGTCCTACAGACTCCGGGCTGCGTCGGACAAAGATAAGGACCGGGATGATCAACAGCGCCCACGCGGTGATGGCGATCGCCACCCACGCAGTGCGCCATCCGAAAGCGTCGATCAGCGTCGCTCCGTAGATTGGGAACACTCCAGCCGCGGCAGCTCCGCCGAGTGCCATGATTGCCAGCGCCATCGCCCGTCTGCGAACGAACCAAACGGAAACCATCGTCGCCGGTATCAGGCTCAGCGCTCCCTGGCCCATCGTGCGCATGATGGCGAAACCGACGAACAGCTGCCACGCGCTATCTACCTGCGAGAGCCATAGTGCTCCGCTGCCGATGAGCACCGTAACGGCCACGAGCATAACCCTTGGGCCCAGCCGGTCGAGCAAGCGACCGACGATGATGATGAGCCCGGCGGCGCTGAGCGAACCGAAGAGATAGAGCGTCGAGACGTATGTTGACGAGATATCCAGATCCTCGATGAACGAGTCGAGGAAGACTGAAAATGTGTAGGTCTGGCCCGGAGCTGATGTGAAGTTTGCTAGAGCCGCAACGGCCAGGATGATCCAGCCGTAGTAGAAGGGTGTGCGGGCTATGCGCGGGATTTGCTCTGTGCGAGTCTCGGTGATTGCGGCCACGAACGGATTGTAGCTCCGCTCGTCCGGCGATCGATGGTGGGCCGACTACCGGGACGCCTTAGTTCCGACGGCGACGAATAGCGCATGGTGGACTGACAGGATGTCGTCGTCGGTGAATCCATCGAGGGCCTCGGCAAGCTCGGCATCGAATGCGCCGACCTGAGACGGCTGTAGAGAGGCGCCAACACCGGCACTCGCCCTGATACGGCCTCGCCAAGCCTCCTTGGTGTAGGTGACATCGAGCGTTTGATGGTCCGAGCGAATGTCCAGGAATCCGCCTGCTTGGAGGTCTGTGATGAACTCAGGATGGGTGCCGTCACCGCCGCCCATGTGCCAGTCAGGGTTGTGCTTTTCGATCAGCTGCTCGGTCATTTCGACGACGTTGTCCGGTAGCGGCACCCAATCGAAAGAGCAGATCACAAGCTTGCCGTCGGGCTTGAGAATGCGCACCACCTCGTGAGTGACCGCAGGTTTCTCGAACCACCACCAACTCTGACCCGAGGTCACAATATCGAATGCGTCCGACTCAAGACCGGTCTTCTCGGCCGTGGTGTTGATGTAGTCGGTCGAAACTCCCCATTCGAGGTCGAGCCTCTGGGCTTCTGCGGTCATGTCAGGCGACGGGTCGACTCCGGTCACGGTGGCGCCTCGGCGAGCCATCCCACGAGCAAGAGTGCCGGTTCCTGTGCCCAGATCGACCGCGCGCATGCCGTGAAGTTCGATGTTCAGCCCTTCGAACATGGTGAAGAGCTCGTCAGGGAAGCCCTGCCGATGGCGAGAGTAGTCGCGTGCGGTCTTGCCGAAGTCAGGTTGCATAGAGGACTCGAATCGACGCGGGAGCTACTGGCTCATTGCGAGGCGGAAACCCATGTTGCCGGTTGATGAGTCCGGTGTCGAAGAGGTCCGTGCTCCTACTCGATAGCGGTTGCAGTAGGAGTCGTGACAGAGGTAGGAGCCGCCTTTTGTCACCTTGGACTGGCCCCGCCGTGGCCCGGCTGGATTGACACGAGTCACTCGGCGCTCGTTGGAGTGAAAGGTGGCAGAGAACCAGTCTGAGCACCACTCCCAGATGTTGCCTGCGACATCGAAGAGCCCGTAGCCGTTTTCGGGGAAGGAGCCGACCGGCGCTGTGCCGTGAAACCCGTCTTCGAGCGAGTTCTCAGACGGAAAGTCTCCCTGCCAGATGTTGCACATGTGCTTGCCACCTGGCGTCAGCTCTTCGCCCCACGCGAATGTTGCACCGTCCAGACCGCCGCGTGCAGCGAACTCCCACTCGGCCTCAGTCGGAAGCCTCATCTCCGCCCAGTCGGCGAATGCGACGGCGTCGTTCCATGAGATGTGCACGGCTGGGTTGTCGGGAGTTTCACTCCAGTCTGAGTCTGGACCGTGAGGATGCGCCCAGTCTGCGCCGTGGACCTGCCACCACCACTGCGCGCCCTGCACAGCCGACCTGACGCTCTTCTTCACCTCTTCTGAGACGAAGTGGTGGAACACGAAAGACCAGCCGAATTTCTCGGCCTCGGTGGCGTATCCCGTGTCAGCGGCGAAGGACGCAAACTGCCGGTTGGTGACGGAGTGTCTGGCGATAGAGAACGGATCGACGGTGACTTCTCGGACCGGACCTTCACCGTCGCCCGGGAAGCGACGGTCGTTCGTGCCCATGGCGAAGGGGCCGCCATCTAGACCAATGACGTTCTTTCTGAGTTCAGCTTTGATCGCGGCCGCGTCTGACACCGAGGCTATTTGTGAGATGCCGTTGGCTGAGGCACTGACCTCTGTCGATTCGTCTTTAGGCCGTTCGGGCGTGCAGCAGGAGCAGTTGTCTTCTTGTGTCATTTCAAAGCACGAACCAATCTGCGAGTCACTAAGCGAACCGCTTGCCAGTCAGGCGTTCATCGACGTCATCCCGCAGACCGGTCACCTGCCGCTGAGTCAAAGCAATGATTGCTATCAGCGAAAGGACGACGACCGGACCTAGAGCAACTCCCCAACGGACCGAGATGACGTCGCCCATGGTACCGGCCCATAGACCGCCAAGGATGGCGAGGCTCTGGTTGATTGCGTAGATACCCATCACCCGGCCGCGCAGTTCGTCAGGCACTCGTAACTGAAGCGCTGTCATTGACGTGATCATGAACATGCCGTTGCCGAAGTGGCCGATAGCGACAAGTGCAAGCACGATCGCATAGTGCGGTGCCTGGGCAGCAGTGAATATGAGGGCCGAGAACAGCGCGGCGGCTCCGAGTATCGTCCAGCCCAGCCAGCGGCCGGGCCTGATCCGGCCTGCGGCGATGATTCCACTCAGAGCGCCGATACCAGCAGCTGAGAACAGGAATCCCACCTGGCGGTCGCCTCCGTCGAACTCGGACACGAACGCAGGCAGGATCTGAATGTAGCCGAAGACGAAGAACATGCTCGCGAAGTTGAGCCCGATGATGACGGCAAAGATTCGCGTTCGGGCGATGAATGAGACGCCCTGGCTGAACTCTCGAAACACGTTACGCGCTTCGTCGACTACTGGTTTTCGTGCAGGCAGCAACCAGGTCGAGATTGTCATCAGTCCGTAGCCTGCGGCCGCGACGAAGAAGCCGGTTGAGGTGCCGAAAGCGGCGATCAGTATGCCGCCGATCGTAGGCATGACTACTGACGCCGACGCCATCATTGCTCCGTTGAGGTTGACTGCGCTCTTGGTAGCACGAGGCGGAACGAGACTCGGAAAGTAGGCCTGGCGCGTCGGATTGTCGATTCCGATCACCACGCCAGACAGCGCTGCCAGCACGAATACCTGCCACAGTTCGACTGCGTCGGTGGCGATAAGGACGGCCAGAGTTGCGAGCATGGCTGTTGTTGCGAGGGCGGTGATGCGCAGCAACAGTCTCGTCTCCATCCTGTCCGCGAGCACTCCGCCAAACAGGTTGAAGAGGATGGTTGGAAGCGCGTTGGCAGCGGCGACGAGGCCGAGCCTCAGGCTTGAGCCGGTGAGATCGAACACGAGGATCGAGAGTGCCACCACATTCAAGCGTTGTCCCAGGAACGCGGCGTAGGAGCCGAGCCAGTAGATGCGGTAGTCGCGGTATGCGAAAGCGCGAGTTGGCTCTCGTTGCGTCGTCGCGGTGCTCAGGACTTTGCGTCCTGCGTTTTCTGTTCAGGCTCGTCGCGCTCAAGTTCGGCACCGCTGAGTTGCCGGACTTCGCGTTGTGTGATGAAGACTATCGCGACGATCACGGTGAGAATCCATGCTGCGATCGAGATGGCCCAACGCTCATCCGTCGCGTCGGCCACCTGCCCGCCCATGTATCCGCCGAGCGGAATGAGGCTGAAAGTGATTGTGTAGATGCCCATGACGCGGCCCCGTAGTTGCGGCGGCGTTCGAAGTTGGAGCGATGTCATGGAACTGATGAGGAAGAATGATCCGGACATATGGATCACATATAAGAGCACGAGCGCAGACACGTAGTTCGGGGCGAACGCAAACACGGGCAGCAGTGCGCTGAAAGTAAAGACACCGCCGAGCATCAGCTTGCCGATGTGTGGGCTACGCTGTTTACGGCCAATGATGAGTGTGCCGGTGATCGCGCCGAGGCCCCCGGCTGTGAACAGAACGCTCATACCTCCGGCCTCGACGCCGTGCCGGAAGGCGACGAATGGCATTAGCTGCATGTACTGCAGGCCGAAGAACATGTTGGCGAATGTGAGTGGGATGATGACGGCGAAGAGCCGGTTTCGTGTGATGAACCTGACTCCTTCGGCCAGCTCTGTCACGACCTTTCTCTGTACGTCCGGCCGCGTGTGCGGGACTCTCAGGGTCAGTATCACCAGGAGCATCGCTATCCAGCCGCCTGCGCCGGCGAAGAACACCGATTCGGTGCCCATGAATTCGATCATGAATCCGGCGAACAGCGGCGTAACAATCCTGCTGAACTGCCACATGACTGAGTTCAAGGCTACCGCGCTCATCATGTGTTTCCGCTCAATCAGCAGCGGAAAGAATGAAGATCGCACAGGGCCATCGAATCCGCCAAAGAGTCCCTGGCCGGCGGCAATCGCGACGACGTGCCACACCTCTATGGAATCCGTCACGACAAGCAGTGCCAGCAGTGTCATCAGAGACGCGGTGCCTGCCGAGATGACGATCATGATGTGGCGGCGGTCGATACGGTCGGCCAGCATGCCGCCGAACAGATTGACGAGGATCGTAGGGACGGCGATCGATAGCCCGATGTTGCCGACGATCGCTGGTGATTGGCCGAGATCATTGGCGACAAGCCACAGTACGCCGGTGGTCGACATCTGGATGGCGCCGACGGACGCTAGCGATCCGAGCCAGTAGCGTCGGTATTTTGGCTCGCTGAAGGCCCCCGCCGACTGCTTGATGCGTTCGGAGATCGAGCGGCTCTCTGGGGCCGTTTGTCTTGCGGCGGCGGGAGTTGCCATGGTGGCGCTAGTTTGCGCCTGTTGGCGGATGAACGGAAGAGCGGACTGTTGCCCTGTTCTTGCTACTCCACAGTCACAGTCTTGGCGAGGTTTCTTGGTTTGTCCGGGTCCATGCCCAGGGCGACTGAGGTGTGGTAGGCGAGTTGTTGCATGGG
>JANQQP010000031.1 GCA_028285005.1 Dehalococcoidia bacterium | reverse complement strand
ACTGGCAGCCGAGATCCGGTAGGGGCGCTGCTTGCCGCGCCCGGTCTGGGCAAAGCCCAGACGTCAACCCACCCTCTAGCTCCCTCCCTGACAGGGAGGGAGAATATCTGTCACTCTGAACTTGATTTTGAATCTCCCGTCGGAGTGGGATCAACGGTCAGATCCCTCCGCGATGGTCGGGATGACACATCCAGCGGCGTATACCGCCGAGTGCAACGGCCCCTCGCCTACCAGTCAGCCACTGAGCCATCGTTCTCGTAGTAGTACTCGCCGCCCAGCTCTCGGTGATAGCCATACTCGTCGCCCTCATACGCCTTCGTTGCCTCGGTTTCATCCACCTCAACGCCAAGTCCGGGCGTCGTCCACAGAGGGATGTGGCCCTCGATCACTTCCCAGTCCTTCTTCAGCAGTCCGTTGCCCAGTCCGGCGTCGACCTGCTCCTGGATCAGGAAGTTCGGCACAACGGCGTCCACCAGCATGCAGGCAGCGAGAGCCAATGGGCCGATGGCGCAGTGCGGCATGATGTGCTGGTAGTAGGTCTCGGCGTAGTTGGCGATTCGCTTCAACTCGGAAGGCCCGCCGCAGTGGGCCACATCGGGCTGCAGCAGCGCCACGCACTGCTTCTCGATCACCTCACGGAACTCCCAGCGGGAGAGCAGCCGTTCGCCTGTGGCGATCGGGAACGGCACGTGGTCCGAAACGTGCTTCAGCGCGTCCGGGTTCTCCTGTGGCACCGGCTCCTCCACGAACATCGGCCGCATGCCCTTGATCTCGTGGCAAACCTCGACTGCCAAAGCGGGCGTCATCTTGCCGTGGAAGTCGAAACACAACTCAACGTCGTCACCGACCCACTCCCGCATCATGTAAGCGGCCTTCACGAACTCGTCGATCCGTGACGGTGGCTCGTGAGCGCGCCACGTCCCCGCAGGACCGGCCTTGTAGCCCGTGTAACCGCTCTTCTGCAGCATCGTCAGGCGTTCCTTCGACTGCTCAAGCCCCTCGTCTGACAGATCGCGTATGCCCCAGTGCGCGTAGACCCTGATCCGGTCACGAACATTGCCGCCCATGAGCATGTAACTCGGCACACCGAAGTGTTTGCCCGCGACGTCCCACAGAGCGGCATTGATGCCGGCGATGGCGGACATGTTGTGTGCGCCGCCGCGGAAGAATGACGAGCGGTACATCTGCTGCCAGTGATGCTCGATTCGCAGCGGGTCCTTGCCGATCAGGTACTCAGCGAACTCCTCGATGGCTGCTGGCACTGATTGAGGCTTGCCTTCGAGCGTGCTTTCCGCCCAGCCTTCGATACCGGTGTCGGTGGTGATGCGCACAAGTCGCGTGCGTGGGCGGGGCGAGAACTGATCGACGCGGGTGATCTTCATATGCGATTCCTGGGTCAGAGTTGATGTCACCCTTCGACGGGCTCAGGATGACGCGTTGCAGGTGTTCAGAGTAGGCGGCGCAATAGTAGCGCAGATGTTGGAAGTTCTGGCTAGGCCTGGCCGGCGGGACGCAGGTGAGCCGGGCGGTCTGGCGTGCCGATGATTAGCGCCAGCAAGCCTATGCTGTGTAGCAGAACGATGCTTGGACTAATCGTCGCCCACAATGAAAGTATGAAGAGCAACACTGCGACAACCCGAACTGGAAGGTGGGCTGAGCCGATCCAGGCAACGATATAGCCGATCAACGGGCCTGCTACGAGATTGAACGCATACCAGTACGGAGTGTTACTGGAGCTCAGCAACACCAGCACGAGAAACACCGTGTCGACGATGGCCGTGACGACCGCTCCGAACCAGAAGAAGCCGAACCTGAAGGCGTTCCAGTCTCGCTTCAGCTGCGATTCCATGTGAGGTTCACCTCGGATTCTCGCCCGTCAGCACAAATTCTTGCTGTGCGTTCTTGAGCCTCACGCCTGAGAAGTGGAGCGTGCTGTACCAGGCGTCGGCCAACGGTTGCAAAGAATCGACGACTCGCAACTCGACGTTGGCGGTCTCCAGCGCCACTCCGAGGTCGCCAACTGGCTCGACCGATATCGGTTCGACGGCGTTGGGATTCACGTGCACACCGTGGTCGTGGAGGTTCTCGAAACCGGCGGCATCGAAGGTGTAGCGGAACAGGGCGCAGTCGTCGAAGCGCTCAGTCCATGCGGATTCGATGTGGGCGGCCATGCGCGCATGGCCGCCAATCCACAGCTCGATGTCGTCCTGCGTGCTTCCTTCGATCGGCCAGAGAACGATTCGCGGGCAGTCACGAGGGAAGTAGTAGACAGGCGAGTGCTGCTCATCAATCGCCCACACAAGCTCTCTATTAGCCGTTGGCCCATCTGAATGGATACTCGGGCGCGGCTCGAACAGCTCAATGGTCGGGTCTTCTGAGTAGTGGAAGAGTCTCTGCACGGCCATGAGAAGTTGCGTTTCGGTCGCTGAGTGAGAAATACCTGCGCGGAACGGCCGTCTGCTGTTAATAATATAGTTGAGTTCGCAGGCCGTCCCAGATGGCCAGTCAGTGCGCTAATCACCAGTCAGGACGTCGCTCATGACCACCTCAACGCAAGTTCCGCAGACCGGCGCCGAGGTCCGCAGCCTGATCAGGGCAGGGAAGTACCGGCAACCGACGTCCGGGGCCGCGCCGGATTTCGTGCAGGCGAACGTGGCGATCCTGCCTCGAGAGGTCGCCTTCGAGTTCCTGCTGTTCTGCCAGCGCAATCCGAAGCCATGCCCGGTTGTCGAGGTGCTGGAGCCGGGCGAGGTTGAGGCGAAGATCTCCGCTCCGGGTTCCGATCTCAGGACCGACGTGCCTTTGTATCGCGTGTACAAGAACGGCGAGTTTGTCGATGAGCCTGACACGCTTGACGAGTGGTGGCGCGACGACCTGGTGACATTTCTCCTTGGCTGCAGCTTCTCGTTCGAGCACGCGTTGATCCGTAATGGTATCGATCTTCCGTACTACGGCACCGACCGCAATGTGCCCATGTTCACCACTTCTGTTGAGACCGTTCCAGCCGGGCCGTTTTCGGGTCCGCTGGTTGTCAGCCAGCGCTGGATTCCCGAGGGCAAGGTTGTGCGCGCAGTGCAGGCGACTTCCCGCTTTCCTTCTGTGCACGGCGCACCTGTGCATGTGGGCAACGGCGCTTCGCTGGGTATCGAGGACCAGTACAAGCCTGACTTCGGCGACCCGTGGATCCCGGAGGACCCGACGCTGGTGCCGGTCTACTGGGCGTGCGGCGTGACGCCACAGGCGGTTGCGATGGCGTCGAAGTCAGAACTGATGATTACGCACTCGCCCGGCCACATGTTCGTGACCGACCTGAAGGACGAGGAGCTGGCGGTTATTTAGGACTGCCGAGCGGTCTTCGTTCCGCGATGGATTCCGAGGGTTTTGGCATGCCCGCCAGCGCAGTCACGCGCTGTAGAATCCTCGGCCATGGCACACGAATCTATCGAAGACATCATCCTGCAGGACGACACGCGTGGCATCTCTTCGCTGCGATCTCATCTCGCTCCTAACTACGTCGAAGAAGCTTCCGACCTGATCGTCGGGCGGCCGGGTCGGGCGCTCATCATCACAGGCTTCTACATCGCATATGCGCGGGCATCGGAGACGGACGGCCCGCCCGGAGCCGTGGCGATCGGCGAGGCGCTGAAAAAGCTCGGATACGAGATCGCATACGTCACGGACGAATGGTCGGTCGAAGTTGTGAAAGCGATCTCAGGCGACGCCGAGGTGGTCGAGTTTCCTGTCGCGACCCACTTCGAATCAGCGCAGTTTGCGAACGAGCTGACTGCGAGGTTGAGGCCCTCGGTGCTGATCTCAATCGAGCGTGCGGGACTCGTGGGCGACGGGACGTTCCGCAACTGGAAGGGTGAGGACATCTCGAAGTTCAACGCCAAGGTGGACCACCTGTTCGACCAGCATCCTCACTCGGTTGGGATTGGCGATGGCGGCAACGAGATCGGGATGGGCAACCTGCGAGAGGTGATTCCCGGCACGCCCAAGCTTCCTGACAATCCATGTGTCACGACAACCAAACAACTCGTGATTGCCAGTACCTCGAACTGGGGTGGCTACGGCCTGGTTGCACAGATGGGCCTGCGTACTGGCCATGATCTGCTGCCTTCAGTCGAGCAGGGTTACGACTGGGTAAAGCGGATGGTCGAGGTCGGCGCGGTCGAAGGTCTAACAGGCGAGAGCAAGGACTGGGTCGACGGCCGCGATCCCGAAGCCGATGCGGCGTGTCTGCGCGACCTGCACGAGTTCGTCGCTGCGCAGCGCTAGCCCGAGGACGCCGCACGCGGACGCTCTGGCTCCGGCTCCTTCACCAGTGTTTCCCTGACCAGGAACAGCAGGATCAAGGCTCCGACGCCTCCGATACCCGCGGTCGCAACAGACGCGGCTCCAAGAGTCAGCGCTTGCACGATGCCTCCGATCACAACCGGCCCGGACGCGCCACCGGCGTCGGAGATGAAGCGCCAGACCCCCAGGAACTCGCCCGGACTGTCCTTCGGAGCGAAGTCCACGCCCATCGTCAGCACGAGCCCACTTGAAAGACCGTTGCCGAGACCTACAAGAACACCCGCGACCATCAGCAGCGGGAAGGTAGTAGCGAGCGGGACCAGCGCGAAGCTGCCAGCCAGCACGAGATACGCAGGTACGCCGATGTGTTTCCTGCCCCAGCGGTCCATGACATATCCGACAACCGGGAACATGACTGAGTCGATGACTGACATTACGCCGAACAGGGTTCCCGAAAGGATGCCGGCTTCGGTCTCGCTCTCAGCGATTTCGTTCACCGCTAGCGGGAAGATCAGCTCCCTGGCCGCCCTCAGGAACTGCAGCGTGATCGCCGCAACGCCAGCCGTCGCGAAGATCCCCCGGCTGTCGTAGAGCGTGTGGCCCAGCATCGGGAAGATGTTGTGGCTCGGAGTCTTCGTCTCTTCTCTGAGCGATCCCTTGAATGTGAGCAGCACCATCATCGCAGTGATGACTGCGACGACTGCTTGGGCGAAGAACGGCGCTCGCTCGTCGATGACACCGAACAGCACTCCGCCGAGGAAGAAGCCTGCGATGCCGGCGATTCGGCTGATGCCGCCGAACATCGAGAGCGCTTTCCCGCGATTCCCCATCGGCACGGTCTGGGCGATGTAGACATGCCGCGAAATGCTCCACAGCGCAAAGCTGACTCCCGCGAGTAGTCGTGCCGCGATCAAAGTGCCGACGTTCGGGCTGAGTCCGCCGATGACTGATGCAACAGCGAACAGCAGGACTCCACCGAGCATGATGCGTCGAAGTCCGAACACGCTCACAAGGATTCCTGCCGGAACGTCGAAGATCATCGTGCCCAGCGGTCGGGCCGTGACGATGAACGCGATGAGGAAGGCCGATGCCGCGAATTCGTTGTCAGCGAAGATCGGCAGGACCGGGATCAGCAGACCCTGTCCAAGCGTGAGCATGAACGACGGGGCATAGACGGACCAGACGAGTGATCTGATCTGGAATTTCGGCCTGACTGCGCCGCTGTCTGACGGGAGGTCGGAAGACATAGACGTGGAATGCTACGCCTGACCAGTCTCGCCTGCGTCTACCTAAAGGGTCACTCTGGTGACCACGTTCCAAAGCCACCTGCGCCAAGCGATATCGGCGGCTCGGAACCCGAAGGGTCGATCACCCAGATGCTGGTATCGAAGTCGCCAAGCTGCACCTGCGTCCCGCCATCTTCCGGCAGTAAACCCTCCTTGAGCGTGCCGCCGAAGACGAAGCGGCTGGAGTCTGGCGACCAGAGCCTGAGATCAGCTGCGTACTGGTCGAAGAAGCCGATTACGAAACCCATCTCGGCGGACGGAGCGATGAGGCCGAGGAAGTTGACATCACCGGTGTTCGCATCGACCACGGCGAGCGCTGCGTTCTCTGACTCACCGCCTGGCATTGCCAGCAGGATGCTCTCGCCGTCTGGCGACCACCAGAATGCGAGCAAGGGAGTGTCGACGATTACGTCGTCGGACTCGTCACCGTCGGGGTCGATGATTCGCAGCATTTCGTAGAAGCCGGAACGGCTGCCGTCAGCGAACGCCAGTCGCTCTCCGTCTGGCGACCATGCAAAGGAGTTGTTGGAGCGGGCGAGCCTCACCTGCATTGGGGAGTCTGCGGCCGGAGACCCTATGAGAAGACTGCGAAGGCCGTCTGCGAGGTCGATGTATGCGTACCGATCCGAGTTCGGTGCGAACTTTGGCACTCTGTATGAGATGGAGCCGAGCCCGATCTGCTGCGAGCCGGTTCGCTTGCCGTCCGAACCGAAGTCGTGCAGCACCAGCCGCTCCGCGGTGTGCACCAGCAGGTGCGAGCCGTCCTGCGACCAGTCGAGATAGACAGGTGCGCCATTGGAGACTGCGGGGCCGACGCCGTCTACTACGTCAACCAGGAAGGTCGACAGGCCTTCTCCGACATTGGCGATGATCGCCACCGAGCCGCCGTCGGGGTGCCAGATCGGGAAATGGGGAATGCCGCCGATGCCCGTCGTGCCCGGCACGTCCCTGTAGAGCAGCTCTGGGAAGTTATCGACGCCATTGGCAGTCACACGAAGCAGCGAGGTCTCGAAGCCGCCTGCGATGTCCGGCGTGAATGCTGTAACCAGCAGATGGCGGCCGTCGGGAGACCAGCTGGGCCAAGCGTAGAACGCGGCGAACTGCCCACCAAGTTGACCGCCAGCGAGCGTGACGCGGGCGCGGTCAGAACCGTCGGGGTCGATGGTGTAGATAGAACCGTCGGCAGAAGTGATGGCGATGCGGTTCGACGCTGGGACGAGGACGGGAACACTGGCGTCGGCCGATTGATCGGCAGGTGTTGATGTTGAATCGGCCCCAGCATCGGCGTCGCCAGAGGTCAAATCGGATGAACCACTTGCCGGCGTTGCGGTCGGCGCTTCAGAGTCCGGCGACGTGCCGGAAGTGCAGACGATAGCGACAAGCGCGATGATCAGCAGCGTGGTGGCAAACGCGCTAACGCTAATCGGTGGTTGGCGGAGAGAGGTCATGCGGCCGGTTGTTCGATTGGGCTCTGGCTTTGGATCAAGGACCGGGCTCCTTACAGGATGAGATGCAGGCTCCGGCCGTGTGGTCCATCCGTGAGCTGTCTACTGTTCCAGCTCGTCGAAATCCAGCCCGATATCGAGCGCTTCAACGGAGTGGGTTAGCGCGCCGACCGAGATCATGTCGACACCCGTCTCAGCGATCTCACGGACTGTGCTGAGAGACACGTTGCCGGATGCCTCGGTCAGACACTGGTCCTCACACATCTCAACCGCTTCCCGCATGTCGTCGGTGCTCATGTTGTCGAGCATGATGATGTCCGCGCCACCGTCAATCGCAGCTTCGACTTCTACGAGCGACTCGACTTCGACCTCGATCTTCACCGTGTGCGGCGCCTGCGCTCGGGCGCGGCGGATGATCTGCTGCAGGCCCATGCCTTCGGCCTGCAGAGCGGCGATGTGGTTGTCCTTGATTAGCACGCCGTCTGAGAGGTTGCGGCGATGGTTTCGGCCTCGGCCCGCGGTGACTGCAGCCTTGTCCAGCGACCTCAGTCCCGGCACCGTCTTGCGAGTGTCGACGATGACGGCATCCGTGCCCTCCACGGCCGCGACGAACTGGGCGGTCATCGACGCGATTCCGCTCATGCGCTGCATGAAGTTGAGGGCGACACGTTCCGCTTTCAGGATGGATGCGAGGCTTCCGGAGACGATGGCAACGGTTTCACCGCCTTCAACTACGTCACCGTCAACGAGGTGCGGAGTGAATTGCACTTCGTTGTCGATGCGGGAGAAGACCGCGCTCGCAACGTCGAGACCCGCGATGACGCCGTGGGTGCGCGGCACGAAACGCGCTGAGGCCTGGATGTGCGGCGGAACTAGCGAGTCCGTGGTGACATCACCGCCCGAGAGATCCTCGCTCAGGGCCGCGTCGACGATTCGTCCGTGTTCTATGGGGTCGATTGTGGGCATGAATCTAGTTGGCCAGACGCCGGTCTGTTTCCTTCAGACCGCCCTTGTCAGCATACCTTAGCGAGGCCCGCGGGTTGGCCAGGCTCACTCAACGTTGAAAACCAGGTCAGCCTGTTCGGCAGGCCTGTCTCGCTCTAAATGGTAGTTGTAGGCTGGCACGAACCTGCGCTCGTACTCGGCGCGTGCCTTGTCTTCGGAGCCGAAGTATTCGGCATCTCGCTTAGCACCGCGTCTTACCGATTGCTCGGCGCCCATCTCCAACCAGACTCTCAGTTCCCAAAGATCGACCAACTCTCGCCTGAACAGAAAGACTCCCTCGGCAACCACGACATCTGCGCCGCCCTTCCGAAGCTCGGCAACGTGCGCCGCCAGCGCCGTGTGGTCGAAGGTGTTCTCGAAGTAGTCGATGTGCGGCACCGGGTCACGGCGGCGGTCAGCACGCGGGATGATGTAGTCGTCTGCTGAGACTATTTCCGTAGCAAACCCATCATCGCCAAGCGTCGGAAGCAGCGCCTTCGCCAGCGTCGTCTTGCCTGAGCAGTCGATGCCGGAGATGCCAACGAAAACGGGTGCGGCAGGATCCTGCCGCACCCGATCTCTAACTCTTTCGCTGATCAGTTCCACCGCACGGTCCAGCGAGTACGGCAGGACCGTCTGGTTTCGCATCGCCTACCGGCTTATCTCCAGCATGCGGTCCAGCGCCAGTTTGGCGTTAGCCTTTGTCTCTGCTGGCACTGCGATGTGGTTAATCACCAGCCCGGCAACTAGCCCTTCAAGCACCCACAGCACGTAGGCGGGGTGAATGCGGTACATCGTTGCGCAGGGGCAGACCACCGGGTCGAGGCAGAACACCGTCTTGTCCGGGTTTTCGGCCGCCAGACGGCTCACCATGTTGATCTCAGTGCCGATGCCCCAGGAAGAGCCTGAGGGAGCGGCGTTGATCATGTTCTGGATGTACTCGGTGGAGCCGACGTAGTCTGCTGCCTCCACCACCTCTTTAGTGCACTCGGGGTGAACGATGACATTCACGTCCGGGTTCTCTTGCCGGGCATCCGCGATCTGCTTTGTCGTGAAGCGAGTGTGCACCGAGCAGTGGCCCTGCCACAGGATCACCTTCGCCCGTCTGATCTGTTCAGGTGACAGCCCGCCCATGGGCTTGAAGGGGTTCCAGATGACCATGTCATCTTCGGAGATGCCCATCTTCTTAGCTGTGTTGCGGCCGAGGTGCTGGTCTGGGAGGAACAGCACTTTGTCGCCGCGTTTCCAGGCCCACTCATACGCCTTCTCGGCGTTGGACGAAGTGCAGACCAGGCCGCCGTTCTCGCCACAGAGAGCTTTGATGGCGGCCGTGGAGTTCATGTAAGTGATTGGAATGACCGTTCCCTGGCCTTCCAGTACCGACTGGAGATCATCCCAGCAGTCCTGGACCTCCTCGAAACTGGCCATGTCTGCCATTGAGCAGCCGGCCGCCATGTTCGGGAGTATCACCGACTGTTCATTTGAGCTAAGGATGTCCGCGGTTTCGGCCATGAAGTGCACACCACAGAAGACGATCGCCCTGGCTTCCTTCACCTCTGCAGCCTGCTTCGACAGCAGGTAAGAGTCGCCTCGGAAGTCGGCGTACTTGATTACGTCTTCTCGTTGGTAGTGGTGGCCGAGGAGGATCACCTGTTCGCCAAGCGCTTCTCTTGCCTCGGCGATCCCGGCATCGATCTCTTCTGGAGAGAGCTTCATGTACCGGGTTGGGACTTTTTGCCAGCGGACGCCGGCGTGAAACTCCTCTTCGAGCGTCTGGGTCCTGAGGTTTCCATCGGCCCTACAGAATGCAGACTGCTCCAGTTCCGTGATGGGAATAACGGTCTGCCGGCTCGTGCGCCGGCTCAAGGTCATCGTCATTATGTACTGACCAGCTCTTTCTGAGACTGGGTGGCCCGTAAGTCTCCCTCTAGAGACCATGGCGAAGCTCCGGTGATTCCTATTCTCACCGTGTCGCCCAGGGCGGGCCCACCGCCTGTTAAATAAACAAGTTTGTCGCCTCTCGTCCTCCCGCGAAGGCGTCCTCGGGTTTCTCCATCTACAAGAATATCGAATTGTTGACCAATTAGATCAGCATTAATCTCAGATTGAATGCTCGCCTGAAGCTCGTCAACAGCCCGCAGCCGTCTTTTCTTCTCATCCCTGCTGACCGTATCGGGCATCTTGCGTGATGCGTAAGTTCCATCTCGTTCTGAGTAGGCGGCGGAGTGTACCTTGTCGAACCGAACTCGTTCCAGCATGCGCATGGAGCTTTCGAACTCAGCCTCAGACTCGCCCGGGAATCCGACGATCAGGTCAGTTGTGAGAGTGACGTGAGGAACGGTGTCCCGGATTTCGTCGATTCGGTCTAAGAACTGGCCGCTGGTGTAGCCGCGTCGCATCTCGGCGAGCACGCGGTCATCGCCGGCCTGGAACGGCAGGTTCACGTTCTCGCAGACCTTGGGCAGGTCAGCGATAGCCTGGATGATCCGCGTCGACATGTCGTTCGGATGCGACGTGAGGAAGCGGATGCGGTCGATGCCATCGATCTCCTGGATCCGCTCCATCAGGTCTGCAAGGTCGACCCGCGGGCGCAGGTCGTGCCCGTAGGAGTCAACGTTCTGGCCCAGCAGTGTGACCTCTTTAACGCCGCGGTGGGCGAGTCGAGTCACCTCGTTGACTAGTTCTTCTACCGGTCGGCTCGCCTCTCGTCCTCTGCGGTAGGGGATGATGCAGAAGGTGCAGAACTTGTCACAGCCATGGACGATGGGGACAAAGGTTGCGATGTCTGGCTGGTGTGGCGTGAGATTCGACAGGCAGCCGTCGGTGCTGAGACCCGTGCGTGCGCCGACAGTTTCGACGATCGGCTGAAACTCCTGCGGCCTCGCCCAGACATCAACCTGCGGAAAGCGGCGCTTCAGATCGGTCTGATCAGGGCCGACCATGCAGCCCATGACCGCAATCACTTTGAGCGGGTCGTTCAGCTTCTCTTTGCCAAGCCTGCCGAGCAACCCTGTTGCAGTGTCTTCGGCCGACTGCCGCACGACGCAGGTGTTAACTACAACTACGTCGGCCTCGTTGATCTGCTCCTCGCGCTCCAGCCCCATCCGCTCGAGGCTCAGATCGATCCTCTGCGAATCCGCAACATTCATCTGGCAGCCGACTGTCCAGACGTGATAGGAAGGCATTTAGTTAAGGTGAGATTAGATAGTTACAACGATCACAAGTGATTAACAGACTAGGATAGCTCGCTGGCAGATGCGGTCAAGATGGAAACCGCATCGGATAATGCCGTTAAGCGGCAACCAGGAGTTAACGTCCGCTTTGACAGCATGTATGAGGCAACAGCGTATCCTGTGGCGATGACGTCAGATCAGAGGAGCAGACAGATTTCAGCAGGTAAGTCCAAAGTGTTCGGAATCGGCGTGATCGGCTGTGGCTCAATGGGCGCGGAGCTTGCAGCTGCGGTCGGCCGCAACGGGCCCGGCGGAATACCCGACGCTCGCGTAACGGCGTTGCTCGATGTGGACGTTGAGCAGGGGAGAGCGCTGGCGGAGAGCCTCGATTCACGTCCCGGCAGCTATACCGAGCAGGTTGAGTTCCTAGCGCACGGCGAGATGGATATCGTCGCGGAGTGCGCATCGCAGGCGGCTGTCAGAGCGCACGGCGCGGCTGTTCTTGAGTCCGGCAGGTCTCTGCTATTGATGAGTTCGGGTGCTCTCATGGACCCGGAGCTGTTTTCGGAGCTGACATCCGCCTCCAATGAGTCTGGTGCGCAGATCATCGTGCCCTCCGGGGCCGTCGGTGGCATCGATGCTCTCAGAGCCGTGCAGGACGACCTTGAGTCTGTTGAGATCATTTCGACCAAGCGGCTTGCGGCACTTGAAGGTGCTCCAGGATTCGCTGACTGGGAAGGTAAAGAGATCGGGGAGCCGGTGACCGTGTACGAAGGACCCGCTTCCGAGGCGGTGAAGCTCTTTCCGGCAAATGTGAATGTGGCGGCGACCGTGAGCCTGGCGGGGATCGGACCTGAGCGAACAACGGTGCGGGTAGTTGCGGATCCCGAGTCGCCGGGAAATGTGCATGAGATCCGGGCGCGTGGTGGATTCGGAGAGTTCAACTTCAGGCTTGTGAACCGTCCGCATCCGAAGAACCCCAAGACCTCACATCTTGCAGTGCTGGCGGCAATCGAATCGCTCCGCACGCTGGTCAATCCCGGCCTGCGAGTCGGGACTTAGTCCGAGCAAACGTAAATGGCCTCTGCCGAATCCCCCAGGATTGTCGAGTACTTGGACGCCGACCATCGAGAAGGCGTCGTCAGCCTGTGGAACGCGGCTTTCGGATACGCCACTGCCCACAACGAGCCGGGGCTGGTTATCGACCGAAAGCTGGCGACTAACGACGACCTGTTTCTGGTCGCGTTGAGTGGCGAAGGCGTTGTCGTCGGAACCGTCATGGCGGGCTACGACGGTCACCGCGGCTGGATCTACTCGCTGGCGGTAGATGAGCAGTTTCAGCGGCGGGGATTGGGCTCGGAACTGCTCTCAAACGCGGAACGCAGGCTTGAGGAGCGCGGCTGCGTCAAGATCAATCTGCAGATCGCCGACGGTAACGAGGATGTAGAGGGTTTCTACCGGCGGAACGGCTACGCGGTAGAGAAGCGGATCAGCATGGGCAAGCGGCTGCTGAAGTAACAGTGAGCGGCTAGTCGATCTCGAGCGTGATGCGCGTGCCCTGCTTGGTTGCGGCCACTCTGAGCAGAGACCTGATGGACTGGGCCACGCGGCCGTCACGGCCGATCACCTTGCCCTTGTCCTTCTCGTCAACAGACAGGTGGAAGACCGTTCGGTTGCCGTCGTCCTCTTCCGACACGCTGACTGCATCTGGGTTTGAGGTGAGGGCTCGTGCGACGTACTCAACCATCTCGCGGAGAGGTGAGTTGTCGTCGAGTTCTGAGATCTCCGGGATCGCCACGAGATCGGAGTCTTCCTCGGCATCCTGCTCTTCGGGAGCCTCGGTCAGATCGGCGTCAGATTCTTCGGCATCGTCCGATGTGGCTTCGGTCTCTTCAGCCTCGTCCACGACCTCGTCTTCAGGGGTTTCCTGGTCTTCCGTCCGTGGGCTATCAGGCACTTGCGGCTGCCTTTGCCTTCTCTGTAATGCCGCGAGTCTGCAGCATGTGTGCGACTGCCTCCGACGGCTGAGCGCCGTTCTGCAGCCACTTCACGGCGGCGTCTTCATCGATCTTGATCTCGGGCGGGTCCTGAAGAGGGTCGTAGGTGCCGATCTCTTCAATGACCTTGCCGTTTCGAGGCTGGCGCTGGTCTGCGACAACTATGCGGTAGAACGGTCGGCCTTTTGCGCCGATTCTGCGAAGTCGGATTCGAACCATGGGTTGGGAAGCTCTCCGGTGAAGGATTCCTAGCGTCAGATGCGCTGGAATGGGAACGATTTTCGTGGTGTTTCAGGTCTGGCCAGCGCGCTGTTTTCGATCAACGGCACGCGAACTTGAGACCAAGCGATAATTCTAGTTGCGCACCAGAGTGCGTGTCAAAGCTGGTGGGTACTGGTTGCGACGCTTGGTGCCGAGATGCACGATCCTGCAATCGTCGCACCGACCCCGCGGCAGCCCCGTCCGCATCGTATATTGGACTCAGTGCCGGTCCACAAGCTGCTTGATCCTGAGATATGCAAATTACCGTCCGACTGTTCGCCGGGCTCCGGGAGCGGGCGAAGACAGATTCCATAGACGTCGAGCTGGCCGATGGCGGAAATGCCACGGTGAAGAGCGCGATCGACGCCGCCTCAGCGCACGTTGAGGGCGGGTTGGAGATGCGCGGGCACATCATGATCGCTCTCAATCGTGAGTACGTGGACGCTGACCACAGCGTCAAAGACGGCGACGAGATCGCTCTAATTCCGCCCGTCAGCGGCGGCGCGCCGATGCAGACCGGCCTGCCTGAAGACAGCTTCCAAAACGTCCTCATCACAGCGGACCCTCTCGACCCTGAGCCGCTGACTCGCCACGTGACCACAAACGAGGACGGCGCAGTGGTTACGTTTCTCGGTGTGACGCGAGACCACAACGCGGGGCGCAGGGTTGAATACCTGGAGTACGAGGCTTACCGACCGATGGCCGACGAACAGATCAACGCCGTGATCGACGAGATGAAGTCGAAGTGGGAGATTGGTCGAGTGGCTGTGGCGCACCGCACAGGTCGAGTCGATATCGGCGAGACGAGCATGGTTCTTGCGGTCGGTGCGGCGCACAGGAAGCCCGCGTTCGAGGCGGCTCTGTACTTCATCGACCGCCTGAAAGAGGTCGTGCCGATCTGGAAGAAGGAGCACTTCGAGGGTGGCGAGGTGTGGATTGGCGAGACTCCGGGCGGTAACCCCGAATAACCGGTCGACATGACCGGGGATGCTAGACAATAGGGGCCTGTCCGGGTTGGTCAATCCGCTCGGCGGTTCCACTCTTTCAACAAGGCTGGTGAGTTCTATGGCCACAGCTGAGTCAACATCCGAATCCCGGAACATCCAGTCGAACGGCACCGGCGACGCAGCACTGCGGCAGGACATCCGCGAGCTTGGCAACCTGCTCGGAGATGTGATTCGGGAGCAGTGGGGCGACGAGTTTTTCGAGCTGGTCGAGAGCGTGAGGCTCGGCTCGCGATCTATCCGTGCCGCAGACACCGAGACGGACAGCGAGTCTCTGCTGACGCGGCTCAATGAGGCGTCAACCTGGGAGATCGTGCGGCTGGTGCGGGCGTTCACCATCTACTTCCACATCGCCAACACCGCTGAGCAACACTACCGCGTGCCGCCGGGCCTTACGAACCCGGAATACCAGGTGAGCACGGTGATCGAACGTGCACTGCAGTCGGGCGTGACGCCGGAGCAGATTGCCGAGTTTGCAAGCGGCGCGCACATTCGTCCGGTCTTCACCGCACACCCGACCGAGTCTGCTCGACGCTCGATTCTGAGCAAGTTGAGCGCCATGGATAGCCAACTCGCACGACCGAGAGGGCCGGACGGCCGCGATGCCGCGTGGCGCCGACGGATGCTCGAATTGATCGAGGGTGTCATTCAGACGGACGAATTGCGGCAGAACCGGCCGGGGCCGCTGGACGAGGCACGAAACGTTCTCTACTACCTCGAACAGTTGGCGTCGGGGACGACTTCACAGTCGGTGGAGAAGTTCTTCGATGCGCTGACCGACAACGGCATCGACGCTGCGGGTCTTTCGAGTCCGATGCGTTTCGGCACGTGGGTCGGCGGCGACCGCGACGGCAACCCGAATGTGACTGCTGTGATGACGAAGAGTGCGCTTGCGCTGCACAACCAGAGGGCGTTGAGGAGATTGCGAGAGGCTGTCCGGACGCTGGCCACAGAGCTCAGCCAGTCGACACGGATCATCAAGGTTTCGGATGAGTTGAGCGCATCGCTCGAAGCTGACCGAGAACAGATGCCTGATGTTTACGAGGAGTATGTGCGGCTCGACGAAGAGGAGCCGTACCGTCTGAAGTGCGCCTTCATATTCCAGAGGATCGTGAACCAGCTTGCGGTGGCGATCGATTGGGACACGCCGGACCGTCCGTTCTACCGCAACGCTGACGAGATGCTGGCTGACCTGGAGATCATGCGGCGATCGCTGGAGGCGAACGGCAGCAAGCATGTTGCTCAGGGCCCGTTGCGTCGGGTTATCACGATGCTGCAGACCTTCGGCTTCACGATGGCGCAGATGGATGTGCGTGAAGACTCGGCTGAGACAAACGCCGCAATCTCGGAGTTGATGGACCGGGCGGGAACCGGCGATCAGAAGTTCGACGACCTGCCGGTAGATGAAAGGTCTGACGCGTTGTCCGCGGAACTGGCGGGGAAGCGGCCGTTGTTGAGCGCAGCTTCGAGTCCGTCTGAGCGCACCCAGGAAGTTCTGGACGTGATGGAGGTTGTGCGGGAGGCGCAGGACCGCTTCGGCGAGGATGCGATCGACACCTGGATCATCTCGATGACACGCACCGCAGCCGACATGAAGGCGATCCTGGTTCTGTCCCGTGAGGCCGGACTGACGCTTGCTGCGGAGGGCGTCGCTCGACTGAAGGTTGCGCCGCTGTTCGAGACCATCGATGACCTGCGCAATGCTGCTGATGTGATGGAGGATTACTGGTCCGATCCCGAAGTGCGCAAGATCATCTCGCTGCAAGGCGACTCGGCCGAGGTGATGGTCGGCTACTCAGATTCGAACAAGGACGGCGGAATCACCACGTCGCAATGGGAGCTTTACAAGGCGCAGCGCGAGCTGCGTGAGTGCGCGGCGCGTCATGGCATCAAGCTGTTCCTTTTCCACGGCCGAGGAGGCTCGGTCGGACGCGGTGGCGGCCCGACGCGCGAGGCGATCCTTGCGCAGCCGTCCGGCACGGTCAACGGCGTTATCAAGATCACAGAACAGGGCGAGGTGATTTCGGACCATTTTGGCAACCGCCGAATCGCCGAGTCTCAACTGGACCTGATCATTTCGTCAGTTACCGAAGCGTCGTTGCTGCACACCGAGCCCAGACATTCGCAGGCAGAGATCGAACGCTGGTTCGCTGCCATGGACTCGATCTCGGCAGACGCATATGCGAAGTATCGAGGACTGGTCGAGACCGACGGATTTGTCGACTACTTCACTTCGAGCACGCCGGTTGAAGAACTCGGCTCAATGAACATCGGATCGCGCCCTGCGAGGCGCGGTGGGAAGATCGCAGGGCTTTCGAGCCTGAGAGCGATTCCGTGGGTGTTCGGCTGGACGCAATCGCGGCAGATCGTGCCGGGCTGGTTCGGTGTCGGCACGGCACTTGAGCAAGCACGAGAGAGCGGAAACGGCGGTCCGGTCGATGAGATGTACTCGAGCTGGAGCTTTTTCCAGACGCTGATCTCCAACGTGGAGATGGCGCTTGTGAAGACCGATATCGCGATCGCTGAACGCTATGTGCAGGCGCTGGTTGATCCTTCGCTCCACCACATCTTCGACATGGTGCGTGACGAGTTCGAGCGGACGATGCGCGAGGTGTTGCGGGTTACCGGACAGGAAAGCCTTTTAGACCGTAGCCCCGTGCTGCAGCGGACGCTGAGCGTGCGAGCGCCGTACATCGACCCGTTGAACTACCTGCAGATCTCGCTGTTGGAGAGGCACAGGAGCGAAGTCGAGACCGACCGCCTCCATGAGAGGGCGCTGCTGCTTTCGATCAATGGGATTGCCGCAGGCCTGAAGAACACGGGTTAGGCTCGGACGCGAAGACGCCGACAGTTGCCTGCCGACGTCCGCTAATTTCAGTCTTTGCGCTTTAGGAGCTCTTCGCCGCGTGCTCCCATGCGGCCCAAGTCGTTCCACCGGGCTCCTTAAAGTAGAAAAACCTGCCCTGGCCGTCAATCTCGTTGACTGCCGAGAGCGTCCGGCCGCCACTCGCTTCCACGGTTTTCAGCGCCGCATCAGCATTATCGACCTCGATGTAGGCCACCGCGTGCGCCGGGTTCTCTTCATCACCGAGCGGACCAATGTGTCCTTCGAATCCGCCGGGAGTGTCGAACATGAAGAAGCCGGGGCCGGGCGACATCATCGGCCAGCCGAAAGCCGACTTGAAGAAATCGCTGGTAGCCGCCGAATCCTCGCTTTTAACTTCAACATGGAACACTTTGCCGTTCGTCGTCATAACTATCTCCTACTATTTCTGGCATCACTGAACTGAACCTGCTGTAAGCAGGAAGATTTCGTCGTCGATGATTAGTTGGGCCGTGCGCAGCCGGTCAGCTTGCCGTGCCGATCACCTCTTGCAGGCGGTCGAAGAACTCGGTCCAGCCGGCCTGGTTCTGAGCACGGTCCTCGGCAGACGTCAGGCCTTCGTGTGTGAGGATCAACTCCGTTCCGTTGCCGTCAGGTTCGAACTCCACTGTGACTGTTGTCTCCTGCGCGTCACCCTCCATCGCCCAGGTGAACTCCAGTAGTTTCGAAGGTTCAACACGCTGGAAAGTGCCGTACATGCGGACCGAGAAACCGTTTTCGAAGGCGATCTGCAAGAGCAGCGCTCCTCCCACAGTCACGTCCAGCTTCTGCACCTCGGTCGTACTGTTGCGAGGGCCCATCCATCTTGCGCACTTCTCAGGGTCGACGAACGCCTCGTAAACGACATCGGGCGGCGACTCGAAATGCTGGGTCACTGTCAGGGCCTGTGAAGTCGTCATTCGGCGCTCTCCTGCTCGCTTTCCTTGCCGTCCACGATGTCTGCCAGCGCTTCCATGCCGTCCGTCCAGAAGCTGCGGTAGAACTCGACCCAGTCTTCCACCTGCTTCAGGGTGTCTGGCCTGAGCGTGACGCGGGTCGTCCTGCCCTCGGCCACCCGCACCACGAGGCTCGCGTCCTCGAGCACGTGAAGGTGCTTCGACACCGCTTGCTTTGAGATGTCGAGCGGTTCAGCAAGCTCCTTCACGAGCACGCTGCCCGTCGCGAGTCTGCGCAAAAGCGAGCGTCGCGTTGGGTCGGCGAGGGCGTGAAACACCCGGTCGAGTTGCTGATTCTGCGCTGGTAGATTGTCAACCATGTGGTTGATGGTAGCCGGGGTTTTCAGATCTGTCAACCGGTTAGTTGACAATTCCAGGCGCGACGGCTGCACGGCCCGCACCGGTGCGAACTCACTGACATTTGCGATGCCCGTAGGACTGAATTCCAGTTAGAGTGTTAGGCCGATTACCGCATCGATGAGATTCAAGCGTTCAGCCCGGATTGAGCGTCGGTTAATCCTGTGACCAGTCAAGCCGAAAGCTCTGAAAACGACCGAACGATGATCCGCGTCAGCGACCTGCACAAGCGGTTCGGCGACATTCACGCGGTCAACGGGATTTCGTTCGAGGTGAAGCGGGGTGAAACATACGGTCTTCTAGGTCCAAACGGTGCCGGCAAGACGACGACCATGCGCATGCTGAGCGCGCTTTCGCCGTTGACCTCGGGAGACATTGAGGTGGGCGGCATCAATGTGACCGAGCGTGGCCGAGAGGTACGCGAGATCCTCGGTGTCGTGACTCAGCATGATGGGCATGACAGCGGTCTTACCGTTCTCCAGAACCTGGCCCTGCACGGCTACCTGCAGGGCCTTTCTCGAAGCAGGGCTGAGGAGCGGGCGGTCGAGGTCCTGACCTTCTTTGGTCTTGAGGACCGGAAGTCAGCGAATGTGTACGAGCTTTCCGGCGGGATGAAGCGGAGGCTGGCGATCTCCCGGGCGCTGCTGACGCAACCGCCTGTGGTTGTGCTGGACGAGCCGACCACCGGCCTGGACCCGCAGAGCCGCAACCGCGTCTGGGAGCAGCTGGCTGTGATGAAGCGAGCTGGCGTGACGGTGCTGATGTCGACGCACTACATGGAGGAGGCGGCGACGCTTTGCGACCGGCTTTCGATCATGGACCACGGCAAGATCCTGGACGAAGGCGCTCCAGATGAGCTTGTCGAGCGGCACGCTGGTGAAGAGGTTGCTCAGGTGAGGACTCGTTCGGAGGAGGCTCTGGCTGCGCTGCGTGAACGGCTCGCGGGCACAACTTTCAATTTGCATGAGGTCGGAGCGATGGCGACGATCACTTCCGACAATGGGAAACGACCGGAGATATCAGGGATAGACGGCATCAGGGTGAACTACAGGTCGGGCAACCTCGAGGACGTGTTCATCACTCTGACGGGCAGGGATTTGCGGGACGAATGACACTAACTGCTGCTGAAAACCGAGCCGGAGGCGCCGGCGCGATCCGATGGAGGAGCGTGCAGGGCATTTGGCTGCGCCACTGGGTTTCGTACATCCGCTACTGGAAGATCACGATCACGTGGGTTCTGATTGAGCCTGCGGTTGCGCTCGTGGCCGTCGGGGCTGGCATCGGTCAGCTTGTCGAGGCGGTCGAGGGCGCAGATTCGTACGCCGAGTTCGTGACGCCAGGGATCATCATGGGCTCGGCGATGTTCCATGCGCTTTTCGAAACGTCGTGGAACGCGTATCACCGCATCGACAACCAGATCTATGAGACCCAGCTGACTACGCCGATCTCTGTATTTGAGCTAACACTGGGAGATGTCGCTTGGGCCGTGACGCGGTCGCTATTCACTACTGTTGCCGTGGCGGCGTTTGCGGCCGCGTTGGGCTGGATTGATGAGTGGATGGTGATCGGAATCATCATTCCGGCAATCCTGAGCGGCATGGTGTTCGGCACAATGGGCTTCTTCTTCGCTGCCACCGCGCCCTACACAGTGTTCCTATCACTGGTCTTCACACTGGTTGCGACGCCGCTCTACTTCTTCAGCGGTTCGTTCTTCCCGATCTCGGTGCTGCCGAACTGGGTGGAGCCGATAGCCTGGGCGATGCCGCTGACGCCGGGAGTGCACATGGCCCGCGGCTTTGCGACCAACACCCTGGAGATCACGCACCTCTGGTCGGCTCTTTACATGATCGGAATGATCGCAGTCTTCTGGCCGACTGCCGTATGGCTGATGCGGCGCAGGCTGATCAAGTAGGTTGAAACTGGCTTTGCGGTGTAATGCCAACCGCAGATATAGTGAATCTACAGTACTGGCTGACTACGGAGGGTTCGCATAGAGGCCTAGTGCGCCCGCCTGCTAAGCGGGAGGGAGCTTAAACTCCCACGCGGGTTCGAATCCCGCACCCTCCGCCAGTTTTCTTCTTTCGCTCGTTCATCGCAGGTCACACTCGCCGATTGAGCCAACCTTCGACAGGCTCAGGATGGCGGCGATCTGTCATTCTGAACTTGATTCAGAATCTCTCGCATACCTCTTATTAACGGAACGGTGAGATCCCTCCGCATTACCCCCTCTCCCGCAAGCGGGAGAGGGCTGGGGTGAGGGTGAAGTCGGCCGACGGCCGACCGCTCGCCACTTTTCAATGAGTTCAGGAGGGGAGACAAGTTCTCCCTCCCTGTCAGGGAGGGAGTTAGAGGGTGGGTTGCCTGTTGCTTCAACGACTGCCAGTCAGACGAATGACCCTGACCCTAACCATCTCCCAAGTTAGGAGAGGGGATTGCCTTTCGGCTTGCTCAGAACTGCCAGCAATCTGTCATTCCGACGGAGAAATTCAGAATCTCTCGTTCCGCCAGTGATCCACAGACAGATCCCTCCGCGTTGGTCGGGATGACAAACTGTCACTCGCTGCCTGCTGCCACCTGTTTCTCGATGTTCTGGAAGAACTGTTTCATCAGCGAGTTGGCGACATTGCGGACCATTCGCTGACCGACGCGTGCGAGCAGTCCACCCACCGACGCCTCGCCCTCGACCGTGATCACTGTGGCATCCGGGCCGTCTTCTGCGAGCTGGATCTTGCCATCGCCCTTCAGCCAGCCTGCGCCACCTTTGCCGTCCACAGTCATTCGATAGCTCTCAGGCTCGGACTTGTCCCCCACGGCCACGTTTCCACTGAACTTGCCGCGAATCATGCCGACGCCGACGCTCATAGCGGCGCGGTACTGGTCGGGTCCCTCTTCGATCAGCTGATCCGCGCCCGGGATCGCCTTCTCAAGCTGTTTCGGGTCGTTCAGCGTGTCCCACACCTGCTGCCTGCTGCCCTTGAGTTTGAACTCGCCAGTGATCTCCAAGCCGTTTCTCCTTCAGGTCGCGTCCGAAATCTTTCAGGAATTGAGCGTGCAGGTACGAGTTTCGGCGACTCGTATCAGGGCTCCGTCGTCGGCTGCTCGTTACAGTTCTGTTGCCAACGTCATACAGCCATGTTAAACACTGGCGCAGGTGACAGCACCATCACCTTCCGACGGCACTAGCGCCGCAGTAACTCTCCCCAGCCCTGGAGTATTGCCACATGCCAACTACGATCAATGTAACCGTAAACGGGACCACGCGTACTGACACGGTGGACGAACGCCTGCTCCTCGTTCAGTACTTACGAGAGGTCCATAGCCTGACCGGGACGCATATCGGCTGCGACACCAGCAGCTGCGGGGCCTGCACCGTTCATCTCGATGGCAAGTCAGTGAAGTCGTGCACCGTGTTCGCCGTGCAGGCTGATGGCAGCGAAGTAACGACTGTCGAGGGACTTGCAAGCAACGGCACTGTTCACCCGGTGCAGGCCGCATTCAAGGAGAAGCATGGCCTGCAGTGCGGATTCTGCACACCGGGCATGATCATGACATCCGTCGAACTGCTTGAGCGGAATCCTGATCCTTCCGAGGAGGAGATCCGCAGCGGTATCCGCGGCAACCTCTGCCGTTGCACCGGCTACCACAACATCGTTCAAGCGGTGAAGTTCGCAGCTATGGAGAGCAAGTAGTCATGACAACAGCAAAGCTTGGAGAGGCTGTAAGACGGATAGAGGACGACCGTCTGATCACCGGCCGCGGCAAGTACGTAGACGATGTGAAGCTGGCGGGCATGCTGCACCTAGCGCTGGTGCGAAGCCCGCACGCTCACGCAACGATCAAGAACATAGATGTCTCGGCTGCCGCGGCGGTGCCGGGTGTCGAGACGGTCTTCACCGGCGCAGACCTCCAGGAGCAGATGGGCTCGCTCCCAGCGGGCTGGGTGCTGGAAGACATGGTCGCTCCGGACCACCCGCCGATCGCATTCGAAAAGGTGAGGGTTGTGGGCGACGCGGTGGCCGCAGTGGTGGCAGATTCAGCCGCTGCCGCTGCCGATGCGGCGCAGCTGGTGGATGTGACATACGACGTTCTGCCCGCGGTTGTAGACGCTGAGAAGGCGACGCAATCGGGTGCTCCGCAGCTGCACGAGGACGCGAAGAACAACGTTGCGTTCAACTGGGACGTGCATGGTGGCGATTACTCGGAAGCCGCGAAGTCAGCGGAAGTGGTCGTCAAGCAGCGCATAATCAACCAGCGCCTGATTCCAAACCCGATGGAGACTCGTGGAGTAGTCGCCGACTACGACATCGGCAGCGACCATCTGACCGTTTACAGCTCGACGCAGATTCCGCACCTGATGCGGCTGCTGTTCTCGCTGGTCACCGGCCATCCCGAGCACAAGCTGCGAGTGATCGCCCCGGATGTTGGCGGTGGCTTCGGCTGCAAGCTCTACCTGTACGCCGAGGAGATCATCGCTGGCATCATCGCCAAGAACCTTGGTCGGCCGATCAAGTGGACGGAGGGACGGCAGGAGAACTACGTCGCTACGACCCACGGCCGAGACCACATCGCTGACGTGGAGATATGTGGCAACAAGGACGGCACTATCACCGGGCTGAAGGCGCACATCTACGCCAATCTCGGCGCGTACCTTTCAACCTTCGCACCGGGAATCCCGACGGTGCTGTTCGGACTCATGCTTTCCGGCCAGTACAAGATCCCGAACATCTCCTGTGACGTGACCGGAGTGTTTACAAACACGACGCCGGTAGACGCATACAGGGGCGCAGGCAGGCCCGAGGCAACTTACCTGGTTGAGCGCATGGTCGACCGGTTTGCGCAGGAGATTGGACGAGACCCTGTCGTTGTTCGCCGCAAGAACTTCCTGGCTCCGTTCAAGAACGGCAAGGAGGTTGCGACCGGAGTCAACTACGACTCAGGCAACTACAGAGGAGTTCTCAACAAGGCTCTTGAGATCTTCGATGTGAAGGAGTTCCGGGATCAGCAGCGTGCCGCCCGCAGGGAAGGCAAGCTGCTCGGTGTCGGCTTCTCAACCTACATCGAGATCTGCGGAATGGCGCCTTCAGCCGTCGCAGCAGCGCTCGGTGCAGGCGCAGGCCTGTGGGAGAGCAGCACCGTCAGAGTCCACCCGACCGGCAAGGTGACGGTGCTCACCGGGACCTCGCCGCACGGGCAAGGACATGAGACGTCATTCGCGCAGATCGTTTCTTCGACTCTCGGCGTCCCGATGGAGGACGTCGATGTCCTGCACGGAGACACGGACAGGCAGCAGTTCGGCACCGGCACGTTCGGATCGAGGTCGTTGGCCGTTGGTGGACAGGCGCTGATGATGAGCCTGAGGAAGGTGATGGACAAGGCGACGAAGATCGCAGCGCATGAGCTGGACGCCGACCCAAAGATGGTGCAGTTCGCAGACGGTGTCTTCCGGCTGGAGGACATCCCGGAGAAGGAGCTGCCGTTCGGTGACGTAGCGCTTGCTGCGCACTCAGCCGTGAATCTTCCACCAAGAATGGAGCCGGGACTGGAGGAGACGAGTTTCTTCGACCCGGAGAACTTCACCTGGCCGTTCGGCGCACACATCTGCGTCGTCGAGATCGACGAGGCGACCGGTGAGACGAAGGTTGCTAAGTACGTCGCTGTCGATGACATCGGCAACGTGATCAACCCGATGATCGTGGACGGCATGGTGCACGGCGGCATTGCACAAGGCATTGGCCAGGCGCTACAGGAAGGCGCTGTCTACGACGACGACGGCCAACTGTTGACAGGCTCGATGCTCGACTACGCAGTGCCGACGGCAGAGGACGTGCCATCGTTCATCACGGACAGGACGGTGACTCCCACCAAGGTGAACGAGCTCGGAGCGAAGGGCGCAGGCGAGGCCGGAACGATCGCTTCGAGTCCGGCGGTCATCAATGCCGTAGTCGATGCGCTGAAACACCTCGGTGTGAATCACATAGACATGCCGCTTCGTTCAGAGTCGGTGTGGCGAACTATCCAGGACGCCAAAGAGGCGCAACGTGCGAAACGGTCCGCAGCAAGGAAGGGCAGCTAGACATGGTTACGATGACATCTGCTCCATTCGAGTACGAGAAGCCGGAGTCGGTTGCTGAGGCCTCGCGCCTGCTGAGCAAGTACGGTGGCAACGGCAAGCTGCTGGCCGGCGGTCACAGCCTTGTGCCGCTGATGAAGCTGAGGCTCGCTTCGCCAGATGCGTTGATAGACCTTTCGGGGATCAATGACCTGAAAGGGATCAAGAGCACTGCGAACGGTCTGAGCATCGGCTCGATGACGACCTACCACGAGTTGGAGTCGTCGTCCGACGTTCAGAGCGGCGCACCGTTGCTGGCTGATGCGGCTTCGCAGGTCGCTGATACGCAGGTGCGCAACTTCGGGACGATTGGCGGAGCGGTCTCGCACTCTGACCCTGCATCGGACTTGCCGCCGGTTGTGCTGGCTCTTGATGCAACGATGGTGACCGGCTCACAGAGGTCGGGCCGTGAGATTCCTGCCGACCGCTTCTTCAAGGACTTCCTGACGACTGCGCTGCGGCCCAACGAGGTCCTGGTGCGCATCGACATCCCGAAGCTGCCTGCGAACACAGGAACGGCTTACGTGAAGATGGCAAACAAGGCTTCGCACTACGCTCTTGTGGGCGTCGCAGCGGTGATCACGCTTGGCGCAGGCGGAGTTTGCGAGCGAGCGAGGGTTGCGCTGACGGGCGCTGGACCGCACGCGGTGCGGGCGCGTCGGGCCGAGCGAATTCTCGAGGGCAAGGTGTTGGCGGGGAACGTGATCCGCAACGCTTCGAAGCGTGTGGGTGCAGAGTTGGACGGCATGTTCAACGAGGATGTGCACGCCTCAGCCGAGTACCGCGAAGCGATGACGCAGGTCTACGCCGAGCGCGCTATTACAGCAGCGGTTGCGAACGCAGGCTAGTCCGGGTCAATAGTGATGACGCGAGAAGGGGTCGATCACTCGGCCCCTTCTCTTTTTGTCATTTGGTGGTATTGGCGCGAACGTGCCGAGCTCGACGTGACGACAGTCGAAACCCCACTACCCTCGGCTTACCAGGAGATTGCCGTATGCATCGACCGCTATCTTCCAGCCTGGCGGAACTACCGTGGTTGAGTCTTTCTCCTCAATGATCGCCGGACCTGCGAAGTCGGACTCTGCGGGCAGCGATGTGCGGTCGTAGACCGGAGTATCGACGAAGCCTGACTGCGGGCTGAAGTAGACACCTCGTGTCGACTTGAGGGCTGCGTCCAGCGTGGCGCCGTTCGACGAAAGTTCTTTCAGGCCGGGCTTTCGGATCTCGCCGACGGCGGTGGACCGCAGGTTCACGATCTCCACCGGCTCGGTGTCCACCCGGAAGCCGTAGGCCTGCTCGTGGGCTGCGTGGAACCTCTCTACGAGAGCCGTCAGCCACGTGTCATTGATCTCGCCCTTAGGCGCATCGACCGTCAGCTCGAAGCTCTGGCCGTAGTAGCGCATCTCCACTGCCCGCTCGAACCTCGTGCCGGACTGCGTAGCAGCCGAGTGGCTCAGCATCTCTGTTCCAATGCGTTCCATCTCAGTGAACGATCGTGCAATCCGACCAAGATCAAGCGATTCGACTTTGCTGATCACGGTTGCGGTGCTCTCGAGCCGGATATCGGTCGTAAGCAGACCCATCGCGGAGGCAGTGCCCGGTTCAAGTGGAACCAGCACGCGGTCGACGCCGACCTCCTCGGCGATTCGGACTGCGTGGGCCGGACCCGCACCGCCGAAAGCGACGAGCACGAAGTCACGCGGGTCGTGGCCTCGCTGTACGGAGACCAGCCTCAGCGCGTTGACCATAGCGGTGGTCGCAATCTCGATGATTCCGTGCGCAGTCTCTTCAACGCTCAGCCCGAGCTTCGACGAGCAGCCGCTTTCGATCGCACGTGCTGCAGCGTCGCGATCGAGGGGGATTTCTCCACCTGCGAAGTACGCCGGGTCGAGCCTTCCAAGCACGAGGTTAGCGTCGGTG
>JANQQP010000015.1 GCA_028285005.1 Dehalococcoidia bacterium | reverse complement strand
ATGCTGTTCGGAGCCGAGCTGTTCTTTGTCCACGACCTGTTTGGCAACCGCATGAACACTGTGTTCAAGTTCTACTACCAGGTCTGGATCATGATGTCGGTGGTCGGTGGATTCGCCGCCTTCTACTGGGCGCGATCTCACAACGTTCTCCGCGGAATGCCGCAACTCGCCAGCAGAACCGCTGTAGTTGCGCTGGCCGTACTACTGGTCGGCCCAGCCTGGTACCCATTCGCGGCCGGAGTGAGCAAAGCGTCCGACTACAACGGTGCCGTGACGCTGGACGGATGGCAATTCCTCGAGAGGTTCAATCCGGGTGACGCAGCGGCCATTGACTGGTTGAATGATCAAGCTCCGGACGGCTCACGTATTGTCGAGGCAGTCGGTGGCGGCTACACGGAGCACGGGCGGATCTCAGCTGCGACCGGGCTTCCCACGGTACTGGGATGGCCGGGCCACGAGAGGCAATGGCGAGGGACAGATGAGCTGTTTGCCGGCAGGGAAGACCACGTGAGGATGATCTACGAAGGGTCTGAAATGACTCTTACAAGGAATCTGCTGGACAGGTACGAAGTGTCTTATGTGGTTATCGGCGCACGCGAACGTGCTGGTTATCCGAGCCTTAACGCAGAGAAATTCGATAGCCTTGGCGAGAAGGTGTTCGATAGTGACGGCACCGCCATATATGACGTTCGAGGGCAGTCCAGTTGACGACAATCGCTGAAGCGTCCCCGCCACCCGCGGAGAGGTCGCCTGAGGAAGCTGGTCCGGAGGCCGACGCTGCAGCCGGTTCCGGCGGCTCTGGCGCAGGCAAGTGGATTGGCGGTCAGTGGGTGCCGGCCGGCCGCGTGAGCCGGGCTCAGGCCGACTCAGAGCTGCAGACTACCAGCAGCGGCATTCGCATTCCATTTCGTTGGGAAGTAGCTGCGTTCGTCGCCCTGATCGCTATCGCTCTGCTGCTTCGAGTCTGGGGTCTTGGCGACAGGGCCGTTCACCATGACGAATCGTTGCACGGCTTCTTCGCCTGGGACATCTACCAGGGACGCCAGTACCTGCACAACCCGCTGACGCATGGCATGTTCCTGTTCCACACCATCGCAGGAACATTCTTCCTGTTTGGCGACAACGACTTCACGCTGCGTCTTTCGATGGCGGTGTTCGGCGCAGGTCTTGTAGCGACTCCGTTGCTGCTGAGAAACCGCATGGGTCAGGTGGCGACGCTAATCGCAGCTGGCATGATCGCTTTCTCGCCTACTCTTCTTTACTTCTCACGCTTCGCCCGCAATGACATCTACATTGCTGTGTTCACCATCGTGCTGATCGGGGCGATGTTCCGCTACATCGACGAACGGAAGAACCGTTGGCTATATGTCGCAGCCGCTGCGCTGGCGCTTGGTTTTACGGCCAAGGAAAACATGTACATGGTGGTGGCGATCATAGCCAGTTACCTTGCGTGGCGGACGGCGCCCGAGATCTGGGACTGGTTGATGGGACGGCGGTCGCTGAAGCAGTTTTCGCCCGAGGCCGGATTCCTGGTGCTGGTGATCGCGCTGACTTTGCCGCTGTTCGCCGCTTCGATAAGCATCTTCGACACCGCGCTGGGCTTGAACCTCTCAGCTGACAACGGCACGCCGGGTCTTGCTACAGGAGAGCCGGAGGCGGGCGCATCATTCAACATCGCCGTTGCGACGGTGGTGATTCTACTGCTTGCAGGCTGGTCGCTCGGGATGCTGTGGAAGCCGAAGGCGTGGGCTATCTCGTGGGTCATCTTCGCCGCCATCTTCACGTTGATGTTCACCAACTTCTTCGCCCACCCGGGTGGCATCGGCAGTGGCATCTGGCAATCGCTCGGCTACTGGCTCGAACAGCAGGACGTGAGCCGCGGTAACCAGCCCTGGTACTACTACTTCATGATCACCTCGTCGTACGAGTTCCTGCCGTTCGTACTGGCGATAGGAACTGCTGCGTTCTACGCCTTCCGGACCGGCCTGTTCGCATGGGTGCTGCTGGCAGTCGCCGCTATCTTCTTCTCGATCGCTGGCTACTTCTCACTCGACGACGGCCGGACTCATTCCGACGCCGTTGTGATCCTGCCCACGGTCGTTGGCATCGCCGCTCTGGCTGCGTTCGCCATGTACGCACGGACGACCAGCTTCATGCGCTTCCTGCTGTTCTGGTCGATCATCACTTTCGCCGCCTACACGTTTGCCGGCGAGAAGATGCCGTGGCTACTGACGCACCTCACGCTGCCGTTGATCTTCGTTGCTTCAAAGTCCCTCGGCGACATCGTGATGCACGTGAAGTGGCGGCCGTCGCTGAGCCGCGGAAGCTGGTTGCTGCTGGCGGGTGTTCCGCTCTTCTTCCTGCTGCTGTGGCGGCTGATATTCATTGACGTCGAGGGCAACTTCCAGAGCTTCTTTGGCCTCTTCCTGCTTTTGGCGACGCTCGGGATGCTGCTGGTCGGTCAACAGCACCTCGGAAGCCGGATTGGCCACACCGCTGCATGGGGATCGACCACGATCGTGATCGCGTTGATGATGTTCGGGTTCACTTTCCGGGCCGGCTGGATCGCGAGCTTCGTACATCAGGACGTGCCGCAGGAGATCCTTGTCTATACGCAGACTTCGCAGGACATTCGGCAGGTGGCGAACGAGATTGAGGTGGCGGGCGCTTTGACTGGTGAAGGCCGGACGATATCGCTCTCTATCGACACGGCGGACTCGTACGCGTGGCCCTGGCACTGGTATCTGCGCAACAACACTGGCGCACTGTTCCAGGACCTGTCGAGGGACGACGCTTCGGCGGCGCAGGGCGTGGAGATCGCCGTGATCAATGAGCGCAACAACGGCAAGGTGGAGTCTGACTACAGGAACGCGTATACGGAGCCCCGCAAGATCCAGCACCGGGCGTGGTTCCCTGAGGACTACAGAGGCCTGACGCCGAAGGTGTTCTGGGACACGATCTGGGACCGCGACAGGTGGCGAGGATCGATCGATTTCTTCGTCTACAGAGAGTTCTCGGGAGAGATAGGTTCTGTAGACTCGTACGTGTACTTCAACAACTCTCTTCCCCTCAGTCCACTCAACTAGTCGTGTTTCTTGAGCGAAACCGGAGCGCCGCACCCGGAAGCCGCTCAGTCTGTCTGGCCGCAGATTCGACTTTCATCAGTGGACAGTCTTCTTTCATGAGTCACGCTTTTCCAGGACTAGCCGCTTGATCAGCCAACGAGGATTCTGGCTCGGATTTGCAGGCAGCGCCGCCTTCCTGGCCATCTTCATAGTCTTCTTCGTCGACTTCGACACGATTGGCGATGTGATGCGGGACGCCAACTACGCATGGGTAGTGCCGTCGCTGATCTTCTACTTCCTGGCAGTGCAGGCGCGGACGATGCGATGGAAGTTCCTGCTCAAGCCGCTGATCGGACGGCCACGCAGGGCGATCTATCCGGTGGTGGTCGTGGGATACATGGCAAACAACCTGATCCCGGTCAGGATTGGGGAGTTGCTTCGCTCCTACTACCTTTCGCTGCGAGAGCCGGTAAGCGCTGCCGGTGCGTTCGGAACGGTTGCCGTCGAGAGAGCATCTGACGTTCTGGCGCTTCTGTTTTTCCTTGCGGCGGCGTGGGCATTCCTGCCTACAACGGGAGCGTTCGGCGATTTCGTGGACGAGGTGCCGGGTGGAGCGCCGGTGCTTGTCGTGGTTGCCGTCGTTCCGTTCCTCGCGGTGCTCGCGCTGGTCGTGCTCATCACTGTCGTGTCGCAGGAGGCGATGCTGCGGTTCGTTGCGCGAATGACGGGACCGCTGCCGGAGCGATGGCAGGCGAAAACGCTGGGACTGGCGGCGTCCTTGCTGCAAGGACTGACGGTTGTGAATTCGCCGAAGTCACTGGCGATCGTGTTCCTGTACTCGCTGCCGGTGTGGGCGTTTGAGGCGGCGATGTACTACCTGATCTCGATCGGCTTCAACCTGGATACCTACTTCGGGTCGCAGGTTGAGTTGATAGCGGTGATCCTGGTGTTCACCGCGGCAGCGAACCTGGCGGGCGTCTTGCCCTCAAGCGCCGGGAGCTGGGGACCGTTCGACTTCTTTGGCGCCGCCGCTCTGGTTGCGGTCGGCGTGCCAAATGGCGACGCTTCCGGATTTGCTCTGACCGTCCATGTGGCCCTCTGGGTGCCGGTGACTGTGCTCGGTGCGATCATGCTGCTCGCCGACGGCTCTTCGCTGAGGAAGCTCGTCGATGGGATGAAGCGAGACCGTGAAGGCATAGACGACAAACCTGCGCCATCCCCGGAGCCAAGCAGTTGAACATTGGCATCATTGGCGCTGGCGTCGCTGGGCTGACGGCGGCGTACGACTTCTCTCGAGCCGGGCACCAAGTCACGGTCTACGAATCGGCGCCATTCATCGGCGGACAGGCCTCGACCATTGAGGTAGGTGGCGGCAGGCTGGAGCGCGGCTACCACCACCTGTTCACCAACGACACCGACATCATCGACCTGATGGATGAACTCGGTGTCGGTGAGAGCCTGGAGTGGTATCCGTCGAAGGTCGGCACCTATGTCGATGGCAAGGTCTACAAGACCACAACACCGATGGACCTGTTGCGATTCGGCGCGCTGCCGATCTGGTCCCGCATCAAGCTGGGGCTCTTCGCTCTCAGGGTTCGGCGCATCAAGGACTGGCGCTCGCTCGAGCCTTACACAGCCGATGAGTGGCTGCGTGAGAAGCTGGGCGGCAAGGCCTACGAAGTTGTGTGGAACCCGCTGCTGCGAGGGAAGTTCGGTGAGTACCACGACCAGGTTGGAATGCCGTGGTTCTGGTCGAAGATCCAGACGCGGTTCGCCTCACGCAAGGGTGCAGGCGGCGAGCAGCTCGGTTACCCGGTCAAGAGCTTCGACGAGGTTCTGTTCGCTTTGCGGGACAAACTGCTGGCTGCGGGCGGAGAGCTGCATATCGAAACGCCGGTTGAGCGAGTGCTGACTACCGATGGACGCGCAACTGGACTGCAGTTCAGGCAGCCCGACGGCACCGTCGGAGAGCAAGACTTCGACCTCGTCCTGGCTACTGTGCCTTCCTATGCGTTCCCCGGAATGGTCGATCTGCCGGACGAATATCGGTCGAAGCTAGAAGGTGTGACGTACACGGCCGCCGTGGTGCTGATCCTTGAGATGACGCGAGCGCTAACCGACTTCTATTGGATGAACATCGCCGACAGGTCGCTGCCATTCCTGGGGCTGATCGAGCACACGAACATGCTGCCGAAAGAATGGTACGGCGGCTCACATGTGCTCTATCTGACCAACTATGTTGACCGGTCTGAGCCGCTGTTCAGCATGTCGCCGGAAGAGGTGCTTGAGCTGTACCTTCCGCACCTGTCGAAGTTCAATCCCGAGTTCGACCGCTCGTGGATCAAGAAGATGCACTACAACAGTCTGAGCGCAGCGCAGCCGATCATCGGCACCCGCTACTCAGAGCGCATCCCCGAGCACCAGACGCCAATCAAGAACCTGTGGCTGGCCAACACCACACAGATCTATCCCGAAGACCGCGGCACGAACTACTCGGTGCGCATGGGCCGAGATGTAGCGAAGCGGATCATGGCCGAGGGCTAGCTGGAGATCGGACTAGGGAGTGAACGATTTTCCTAGTATTCGTAGTGCCTCCACCTACGTTGCCCGAATGCGACCGGCTTAGATTGAGCTTTGGACGACAGCCGAGCGAACGGCGAAATATGTCGCGGGGCCGTGGCGTGAGAGACATTTACTTCAGTCGAAACTCGAAGCTGCTGATCGCACTTTTCCTGGTGCTGGTGGTTTCGGCATGTGTCAGTCAAGGTCGCGTCCAACCAGTTGCTATGACACCCGTCGCGGCCGAGACGCTTGCTGCTACTCGAGAAGCCGCTGTCACGCCATTGGTTGTGACCCAAAGTGCTCGGAATGAGGTGGAGGCAACTCAGGCGACTCCCGACGAGACTGAACCTCCAGTTTTTACCCCTACAGCTGCTGCTCCCGTTCGTGGTGGACAGTCCGAGCGAAACGCTTCGATTCAGCCGTTGCCTGAGTCGACAGCCGGTGTAGCGTTTTCAGCAACAGTCGAGCCCTCTTCACCGGACTTAGAGATTCTGGTCCAGGTACCGCTTGCTGCATCGTTGCCGACACCGACTCCGGTCTCGAGTGCGCCAACAGCTACTTCCACGCCGCTACCAATACCTATCCAGCTGCCAACGGCTACCGTGGCTACGAGCAGTCCGACGCCGACGCCGGTCCCTATTCCGACCCAGCTACCTACGCCCACGGTTGTCACCAGCAGTCCGATTGCGACACCATCACCCGTTCCGACCCCGGTGGCCACGATCTTTGTCCCGACCCCGACGCCAATTCCGATACCCACGCCTCTGCCTACGCCTACTGTGGTATCGACCCCTGCGACTCCTACGCCAACGCCAATCCCAATACCCACTCCACTGCCGACGCCGACGATTGTCACTTCTACGCCTGAGCCAACGCCTATCCCGATTCCAACTCCGTTGCCAACCCCAACAGTGATTACTGCGACGGCAACTCCTGTGGTGCAGCTGAGGACGATCCCGGTGTCAACACAGGAGCTCCTTTTCACATCGGATAGAGACGGGCTGCAGCAGATCTACCTCCTGAACTCTGATGGTAGTAACCAGGTGCGCATTCAAACGCCGGCCGCGGCCTACCAGCCTCGCTGGTCGTCAGACGGCACAAAGATTCTCTTCGGTTGTCAGACCGACGCCTGGCAGATGAACGCGGACGGCACGAGTCGTCTGCTGATCCATGGGGGGCTCCGATGGGGATCCTCATCGGATGTCATGGTCTCTGGACGGCACCGAGATTACGTTCTCGCGTAGCAGGTTCACGAGCGGTAGTCCCGAACAGAACATGGAAATCTAGAAGGCCAATTCCGATGGCGCGGTCGCGGTCAATCTGACTACACACCTTGCCGATGACGACTGGACCGACTGGCGGCCTCAGTAAGGCCGTTTCGGTGGCTGTACATTCGAAGACCGAGGCACGAACTACTCGGTGCGCATGGGCCGAGATGTGGCGAAGCGAATCTTGGCCGAGGGCTGACTAGAACTCTAGGGGCCTGTCTCCGCTGTCCGGGTGCCTCAGCCACCGGACTACGGCGAACGTCCACACTATCCAAAGGGCGGCAACGAGCAAGAGCGTCGTCAGGTACGGCGCCGGGTTCCACCAGGCGATCGGCAGGATAGCCAGTGCAATTGCGAACATGACGAGCGATGAAGCGTTGTAGATCGACCTCAACTCGCTGAATACCACGAGCGTTCTGACAAGGACCGACAGCGTGACAAGCAGGACCGAGACTGACCCGACCAACAGCCACGCTGTCTCGGTTGGCGCATGGCTGTCGGACCCGTGTTCGATCAAGGTCACCATGGAAGCGCCTGCCGTGGCGATGGCCATCGTGAGCGGGAACTGTACGACGAGCCAGACCGGGATGCTTCGCCGGTCATTTGTAGGCAGGCGACGTCCCGAGGTGTCGAAGTAGTTCCACCAGAGGCCGAAACCTATGCATAGTGCGAGGATTCCGGTAGCGAGCGTTTGCACATCCCGCGTGGACTCCGCCAATCCCTCAACTACCCCGACGACCACTTCACCGAGGACGATGATGGTAAAGAGACCGAAGCGCTCGACCGTGGACTCGCCGACGAAACGCACCGGCCCGGCGGCCTGCGATGTTTGTCGCATGCCGAAGTAGAAGATGAGCAGCCAGATGCCGACGATGACTCCCCACACGATCAGTTGCGGATCGTGATCGAGGAAGATCGTGATGATGAACGCGACGACGGTGGCGCCTATCAGCAGTATGTATTGACCCGTCAGAGCCGCGAACTCGCCGGTGTCCTGTCTGCGGACCTCGTACCACTGCCAGGCGAACAGGGCCAGGAGGATTGTGTAGACGACAGCAAAACCGTTGATCTCCTCACTGCGATCGGCTGCGTAAACAGCCAGCAGGGCGATGAGCGCCATCTGAATGAAGATGTAGGTGCGAGACCTGACATCGTTCCGGCCGTGAAGATCGTGCAGCATCGATCCGCTGACCCATGCGATCCAGATGAGGCCGAAGTAGACGACAAAGTCCGCTAACCCGCGCCAGGTGATGTCATGAGCCAGATGGGCGGCCAACTGGGCGATAACTACGACGTAGACGAGGTCGTAGAACAGTTCCAGGAAGGCGACTACTCGGTCTTCTTCAACTTCGCCATGAGCCCGCGGCGGTCGCCAGACTCTCGCCCTGAAGGTTCTAAACAAATATGTCCCGCCTGTGAATGGTTCGGCTGTCGGAGGTAATTCTCGGAGAGGTTACCGGAACCCTGCCATCTACTAAAGAACCTGATCGTAGTTGGACCGCAGCCGTCGGTGGTGTATCGTCTAGCCCGGCCGCGAACAGGCCTTTGATAAGCCGAGGCCAATCAAGACGACACGACCAACCTCAGAACGGGACATCGCATGGGCGCACTAGACGGAAAGATCGCAATCATCACAGGCTCCGGGACCGGCATCGGCAAGTCAGCAGCGCTGCAGTTCGCTGCCGAAGGCGCCTCCGTGGTGCTCGTTGGTCGGCGTGCCGGGCCGCTGGAAGAGACGGCCGCTGAGATCGAGAAGGCTGGCGGGACCGCGATGGTTCATCCGACCGACCTCGAGGACGGCGATGCGGCCGCGGGCGTCGTTGATGCGACTGTTGAGAAGTTCGGCCGCGTTGACATTCTTGTGAACAACGCCGGCCACAGCAGCCGTGTGCGGTCGATCAAGTACGTCGGCGCTGAAGAATGGGAGTCTGTCTTCAAGGTCAATGTCGAAGGCGTGTACCGCATCACGCAGGCGGCGGTGAACGACATGATTAAACGGCAAGAGGGCACCGTCATCACCGTCTCGTCGATGGCCGCGCTTACGCCGGGACTGCTCGGGGGCGCTCCTTACAGCGCTGCCAAGGCGGCTGCGTTGAACCTGATGCGAGGGATGAACTCTGAGCTGCGGGCAGAAGGCATTCGCGCCTGCGCCATCATGCCTGCCGAAGTAGACACGCCAATCTTGGAGAACAGGCCTCTGCCGCCTGATGCCGATGCGAGGGCGACGATGATGGGTGCCGAGGATGTGGCCGCTGCGGTCCTGTTCTGCGCTACCACTCCTCAGCGGACACTGGTATCCGAGATCGTGCTGATGCCGACACAGCCGCGCGACACCTCTGCAGACATGAAAGCAGCCAGCGAGATCAAGTCGCCGGACCAGCAGTACTAGCTGTGGGCAACAGTTCCGCCGGACAGGCCGGTTCGCTCAAAGACACGCTGGAGTTCGCTGTTGCGCTCGCGCGAGAGGGCGGCGATTTCACGCTCCCGTTCTTCTACTCAGACGATCTGCAGGTTGACCGCAAGGCCGATGATTCACACGTGACCGAAGCTGACCGCGGTGCCGAGAGGCTGATGCGCCAACGCATCGAGGAGCGGTTCCCCGAAGATGGCATCGTGGGTGAAGAATGGGGTGTTAAGCAGGGGACCAGCGGGCGCACATGGTTTCTCGACCCTGTGGACGGCACAGAAGCGTTCGTGCGGAGCGTTCCGCTCTACGGAACGCTGGTGGCCGTCGCGCAGGACGGCGCAGGCATCGCTGACGTTGGCGTGATCTACATGCCCGCGCTATCACAACTGGTGTTTGCATCGAAAAACGGCGGAGCCTGGAACGCAGTTCAGGTAGATAGGTTTTCAGCTAATCCGGCCACGCCGACTAACTTGCGGCGGGCGCGGGTCTCGGACGTGACCGAACCTGCCGAGGCATGCGCTCTGTCAACGCATGATGAGTGGTGGAGGGAGACTGGCCGTGGCGACGTGCTGCGTCGACTGGTGGAAGCGTTCGGCCTGCGCCGAGGTTGGGGCCACTGCTATGCGCCGGTGCTGGTGGCGACAGGCATGGCTGATGTCTGGGTGGAGCCATCAGCCCATGACTGGGACTTTGCTCCGGTGAACCTGATTATCGAGGAGGCTGGCGGAACAGCGACCTCGATCTCCGGGAACCGCACCTTCAGTGACGGCAATCTCCTGATCAGCAACGGCAAGCTGCACGATCACGCTCTAGCTGCTCTCCAAGGGTTTTAGGCAACTCTCCCGCAGACGGATTCCTGAATCGACCCGGCGCCTCTATGGCGGGCTGCACGAATGTCCCAGTGTCGGTTCACGACACCCCCTTCAGACCTGTAGTCGATATCGTCGAGTGGACCGTTGTCGGCGTCGACTAATAATTGTCTGCCCGCGCGCCTGAATCCAGGTGCCTGAGCAAAGGTTCACTAGCCGGTTCTGAACCTGATCCCGGAAGTGAGACGCGTTGTGAAGCGTGTAACTTGGCTACGGACGGTAGCTGCGGCATCGATCTGTGTGGTGAGTATCGCGGCGGCCGCTTGCGCTGCTGAAGCAGCATCGCCGAACTCTCCGATTCCCACGCTTGAAATCGGCCTTTCAACGAGCGTCCCCGGTACACAGTCGCCGTCTACCGGATTCGTCTTCCAACCGACTCCCACGCCGAGTCCGTCCGATGGCTCTGCTCTTTCGACACCGACGCCATCGCAGCCTGGCGCAGGAGTTGCGACTCCGACGGCGACGCCAACAACAATAAGCGATCCGCTCAACGCACCCGAGACGCCTTCGGGCACCGCGGTCATCGCCGTACCGGAAGTCGGTCCTCAGATCGGTTTGAATCAATTGGGATCGCCAGATTTCATCCGCCATATCGGCGTTGGCGAATCGCTGTTCCATACGGCTGCCGACGGTACAGTTCAGCCTCTAGTAGCGACTGGCTGGGAAGTGAGCGCGGACCTCTCGAGCGCCACTATCACTGTCAACCGTGGCATACCTTTCCATTCGGGTCACGGTGAGTTTGGAGAGGTAACGGCTGATGATGTTGCGTGGAGCATGAACCAGGCGAACCCCAGCATCACTCGGTTCACGGCCCACCTGAACGCTGGTCTGTTCACCGCTGCGTGGGGTGAATGGCGAGTGACCGGCGAATACGAGGTTGAGTTCGACTTCGTGCAGTTCGACCCCTCCGCACTTAGCGACATCCTGAACCTGTCGGGGCGGTCATTCACTGTGTTCTCGAAGGCGGCCTTCGACACCAATGGTGAAGGGTGGGCCGAGGACAAGATAGTTGCGACCGGTCCTTTTGAGGCCGAAGAGTGGCGGTCTGACAGGATCACAGTCGTTAGTCGTTACTCCGCGGGTGGGTCCCATCACGTGGAAGGAATGACTCCTCGGACGGACCGGATCGAGTTCATCGAGATTACGGAGCCGTTCACCAGGTTGGTTTCGCTCGAGAACGGCACGGTAGATGCGGCGATACTCGAGCCGCTTGAAGCCTCTCGCGCACGAGAGGGCGGTTTCCAATCGGGCGGAGTGGTGAAAGAAGTGCAGCTGGGCATCTTCTTCGGCGGAAACCTCTGGGAGCATACCTACGCGGCAACCGGAGAAGAGCTACCCGTAAAGGCGCCCTTCGTTCATGACCAGGCTTGGATCGGCAACCCTGACGGCAAGCATGACGGCGGTCAGCCTTCAGACGACATGGAGCAGGCGCGCCTCGTTCGCAGAGCGCTGGCATTGTCGATCAACCGGGATCGGATCAATCAAGAAGTGCTGGGAGGCGCGGGTTCTCCTGTCCACGTAGCTTACTTTTCGACTTCTCATCCGAACTGGGACGCGCGTTGGGAATATCCATATTCGCCTGTCCAGGCGAAGGACATACTAGAGAATCAGATAGTCAGCGATTATCGGCAAACTGGCCACGTCTCTGAAGAGGCTCTGAACGGCAACTCGTTCGATATCCAAATATCGGCGTTGCCTGAGTTTGGCACGGAGAGCGGCGTGATGCATCGCGTCACCGCCGAATTGGCAAGCGATTGGGGGAACCTCGGGATTTTCGTTAGGACCGGAGTGTTTTCCTATGACATGATCCGCGATTCACTGGTCCGCCGAAACCAGGGGACGCCTCTGCTCACCTCTTGCGGCATCGGGACGGAATCACTGCCATGGAGCAGTCCCAAGGGCGTGATGCAGACTACGCTGACCCGCGGAGGAGCCAGCTGCATGATTGAATCGCCGGAGATCCTGGACTTCTATCGCAGGATGGCGACGGCGGAGAACGATGAATCGGCTCGGCAAGCGGCCGACGAATACCTCGACTACGTCTATCACTGGGTGCTGCAGCCGGGGGTAGTGTCAGTACCGATAGAGATCTACTATCACCCTGACAAGATCAAAACCTGGTCGCCCCGTCCCATGATCTCCGGTCTCTTCGGTGATGTCTGGAACCTGGAGTTGAGATAGGGCACCGGCTTGCATTCTTGGGGAATTCCGTCCCGCCAGGATGGATTTCGCCTGACGGGACGGAACTCACACTACCTGCTCTTCTTCACCTTCTCGATGAAGCCGAAGATCTCCGGAGTTGGCGCGTGCGGGTTGTCCGCAAATGCGCCGGTCTCGTAACCCTCCTGGATCTTCTCCGTCAGGCCGGGCGCTCCTTCCCACGCCTTCATCGTCTCAGCGGTGAGTGCGTCCCACCGCTCTGCCAGAGAGATTGCCAGCTCGCTCGACGGGTCGATGTCAACGTTCCCCTTGATCTCGGTGATCAGCGCTGACCAGCGGTCCTGCACGTCCTCGACGTACCCGTCTGGTAACGATTCCCTGAGCCGCTTCGCCTGTTCCATCTGCTCTGGTGTGAAGTTTGTTCCCATCGCCTTCTCCTTCTGGTCTAGTTCGTGTTGAACGGCCGATGAGGCTGCGAGTGCAAGCTGCCAGTCCCACTTTCCAGACCTTGAGTGAGCGTCAAGCAGGCTGCCGATCGCCGCTTCCACGCTCTTGAGACGTTCGATCTGCTCATTCAGCGACCTGCGCTGGATACGCATCGACGCCGCAAGGTCGAAGTCGGGTCGCGCAAGCAACTCAGATATCTGGCTGAGTTTGAATCCGAGCTGGCGCAGCGTCAGCACCTGCTGAAGCCGCAGCAGGTCCTGCTCGCCATACAGCCGGTAGCCGGCGTCAGTCCGGGCTGATGGCTTGAGCAGTCCGACACGGTCGTAGTGATGCAGCGTGCGCACCGTCACTCCGGTCAGGCTTGCGAACTCTCCAACTCTGTATGCATGCGGCATTGGGCACCTCTGGGCAGCCGTTTTCGGCCAACGGAACCCACGCTATTCCATGACGTAACGTCAGGGTCAAATCGTACCGTTCAGGTGATCTGTGAGAGCCGAATCGTCCTGCCTGTATTCTGTGCGGCTGCAGGCGGTCATCACGTACTCAACCTCGCTTAAGTCACACAGGAGCCACGCATGAGAGATGTAGTCAAGGAAGGGTTCATCCTGTTCCTGCCCATCGGAATCGCGTTCTTCATATTCAAGTTCATCTTCGACATACTCGACGGGATTCCTCAGCCCGTCATCGAGGCGATCTTCGACCGGCCGATAACCGGTCTCGGCTTTGCGTCGATCCTTGTGCTTTCTCTGCTGCTCGGGCTGTTGACGGCGAGCGTTGTCGGCGCTTCGGCGTTCGGCCGGATGGAGGTTTTCATCGCCCGGATACCGATCTTCGGTCCGGTCTACGGAGTGGCAAAACAGGTGGTGTCGTCTGCGACCGGAGGCGGTGAAGACGGCGCATTCAACCAGGTCGTGGCGGTTGAGTATCCGTCGGTAGGAATCCACTCGATCGGCTTTCTGACGAAGCGGATGACCGATGACCGCGTCATGGTCTACATCCCATCGACGCCAATGCCGAACACTGGTGTGTTGATCGTCGTGCCACCGGAAAAGGTGATGATGCTCGAGATGACGGTTGGCGACGCGATGCGGCTGATCACGTCGGCAGGAGTGGTGTCTGGTGACGTCAATGTGAGCGGGGTGACGGAGCAGGGCGGCGCAGGCTAGCTCCCGAAGTACTCCTTCATCGGGGCGAAGTAGTGGTTCTGCCAGCCGGGACGGTAGTGGTCTCCATCATCGGGCACGCTGGTGTGGTGAAGCGTGACGAGTGTGCCACCGTCCGTGGCCTCCAGCGTGACCTCGATCTGGGAGTCCGGCTCTGAGTCACCGAACTGGCTGGTGCGCCACGACTGGACGATGCGGCGGTTCTGTTCCAGCTCGACGTTCTTGCCCGAGATGTAGCCGTCCCACGCATCAAACTCTGCGCCGGGTTCGTCAGAGCAGTTGGCTCCGCCTCCTGTCATAGCGGTGTGGCCTTCGCTCGATAGCCAGGCCCTGTAGATATCAGCCGGACTGGCCGGGATGGTGTCGCTCACTGTGAACTCGATCATGTGGCTCACTCCTTCGGGCTGCGCCCGCTGTTCTGCCAAATGCTGCGCCGACCATCTTATGCGAGCGTAACGGGTTGGTTGGTAGTGTCGCAGAGTCGCTGGTGACTAATCCCCTCTCCCAGATTGGGAGAGGGTTGGGGTGAGGGTCGTTCGCCCTGACTGGCAGCTATTGAAGTAGCCGCCGACCCACCCTCTAACTCCCTCCCTGTCGGGGAGGGAGAATACGACGACATACTGCTGTTCCGCAGATGACCGGGAACTGATTTGCAATCCGAAGTTGAAGCCTTTCTCAGTTATGCCGCCGTTGAGCGCGGTATGTCGGCGAACACTGTCTCTGCGTACCGCAACGACCTCGCCGGATTCATCGACTATTTCAGCGGCGCGACTAGCGATGGCCGATTGGGCGATTGGCGCGAGATCACTCCCGACCATGTGAACGAACTGCTTGCGGATATGGACGACCGGAGCTATTCGCCGGCCACGCGGTCGCGCAAGATCGCTGCGTTGCGGTCCTTCATGAAGTTCCTGGTCGAGGAGCGCGTCCTCGACGAATCTCCCGCTGCGCACATCAGAACGCCACGTGCAGGCCGTCCGGTCCCGGACGTGCTCACGTCAGAAGATGTCGATGCGCTGTTGGAGACTGCTGCTGCGGGCACATCTCCAGAGGACCGGCGAGACCACACAATGATCGAGCTCATGTACGCGGCCGGACTGCGCGTGAGCGAACTGGTTTCGCTGGACCTGACCGATGTGAACCTGCGTGACGCCACAGTTCGGACACTCGGCAAGGGTTCGAAGGAACGGATTGTGCCTCTACACGAAGTAGCGGTCGGCGCGGTTGAGTCTTACCTGGCGGGCGTCCGGCCACTACTTGCGAACCGGGCGCATACCGAGGCGCTATTTCTTGGCAGGCGAGGTCGCAGGCTGTCTCGCCAGGCGTTCTGGCAGCGGCTGAAACGAGTTGCTGCGAACGCGGGGATCACTGCTCACATCACTCCGCATACGCTTCGGCACAGCTTTGCCACGCATTTGCTGCAGGGCGGCGCATCGCTGCGGCACGTGCAGGAGCTGCTCGGGCACTCGTCGATCTCGACCACGCAGATCTACACGCACCTGACTTCTGAGCACGTGCGCACCGAGTACGACAAGGCGCATCCACGGGCCTAGTCCACACGATCATCACTTCCACTGATTGATCGAGTCCGGTTCTGCGTCCAGACTGGTAGGTTTTCTGCGCTCTGATCAGGGGACGTAACGCTTTGGCTGCCGAACTTCGAACTTACAGACACGACACAGATTTCGACCGGGTGGGCGATTTCCTTGTTGAAACTTTCGGGACCTCCGGCGGCCACATCAACTGGCTGCGGCCGCGCTGGGAGTACATGCACTTCCATCCGTTGATCAACCAGATCGATATCGATTCGATCGGTATATGGGAATCTGAAGGCGAGATTCTGGGGGTTGTGCATCCTGAACACAGCATGGGCGAGGCGTTCTTCGAAGTACGTCCTGACCACTCTCACTTGAAGCCGGAGATGCTGAGGTACGCCGAGGAGTGGATAAGCGTGGAGACGAAGTCTGGTAGTCGGATTGAGGTGTGGATAGACGAGGAAGACGCTGAGTTTCGTGAGATTCTGATCGGTGCCGAATATGTCAGCAAGAAACGGCATGACCCCATGTCCTTTCGGAGCACAGGCGGCATCTCGGCTGAGCCTGTTTTACCCGAGGGTTTTCGAATCCAGAGTCTTGCCGAGGATGATGACCTCTACAAGGTGCACAGACTGTTGTGGCGAGGCTTCGGGCACGGCGACGAACCGGTCGATGACACCGAAGACGGCAGGGCACTTATGGGCATCGAAGGACGCAAGCTCATGGGTTCTGCTCCGAACTTCAGGCGTGATCTGAACATCGTGGTCGTAGCTCCCGGCGGAGATTTCGTCTCGTACTGCGGAATGTGGATTGAGCCCGTGCACCGGCTTGCGTATGTCGAACCGGTTGCAACGGATCCGGATTACCGGAGAATGGGTCTTGGAAGGGCCGCCGTGCTTGAAGGCGTCCGGCGATGTGGACTGGAAGGAGCGACTGAGGCCTGCGTCGGCTCCACAATGCCGTTCTACCTGTCTATGGGATTCGAGAAGCGTTACGGCTCGGAGCTGTGGTCCCGGGAATGGTGATCTAGGTTGAGCCAACGCCGATCTCGACTCGTCTGCAACACCAACCGGAACCCAACTGCAGATGCAGGGCGAATCACGGTAAAACAGGTAAACTACCGTTAACTTCTGACGTACGCGGCTTGATCGCTGCGTGCCGCCAACGCCCGAACTCGGACGCACGGAAGCCGGGCCGGACGAAAAGGGGGTTCGAACATGACAGTGATCACCATCGAAGGCAGAGCAGGGGCTGGAGCGCCGGACATCGGCAGGATAGTCGCCCGTGAGCTCGATATTGATTTCGTAGACAGGCTGATCCTCGCAGAGATCGCACGCCGCGTCGGCTCGACTGTAGGCGCGCTTGCAGACCAGGAGCGTCGCGTGCCCTCTTTCGTCAACCGGCTGGCGCAGTCGGTACAACGCATGCTGCACCGTTCAGCCGTGGCGGGGATGGGAGGTGATCCTTACTTTGGCCCCGGCGTAGAACATCTGCTATCGCGGTCATACAACGAGATGGACGAGGCCCCGGCCTCGACTGCCGCTGAACTGGATGATGCCCATTTCAGGGACACCACGGCCGAGGTGATCCGCGACATCGCTGAGGCAGGTAACGTCGTGATCCTGAGCCGTGGCGGAGCGGCCATTCTGCAGAGCCGCACCGATGTATTGCGTGTCGGCATGGTGGCCCGCATGGAGGACCGCGTGGCCCGGGTGATGGGGCGGGAGAAGATGGATGAGCAGGCAGCTGTCGAGTACATAGAGCACGCTGACCATGCGCAGCACACCTATTTTGAGAAGGCTTTTAAGTCGAGTCCGATCGACCCCTTCCTGTATCATTTCATGTGGAACACTTCCGACGTTTCGATCGAGTATGCGGCGCAGGTGACGATTGATGCGGCCCGCGAGATGGCTGACAAGGGCCTGAAGTGGTCGGGTAAAGAGCCTGCTACGTAAGCTGCTGCTGAGTAACCGGAACGTTTCGCACCAGAGCCAAACATTTCCAGCCGTTTCCGGCTGATGCAACGGGACAGTAATGCCAAGACAGAGAAGGCGGCGCGACCGGCGTCCGAACGTGTTTGTCCAGGAAGCCGCGCCAAGAGGCCGCGACGAGATCGACGAAGAGGCGCCGACCGCGGACGACGGTGATGATGGCGATTCCGGTGGCGCTTCGACTGCGGCCGTTTCGACAGGACGCTCACGTCGACTGCGTGCTCAGCGCGCGGCGAGACAGGCTCGCGTTCGATCCGAGGTTTTCACACGTTCCATTGGCAGCGAGCTGCGCAAGCTTGGCGTCCTGAGCGGCGGGATTGTCGTAATCCTGGTAGTGCTCAGCTTCGTTCTGTAGACGGCCGCGCTCCAAGCCGGTCCCACGCAACCCAGCAGGCGACAGACACGCAGTCCGCAGTTGCCGTGCTGTGTATTCTTGTACTGAGTCTCACCTCAGAAGTTTCATGTTGATCGCCTGATCCGTGACCACTACCAGCAAGAAAAATTCAGAAGCCCGCTTCGCCGAGAGGCTGGCAGTCGTGCCACGGAAGCCCGGCATCTACATGATGCGCGGGGCGAAAGACCGCGTCCTCTACGTCGGCAAGTCATCATCTCTGCGCAACAGGCTGCGCTCGTACTTCTCGAACCCGAAGTCACACACTGGTAAGACGCGTGACCTCGTTGCCGCCATCAAGGACTTCGAGTACATCGTCACCGAGTCCGAGCAGGAGGCGCTGCTCCTCGAAAACAGCCTGATCAAGAAGCACCAGCCGCGCTTCAACGTCAGGCTCAAGGACGACAAGACCTATCCGTACATCAAGGTCGACCTGTCAGAAGATTTCCCACGCGTCTACATAACTCGCAGAACGGCTAACGACGGGTCTCGGTACTTCGGCCCTTTCGCCTCGGCCGGCAGTGTACGCAAAACGCTGGACCTGCTGAACCGGCTGTTTCCCTACAGGACCTGCACAAAGACGATCACGGGGACAGACGAGCGGCCATGCCTGGAGTTTCACATCAAGCGCTGCAACGCTCCGTGCACCGGTTATGCGTCCAAGGACGAGTACCGGGACGTGATCGACCAGGTCTTGATGTTCCTCGACGGCAACACGAACGAGGTTGTGCGGGAGATCAAGACGGCGATGGGCGACGCGTCTGAATTACTGGAGTTCGAGCGGGCAGCTGCCCTCCGGGACAGGCTGCGGGCTATTGAGCGCGTCTACGAAGGCCAGAAGGTGGTCGGAATGGGCCGCGAAAACCTGGATGCCATCGCCCTCGCCACCGCACACGACGAAGCATGGGTCGAGATCTTCTTCGTTCGCCAGGGAAACCTTGTTGGCCGCGACCACTTCATCATGCAGGGCACGAGAGACAGCTCTCGGCCTGAGATCGTTAGCCAGTTCGTGCAGCAGTTCTACGACTCGGCCTCGTACATCCCACGTACTGTGCTCACACAGGACGCGGTGGAGGATGCAGAGGTTCTCGAAGGATGGCTGGCGTCACGGCGAGACGGCCCGGTCAGCTTTGCGACCCCGCAGCGCGGCGCTAAGCGACGGCTCGTGCAGATGGTGAGCGAGAACGCCGGGCAAGGCCTGAAGCAGCTCGAGATCAAGATGCTGTCGAACGAGACGCTCATGCAGGGTGCTGTGGCTGAGCTTGAGGAGCAACTGAATCTGCCACGCACGCCCCGGCGCATCGAGTGCTACGACATCTCGCATATCCAGGGAACGAACGTCGTTGCCAGCATGTCGGTGTTCATCGACGGTAAGCCAAACACGTCTCAGTACCGCCGCTTCAGGATGAAGCACACACAGAACAACGACGACTTCGCATCGATGAAAGAGGTGCTCGAGCGGCGCTTCAAACGGCTGGCGGCTGCCGAGGAGGCGAGGGCGAAGGGCGAGGACCCGGACGCGAAATCCTTTGGCGAGAAGCCGGACCTTGTGCTGATCGATGGCGGCAAGGGGCAGTTGAGCGCGGCACAGGAGGTGATGTTGCAGATGGGCGTGATCGACGTACCACTGGCGTCGATTGCAAAGAAAGAGGAGGAGATCTTCCTTCCCGATTCGCCAGAGCCCGTCGTGCTGCCGCGAAACTCACAGGCGCTGTTCCTGGTTCAGCGGGCACGCGACGAGGCGCACCGCTTCGCCATCACCTACCACCGCAATCTGCGCAGCAAGGCTTCGACACAGTCGGCACTTGACTTGGTGCCGGGCATTGGACCGAAGCGGAAGCGAGACCTTGTGAGGAAGTTTGGCTCGGTGCAAGGCGTGAGAGAGGCGGACTCTGCGCAGCTCGCCGCGACTCCGGGCATGACGCGCAAGCTGGCGGACCGGATCAAGGAGTACCTGGGGTAGGCGAACGGCCAGCAGGGCGGACGTATCATTGGCCTGAACCCGGGTTTGTCTCCACGTTTGTTTACCCATGCTTTCCGTCACTCTGAAATCGGGTCGGGTTGAACTAGAGGATGTCCCGCGCCCTGAGCCTCAAGAGTCCAGCGACGCAATCGTAATGGTGACGACGGCCGCCATTGGTCACTGGGAGATTGAGGCGGTCAGGCAAAGTGAGACTGTGTCGGCACCCGGCACCCAATTTGCTGGCACGGTTGTCGAGACAGGGACCGCAGTGGAGCAGTTGGCGCTCGATGACCTTGTGCTGGCGAGCTGTTTTGCGCCCGTAGACAGCGGAGTACTGCTCGCCGGTGGCCACGCAGAGTATGTGCGTGTGCCAGATGCCGACCGGTCGTTGGTGAAGACAACCGCAGCGGCCGAAGAGCGATCGGTCTTCGCTGGCGGTGAAGCTGTGCTCGGCGTACGTGCGGCGACTCGTGCACTTGATACTGCTGGCGACGGGTTGATTGTCGTGATGGGCTGCGACACCGCCGCGCTCAGCGCTATCGCGTGGCTGAGCCATAAGCGTGGCCGTTCGGGTCGGACCGCCGTTATAGAGAGCGATGCAGCGACGCTGGCCGCTGCGAAATCTCTGGGCGCTCGAGAGATGAAGTTCGATGATCTGGCAGGTTCGGACGTAGCGGCGATCGTGACAGGGATGTCGGTAAGGTCCGCGCCCAGCAACGCACCGATCGTTTCGACCTGTGTTGATGAAGGTGACTTGCCGAGGTTTGATGAGGTGCGCAGGACTGAGATGGCGATCAGGCTGCGTCAGTTGGAACTGGCGCCGGTTGTGTCGACGGTACTGCCGCTTGATGATGCTGTCGAGGCGTACCGACTGGCGGTTGAACGACCTCCCGGCATCCGTGGTGTGTTGCTAAAGCCGTAGGCAATCTTGCGAGCTTGGGTCACGAGGCTTCCACGATCTCACCGCCCTTGATCGTAAGAACCGGGCGCAAGCGGACTCCCATTCTGGTTTGACCGTGGCCATCGCGCAGTGATTCCGGCTCATCACCTGCTTCGAGCACGCAAAGGTCGGCATTCATGCCAATTCGAATTCGTCCGACTTGATCAGCCAGTCCGAGTACGTCGGCTGGCGACGACGTGATCCTGGGCCAGCAGTCTTCCGCCGCCATTCCGGCGGCGATCAGCTTCGAGACCACGAGCGGCAGGTCGTGTTCCTGGCCAGCATCTAAGTGGGCGCGGTAGAAGTCGCTTGAAATTGTGTCGGGCAGGAAGCCTTCGGAGATCGCGGCCTCGGTGGTGTCGAACCCGAATGCTGCCGTGCCGTCACCAACATCGAATAGCACGCCGCGTTCACGCGCTTCCCAGGCACAATTCAGAACCTGCCCGTTTTCGACAATGCTTCCCTCGCCTGAGTGAAAGCAGTAAGTCATCACGTCACCTGGCCGGAGCCATTTCAACTGCTCGTCCAACGGTATGTCGGCGCTCTTTGTAGCTCCGAACATGACGGGACATTCGGCCTGGTCAGCAGCCTCAATGCCTCTGCGCAGCACCTCGATAGGGTCGATGTTCCTGCCCTGGATGAAGGCGATGTTCAGGGATATCCCCCAGATGTGGGAACCGCCACGCCGGACCGCTTCAACACACTCGGTGACATCGGCCTCGTCGATGCTCAGGAACCGTCCGACGGGGTTAGATTCGCCAGCAGCGCAGAAGTTGATGGCCAGCTTTATTCGCGTATTCGACGCCTCGATCGTGTGGCGGATGTAATCATCGATGTTTCGAGCCCCGGCGTCGCCCTGCGACAACACGGTGGTCGAACCGCGCGGCAACAGGTGCTTGTCAGGGTCGATGCCGAAACGGGAGCCATCGAGTGCTGGATGGGCGTGAAGATCGACGAGTCCGGGCAGCAGTATCCCGGTTTCGACATTGATTGAGGTATTGGCTCGAGTGTTGGTGACGCCGGTGGACCGCGGATGGACGGATGCGATCTTTCCATCGCGTATTCCGATCGATGCCGGGCCAACCAGGCCATCGGCAGGCGAAATGACCTCCCGGGCATTGATCATCAGGTCGAAGTCTTGCATCTCGCCATATCCAACGTCAGGGGTGAGTATGTCCTGATGGCCCGCCTGAAACACTGTCGTCAGGCTTACACTTGCCCATCATGGCAGACAGTTCCCAGCCCGTCCGAATAAAAACCATCAATCACGTTGGCGTCCCGGTGAGCGAGCGCGAGAAATCGCTGCCGTTCTACAGAGACATGGCCGGTCTGGAGATCATCCCGGCCATGGAAGACGGAAAATCCCTGGTGTGGATGGAGACAGCCGACCACACAATGGTCCACAACGTCGAGGGTGCGCCGATTCCGCACGTCGCATTCGAGGTGGAGGACTTCGATGCTGCCCTGGCGGCTGTTCGTGCCGCAGGAATCGAAATCATCAAAGGGCCGCTGGAGCGCGTCGATGGCCAGCGAGCGTTCTACTGCTTCGACTCCGACGGAAACCGTCTTGAGTTCACGACGGCTCGCAATCTGAAGCCGCTGAAACGTGAGCGGGTTGTGGACGAGTGGGGCAGGACGAGCGAGGTTTGACGGGCCAGCCGCTCTTATCTTCACCCCAACCAGCGACTCCCGTGACAAAAACCTAGTATTCTTGCGTGTCGTATCAGGAGACGGCCCGCCTGCTGAAGCGATCAAGGCCCTGCAGCGGGATAGACCACCAATAACAGCCCCTGCGCGAACAGGTTCGGCAACGACAATCTCGGGGCCGAAAACTGAGTCTGACGCAACCAGGAAACGATGCCAAACCTTCCCCTTGCCGCCATTGAGATCCCGTTCGATCCAAACATCTCAGGTGACGGCAGCTTCGCCCTCAGCTGGCACGGGTTCCTCAGTTTCGTTGCGGTGGCTGCCGCCGTCTGGCTCGTCGCAAGGTCCGCCCGCAGAGACCCGACGATCCTGCCGGACATGGTCTACAACACGGCCATCTGGGGAATCATTGGCGGCATCATCGGCGCCCGCATCGTCCACGTCGCAGACAACTGGGATTTCTACGGCAACAACCTGACCGAGGTGTTTGCCGTGTGGGAGGGCGGGATCGGCCTCTGGGGCGGAATCCTGGGCGGCTGGCTTGGCGGAGTCACATACGCGTACTTCACGAAGTATCCCGTCGGAAAGCTGATGGACCTTGCCGCGGCCCCGCTTTTGCTTGCGCAGACGATCGGCCGCATTGGCGACATCATCAACGGCGAGCACATCTCTCACACGACGAGTCTGCCGTGGGCCTGGTATTTCACGCACCCGGCAAGCCCTGCACGCAGCGGCAACTCGACAGCGCACGGAGACCCGAACGCCGCGACGCATCCGGCCGTGGTCTACGAGATGATCTGGAACATCATTGGCCTGTACCTGCTGTACAAGCTGAGAGACAGACTGAAGCCGCATGGCAGTCTGTTTATGTTCTATCTCGGCTACTACGCACTCGGCAGGTTCTTGATCCAGTTCATACGGCTCGACAAGGTGTACTTCGCGAACCTGCAGGAGGCGCACCTGATCGCCATCGGCGTCATGATCGTCTCGGTTACGTTCCTGGTGTGGAAGACTCGATGGCGGACCGCAGAAGAGATCGCCGCTGGACCTTCCGACGATGGAGGCCCGGACTCACCTTCAGCCCCTGGCCGCAGACGCAGGGAGCGTGCGGAGAGGCGTGCCAGGGCGAGAGAGTCCTGACGGTCGTACGGCTGCCGGGCTTTGGTCGGACTCTGACGCGATGACTCCGGTACGGGGAGGCACGAAGTGAGCGAGGGCCAGCGGTTCAAGGCGCTGCTTTTCGATTTCGACGAAACCCTTGTGCCGGAGTACGAGGCCTCAGACCAGGCCGTACAGGAGATCGCTGCCGAGATCGAGAGGTCGCACGGTCTCAAAGGCGACTTGAGGTCTTCGCTACGCAGCCATGCCTACCGACTCATTGGCGAGACGCCGATGGGCGCTGCGACTGAGAAGGTCCTTGGCCCTGAGTCGATTCGCTGGGCTGCGGACGAGCTTGTGTGGGACGACAAGAGGCCGATGTCTGAGCTTGCGGAGCACATGCCGGAGTTTCGAGAGCTGGTCTGGACGGCTGCGTTGGACGAGTTCGGCATTTCCGATTCGACACTGGCGAGCGAGATGGCCGAGAAGCTGCCGAAATTGACTCACCAGAAGCGGTCGCCGTACCAGGATGCTGAACATGTACTGAGCATGTTGGGCGAGAAGCATCCGATGGCGATTCTGACCAACGGCACGCCAGTGATCCAGGCGCACAAGGTGGAGAACAGCGGCCTGAAGCATCACTTCGATCACGTCGTGCTTTGCGACGAACATGGCTCGAAGCCCGACCCGGCGCCGTTCCGCCATGCGCTGGACCTGCTCGGATGCGGTCCGAGCGACGTGGCGATGGTCGGCAACAGCCTCAGGAATGACATCGCCGGAGCGCGGAACGCCGGGATCTACGCCGTGTGGATCGACCGAGGTGTCCGTAACGAGTGGGACAAGTCCGACGTACAGCCTGACGCCACCGTCAACAGTCTAGGAGAGCTGTTGAAGCTGCTCTAGGTCGCGGATGTCGCTTCCCGGCGATCAATTGACCGTTCGCCTCGCTATAATCCGCCGCCATGAAGCGCTACTTTCTGGTTGTGTCAGTTCTCGTGATCGCCATCGCCGCTGCCTGCGGCACGGATGATGGCGGCTCACCTGCAGCCGAGTCGAAGGTCACAAACGCGGGAGTCTTCACACTGGCGGACCTCGAGTCGGTCGGCTTCAAAAAGGGCAAGACCTTCGACGTCGAGGGGCTCGACCGTGCCGATGCCGCCTACTACGGGTTCTGGGGACATGATCCGTACAACCGGCAAGAGTTCGAGGCACGCTTCTACCCGAGTCATGCCGAGGCGGTGGAGTTCGGGAGCCAGCCGGCGCAGAACCGTGTTGGCAGGGACGCCCGGCTCACGACGGGCGTCGGTCTCTGGGAGGAAGGGATGAAAGAGGCTCGGCAGTGCACTCGGGCCGCGGGCGGTGACTCATCGGACTGCACCGTTTCCCGCTACGGCGACTACGTGATCTACGGCAACATGGTGCTGGTATGCCAGGGTAGAGACTCCGAGACGTCGCTGGATACGTGCAATGAGCTACTCGATGAGCTAAAGGCCGCCGCAGTATCCGGTTAGTGGACCGTCTCCTGTAGCTGGTAGTTCGCTCAGTCGTGACCCAGCTCCGCGGAGCCTCGCAACCGCTCCATCTCGAGCCTGTCCATGTACCTCCGGAGGACCGCTCCTCCTGCGGCCGGCTCCAGCCACCAGATCGCGGTCGCCCATGAGTCAACGAAAGCTCGGTCGTGCGTGGCCGCAATAGTCGTACCGTTGTAGTTGAGCAGGGATTCTTCGAAACGTTCTCTCGATGGGATGTCGAGGTGATTGAGCGGCTCGTCGAGCAGGAGCAGGTTTGGCTTCGCGGAGACCAGTTTCGCCAGGTAGAGCCTCGACCGTTCGCCGTAGGAGAGCCGCTCGACAGGTGTGAAGACGTGGTCGCCCTGAAAGAGGAAGAAGTGCAGGAAGTTCCGCACTTCTGTCTCTGAGGAGTTTGGCGAGGCGGCGCGGATTACTGAGAGCGGAGTGTCATCCGTACCGAAGCCCGTGTGCTCCTGCGGCATGTAGCCCGTGGTCACTCCGGATCCAAGCCTGGCCGCCCCGGATTCGGGCCCGTGCGTTCTAGTGATGATGCGCAACAGGGTCGACTTGCCGGTGCCGTTCGGGCCCATCAGGGCGATACGCTCACCATGCGTCGCTTCACCTGCGATGGAGTTCAAGACCGGCTCACCGCCGTAGCCAGCGGTCAGGTCCTCAAGCCGGAGCACCATGTCGCCGGAACGGTTGTCCGATTCCAGGTCGAGCCTCATCTTCCATTGCTGGACCGGTTTTTCGACGCGTTCCTCCGACTCCTCGAATCGCCGCAGCTTCGCCTCACGTGATTTCGCCAGTTTGGCCATCCCGCGGGCTATGCGGCCGGGGTTCCACTGGATGGCAGGGATGTCGTCTGGTCGGCGCTTGCCTTCGAGTGACCGGGCGCTGGACTTCATGCGCTGGATATCGGCCCTGATGCGCCTCACCTCTGCCTCCTGGTCACGCCATCTCTGCAACCGGGCGGCCTGATCCCGGTCACGTTCAGCGACATAGTCGGAGTAGTTGCCGGCGTGAGCAGTCACGGTTTCAGTCTCGGGGTCCAGTTCGAGCACAGATGTGACGGTGTTGTCGAGGAAGACACGGTCGTGCGACACGATGAGAGCCGCACCTTTGAAGCCTCTGACGAACTCCTCCAGCCACTCGAGTGAGGGAAGGTCGAGGTGGTTCGTCGGTTCGTCCAGGAGGAGAAGGTCTGGGCGGGCGGCGACGATAGCCGCGAGCGCAACCCGTGAGCGTTGGCCTCCGCTCAAGTTGTCCAGGCGTGCCGTCGGAGAGATGTCGTCGAGGCCGATCTGACTGAGGGCGGCGTCCAGGTTTTCGACCACTCCAGCCGCGCCTGAGACTTCGTACCGGTCCAAAGCGTGCTGGTACTCGTCGATGGCCTCGGATGCTCCGCCGTCTGTCGACAGCTTCCGTTCGGCAGCCCTCAGGCGAGCGAACGATTCGCGGCCGCCAGGCAGTATCGAACAGGCCGCCTCTTCAACAGTCGTCGAAGAAAGGCCTTCGTATCCCTGCCGAAGGTAAGCGAGAGTGCTGGAAGACACGCCGGCCACCGTGCCTTCGGTCGGTCTGGTTAGACCGGCGACGATGTCGAGGATGGTCGATTTTCCGGTCCCATTCGGCCCGATTAGCGCGGCTTTCTCGCCGGCGTTGACGATGAACGAGACATTGCTGAACAGTTTCCTGGGACCGTAGGACTTTGCGATCCCGTTGACGCGTAGCATGGCATGGCTCCGTGACGCGGCTCACTTCCCTCAGAACGAGGGTGTGGTCCGACGTGGTGATGGGCGGAGTTATACCGTTGTGCGCAATCTGTCCTCTCAGTCGGCGGAGCGATTGGGCATACGGACTGCCGTTTCGCTCCTTGCGGAAGATCAACTCTGAGAGAGTATCAGGCCAGCCGTGTCGACACGCTGCTTACTTTTTGCAGGCTGCGGATCAGCTCTGCACAGGGCGGATGTCGAGCAGACCGAGCTCTTTGCGGACCTTGCCGCGCCAACTGTCGTTGCGCAGTTCGTAGACGATATCTACGCGGCCCCTGCCTAGCGTCGCATCGCCCAGGTTGAAGCCGATGGCTCCGACTCTGCGGCCTCCGTCCTCGAGGGTCATGCGCAGATGTCTGCCTGTGGAGCCGATGGTCTTGACCTCGGACGGCGTAACGCCTCGTGACATGAAGACCGGCTTGCTATTTGCTGCACCGAACGGTTCCATGACCGACACGAAGTCCCACATCGAAGCGCCCATGTCGGCAAGGCGCGTCTCGGCGTCGATCTCAAGCACCGGGTCAGGCTCACGTCCCATCATTGACCATGCAGCCGAACGCTCGAGTTCCGCAAGGACGGCATCGAGGTAGTCTGATTCGACGGTGAATCCGGCAGCTGCGGCGTGGCCGCCGAAGCGCACCAGTGTCTCGCTGAGCGGAGTCAGCGCTGCGTGCACATCAAAGCCGGGAACACTGCGCATGCTGGCACGCGCCATACCGTCGGTGACTGCGTACGCGACCGCGGGCGAACGGTATTGTTCGCTCAGTCGTCCGGCGAGCGGTCCGAGCACTCCTGCGGGGTATCCGTCGCAGCGGATCGCTATGAGGTTCTTGCCATTTGCCAGTGGGTCGCCGTTCATCTGCGACTGCGCCGACTGCCATACCTCTTCGCTCAAACGCCGGCGTTCGTTGTTTGCGGAATCGAGTCGGGCGGCCAGCAGGGCGGCTTCTTCGTGACTGGTGGTTGTGAGAATGCGCAGGCTTGGCTCAGCGTCACCGAGACGGCCGGGAGCGTTGAGCCGAGGCGAAACGTAAAACGCGATCAACTCAGTTGTGGGGCGACCACCCGCGGAAGGCGGCCGGGCCGTTTCGAGTAGCGCCTGCAGGCCGGGGTGTCGGGTGCGGCCCAGCTCTTCGAGCCCGAAGCGGGTGATGATGCGGTTTTCGCCTGTCAGCGGTGCAGAGTCGCCGATCGTGCCAAGAGCGGCGAGGGTCAGCAGGTCGTACGGCAGGTCTTCATTCGCCAGCGCGAAGACCGCCTGCGCAAGCTTGAATGCGACGCCTGCGCCGGTGAGCGGTGCTGCCATTGCGTCTGACTGGGGATTGACCAGAGCCACCGAGTCCGGCAACTCTCCGTCGAGCAGGTGGTGGTCGGTGATGACTGTGTCGATGCCGTGAGCCTTGGCAGCGGCGACCTCTTCGACGGCGGTAGAACCTGTGTCGACAGTGACTATCAGGCTGACGCCAGCCTCCCGGAACGACTCAACGGCCTGTATGGAAAGTCCGTGACCGTCTGATTCCCGGTGCGGGATGAAGGGCAGAGCAGTGCCGCCAAGGGTCTCGACGGTGCGAACAACGATTGCGGTGCCGGTTAGGCCATCAACATCGAAGTCTCCAAACACTCCAACATGTTCGCCGTTCCTGATCGCCCGTAAGAGCCGCTCGGCCGCGATCTCCATGTCCGGCAGCGAGTAAGGGTCGGAGTAGCTGTCTCGCGATGGGTTCAGATAGGCGCGGGCAACTGACCGGCTCCTGATGTTGCGGTTGTAGAGCAGGCGGTTGATCAGTGGGCCGTGAGCGAGAACAGGTGAGACGCCGCCGAGTTCGATGTGGAATCCGTCTGGCGGAGGCGCCGCAACCTTCCAGGTCTTTCTGCTGGCCGAGGTGCGAGCGGATGTTGCCACGGCGGCTAGTTTACCGACTCGCGGAAGAGTAGCGACGCGTTGTGTCCACCGAAGCCGAACACGTTGCTCATCGCGCTGGGAACACGGCCTCGCTTCGGCGTGTGCGGCGTGTAGTCCAGGTCGCAGTCCGGGTCGGGCTCTTCCAGGTTCACCGTGGGCGGAATCACAGATTCGCTGATCGACATAACGGCAAATGCGGCCTCGATGCCGCCTGCTGCGCCCAGCAGGTGGCCGGTCATAGACTTCGTCGAGCTGATCGGGACCTTGTAAGCGTGATCGCCGAACGCCCGCTTGATGGCAATGGTCTCGAACTTGTCGTTCAGCGGCGTGGATGTGCCGTGGGCGTTGATATACGAAACCTCTTCGGGTTTCATGTCCGCCTGTCCAAGAGCGTGCTCCATGGCCTTGGCCGCGCCCTCGCCTTCCGGGTGAGGCTGGGTCACATGGTTGGCATCGCTTGTCGCACCGTAGCCGGCGAGTTCGGCGATGATCGTTGCTCCTCGAGCCTTTGCGTGCTCTTCGCTTTCGATCACCAGCACGCCCGCGCCCTCACCGAGCACGAAGCCGTCACGGCCTGCATCGAACGGTCGGGACGCTGCTTTCGGGTCTTCGTTGCGTGTGGAGAGCGCCATGCAGGAGTTGAAGCCTGCGATGCCGATAGGGCAGATCGCAGCTTCGGTGCCGCCAGCGATAGCGACGTCAACGCGGCCGCGTCGAATCATCTCGGCAGCCTCGCCTATGGAATCGGCTCCGGTTGCGCAGGCGGAGACGATAGAGAAGTTCGGGCCTTTGGCGCCGATCATCATCGACACTTTCCCGGATGCCATGTCTGGAAGCATCATGGGAACCAGGAACGGGCTGACGCGTGTGGGGCCGCGCTTCTGCATAACCGTGTGTTGGTCGGTGATGGTGATGATGCCGCCGACGCCGCTGCCGATCATCACCGCAACGCGGTCGGCCTCTTCGCTCTCCATCTTGATGCCGGCATGGTCGAGCGCTTCGAGCGATGCGACCGCTGCGAACTGGGAAAACCGGTCGAGCCTTCGGGCCTCTTTCTTGCCAAGCAGGCCGTCTGGCTCGAAGCCCTTGACCTCGGCCGCGATCCGGCTTGTGTAGCCCTCAGCGTCGAATGATGAGATGTAGTCGATGCCCGATTCGCCGTCGAGCAGGGCTTTCCACGTGGATTTGCGGTCGAGTCCGAGGGGTGTGACGAGTCCAATACCCGTTACAACGACGCGGTGTTCCATAGATAAGGTCTCCTGGGAGCGGAGCTTGTTGAGGTGGGTCTACGCAGCGCGATTTGCCGTGGTTTCGACGGGCCGTTTCCGCCGCTGCGCCTGTGTTGCGAGATTTGCGTGTGTCGATGAACGTGCATTCTCCGTTCAAAGACCGAGCGAGTATAGCAGCAGAGCCGTTCTGGCTCATTAGAGACAAACTGCGCGTGAGTTGCACTGCGGGCATGCCGCGCGAATGGTGAGTTATTGGGGTTGTGGAGTCAGGCCGACGCAGTAGTGTCGAAGCCCCGGACAGAACATGATCGAGGCAGGTTGGCAACTATGGAGTTTCGGCTGGCAGACTTGAGCGAATCGAGTGACGTGGCGACACTCGTTGACCGATTGATCAAGGAGCTGGGTGGCGAGGGCTTACCGCTGGATGAAGCGTCGAAAGCCTGTCATAGATTGATCTCTGAGCCCGATTCAGGCGCGGTTGTGGTTGGCACTGATGGCTCAGGCAAGATTTCTGCAATCTGCTGTATGTCCTACCAGCTGGCGACGCGAACTTTGGGTCGCTACGCCATCGTGCAGGAGATGTACGTTTCGCCCGCATTCCGCAGCCGCGGAGTTGGCGGAGACCTGTTCAGCTATGCGCAGGACGTGGCGGCAGAGGCCGGTTGTTCTGTCGTTGAGCTTGGAACTCCACCTGCAGGGGAGTTGCAGGAGCGGTTCTACGAGTCGCAGGGGTTCAGCGCCGTTGGCCTGAGGATGCGAAAGGTGATGGGCCAGTGAGAGACCAGCACTCACGTGGTCAGCGATAGAATCGATACTCTGTGCTCAAGTGGGCCACAGCTCGCTGACCATCATCTCGTAATTGCTCAGCCACACGCATGAAATTTCATATCGAGACACACGGCTGCAAGCTGAACACAGCCGATTCGCAGCAGCTTGCTCGCGATTTTGTGGCATCTGGCTTTGAGCTCGCCTCGGCTGATGAATCGCCGGACGTGTTCGTGCTTAATTCGTGCACGGTTACCAACATGGCCGACCGCAAGGCGCGCCAGGCCGTCTCGTCTGCCCGGCGCAAGTTTCCCGAAGCGCTGGTGGTGGCAACAGGCTGCTACGCCGAGCGAGATCTCTCGACGGTTCATGCTTTGGAGTCGGTGGACCTGGCAATCAACAACAAGCGAAAACCGGCGATCGTGCAGTCGGTGGCCGAGCGTCTGGGCGTCGCATTCACACCCTGCGCCGACGGCGGTCCCGTCGCATTGGAGACGGCGTTGCTCGGCCGCACGCGAGCGTCCGTGAAGATCCAGGAAGGCTGCGATCAGGTCTGCGCGTACTGCATAGTGCCGAAGGTGCGCGGGCGCGAGCGGTCGATCCCGGTTGACGAGATCGTCTCGCAGGTAAACAGGCTCGCGTCCGCCGGTTGCTCCGAAGTCGTTCTGACCGGCACGCAACTCGGCACTTACGGCTTCGACCTGGATGACGTTGACCTGCCCGGAATGCTGCGAACGGTGCTGGCCGAAACCGATGTCAAGCGGGTCAGGGTTTCGTCACTGCAACCGCTCGAGATCACGGACCAACTGCTCGATGTCTGGCTGGAGTCAGACGGACGACTCTGCCCGCACTTCCACATTCCTCTCCAGAGCGGCAGCGACGCTGTGCTGAAGCGGATGCGCAGGCGATACACCGGCGAGCAGTTTTTGCAGGCAGTTGAGCGGGTGCGGTTTGCGATGCCTGACTGCTCGGTGACGACAGATGTGATCTGTGGATTTCCTGGCGAAACCGACGCCGATCACGCCCTCACAATGGCGGTGATCAAGCAGGCGCAATTCTCAGACTCGCACGTGTTTCCTTATTCCGAGCGGCCGGGAACGAGCGCGGTGCATTTCGATGACCACGTCGATGTGAAGGTCCGATCAGAGCGGGCCGCAGAGGTACGGACGGTGACCAGTCGGCATGCCCGCTCATTTCGTGAACAGAGCGTCGGACAGGTACGGCCGGTGCTGTGGGAAGGGCAGAGAGGTCGGAGCGGCCTGACCGACAACTACCTGCGAGTGCGAATGGCCGACCATTCAGAAAGCAATGGCAGTCCAATCGTCTTTCGATCGAACGGTGACGGCCTGGTCGAAGACATGGTGCTCACGAACGTCGCTGCCGATGGCGTGATGACCGCATCGCCGCCGTAGCTCACAACGGTCGTATCGGCGGCTCGAATGTTCACAAAAGAGAAGACCGCAGGTCAGGACAGCCTGCGGTCTTTCTCTTAGTTGGTGATTGGGCTGAAGTGAGGAGGCCCAGTCACCGGTTCAACTAACAAGTTGGATTTTCTGTTTTGCGAACGAGGTGTTTCTCCCTTGCATAGAAAACCCGGCTCTGCCGGCCACCTAGAAATTGACGGGGCGGAGCTCCAGTCCAGAGCGCTTGCGCTCCAGGTAGCCAGCGTTGTCGTGGTAGCCGTGAGCGAAGACCATCAACCAGCCTTCCTTCTCGCAACGGGTCAACATGTCCTTCTTCGCATTCAGCGTCTGGTCCGGGAAGCGGTCGAACGCCGTGATGTAGGGCAGAGGCAGGTGGTTCGGGGTCGGGATCAGGTTCGACAGATAGACAATGCGCTCGGAGCCTGTGTTCACCATGATGATCTGGTGGCCTTCCGAGTAGCCGTCTGTAACGATCGCCTCCACGCCCGGAACGATCTCGGTGTCTCCGTCCAGGAACTCGATCATTCCCTTTGCTTCGAGCACTCGAAGATGGTCGACACCCGGGCCGAGGTTCGGGATCTGCCGCTCGTCGGGATTGAAGGCCTCGTCCCAGGCAGCTCGCTGCACAAGGTACTTCGCCTTAGGGAAGGTTGGGACGATGTTGCCTTCGCGGTCGAGGCGGGTTGCGCCGCCGCAGTGGAAGAATGCGAGGTGAGTGAGGACGACGAAGTCTACGTCTCGGGCAGTTACGCCCTGTGCACGCAGGTTGCGGAGGAGCTTGGAGGATGAGTGGCCGTAGATCTCACGGCAGATTTCAGGTTCCTTGTTGCCAATTCCGGCGTCTACAAGGATGTTTGCCTGCGGGGTCTTCACCAACAGCGAGTTGAGTCCGAGCCTTACGCGGTTCTTGCGGTCGGGCTTTGCCTGCCGCTCCCACAGCACCTTGGGAACCGGTCCAAACACCGGACCACCGTCGAGAAGAAATGAGCCGTCTGAGATGACGCGGACTGCGACGCTACCGTTGGTCATTATGTTGCCCCCGGGGAGGTGTATCCCCTGATTCAGTCAGCAAGCGGACACTCGCTGTGTTTCGTCGCCCGGCGCCGTAGATACCGGGCGAATAAGTCGGTCAGGTTCGCGGCCGAAACGTTGTTAACGCTGCCTAACAAACCGCCGTGGGTATGGAAGTTATTTCGCTGGGCGCTACGAGCACAAGGTACTTTTGTACCCTCTTTCGACCGTTTACCTGCCAATAGCCTATGTTTCGTTTAGAACTTGTTCAAAACAGAGACCAAGCGCCAAGTATGGGCTGAGTTTGCGTATGGGTGCCTGCACTTACATCGATCTCGCGACGGTTCCGACACGAGTTGCGCGAGTGGACGAAGCCTCATGCCAGCACTTCCACGAGTAAAGGGCTTTCGGTCAGGGCCGTGAACGACGGTTGACGGATCGCCAGGCTAGTCGTGTCCAGCCGGCCGTCAGCGGGCTTCGCAGGGGCATTTTGAGAGTTGATAGCGTCTCTAGCCTTCGACGATGACGCCATCCAGGTCGCCACGCTTTCGGCCGTCCTGCCCGTAACTCGCCGACACCCGAAAGTCTCGGCGTACAATCCCAGCGCGGTCGTGGCACAACCCGCTGCTTTCACTTTTCTCGCCCCGTAAGACAGGAGACTTCATGGAGATCAAGGTCACCCAGGGCAATATCGTTGAACACGCCACCCCGGCGTTAGTCGTCAATCTGTTCAAGGGCGTTACCGCGCCTGGCGGCGCCACCGGAGCTGTGGACCACGCGTTGAGCGGGCTGATCTCGCGTCTGATCGAATCAGGTGAGATCACCGGGGCATCAGGTGAGATCACACTGATCCACACATCTGCGATCACGTCTGGAGGTTCCGGAAGCGGCCTCGCTGCGGAACGAGTGCTAGTGGCTGGACTCGGCGAGAGCGAAAAATTTGACTACGAGGCGATTCGCAGGATCAGTGCCCAGGTTGCCCGACGCCTCAGGTCTCTGAAGGTAAAAAGCGCAGCGACGATTGTCCATGGCACAGGAATTGGCGGACTTGATCCGGCTCAGGGCGCCGAGGCGATCGCTGAGGGAACAATCCTCGGCCTGTACAGGTTCGATAAGTACAAGTCTTCGAAGAACGGCGATGGCGATGGTGAAGATGGCGAAGACGGCGGCAATGGTCTCGAACTAATCGAGCTCGTCGAGATGGACGGTTCGAAGATTGCGGCGCTGGAGAGCGGAGTCGCCCGCGGCGACAGCTACGCCAACGGAACGAACTTCGCCCGCGACCTGGTGAATGAGCCGCCAAACGTGCTCTCACCCACCGAGATGGCAAAACGCGCCTCGGCCATGGCTGAGGACGCGGGCCTGCGCATAGAGGTACTGGAAGCGGACGAGTGCCGGGCGCTGGGTATGGGTTCTTACCTCTCTGTTGCAGCCGGAAGCACCGAGCCGCCGAAGTTCATTCACATCACTTACGAGGGCGACGCTGGCAATGCCGACAACAACGTCTGGATCATCGGTAAAGGCATCACGTTCGACTCGGGCGGCCTCTCGCTCAAGCCTCCCGGCAGCATGGTGACGATGAAGGGAGATATGGGTGGAGGAGCGGCCGTTATTGGCGCGATGCAGGTGATTGCGGCGCTTAAACCTAGAATCAATGTGCATGCGGTCTGCGCCGCGACAGAAAACATGCCGAGCGGATCTGCGACAAGGCCCGGCGACGTGGTGCGGGCGATGAATGGCAAGTATATAGAGGTAGAGAACACCGACGCTGAGGGTCGACTGACCCTGGCTGATGCGATCTGCTTCGCGAAAGGCAAAGGTGCGAAGCAAATAATCGACGTTGCGACCCTGACCGGAGCCGTTTCGGTAGCGCTCGGCAAGGGCCACATTGGAGCGTTCAGCAACAACGAGGAGTTCTACGGGCAGGTGGAGCAGGCGGCGAGTGAGCGCGGAGAACTGATCTGGCGGCTGCCGCTCGGGTCGGTGACCAAGCGTCAGAACAACTCAGTTGTAGCCGACATCAAGAACACAGGCGGTCGGGGAGCGGGCTCGATCACAGCGGCGCACTTCATCCATGAGTTTGCCGAGGATACGCCGTGGGTCCACCTCGACATTGCAGCACTCAACATGTCCGACAGCGTGTCCGGAGTCAACGTGCGAGGTGCGAGCGGAGCATCGACCCGGCTGCTGGCCAGGCTGGTCGAGAACCTAGCCGGTTAAACGCGTCGAGAACGCGACTAATCAGGAATGCTCAAACGACGGTGGTGACACGTCCAATGATCATTGCCACAATTCGCGCACGCCACTTATCGCATAGACGTGTGGAAGGTACGTGGCGAGCAATCGAGCACTACTGATATCTGACACTTGCACACCGAAATGATCACCTCATCGACCCCAGCCATTGCGCAATCACTGGCTACAGTGTTCGAAGCTGCCGCCGCCCGCCTGCGAGAAGTGGATCCCGAATTCGTCGCCACGCTTCAAACTGCGAAGAAGACTCAAGATCTAGGACTTAAATACCCCGGAGAATCATTGCTGCTGCAGATGGTTCCCAAGCAAAGACTCAGCAAAGAATGGCATTCCGTTCTTGAGCATACGCAGAGCGTGTATCAACTCTTCGAACTATGGAACTACATCGCGAGACAGATAAGCGACATTGATCCAACCGATCAGAGCGCGATCGTGAGTTTCAGGCTACTTCTAAGAAGCTGGATCACCGAGGGTATGGCGATCGTTGAACACTTGAGAGGCTGGATCGATGCTGCCGTGTTGGTCGCGAATGGCACCCAGAAACACAAGCGCGGAATAAAGCTGCGCGTTCGCCAGAGATTGAACGCTTTGGCAAGAGGAAAGGGCGGACCCCAGAGCCTGGAGTCCGCTAGGGTCATCCAATTCCATGGACTCATCGACGATCAGGAATTTCGAGCTATCACCGAGGACGGGCAGTGGGAAACGAGTCTCGCGCTTGGAATGACCCCTGAACGACTTCAGGGTGATCTGACGTCAGGCGAAACCAAGTATCTGACTAAGTGGCTAACTGGCCACCCGAGTGCCCATAGCGGCGCGACCGAAATGTTCAGCGAGATTGTTCACGACGCAGTCAGTGAACTCGGATGGGCGGGCGGCGTTGTCGACTAGGCCGATCGCGACCGAAAGCGTGATGCGGACGAGGCAGGTATAGTCGTCATGCCCATAGCTTCAGCTTAAATCACCGACCATTTCAATCAACAGGCAACCATGCGAGGAATTCCAATGGCAGACCGTTCATTCAAGCCCGTTCATGTAGGAGACGAGGTTCTCGAGCGGTTTCGCCGTGTGCCTATCGCCACGGTTTGGGGCGCCGTGCACAACCAGTTGGGAGTGACCCTTCCTTTTATGGAAGGTGTGCGCCCGTTCACGCCGGGACGCAGGATGGCCGGCCGTGCCCGCACGCTGCGTTTCCTGCCTCCAAGGCCGGACATCGATGCAGAGACGAAGAAGGGCGAAGACTCCCCTGAGTACAGGGCGATGGGGCGTTGCGGCCCCGGTGATGTGCTGGTTGCCGACCTTATGAATCGTCGTTATGCGGCGATCGGTGGCGACGTCAAGTTGCTGCAGCTGAAGATGAACGGCGCTGAGGGGCTCGTGACTGACGGCGCCATCCGCGACCTCGATGTACTGGAAGAAGAGAACTACGGACTGATCGTGTACGCGCAGGACCGCACTCCATACGGCGGCCGCCCGTGGGCAGAGCCGGCTGACGAAAATGTCGACATTCAATGTGGTGGAACGCTGGTGAGGCCCGGCGACGTAATTGTTGGCGATAACGATGGTGTTGTCGTGGTGCCTTCCTGGTACGCCGAGGAGTGCATCGACTGGGTAGAGGACCACGAAGGTGCTGAAGGCTTCATCAAGAGCAAGATCCTGGCCGAGGGCGTTCGACCGGGCAAGTACTACCCGCCGACTCCCGAGACCAAAGAGGAATACCGGCGGTCGCTCAGCAATAGCGACAGCCGTGGGTAAAAGCTGGTGCGTGCCGGGTCAGCGGCTCCCATGAGGACGCTCCGAGATGTCTGATTCAGGCGACCGCCCGAACATCCTCTTCATACAGTCGGACCAGCACAACCCGGCGGTAATGGGCAATGCCGGTGACCCGGTCGTCGCCACGCCGAACCTCGACGCGCTTGCTGCTCGCGGCACAACCTTCGAAAACGCCTACTGCGCCTCTCCGATCTGCGTGCCTTCCCGGATGTCGATGCTCACCGGGCGGCACCCGCACGAGAACAGGGTGTGGACAAATTCTCATGCGCTGGATTCTTCAATACCGACGTTTGCCCATTCGTTGGGCGCGGCTGGCTACAGGCCGGTCCAGATTGGTCGAATGCACTTCGTCGGGCCTGACCAGCTTCACGGTTTCGCCGAACGGTATATCGGCGACCACGGCCCGAACTTCATGGGCGGAAAACCTGCTGACCACGGCCAACTTGGCGGCACTGCCGGCCCGCACCGGATAAGCCTGGAGAAGTCGGGAGTTGGCCAGAGCGCTTACCAGGTACATGACGAGCATGTGGCCGCTGCGACCGTCAGCTTCATCGAGAACTACGCGATCCGGCGTAACGCAGACGGTGGCGCCGACCCTTTCTGCGTAGCTGTGGGCCTAATGCTGCCACACCAGCCATTCGTCGCTCGACGAGAAGACTTCGAGCTCTATGAAGGCAAGGTTCCGCCTCCGAGGAACGTTCGCCAGTTCTCCGACGAGAGACATCCGTACCTGCGGTGGTGGCGACAACATGCTGGCATCGCCAATATCCCCGACGACGAGGTGATGCGCGCTCGCACAGCGTACTGGGCGCTGGTAACACGGCTCGACATGCTGATCGGCCAGATCCTGGACGCGGTCGAACGAGCCGGCCTGACCGAAAACACGATGGTCGTCTACACGGCAGACCACGGTGAACAGGTCGGCGAGCGCGGGCTCTGGTGGAAGCAGACCTTCTACGAGGACTCGGTTAAGGTGCCGGCGATCGTTTCATGGCCGGGAACGCTACCGAAAGGACGGAGAGTCGAGCGCGTGGTCTCGCAGTTTGATCTGAATGCGACGATGCTGGAAGCGGGCGGAGCAGAAGATCTGCCGTTTTCGCACGGTCGGAGCGTGGTTGGGATTGCCAACGACCCGGACAGCACAGACTGGGACGACCTTGCATTCGCCGAATACTGCACCGAGCCGAATGATCCGGCGCATTCCGATGGCGAGAGAACATGGCAGCATAGGATGGTGCGTCGCGGAGACTGGAAGCTGATGCTGTTTACCGACATGCCTTCAATGCTCTTCAACCTGCGCGACGACCCGGACGAGCTAAACGACCTGTCTGGCGATCAGTCGGCGGCGGATACTCTGCGAGAGTTGACTGAGCTCGCACTCGATGGCTGGGACCCGCAGATGATCGACGCCGATATCAGGCGGATGAGCGTCGAACAGGAAGTGGTGCGGCGTTGGGCTGAGCAGATCCAGCCGCCAGATCAGTACAGGTGGGACCTGCGCCCTGAGTGGGACTATCTCGAGGACTGAGCGGTAGCGCACCGCGCAGAACCTGCGCCAGTCTGCTTGATCAGATGATTGACCGCCGTTTGTCGCGGTGGTAGCTTCGATACGTTGCGCTGTTTGAGCGAGTCACGGCAAATTAGCCGGTTTCTCGCCCTCGAACCGCATTGCCCGGTCGATTGCTGGAGATCAGCCGGTCCCGATGGTGGGCGTAGTGTAGTGGTTAACACGTCAGGTTGTGGCCCTGAAGATCGTGGGTTCGATCCCCACCGTCCACCCCACCAAACCTTCGTCTTTCGGCTGCTGGCACGCTGGAACGTGCCGCAGTTGCCGAGGCGGCGACCGATCTCGTTCCGATAGACTGTTTGCAGTCAACCTGGCGTTCTGCCAGCGCGCGCCCGTAGCTCAGTGGATAGAGCATCTGGCTTCGAACCAGAGGGTCGGGGGTTCGAATCCCTCCGGGCGTGCCATCCCCGCTTTTCAATCTCTGATGGACGCAGGCTACTTGCGCGCCTGATCGCTCTGCACCCCTCTTTCACCTGCTCTGCAACCTTCCGGCACACCGGTCTCCTGCATTTTTCCTGCCGATGCGGTTGATAGTTGCAGGACTGGCAATCTGTGTTTGAGGGGAATGCCAGCGGAATCGCAGTTGAGTCGAATTCGTGTGTGGTTTGAGATGGACGTCTATTGAGAGGCGTTAGATCCGGACCATACCCAGTGGACAGATACAGGTTCGGGTCACGGAAGACTCTCGGAGTCTATGTGGCAGAGAACAGCAACATGACATCCAAGAAACGCGCCCGTAAGCCGGTCCAGAAGCCCGCAGTCAAGCCTGACAAATCTGAACGCGCCATCACCGCCACGCCAGCGGCGATGGTCCAGGCTCGCGAGTCGTCATGGTCGAGCGTGCAGGCGCTTGCCCAGTCGAAATCTGCCGGGCTTTCGCGTAATCGGATGATGGAAGCCCGTGGCGACCTGCTGCGGTCCGAGCGCGAATACATCGCCCTGTCATCTGAGATCGAAGCAAGTATGAATGAAGAGGCTCAGGAGTTGCAGCGCAAAGCTGCACAGCTGCAGTCTGAGGCCTGGGCAATTGAGCAAGAGACGCAGACCCGCGTTTCGGTGCTGAAGTCACAGGCCCGCATGGAAGCCTCGCTCGCAAAGCACATTAAGGACATCGCAGAGCGAAGCGCACTCTCTGTTCTCGACCGCATCAAGGAAGCATCAGACTCCCTGATGAACTACGCCGAGCTGATTGGTGGTGACCTGACGGGCATGCTGAAGCAGGAAGCCGCACAGCAGGTTGAGCGCACAGCCGCCGAGATCGGAGCTATCGAAGAGGCCATGGACGAGGAGGGCAGGGCTGCTGAACTCCTCGAACTTACGGCTCGGTACCAGAAAGACCTCGCCGCCTGATCGACGGCATATGTTGGGGCATGAAGAGGCGCTCGATTGCGGGCGCCTCTTCTTTTTGACTGCTATTCGTCCGTGACCCAGTAGCTACGGTCCAACTGCCTGCCATGCAGCCAGGCTGCGATCGCACCTCCGGCTGCTGCGAGCGCGATGGCGCTGAGTGCGATGAGAACAGTGGAGCGCACTCGCTCGGCGTTAGTGTCGAAATCGAGCGCGGCTTCAAACAGGTTGTTCGACTCCCCTGGATCGCTAGTCGCAGTGGCGATGATCCAGGCGATCACTATCAGTGGCGCTATCAGTACTGCCAAAGCGCCGGCTGCTGTACCAGCCCCGCTCAGCGGTGTTCGCTTCGTAACACCGGCTCCGAACCGCACGAACACGGCGCCAGCGGCCAGTGGTCCGCCCAGGGCCAGCGGTAGATAGAGCAGGCCAAGGACCCAGCTAAGAGCCAGCATCACGATGAATGCGAGCAGGAATCGCTCTGGCAGACGACTTTTTCGCATCGAATAGCCTGGACTCGGCCTAGTCGTCGTTTGCGTGCCGGGCGTCGTACTCTTCGAACGCCTTGGCGGCTGCGTTCATGGCGTTCACCGCTGCTGGGTAGCCGCCGTAGAAGAGCATCTGTGTGATCAGTTCCAGGATCTGCTCCTTCGTCCAGCCATAGTTGAGAGCGCCGGTGATGTGGCCGCCAAGCTGGTTGGGCTTGTCACGCGCTACGAGCGCTGCGATGGTGCAGATGCTTCTGGTCTTGCCGTCGAGCGTCGGGCGCTGGTAGATGTGGCCGAACAGCGTGGCGTTGATCAGCTCGAATGCGTCCTGCACCGGCTCCGTAACCGGATTCATGTTGACCGTGCCGTCGTAGTACCACTCACGCCACTCTTTCGCCTTCTCCAGCAACTCGTCATAGTTGTGTTCGGCCATCTTCAGCTCCTCATTTTGGTGTCGGTTTCGTGCGATGCCATTCCGGCGTGTTCGTTCGAGCATTCTGAACCGGACTGGAACGGTAACCCGCGCTGCTCAGCCGAGCAATAGGGACGAACAGATCGGCGAGTATTAGCGGTCACATCGAGGGAGGAGACCAGACTTCGCTCAACGGTACCTCTGTGAAGCCCTCCGGCGAGATGCCGAGCGACCTGAGCACTCCGCCTCCGGAATCACCCGGCGCCGAGAATGCTCGACCAGCGGAGAAGGCTCCCGATATCTCGCCGGTGCGGGCAGAGAGCTCGATCACGATCATCCCGTCGTCGATGCGGAACTCTTCTTCAGTGTTTGGCCGCGAGCGAATAGGCCCGCGGATGACGGTTGTCCAGCTCGATGCTGTCCCAAGCGGTTCGTAGCGGACACTGATGTCAGCGGGCGCTCCAGCGAGCAGACCGTCGTCATCTGCCGAGCTGTTCTCAACAGCGTTGCGAGCCAGGTCGACCGCTATAGTCGCCGCCTCGATGCCGCTAATCTCGCCTTCGGCGTGTGAGGCCAGGGCGGCATCACGGAGGTTGGACTCTCTGTCCTCGTCCACGAGTGCGAAAGCGGTGAGCCAGATCACGACGCTCAGCGCAATGACCAACACAGTGGGCACTGCAAGCTGGTTTCTGCCAGCTTCCTGATCTGGCATCAGATAGTCGCCGAACCGGTCTGGCCGCGCATGCCTCGCAGCGCCTCGATCATCCCGAGATGCCGGTTGGCGTGAGCTAGGTAGCCGACCGTGGCGTCGCCAACGGTCGTGTCGTTGCCATGCCAGTCGATGAAAGGCGTTTCGAAGACATCATCGTCGATCTCCGCAAAGCGGCGCTCCAACACCTCGAATGTTGATCGAGCGTATCCGATGACGCGCTGGAGAGAAGGCAGCGGCAGGTCCTGCGCCTCTTCCTCGGACAGCTGAGCACCGACTCCCCATGTTCCGAGTGATCTGTCGTCGAAGCCCCAGTCGTCTGCGATACCGAGCGCGTCCCAGAGCTGATTGCCATGATTGGAGTGGTCTGCCTCGCCTGCAGTGACCGGCGCGAGCAGCGACTGGACGTAGTCCGCCCAGCGGGCCATGTGCCACATGTGCCACTTGATGGACGGCGCGGATGGCGGATTCCAGGCGGATGCCATCTGATCCGTCACCTCCACAATGATGTCGAGATACTGCTGGTGCGTACGAGCAAGCCGTGAGAGCGATATTTCGGCGGGTGACAGGCGCATGCAGGGCAGTGTATCGACTTGACGCATGTGAAGTGGAAATTACCTGGTTTACGCGCAACAAGTGGATCGTTCATGCTTGTTCAACTCGTGCACTAGGAGAGGTCGAGTCTTGTCGTGATCGTCAGTTCGTCGTTGAGAACGGCGTGCCATCGATAGCGATGTTGCAGCGACGGGGCGGCAGTGATAGAACCCGGCCATCAGATGAGAGTTGTGCCGCGTGGGCAGATGGCTGCTGACCGTGGACATCCAGAAGGAGGCGAGTGAGATGGACGGAGTTGTAGCGCTCGAAGTAGCCATAGGGCTGAGCTTCATGTTCTTCCTGCTCAGCGTCATCGCTTCAGGGTTGGGCGAGTGGATATCGCGAATCTTCACCGTCAGGGCCAGCACGCTCAGGCAGGGACTTCGGGCCCTTGTTGCAGGAGACGACCGGACCAGTCGAGAAAGTCAGAAGTTTCTGCAGGATTTGATGGATCAGCCCGGAGTCCGCAGCCTGGCGAACAACATCACGCCAATCGGACAGAACGAAACCGGACTGTTCCGATTTTTCAAGCGTACCTCGGGTCCGTCATCAGTCCCGGCTTCTCGCTTTGTAGCCAGCATCACCGACATCGCGCTCTCCGACAGTCCTGATATGGACGCGCAGGCGGCGATGCAGCGGTTCACTACAAACAACGGGCACATGACTGAGCTGCCGACGGCGCTCCGGAATCAAGTGCAATCCATCGCAAGAGGAGTCAACCGGGAGATTGGAGAGGCCGGGGCGAGGTTCGCGGAATTCCGCAGCAGGATGGAACGCTGGTACGACGAGTCGATGGACCGCGTCTCCGGTTGGTACAAGCGCAAGCTTCAGCTGGTGCTGTTCGCGATCGGACTGGTGATGGCGGTTGGTCTGAACATCAACGTTGTCACGGTAGCGACGGAGCTCTGGCAGGATGATGAGAAGAGGGCTCTGGTGGCTGCCGAAGCGGCTGCGGCACAGGCAGGTTCGACTGTCGACGAGCCGGTTGGAGAGTTCTTGCGAGAGTTGCCGCTACCGATTGGCTGGACCGACAGCACCGAGGACCCGCGAATACCTGATTCGAACGGCGGATGGGTCTTTCACGTTATCGGCTGGATCGTGACAGCGGCTGCGGTGAGCTTTGGCGCGCCGTTCTGGTTCGACCTGATGAACCGGTTCGTTGACCTGCGTGGTGGAGGCAAAGACTCTGAGGCGGAAAAGAAGAAAAAGGGCAAGGACCAGCCGCCGCCATCAATCACGGTGAATGTCGACCGAGCCCAGCCGGACGCCAGTGGGGGAGGGTGATCGCGTAAGGCTGAGCCAGCATCGGGTCCAACTAGACCTTGACCCGCGTGGCTAGTTCGCCCTACTTCATCGCTTCCCACTGCGGGTCCGGGTGACTGGCTATGAAGTCGTGGTTTAGCTCGTAGCCGAGGCCGGGCTTGCCATTCATGTGGTAATGGCCGTCACGGATGTCGAGAGGTTCGGTCAGCACAGCATCGTAGGCTGCTCGGGCGTGATCGGTCATCTCCAGCCGGTAGATGTTCGGCACATTCATCAGCACATGAGCGCCGGATGTCACGTTGATCGGGCCAGAGGCGTCATGCGGCGAGATTGGCACGTAGTAGGTCTCGGCCAGCACGGCGATGCGCTTCATCTCGGAGATGCCGCCGGTCCAGCAGATGTCGGGCATGATGTAGTTCACCAGCCCCTCGTGCAGGTAAGGAGCGAAGTCCCAGCGCGTGTACTGCCGCTCGCCGATGCACAGGTTAGTGTCTGTGTTCCGGCGCAGCTGGCGCATAGCGTCGAGGCTCTCCGGCTGCAGAGGCTCCTCGAACCAGGTGAGATTGAAGGGCATCATGCTGTTGCAGAGCTGCGTAGCGGTGGAGACATCGAAGTTGCCGTGAGCGTCGATCATCAACTCGATGTCCGGGCCGACCGCCTTTCGCAGCTCTGACATCAGCTCGACCGCGTGAGCGGCACCGGCCGCAGAGATCTTGCCGTCGATGTATCGCCGGTGATGCTTGCCCATCTCGGGGCTGAATGGGTCGAGCTTGAGCGCCTGGTAGCCGAGCGCCACCTGCCTTTTTGCATCTGCGACGCAGGCTTCGATGTCGTTGGCGGGAGCAACGTGGCTATAGACCGGGACCGAGTCGCGTACCGGCCCGCCGAGCAGGTCGTAGACGGGGCGGTTGAGCGCTTTGCCCTTGATGTCCCAGAGCGCCATGTCGATGCCTGACGCCAGCGTTGTTGCGAAGCCGCGGGAGCCGAGCGTGCCGAAGCGCCGGTAGATCTGGTGCCAGATGCGGTCGATGTGCTCAGGGTTGTCGCCGATCAGCCCCTCTGAGAAGTCCTGGCCTTCAAGATCGTCCCTCAGCATCTCAAGAGCCCGGCCAACGACCAGCGCACCGCCTCCGCCGGAGTTGGTTGCTTCGCCAAGGCCGGTGATGCCTTCATCAGTGTCGATCTCGACAAAGACCCAGGTGCGGCCAGTGCCGGCTCGGGTGAGGTAGACGCGCAGGTCGGTGATTTTCATCGGTTTGCTTCGATGATAACTGAAGCCGATCGCGACGGCATGCGACCTGTCTTCAGGTGCGATGACTATCGCTGCTGGCCGATGCGATCAGGCGATTCCGAGCAATGTGACTTCGTCAAGGAAAAAGCTAGGGCGATCTGTTCAGGGTGATAGCGATTCTAGCGAGTTCGCGAACACCTGGATCGAATAGCTCGGCCTGCACGATCACAGTCGTCGGTGCCTCAGTCAGCTCGAGACTCGAAAGGCGGAGGCCTTCAGATCTCCAACCCCATTCGAAAGACGAATTCGATGGAATATTCACAACGCCTGAATCGTCACACTCTTCGATCAGACCTGGAACATAGTCTGCACCGTAGACATAGCAGCTGACAATCTGGACAATCGAATCCACAGTTGATTGATTGAGCACAGTCATCGCGACGGTACCTTCTTCGTGGTCAACTCTGATGTCATCGATGCAAAGAGTTTGCTCCTCGCATTGACTAGCAATTGATATCACTGAGTCATAGTCGATTCTAGATGATGTCGGGGATCGACTAATTTGTGAGGTTGAAGTGGGTGTGGGGGCGCCGGGTAGAGGTGTGCCATCGTCCAGAAATCCGTCTAGCAACACAATTGCGATAAAGGCCACGCCAAGCGAACCGGCTACAACTCGAGACAATATCGGCAAAGGGGGAATTTTGATTTCGCGCGCTTCAAATCCACCGCCGATCACCGCTGTAACTATAAGCACAACGCCGGCGATAGCAAACACAGCTTCCGCATTCATTTTGAATCTCCTCCCGTGAGCATGCCGGTTTCTGGTAATAACTCCCGACAAATGGAGGCAATGAATCATAAAGTATTTCGGAAGCTTAAGAGATCAATGAGATTGCTCGTCACCTCCTCGGCACTGCGATCAGCAGTGCCACGGGTCCAGCTAGCATCACCCAAAGTGCGGTCTGCAGTCCGGCGGCCGATGCTAGCGCGCCGACTCCCAGCGGGGCGAGGCTGATGAAGATTGCCGAGGCGCTAACGATCGAGACCACGCTTCCGCTGCGGCCGGGCATCGCCGAGTACAGCTTGCCCTGAGGGATGGAATACCAGCCGGCGTTGAGCAGTCCGACCAGGCCAAGCAGCACGACGGCGACCCAGTAGTTGTCTACCAGCAGGAAAGCGCTGAAGACCCCGATCACCAGGAACGCGCTGATCCGCAGGTACAACATGCCGTTGAACCGTTCAAGGAATGGGATCAGCGCGAAGTCGCCCACGAGACCGACCATCGTCCATATCGAGACCGCAAGCGCCGCCTGAGTCAGGCCAACGCTAAGTTCATCGACGAAGTAGAGGGCGATGAAGCCAAACATCACGCCGACCATCAGGTCGCCAAAAACGAAGAGACCGAGCCACCGCGTCACTTCGAACGAGCGCAGAGACCTGCCCATGGCGACGATGTCCTTAAACATCGTCGCGAACGTGAACTCCCGGTCTGAGCTGGAGCCGCCGAACTGGAACTTCGACATGCTGACAGTGACAGCCAGTACCGCAACACCTGCGGCTGCGAAGAGCCAGCGCCAGCTGACGCCCAGTTCGCTCGCGCCAGCAACGGTGAGTGTGCCGAGGACAACTCCCAGTGATCCAACGAAGGTCCAACGCGCCATGTTCTGCTGGTGGCGCGCAGGTTCCATGTCCATGAGGCTGGCCTGTGAGAGCGAAACGAACGCTCCAGACGCAGGGAATAGCAGGATCGTGGCGCCGAGCAGCATCCAGCCGTTCACGCTGGCGGCCGCAGTCAGCATCGAGGCTCCGAGCAGGACTCCGCCGCCGATGATGAGCGGCTTCCTGAGCCGCGTGTCGCCGGCGACGCCCAGCCCGATCTCGACTACTCCCGATACCAGTCCCGGGACTCCGAGCACCAGCCCTATCAGCAGATAGTTCATCTCAAGATCGGTGCGAATAGCAGGCCACGAGGCTTCCTGCAGTCCGAAGTAGAACTCGTCGAGCAGGCCTGTGGCGAGCATGAGTCCGACGGCTGCCGCAGGCAAACGTCGCAGCAATGCAGCAGCCAGACCGTTGCGGGCCGTGAATGAAACAGGGAAAAACCGGCGCAATTGAGAACCTCCGAAGCGAATCGTGAAATCGGATAGATCGATTCGCCGGAGGCGGGCGCGCTACGAGCAGTCCCGGCCGCGGAGTGTGGCGGCGGGATCTGGAGCGCTGATTCTGTTGAGCGGTTCTAGCTCAACAAGGAGGTTTGAGAACTCTGAAGCTCATTGCAACGTCAAGGATATCGGCCGGGCCTGCGGCGGTCTACGGATTTGTCCCTCCACATCACGAGTGAGAATCGAGGGTTATACTGCCGCTCACCTTGCAATCGGGGACGACGCGCAACCGGAACTGGTGCGTGTGAAGCCCAGGGCTCACTTGCCGTCAACAAGGCCGCGAAGCGCTAGAGCAGCTGGCCGGGAAGAAAACAAATGCGATTCTGTTATGCACACCGACGGTTCACGCTGTATCCGCAGTCGGTCGATTCATGGAACCTGTCGCCAGACAACTACACGGACGACTTCCTGAGCCGAGTGAAGGACACAGGGTTCGACGCGCTGGAGGTCGGCAGCGAAGTCCTTGCCAAGCTTGGTAGCGAGTCGGCGATCAAAGACTTCGCCAGGCGTATCGAGGGCTTCGGGCTTGCTGTAGGAGCGCTTCGGTCAGGCGGCTCAGTTGTTGACGGTCAGCACGGCCCAGCCAACCAGGCGAAGATGCACACGGCGATTGAGTACGCGAGCTGGACAGGCGCAGAGGTCGTAAATGGGGCTCTCAGCGCACCGCTGAAGTACCCGACGGACCGGGCCGACCAGTCCGGCTGGCCTCACTCGCAGGACGCATCCCGGGACCAGAACCTGTTCTTCTATGACGAGCTGGCGAAGATCTACCAGGGTTTCTGCGACCGAGCGGCGGACGCGAATGTTGGTGTTTCTATCGAGGTTCACCAGAACTCACCAGTCGACAACTCCTGGTCCGCAAAGTTGATCCACGAGAAGATCGACCGCCAGAACTTCGGCATCAACCCGGACGTCGGAAACGTCGTCTGGACTTACGACGTGCCAGAAGAGGACTTCGACCACTTCATGAAAGAAGTGGCGCCGATCTCGACCTACTGGCACTCAAAGAACCTTATGCGGGTGCATCACCCCGAGAACAACCGAACGGTGTTCCTGCGTGTGCCGCTACCAGATGGCGATGTGGATTACCGGTTCGCGATCTCAGCCATGGCAGACGCCGGCTTTAGCGGCTACATGGCGATTGAGGGCACACAGATCGGCGACCAGTGGGAACGGGACGGCCGCTCGCTGAACTATGCGAAGAAGATCTGGGCCGAGGTAGAGAAGAGCGGTTCGGCGTCAGGCAACGGAGCCAGCGCCGCTCGGACGGTCTAGACGTCGAGAATACGTCATCGTGAGCAGCGACGATCTCAACCAGCCCGTTCTCTACTCAGAGACTGGCGGCGTCGCAACCATCACGCTGAACCGTCCGGACTCGCTCAACGCCATCACCCCTTCGCTGTGGCAGGCGTTGGATGAGGCGATGGAAAGGGTGAGGGACGATTCATCCGTGCGAGTGGCGATTCTGACCGGCGCTGGTGACAGCGCGTTCTGTGCAGGAGCCGATCTCAAATGGCGATCTGAAAATGCTGAACGTCTTCGTACTGAATCGACCCGAGAACTGCGCGCCCGATTCGTGATGCCCGACTTCGACCTGTGGAAGCCGGTCATCGCTGCAGTCAATGGTCACTGTCTTGGCGGAGGCTTCGAGATCGCTATGGCCTGCGATCTGATCGTGGCTGCCGATACAGCAATCTTCGGGTATCCCGAGCCGAGGCGAGGTTTGGTCGCTGACGGCACCGCGGTTCACAGGCTGGTGCGGGAACTGCCCCGAAAGCTCGCAATGGAGATTCTGCTCTCGGGCCGGACATTCGGTGCAGAGGAGGGCAGAAGTCTTGGTTTCGTCAATCAAGTCGTCTCGAAATCGGACTTGATGACCGCGGCAAACGCCATCGCCGACGAGATGTTGAAGTGCTCACCGCAGGCGCTAAGGGCGACCAAGCAGATGGTGGTGCAGGGCGCGGAGATGCCGTTTCAGCAAGCATTCGAGACGGAGTTCTCAGAGTTTCTTAAACTCAAGAACTCTCAGGACTTTGTAGAGGGCGCCAGGGCGTTCACTGAAAAGCGTGAGCCGAAGTGGAACGACGCTTAGCTCCGGGTTCGAGGCACGCCGAGGCTTAGCCCATCGCTCCGTCCGGAGCGGGGCCGTGGCGGTCCGGCATGCCGAGGTGCCGGGCAATCCACGAACGGGCGAGCGATGCTCGTCGGCGCACGGTGCGAAGGTCAACCCTGGCTATTCCCGCCGCCGCCTCGTCGGTCATTCCCAGCACATCGGTGAGAATGACCGCAAGACGGCGTTCTGGCCGCAAGCAGTGGAGGGCTGCCTCGGTGTCTGGCTGCGACTGATCGTCGCACCTCGGCGAAGAAGCCTGCATGGATGACCTCTTCACCGCTTCTTCAGCTACATATCCCAGCACCCACGACCGAGGGCTCTCTGAACCGTCGTAAGTACTGAACTCAGACCGGGCTGTCTTGAACGCCTCGTGCACGACGGCCGTTGCGGCTCTGTAGTCGCCAAGCATCCTGGCTGCCAGCGCTGTGGCGGCACCGACTTCGTTGGCGACGATAGTGTCGAAAAGCGAGTCTGAAACCTTGCCCAGGTTCCGTTCGATCTTGAGCATATTCCGTGCTCGCTCAACTGCCGCTGCGGGCGATGTCAGATGGTGATACTGACCACCGGCGATGACAGCCCCTTGCCGATCTGATGACTTGAACATCCAGCCCTCCGTGCCTGCCTGCCTGCGCTTTGCACCGCTCCATATTCGAGACGAGTGCTTACAGGCGGATACGGGTTGGATGCCTGGTCGGTGCCAGTTGGATCTTGATGATCTGTGGACATTTCCGGACGGCGGGGATTTGGCGGCAGACGGCCTGCACCGCTTCACAGCCGAGCGAAGCCTGTCGCGGCTCTCTCCGTTACCATTGGGCGTCGGCCCTGGAACCGGCAAATTGTCCGTCCCTCTAGTCGCTTGCAGGCGGTCGGATCGCCCCGGCCGCCACCATCGCAATTTACTGTTAAAGCTTCGAAACAGGAGTTGAAAATGACATCCGAAGGCGAAATGCGCCTTGAACGTGACTCAATGGGTGAGCTGGAGGTCCCTTCCGGGGCTTACTACGGAGGCAACACCCGCCGTGCTGAGCTCAATTTCCCTATTTCGGACCTTCGCTTTGGCCGCTCATTCATCAAGGCCATAGGCCAGGTCAAGCAGTCCGCCGCTGTGGTCAACAAAGACCTTGGCGTGCTGGAGCCGAAGCTCGCAGACGCGATCGTCGATGCCGCCCAGAAGGTCATTGACGGCGATTACGACTCCGAATTCGTGGTGGACATCTTCCAGACCGGCAGCGGGACTTCCACCAATATGAACGCCAATGAGGTGATCTCGAACATCGCCAACGAAGCGCTCGGCGGAGGCTTGGGCACTCGCACGCCCGTGCACCCGAACGACCACGTGAACAAGGGGCAGTCGTCGAACGATGTGATTCCGACGACCATTCACCTGGCTGCTGCGGTCGCGATCAAGGACGAGCTGCTGCCGGCGATGCAGGAACTGGAGGACGCGCTCAACGCAAAGTCGAAGGAGTTCTGGGATGTCGTGAAGACGGGCCGGACTCACCTGCAGGACGCAACTCCAATCAGGCTCGGGCAGGAGTTCAAGGGCTACGCGGGTCAGATCGAGTATGGACGCAAGCGTGCTGGCGCAGCGTTGAATGAGGTTTCACACCTTGCGCTCGGCGGCACAGCTGTCGGCACCGGCATCGGCATGCACCCAGAGTTCGCGTCTCGAGTCATCAGCCGGCTCTCCGAGCTAAACGGCCTTGAGCTGAGCGAGACCGATAACCACTTCCAGTCGCAGTCGACTATCGACGGCGTCGTGCAGGCTTCGGGGGCGATGAAGACGATTGCCGTGAGCCTGTTGAAGATCGCTAATGACATTCGATGGCTCGGCAGCGGGCCTCGTGCCGGCATCGGCGAGATCACGCTGCCGGAAGTGCAGCCCGGGTCATCGATCATGCCGGGCAAGGTCAACCCGGTGATCGCGGAGTCTCTGGCGATGGCCTGTGCGCAGGTGATTGGCAATGACGTAACGGTCACGGTCGCGGGGCAGTCTGGCAACTTCGAACTGAACGTGATGATGCCGGTGGCAGCGCACAATCTACTGGAATCGATCAACCTGCTCGCGAGCTCATGCCGCAACTTCAGCAGGCAGTGCATCGCAGGCCCCGACGGCGGCGTGAAGGCGACCAGTAAAGGCCCGGACATGGTGATGCAGGGGCTTTCGATCGCCACTGCGCTCAACCCGGTGATCGGCTACGACAACGTGGCGAAGCTGGTGCACAAGGCCTACATCGAGGACAAGTCAATCCGCGAAGTCGCGCTCGAGGAGACCGATCTAACGGAAGAGCAGATCGACGAAGCACTGCAGCCGCTGAGCATGACCGAACCGAAGTAGGGAGCGGGCCGGATATGCTCCGAACGCGCCTTGACATCCGGCGCGACGGTTTAGCTCTGGTTCTGGGCTTCTGCGCCTGTAACACCCTGTAGTCGTCGGTAGAGGCGACTGCACGCTGCTCGGCCGGCGTTCGGGAGGGTGGATATGTACAGGGAATTGGCGGAACTGTACGACCGCATCTACAGCTCGAAGGACTACGGGTCTGAATCTGCTCGGCTGATCGAGATCATCGAGGCGCACAATCCCGAAGCGAAGACCCTGCTGGACGTTGCGTGCGGCACTGGTGGGCACCTGCGCTTTCTGCGTGAAAGGTTTGAGTGCGAGGGACTGGACCTAAACGAAGAGATGATCGGCATCGCTCGCGCTAAGCTGCCGGAGACGAGATTCCACGTGGCAAGCATGACCGTTTTTGAGCTTGGTAAGCGCTTTGATTCGGTCGTGAGCCTGTTCTCAGCCGTCGGTCATCTCAAGACGGTCGAGCGGCTAAACACTGCTGTTGCCAGAATGGCGGCACACCTTGAACCTGGCGGAATACTCTTGATCGAGCCGTGGATCGACCCGGCCGATTGGATCGTTGGTCACGTCGGTCTTGACACTTTCGAGAGTGAAGATGTGTCGATAGCTCGTATGTCAGTTGCTGAGCCGGTGGACCGCGGACGGCTGGTGATGGAGTTCCTTGTTGGTACGAAAGCCGGTGTCACAAGGCTGCGTGATGAGCATGAGATGGGCTGGTTTACGAAGGCCGAGTACGAGGAGGCGTTCAGGCTAGCGGGCATGGACGTTCGCTTCGAGCAGTCAGGTGTAACCACGAGAGGCCTGTACATCGGAACGGCATCGTAACGGGGATCGGTTACTCTCTTAGCGGCGGGCAAATGCAATAACGCGGAGGTCCAGCATGCGGGGAGCGGATGACGGTACGGAAGATCTGAAGGTCACTTCGGCCTGGGATGTGTTCCGGACCAGGCGCGAACCCAGTCCACCAAACCCTCTTCGCTACTCTCACTCCTTCTGGCTAGCGTTGGGCGTTTTCGCTCTCGCGATCGCGTTGACCATCGCAGTCATACCTGCGCGTTCAATAGAGTTGGACATGGTCGAGGATGCGAGGCAAGCGAAGGCAGACGGCTTTCCTGACCTGCCACCGGGCGCACTTGGCCGCCCTCTGGCCGATTGGATGCGCGAGTGGAGAGATCGCGGAGTGTCGCTACCGTCGTTCTCCAAGACTGAGGCGCTTGCGCTCAGAGTCCTGGACTACGAGGGTGACTCGGCGCTGTTGAATCTCGGTGTTGTGGCGAGCCTCGCTGCGTTCGTATTGTTGGCGGCCATTGGATTCGTTCGCGCTCTCAGCAACCTGTACGCGCTCGGCTACGGTCCCTCTGTTCTTTCGCCTGCCTGGGCACTCGTTTCCTGGCTGTTGCCGGTATTGAGCTTCGTTTTGCCGTGGCGGATGGTAGTGGAGGTAACTCAATGCGCCTGGCAGAGATCAGGTGATGAGGTCAGTCCACGCTGGCCAATGGTCTTGGCCGGACTTTGGGGGCTTTCGTTTATCGGGCTGTGGCTGTTCAACCCAATCACCGTGAACGTCTTTATGCCCAGAGATGACATCGACGACTGGATCACCCACATTCAGTGGACTCAGTGGATGTTGACCTGGCTACCGGTTCCGGCATTCTTTACCGCGGGAATGCTGCTAATGGTCGCCTTCCGGCAGCATGTCAGGTACATCGATCTTGACCGGCTGGCTCGAGCTCGACGCGAGGCAAACCTCAAGTCGTGAAGAAATACAACGGCCCGGACAGGCCGGGCCGTTGCAGCACTAGCAGGCTTCGCTCGGTGAGCCCGCATAGTCCACTTCAAGACTAGGCTGACCAACGATAGAGCGACGCCACTTGGCGCGATGTTTCAGTGAGGATTCGATCGCGAGGCGATCGCTATGAACCTGTCCGGCTATTGGCTGCGCAGATCCTGGATCTCAGTCACCGTCTTATCCGGAGCGAATCGGCCTTCGAACTGCAACGACGATCGGTGGCCATCAAGGTCCTGGTAAGAGACCTTGTTGTCAGCGCCATTCGCCTGTGCAGGGTCGAAGATGCGGAAGAGCGTCACCTTCCTGCTGGCGAGGGATTCCGTAGTAGTTGCAAAGTGCAGCTTTGACGTTTCGTCCTGTGGCATCTGGTATGTGCCTTCAAGGTAGCGGACGAGGTAGTCATCAAGCGGACGCGATTCGTTCTTGGACTTGAAAAATGAGAACAACAGGAATCCTCGGGAACTGAAACGCCACTACGAAAACAGTTCATATGGCGTTTTTGCACGCTCTTGTGAGCGTAGAGAAACGACCGCTTGCCGCAAGTCTGTGGGCAGCAGCCGGGTGAGCAATGGCCGAATCGGCAAGGTTGCCGGACGGCAGGTTCCCAGCGTGGACGGAATGGTATAGGAGCGCCGCGCGGCGCACAAACAGGGCGGATGCCATTGGCGCGCTTGAGGTTTAGAAGCTTGCGCTACTGCTGGCTCAGCGAGTGTGAGATGGAGCCGACGGGCGGATTTGAACCGCCGACCTGCTGTTTACGAAACAGCTGCTCTGCCACTGAGCTACGTCGGCATCGGCGGGATGGCCAGGCGAGGCTGTCAACGACAGGCGTACTTACCTGACCGAGTGCGATCTAGAAGGATAAACCATGACCCGCCGTCAAAATAGCGGGTCTGTTCTCAATTGCGGCGGAATGTCTAGTTATACGTGTTCAGGTGCTTGTCCTTGTCGAGCTGCCACGCCGGCCGATCGCATTGCGGGCCGTAGATTCCAAGCGTTGCGGTGCAGGTGTGACCGGCCAGCTCAAGAGGGGGAGATCCGGTCGAATTGGGAGCTGCGCACTGCGGACAATGGCGGCGCGGCACCGGCCTACGTGGTCCACCCATGAGAGTGCCACCTTTGTGACTTGGCCGGTCATTTATACTCTAGCACTCTGACGGAAAATGACATATCTCTTACTACAAGTCATCAGGCGCGAGATTGCTATTCTTCGGCATCACCTGGTCTTGCGTTACTAAGAAAACTCAGCCGGTCGTTCAGTTGGACGAGCATGGGATCGCTACACGAAAGCGCGCGTCCGTAAGCAACAGCCTGTCTATCAGGCAACGTGGAAAGTAAGCCGGCGTAGTCACGGCCAATGTAGTTACCTAGAAATTCCATACCCGTTGCGTCAAAAACACGGAGGGCGAATACGGTATTACATTGATTCAATATCGATTTGGTCACATTTGCGGTGCGTTGGGTTACGACAATGCAGCCTAGCCCATATTTACGACCTTGGAGTATTGACCGTGCAGTGGCATTTGACGCGGATTGGTCGCCTTCGGCCGTGACTGCTGACCACTCTGGGATTAGCGCGTGCGCTTCTTCAAAGACCAAGCAACACCTAGCATCCTGGTCTTGTTCGGATACCGATTGACCTTCCTGAAGGAGTTCGAGAAGGATTTCTGAAACGAGGCTGGTAATCGCTGCCGGTGTCAATGTTGCCATCGAAGCATTGCCTTGGTACGGCCTGCTGTCCTGTCGCCAAACTTCGTAATCGGAAGGATTGATTATCTTTACCATTCTGGCTGAATTGTCGGTAAGGAATTCTGAGAGAATCTCCCGAAGCTTAGAACGAAACTGGTTTTGACTCCCTCCTTCTTGGACGTTTAGAGACACGTTCGTTCTACCAGGAGGACCTGTCGATTGAAGCTCGGATATCTCCAGTTCTTCCTTTGTCGAGTCGACGTACGGCGTCAAGCCTTGCTGGTATTGGTCAGTTAGATCCACGCACACGACTTTGATGCCAGAAGTGGCCAGGCGTTCGACTAGCTCCATACACAGGTACGACTTGCCAGAACCGAGAACACCGAGAATCGCGGTATTGTGAGTGACAAGCTCATTAACCGATTGAACATCTAAAGGGAATGAGGTTCCTGGAACGTATCCGATCGCATCCGGAGAGCTGCCCGATGAACTCTCAGCTAACAAGTAAACCGGCGAGTTCAGATTTGGCACCCATTGTGCAAATGTGAAATTCGAGGAATCAGCCTCCCAGATACCTAGTTTTCTGGCCTCGGCGCGAACGTAGCCATTGCGGTTCTTTTGCTCCACCAGCTCTTCTTGTGTTATTCCGTTCGTGATCTGATACAGGACAGGTTTTTCGGATAATGACTGCTGAACCGACAGAAGATTGCCGATTCTGATCTCAAGATCATCTCGAATGATCTCAACATTGATTGTCGTATTGTCCGAGTTCGGTCCAACTAGGCCGATCAGCGATTCGCGCTGCAACCATATTTCATTCTCAAACGAGTCACGTGATTCAAATTGGAAAACATGTGGCGAATCGGACTTTCCATCAGTCAAATCGCTCGGCGATTCTTCTGACTGCAGCACCAGTGCGCGCTGCCATCTGCCCTCCGAGTATCCGACGGAATCGAGAACCATCGCCACTGTGCGGGATCCCGATTCATCCCTCGTTTCGATCAGGTCGCCGAGTCGAGTGGATTCTCCTTGGCGTTCTTGGAACAAAACGATGTTTGGAGCATGATGACCGACGACGATACCAAGCGAGGATCGCAGGCTAAGCTGGCGCCACAATCTTTGGATTCGTTGACCAAGTTCTAATATGCGTTCCAAGGGTCTTATTGGAACGACGATGGCCCAGGAGGCCGCTACGAGCAATGCTTCGTCAGTTGAGTCTCGATGATAGGCAAATATCAAGTATGCGATGAGTGTGGTGAATATGACCGATGGATTTCCGATAGCGGTCGTAAGAATGAACGCGAGGCGGCTCGTCTTCGTTTCTTGACCGTGAGGTGGCTTCATTAGGATTGCCAAGCTCGCGGTGGTCAGGATCGCGACGTTCACGCCGACGACAGCCCACCAAAAGTATTCGTCGCCATCGACTGGTGCCTCGCCACTCCAGCCAGAAACGGAAAAAAGCGCGACCAACGCAGCAACAACGTATGCGACCGTATCTGCTGGTCGAGTGAAGTACGGCGTTACAAGCAGATTGCCTAGAACAACGACTGCGACGGCGGAGTACAGCCAGATTCCGTCCTCGGTCGACTGCGGCAGCCACTCACCGAACGCCTGACGATGAATAGCGAACAGAATGACCACGTAGGTGATCAAGATCCAGAATCTGTTTCTCTGCCCGACCAAACTCGCTGTAGGCATGCCGATTCAGTCCACGCGTTTCGCTTTGCCTCGTGAAGCTACCGTAGCAAATGCTCTTGTCACCGGGACTCACTTCATTCCAAATGTTAATCGGCGTCTGCGCAAAAGAAGTCAGACCAAAACTCCATTCGGTTCCGCCGTGAACGCCAGCAGCGACACCGGAATAGATAACTTGCTGTCGCGGCAGTTTGACCCCATTGTGAGTTGCAATCGCGACCTGCTGTTTACGAAACAGCTGCTCTGCCACTGAGCTACGTCGGCATCAAGGAACAACCGATAAGGATAAATGATGACCTGCTGCTTACACAGTGGGTCGGTTCCCTACTTGCGCGAAAAATCCCGCACTATCGATTCAGTAGGCGCACTGCAGGACATATCGGCCGGAACAACGGCCATGCCGGTCACTCAATGTCTGCAAAACCGTAGTGGCTGGCAAGCTCTGAAACCTCAAGTACTCGCCCGGTATGGCTCATCACGCTCGAGTCAGCGGATAGCATCGCAACAGCTCGGCCGGTGAAATGAACAGACTCCGTTTTCTCGATGAACTCGCGATCGGTCCAGTCCTTGAAATACGGATGCCCCTCGTCATAGCTGCGGCGAACAGTTTCCGTCCTCGGGAAACCTGGCACCACGGCCGTCGACGCAATCCGATGGGACTCCAGTTGATGCGAAAGTGAGTACACCAGTCTCGCAACGGCGTGGGCCCGGACATCAATGCCCAGGTCGGCGTTCGGTGTCTCATCAGGTCTCTCGCTGGTAAAGACAACAAGTCCGTTGTCAGCGGTCTCGATCATGAGCGGGATCGCCTGGTGACACGCAACCACGTGAGACCGCACACCCACGGTCATGTTGCCGTCCCAGTTCGTTATCGGTCTGTCCCACATCGGCGCTCGCCAGCGCTCAATCGCGTCTTGCGCGTCGATATCGTCGAGCTCCTGACCCCAGCCGATCACGTTGTTGACGAGAATATCGAGCCGGCCGGCGTCGTCACGGACGGCTCGAAAGAGCTCAGCAATCTGTTGGTCGTTTCTATGATCGCATGGGAACGCGATGCCTTCCCCGCCGCGGGCGCTGACTGAGTCGGCAACTGTTTCAACTGTAGCGCCCGACTGATTGGTGAGCCCCGTCGCTTCACTGCTTCGACCGGTGACGTAGACGGTAACCCCACACTCACCAAGAACTTCAGCGATGCCTCGCCCGACACCGCGAGTAGCTCCGGTGACCACAGCCACTCGATTCGAAAGGTCAGGAGGCTGCCAGGAATGTTGGATGACGATAGTGATCCTGAGTTTTGCTGGGACGAGGAGAGATGAATCTTACCGGGCCGACCGGCTGCTCTCAGGGAGAGTGGATTATCGCATCAAGACCTTGAGTGGCCAGTGCTGACTCCACGTCATGGTCTAAGAACCGCTTGGCAGGCGCTTGTCCCAACAGAGAGGCGTTCAGGTGAGACAGCGCCAGACCTCTTGTGAAATCGTGAGCCTGCTTTTCAGAGCAGAGTTCATCGATCGGCAGCATCTCCTCGGGAATCCACGCCAGATCTCCTTCGAATCGCATTGATCTGATGTTTTCATGCGCCTGCTCGACGTTATCGACGAAATGCATGTGATCAGCTCTGCGAAGGACCAGCATCCGTTTGGCAGATTCGGTCCGTTCAAACAGTTCGGATATACCGTCAACCGGAGTCATTACGTCATTTTCAGCCGCCAGATACATCACCGGCACATCTCGGCCCCAGTCGAACGAGAGCTTCGCAGGCAGTATCCCTGGTCTAGGACGTGAGCTTCCGGCGGGTGACAACGCAACTACGGAACGGATACGCCAATCGACTGATGTCGCAGACAGCGCGGTCCATCCACCGAGACTGTGCCCAACGATGCCAACGCGATTCCTATCGATCTCTGGTTTTTCAAACTCGCCGTCGAGCAGTTGGTCTATCAGGAACCGCACGTCAGATACTCGATTCGCCATGATGGCTTCCATCCGTTCAGAAGGATCGGAGAAAGTGATCACTCCTTGTGTGAAATCCCTGGTGATCACCTCAGAGTGATCCATTGCCGTCACAACGTAGCCGTGACTGCTCAGGTGACTGGTTAAGAACGTTGAGGCTCGCCGGTTCTCAGAACTTCTGCCGTGCGAAAAGACGACAAGTGGATGTGCTCCAGGGCGGACTACCGCGTCGCGAACCGCCTGTTGGCCGGCCATCTCGCCTGATATCGGGTCAGTGAATGCGTTCTGGCCTTCGTATCCCTGAGTTGCGGGATACCAGATCTCGCATGGGAACGAGCGATCTCTTGCGATGTCGTATATCTCGACCGTCCGCACACCGACTGAGCATGGCCCTCGTTCGAATGGGTTGCTGGTTCGCAAATTACACCTGCATCCGAATCGGATCAGTCAGTTAGCGCTACGGGAGTTGCGAATTGATCACCTGTTGCAATGAACCGTACCGTTCAAGTCTCATCCCAGGCTTTGCCAAACCTGTCGAGTCTTATGGAGTGGTGACTAGGAATCAGCTCATGTAGCCGCCGCGACTCAGATCCGAAAATCACGAAACAGCCGCTCCGCCATCGGGCCATGTCGGCTTACGAGAGACAATCGCCAGTGGAGGCCTCGAGCGGGTCTGCGTTTGTCATCTGGAGCAGCAGCTAACGACAAGGCAGGACCCGGGACGAACGCGATGGTGCGCTCACGACAATCGGTCGGCGGAGACAGCGTGCCGAGTCGGCGCTAGAAAGCTGTGCGAGCCTTTTTCTTGTCCAGGTGATAGGTCAGAGCCAGTGAAATGCACTGGCTAAGTACGTCTTCTGGCAGGTCTTCGTTGAGGCTGAACTCGAGGCCTCTGTTGCCGTCGAAAGTGAGCATGTCACCGAACATCTCACGGTAGGTGGTTGCCAGTGAAATCTGGCAGTGCACGAACATCCCGTAGCGGTCGGTTGCCGAGCCGATCTGGCTGATGCGCACAGTCGTGCCGCTGCCGGTCTCAGAAGTCAGATAGCTTGGCTGACCCCACTTGAGCGTCTCCTCAAGTGGTCCGATCTCGGGGTTCTCCGCCGCCGTCTCGAAAACCAATTGGCGCAAGTGCAAGAGCTTGCCTTTCAGCTCTTCGGGATAGGCGTCGAAGACCGCCTTCACTTCTTTGTTTCTGAACGGCTCCACCGGCTTCTGTCCTCTCGGTGCCTTGTTGCTTCCGGCTCTCGACTCAATCCAGCCGCCGGTAGCGGATGATCTCGTCCTCCAGTGCTGCCGGGACCGTGGCTAAAACCAGCGTATCGCCAGAATTCTCGAACAGCACCGTGAACTCCTGGTCGTTGCCAATATTGGTCCTGATCGTGGCCGGCGCGACCCACTGGAAGGTGAAGGTCTCGGCGGCGATACCGTCTGCCGAGAGCCTGCCGATGCCAGACGCCAGCGATCCGCTGAAGGTTAGCGTGCCTTCGGGTCCACCGATCTCTTCCCACGTGCCGAGGATCAGCGAGGGAAAGTCTTCGATGCGCGGTTCCGGGTCTGAGGCGCAGGCGGCGGCGATGACCATGAAGACAATCGCCACCAGGACGACTAGCGACTTTCGCCCGAAGCGATTGGCAGAGTTCTGCAGAATGCTCGAATCCATCATCGAAAGATATCTCTCAACGGGTGGGTGGTCGACGCTCCTGAGACCATAACCGCTTCTCGAGCCATCTCTCGACGGCCTGGCCTCCGAAAGGCAGCGAATCGATCAGTGACTTGTACTCCCGACGTCTCGGCCTGCGGTCCCGGTCGGACGATGCGAATCTCCTCGCCGCTCGGAACGTGATCAAGTACATCGTCCACTCGCCACCCTTACCGTGTGATATCTGATCGAGGACCAATTGCGATGCATATCCGGCCACGATGGCCAGCATCCAGGGTTCGTTCCAGACGAACAGATACAGGATCAGGCCGATGAAGAAGTACTCCCAGGCATGCAGCAGAAGGAAGACAAACCTTCGGTCCCGGCGGACGTACCTGAAGTAGTAGTCCAGCAGGTGATCTCCGTCAGGCAGCACTCCGGCGGCGATGGCGATCGGAAGTGTCGCTGGGTTTCCGGTTCCGGCCCAAACCGCTCCGCCGACGGCAGTTGAAGCAACGAGATGGGCCTGGAGTCTCAATTCAGACCCCTGTGATTGCTGACGCTACGAAACCCGGGTTGACGAACGCTAGTCGATGTTCTCATGCACCCAGCGCTGAACCGCCTTCAGCATGTACGTGACCGCCGTCGCTCCAGGGTCCTGGACGCCGATCGACCTCTCACCGACCCAGCTCGCGCGCGACACCTGCGACCGCATCTCGATCGTTGCGGTCATCCCAGCTTCGGCCGCCGCAACTGCTGCATCCGTACATTCAGTGAGCGATTTTCCGGCCCGCTGGGCCTCTTCGAAGGCATCGATTGCCGGAGCGAGCGCGTCGAGCAACGTCTTGTCGCCTACCTTGGCCTTGCCGCGGTCCATGAGTCCCTGCAGAGCGGCTCGTCCGATAGCTACAACGTCGTCCGCGCCCACGTCGTCTTTGCCTTTCACAGCAGCCCCGCCACGCATCAGCGCTGTCGCGAAGAGCACGCCGAAAGTCGATGCCGCGGCGCGGTTGAACGCCATACCGGAACGGGCAAGCTGATCGCCCACCGGCTTTCCTTCGATATCGCCGAGCCCTGCGATCACGGCTTCCATGCCGCGAGTTAATGTGATGCCTAGATCACCGTCACCGATCTGTGAGTCGAGATCCCTGAGCGTGTCCGCCTGCGGCACGACGTCGTCGGATATGGCCCGGAGCATTCCAGGAATTGCTTCAGTCATGTTCAGCCGCCCACCTGTTGCAGCAGGAGTGGTGAGTAGGCCGGCGCATCGAGCAGTTTCGTCATGTCGTCATCCAGCTTGCAGAGGCTGATCGAGGCTCCGGACATCTCCATCGATGTGGCGTACTCGCCGATGAAAGCTTTGTGCACGCTGATCCCGCGATCGCCGAGGATCTGGGACGCCTTGTTGTAGAGGATGTAGAGCTCTTCCGGCGCCGTGGCTCCAAGCGAGTTGACGAGCACCGCTGCGGAGTCGCCCGATGAGAACGGCAGGTCTGGCAGGATTCGGTCGAGCATCTGCCCGGCGATCTCGTCAGCGGTGAGCAGCGGGCCAAGCTCGACGCCACGCTCCCCGTGGATGCCCATTCCCATCTCCATCTTGCCCTCGTCCACCGTGAAGCCGGGCTCGCCAGCTGCCGGGATAGTGGTGCCTGAGAGGGCCACGCCCATGCTGCGGGTGTTGAAGACCGCCGCTTCAGCGGCTGCGTGCACTCCGTCGAGGTCTCGACCCTCTTCAGCGGCGGCACCTGCGATCTTGAAGCCAAAGAAGATGCCGGCCACTCCTCGTCTGCGCTCCATTTCTTCGTTCGGAGCTGACGTCACGTCGTCACGGCCGAGTGATGTCTTAACAGAGATGCCATCCATATCGGCCATCTCGGACGACATGTCGAAGTTCATGGTGTCGCCGGAGTAGTTGCCGTAGAGGTACAGCACGCCCTCCCCACCGTCGATCGCCTTCGTGACCTCCAGCATGTCGTCTGACGATGGTGATGAGAAGACATTGCCCACGGAGCAGCCTGTCGCCAACCCTGGTCCCACGTAGCCGAGAAACAGTGGAATGTGGCCTGAGCCTCCGCCGGTTGCGATGGCGACTTTGCCCTGGATTGGAGCGTCGCCACGCACCAGAGCGCGGCTGTTCGGGTTGACTCGTTTCAGGTGCCCCGGGAAGGCGGCGAGGATGCCGTCGATCGTCTGGTCTTCCACCAGTGAAGGGTCGTTGATGATCTTGCGCATTGGCATTTCGATGTACCGCCTTAGGGCTCTGTTCCTGCGTGTTTAACGAGCAATATGTGTCGGGGGCAAAACTCTATTGTCGGCGCAGTGGCCTGTCAATTTGACTGCGAACTGGGCGTGCCGGAATGCGACCTTGCTCACTCAATCCTCACTGGCGAGCCGGGTTTTCGACAGGCCGATGCAGCAAGCTGGCACCGGAGGCTCAGGTGAACGAACAACTGCCGGATATCGAGAAGATTGTTGTTCCGCTCGATGGATCACCACTTGCTGAGGCGGCGTTGCCGCTGGCGAGCGAGATTGCGGCTGCCTCCGACGCCCAGATCGAGTTGCTGACGGTGGCGTTGACTTACGATGCTCCGCTCGAATCACAGATGGACTCGCTGGCAAGAGATTCCCTGCGCCGGGTTGAGGCTGCGCTTAGAGAGAAGCACGCGCACGTTGCCCACAAGGTCCTGGCAGGCGCAGCAGCCGACGAGATCAGCGCTCATGCCCGTGACACCGGCGCCGATCTGATCGTCATGGGGACGCATGGGCGGTCCGGGCTTGGCAGGCTGATCCTGGGGAGCGTCGCGGACAGCGTGGTATCGATGTCCAGTGTTCCCGTTCTCCTGGTGCGTGCGACTGACGATGAGCGGATCACTCTACCTCCGGCCCCGGCCAACATCCGAAGAGTCGTGGTTCCATTGGACGGTAGTGAGTCCACACCTGCCTCAGTGCCGATCGCCCTTCGCATCGCAAAGTTGCTTTCGTCGAGAGCGCTTCTTCTGCACGCCGATGAGGGAGGCGGTGGAGAAGATGCCGCCCGCCAGTTGAGGGCGTTCGCAGATGTGTTCGTCCAACAGGGCTTGCAGGCCAGCGCCGTGGTGCAGCGCGGGAATCCCGGTGAGGTGATAACTGAAGTGGCCGGCGAACGAGACCTCATCGTGATGGCGAGCCTTGCCGCTACTGGCGTTGCCAGAGGGTCGCACCGGGGCAGCATCGCCGATCATGTGATCAAGAACGCCGCCGCTCCGGTCCTAGTGGTCGCTCCAACCGGATACTTGGGGTCCTTCAACGAGTAGGGTCGACGGTCGAATCAGGCCGCTTGTGACAGCCTGAACACCAACTTGTCTCCAACTGATTTGTAGCGATTCCGTTGGTGTGCGGTGTGATGCGACACACTCACTGTGCGTTTCACCGATTCGTGGTGCGTGAGACACCGCGGCGCCGTCTGCGAATAACCGCGTCCCTTTCATGCGGATGGCACTCGACCATCGGCCTGCCAGTTTCCCCAAATTAGTACTGATGTCCATGCGCTGGGGCGGGCGGGGCTCTGCTGCGACTGGCCGGGAGCCGCGTGATGGAGTCTTCGCCTGCCCCACCGCATGGACTCACTTAATTTCCTTTAGACCGAATATGCGCGGGGCGGGCAGCAACTGAGCTCGTTCCGTATCTGATCGCTTGAAAGGCGGCGGCCGATGAGCAACGTGGTGCCTATCTCAGACGGAAACCTGGCCGCTGTCCAGTCTGAGGGTCCACCTGCCGAAGCCGCAGTCAAGACGCTGGCAGTAGACGCTGAGAAGCTGCTGAGCATGGTTTCGAGTGTGGTTGTCGCTCCCGAACGCACGCTACGAGTCGCACTGCTCGGCCTGTTCGCGCAGGGCCACGTGCTGCTCGAAGACCTGCCCGGAGTCGGTAAGACGTTGATCGGCAAGACTGTTGCGCAGTCGATCGCCTGCGACTTCAAGCGCATTCAGTTCACGCCGGACCTCCTGCCGTCAGATATCACCGGCACCACCGTGTTCGATATGAGGGCCTCGCAGTTCAATTTCGTTCCCGGCCCGATCTTCGCCAACGTGATTCTTGCCGACGAGATCAACCGGGCCGGACCGCGCACGCAGTCTTCGCTGCTGGAGGCGATGGCCGAGTTCCAGGTGAGCGTCGACGGCGAGATCAAGCCGTTGCCTCAGCCCTTTCTCGTGATCGCTACTCAGAACTTCGCCGAAAGCCACGGCACATTCCCGTTGCCGGACTCGCAGAAAGACCGCTTTCTGGTCTCGATCGGCATCGGCCTCCCGTCGCCGGCCGACGAGGTCGAGATCCTGCAACGCTCTGTGCATGGGATGCCTGAGGCCTCGCCGGTGTTGACCTCTTCGCGAGTGAGAGAGATGCAGTCGACCGTGATGGGCATCGAGGTATCAACGCAGGTGCGCGAGTACATCGTCAATGTCGCCAGGGCGACGAGGCAGCACTCATCGGTACACACCGGACTCAGCCCAAGGGGAAGCGCCGCTCTGCAGCGGGCAGCGCAGTGCTGGGCCGCGTTCGATGGCCGAAGCTTCGTTACACCTGCGGATGTCACTGACATTGCAGGACACGTCGTGGCGCACAGGTTGATGATGGCGCCGGGTAACGAGATGTCGGCCGAGGAAGTGGTCGCAGAATCGATCGAGTCGGTGCCGGTGCCGGCGTGATGACGCCAATTGCCGAAACGAGAACCGGAGCGGCACAGTGATCACGCGGCGGGGTGCAGGCATCATTGCCGTGGCTGTCGCCGTCTTCTTCCTTGCCTCAGCCACGCGTGTTGGCTGGGTCCATTTGGCCGACGCGGTTCTGTGGGGCATGGTGCTCTTCTCGCTCGCTGTTCCCTGGCTGTCGATGCCGGGACTGAAGCTCGAGCGGTCGATTGAGCGTAGATCATCTGCGGCTGAACCCGGCCTGACCGAGGGAGACGACCTCCCGGTCAATCTGTCGCTGCGGAATCGCTGGTGGCTGCCTAGATTCCTGGTTTCGGTCTCGTATCCGGTGACGGTTGCGGGAATCGAGAGTGAGAGCCGCAGCATCTTCTTCTGGATATGGCCACGGCGGACATCGCTCTCAGACCGACCGCTGAAGATCGAGCGGCGAGGCTTGCACTCACTTGGCGAGTCGTTGATTGAGATCACCGGGCCGTTCGGAATGTTCCGTCGCAGGCGCAGCATCCCGATGAGTCACAGCGTCCTGGCGTATCCGTTGTGGAAACCCATGAGCAGGCTCGGTCTGCTTGAATCGCAGGCAGGGGAGCACGAGGGCCGACGCAAGTCACGGACCGGAGTGGATGCTTCGGGGACACGGGCTTACGTCGCAGGTGACCCGTATCGCTCCATTCACTGGCGGAACTCTGCCCGTAGCGGCCGTCTCGCTGTGCGTGAGTTCGACACCTGGAACGACCGCGCCGTCGTGTTTGCGATCGATGCTGTGAATGTTGAGGGTGAGAGCCCCGAATCGTCGCTCGACTACGCAGCTCGGATCGCGGGGAGCTGTGCAAAGGTGATCGAGCGAGAGGGCGGAACGGTCTCGGTGCTGACCGCCACCGGGGAGTCGCCTGATTTCATGGCCTGGTCCGGCGTGATGGAGCACCTGGCGCGGATGGAACAGGAAGCTCATGGCACTGAGTCGTTAGTGCAGCGAATCGCGAGGCTTCAGCCGGGGCGACGGTTGATCGCATTTCTGAGTTCCAGTAGCGGTGACGAGGCTGCTGCAGTGGCCGAAGCCGCGGGCCGAGGAATCGCCTGTATCGCCGTTATGTATGTGGACGGTGACACAAGTGCGGATTCGTTCGGAGCCCTTCAGCAGGCCGGTGTGCCAGTCGTGCAGTGCGTTCCTGGCGAGCTCGACCGCGTGCTGTCTGAGATCGAGAACGGCGTCGGTGGTGTGACGTCGGCACCTGCGAGATCACCTCTGGACGCAAGGGCAGCAGCACAGGTGGCAGCATGACGACCGCATCACAGTCACTTCCTGCAACGGCGATGAAGCGGACAACGTCTGGTCGCGCTGAATCCTCGCTGATGAATCTCTACCGCAAGGTCTTTTCGGACAAACCTGAGCGCTCCATACGAGTGCGCGTTGTAGCTCTGCTTGCCTCGCTCTGGGCCGCGATGTCGCTAATCCTTGTCAGCTCTTCACTCGTGGTGCCGCTGATCGCCATGCCGGTGTTCGTCGTCGGTCATATCGTGGCCTACAAAGCGATCAGGAAACGGGTGCCAGCACTACCACTGATCATCGCCCTCATCATCATCGTCGTGGGTGTGGCGATGCGGCATGAGCTTGTGCTGGCGGTCCGAGGCGAACGCATCCCGGTCGCTCACTTCCTGCTGATCGCGGGCGCCGCTTCAGTCTTCGAAGCTCGGACACGTGCCGGTCTATACACGCAGCTCTTCTTCTCGGCACTCATCATGTTCTTCGCCAGTGAGCTGGCTTTTGGGAACGAGTTTGCGGCGCTACTGGGCGGCTATCTGGCGATCATCGTGACCTTCCTCGCCCTGAGCCAGTACACCGACATCACTCGAGACTCATCCGTCGTGCGACGAGGCGGCGCGGCGGCTTCCGTGACCTTCTGGGCCGCGGTTGCCGGGCTTGTCGGTGTCTCGTCGCTGGTCGCGTTCTTGCTTTTACCTTGGGATGCCTCGCAGACGCCGGAGTCGGCGCGATTCGCGATCCTGCCGGTGAACGGCGCTGGCGATGGAGCCGAACCTCCGCTCACTCCAGAAGAGGCGCGGGAGTTGATCGAACAGGCGGCTCAGCAGCAAGCGACATCCGGCGGAGCAACGGTTGGCGGTCCGGGCGGAATCCTCGGAGATGTTGGAACTGATCTGACGGACATCGGCGGCGGCCCGTCGATCATCGATGCGGGATCTGCTCCCGGTCAGTTTGGCGAGTTCGTCCCTCGCCCGACCGGTGCGCCGTTGGCAGCGCCCGATCTCGACCCCGGAACCGTGGCCTTCATACGCAGCGGAGTTGCCAGCTACTGGCGAGGCGCTGTCTATGATTCGTTCGACGCTCCTGCTATCGGTGGTGACGCCGAATGGTTGACCACACTGCCCGACCGTCGACGCCTCGGCTCGCTGTTCGCACGCCCGGACGGTGAGGATGATGACGAACGCTACCTGCAGACGTTCTTCATGCAGCAGGGTCTTGGCCCGCAATTCATCACCGGCTACGAGCCGCTGTCACTGTCGGTGCCGAGGGACAGCCGCGGATTGCCGAACGTGGGCGAGGGCGCAACCTACCAGGTTGTTTCGGGCCGACCGGCGATAACGGCCGATGAGCTCAGGCAGGACACTGCAGGCTGGGCGGCGACAGAGTTTGGTGTGCTGCCTCCGGGATATGAATCGGTCTATTCGTTGGCACGCGCGCTGACCGCCGGTGCTGAGACCGACTTCGACCGTGCAGCAACGATCGCCGGATATCTCAACGGACTGGAGTACGACCCGGATTCGACATCGCCGCTTGAGTCGAGCGCCGAACTGACAGAGTTTGTGTTTGGCCAGCGGCCAGGATCTGCGATCGATTTCGCCACCGCACAGGCCTTGATGTCTCGTGCCGCCGGGCTGCAATCACGGGTAGCCACCGGCTTCTTGCCAGGCACGTACAACCCGTACTCCGGAGCGGCAGAGATCAAGGACACGGACCTGCACGCATGGGCGGAGGTGTTATTCGACGAGGCTGGATGGGTGCCATTCGACGCCTCTTCCAGGCCGGACCTGCCCAGTCCGACGTCGCTCGAGACTCCTCCGCCGTCCGGCCTCAGTTCGCTGCTCGACCGCAGGCTGGGCGACAACCTAGCGTCTGCTCTGAACTCATCACCGGGCGGTCTGGCTGCGCTGTTCGAATGGCTGCTCGCTGTCGGCCCGATGTTCGGTGTTTCGATCATGCTTCTGACCGCGATAGCCGGATTCGCATACTGGTGGTACTGGATTCGGCGCAGGCGCCGAGACGAGCAAGACGAGCTCGAACTGATGAAGTATTCGACCCTTACCGGTGCCGACAGAGCGGACAGAATTCGCATTCTCAGGTCGTTCGCGAAGCTCGAAAGAAGGGTTGCGAAGGCCGGGTTCAGGCGGAGACGGGAGAACGAGCCGATCAGCCTGTATGCGGAGCGGGCGGCTGTCTACATGGAGCAGGGCTCAGATGAATTGCTGGCCGCAGCAGCCGACGCAGACCGCGCTGCCTACTCACCGGTGACAGTGACTCCGGAGCAGGCGACGAAGGCAGAGGCGCAGATGCGATCGCTGCAGCTCAGCGCCGCTCTGGGCAGTTAGTGGCGCAAAGCGGGCCCGTGCTGCGGTCTATATGCCAACCCGCGTCTTGCCGCTCACTTCAGGGTTGATGAAGTTCTCTGGCTCTCCGCCGTTGACCACCCGAACAACCTCCTGCGCCGTCCTCGTCTCCAGTTCGAGCGTCGAAGCCTGGGAGAAGAAGGCTGTGTGCGGCGTGATGATCACGTTTTCCTGCTGTAGCAACGGGTGTTCCGACGCTGGCGGCGCCGGTTCCATTACGTCCAACCCTGCGCCCGCAAGATGACCGGACGCGAGGGCGTCTGCGAGCGCAAACTCGTCGATTAGTCCGCCTCGAGCCGGGTTGACGATGATCGAACCGGGCTTCATAGATGCCAGTTCTTCCTTGCCGATCATGCCGCGGGTCTCATCGGTTAGCGGCACGTGGACGCTGATGAAGTCGGCCTCTGTCAACACTTCGTCGAGAGTAACGCTCCTCGCCCCGCCAACATCCTGCCCTGGCTCCAGCATCGGGTCGTAAGTGAGGACATTCATGCCGAGCGCGGCTGCCCTTGACCCGACGGACCGTCCGATGCGGCCGAATCCAATGACCCCGAAGGTCGCTCCGTTCATCCGTCTCATCGGTTGGTCGAGAGCGACCGAACTCCAGCCGCCGGATTTCACGGCAGCGTCGTGCGGCACGAGCCGACGGTTGAGCGCCAGCACCATTCCGAACGTGTGCTCAGTTACCTCGTCGATGCAGTAGTCAGGCACGTTCGTAACGACGATGCCAAGCTCCGTGCAGACAGGGATATCTACGTTGTCGACGCCGATGCCATAACGCGCTGCGATGAGGCACTTCGGTGCTGCACGCAGGACCTTTTCGGTCACCTGCGCGAAGCAGAACATGATGGCGTCGACGTCTGTTGCGAGACCGGCGAGGGTTTCCTCTTCGCCATCCGGCGCAACAACAAGCTCGAATCCTGCGTCTTCAAGGACTTTCCGTTCGGGATCAAGGCTGGGCCACACGTAGTCGGTTATGAGCACTTTCCTGTTCATGCTGGCGGATGATAGCGGTTGCGCGGCAATGTCGCACCGTGAGCACGGAGCTGTGGCGCTGCACGGCTATTTCCCGTCCTCGGAATACACTTCGCGCGTCGGCAGTATCTGCAACCCGGTCGTGATCCGGTGTATCCCCAATGGCAACCAGAAACGGCACCAAAACGAGCATCAAGCCAGAGGCTGGGAAGCGGCGCGCTACCATCAAACGCAATGGCAGCAAGCCAACGGCATCGCCAACGAATGGGATTCCTGCATGGCAGATGTTCGCTGCTGCCTTGCTCCAATTCCACGCTCTCAAGCGCAGGATCGAGGGCTTGCCTCCGCGTGATTTCGCCGGCCTTGTCATAGACGACGCTGAAGTCGACCGCCTGCTATCCAGCCTGCCGGGTCTCGATGGCCCGCATAGCGGCAAGACAGCACCGGCGCTAGCACAGTTCGAGCCGGATCTGAAATCGGCAGGGCAGCGTTTACACGAAGAGGCCACAGAGTCAGATGAGCCCTTCTATGGCATCGCCGCCTCGGCTGGGCTCAGCGGGCTCGACCTTGAAGTGTTTGCCGTAATTGCAGCGATCGAGCTCAATCCTCAGAAACAGAGGCTGCTGGCGTATCTGCAGGACAACGTCTCGGCGAACCGGCCATGGCTGTCGATGCTGGATGACCTCTTCCCGGCGGGCGCAAGTGGGCGATCTGGCTCGTCCGCGGCTTCGCTGGATGCTCCGCTAAGCCGTGCAGAACTGATCGCCATTGATGACTCCGGTCCGTGGGGCACTCGCTCCGTCAGGCTTGCCGACCGCGTCGTATGGGCGATCACCGGCGACACGTCGCCGGACCCGGACTTGCCGAAGAATCGACTGATGTTCGAGAGGTCCGTCGCCGGAAACGGCGCGCATTCGTTGGCTGTGGTGTCGGGTGCGGACCGGCAGTCCCGGCAGGAACTGGCGGTGGAGAAGATGGCCGGCGCGCGGTTCCTTGTGGTGTCAGAACCAAAGGATGACAGGTCGTGGCGCTCCGTGATCCGTGAGGCAACGGTCTCTGGAAGCTCGGTGATCCTTGAGTCGGACGGAGAGATCGGCCCTGACACCGCCCACTGGCTCGACCGGGCTGCACACCTGTCGTTCGCGATCAACTCCCGAGATGAGCAGCCGCTCGAACGAATGCCAATGCGGCCATGGCGCGGATTTCAAGTTTCGGACGGAGCGGCCACGCCAGACGACTGGCGCTCCGTAATTGGCGAAGAGCCAGGATCCGGCCACAGGCTGAACCGCGATCAGTTGAGGCTGGTGGCGAGAGCACAGGCGGCGGAAGGCGGGGATGTCGATTCGGCGGTGCGCAGGCTTGCCGGTGGTCATCTGGACAGGCTGGCCTTACAGGTGCGGCCGAGCCGGAGCTGGGATGACCTCGTGCTTCCGGCCCGGGAGATGTCGCAGCTCCGAGAGCTTACAGAGCGCTACAGCTACGGCTCAACGGTCTACGGCAAATGGGGCTTCAAGGCCGTTCCGTCGGCCGGAATCGTCGCACTCTTCTCCGGCGTTTCGGGCACGGGCAAGACGTTAGCAGCCGAAGTGATCGCGGCCGATCTGGGTCTGGATGTGTACAAGATCGACCTGTCGACCGTGGTCAGCAAGTACATCGGTGAGACGGAGAAAAACCTGGAGCGCATCTTCGATGCCGCGGCGGCCGGGAACATGGTGCTGTTCTTCGATGAGGCGGACGCACTGTTTGGCAAGCGGTCCGAGGTGAGCGATGCGCACGACCGATACGCCAACATTGAGGTCGCTTACCTTCTGCAGCGGCTCGAGACCTACGACGGTCTCGTGATCCTTGCCACGAACCTGCAGGGAAATATCGACCAGGCGTTCCTCAGAAGGATCCATGTGAGTGTCGACTTCCCAATGCCGTCCGAGAGCGAACGGCTGAGGATCTGGCAGCTTTCGTTCCCATCGACTGCACCGACCGGCCATATTGATTTCGAGTTCCTGGCACAGCAGTTCAGGGTGTCTGGCGGGAACATTCGCAACGTCGCACTGACCGCAGCATTCAAGGCGGCTTCAGAGCAGCGTGAGATCTCGATGCGGCACGTTGTCCACGGGCTGCAGAGGGAACTGGAAAAGCTTGGAAGGCTGATAACACCAGAGGAGTTCGGGGATTATCACTCGCTGCTGTCTGAGATTTGATCTATCGGTCTGCGTCGCAGGGAGACGGCTATGGTCTGCGTCAGACGCTCCTCCGACAACACTGAACTATCAGGCGTAAGCCGAGCCCGATTAGAACAGCATGTTCCACCTCATAGACGAATCGCTTGAGGCGTACATAAGGGCCGAGGTGCCGCTCTCGCCGACCGATGTCGATGTGGCGTTCGAACGGCCTGACCGTGACTGGGGCACAGCAGTCACGCGCCCAACAGTGAGTGCGTTCCTCTGGGATGTGAAGCGGAACTCGGACGAGCAGGAGGCCGGGGTCGGCATGCAGCAGGTGAATGGCAGGACCGTTCGCAGGGCTGTGTTACCACGGGTGGACTGCCGTTACCTTGTCACTGCGTGGGCCGGAGATGTCCGTACTGAGCACCAGCTGCTCGGCAGCTTGCTTTCTGCTCTGCTTCGCAACACCGTGATCCAGCCTACTTACTTGAGCAACGGGTTCTCGCAACTCAGGCCGTTGCCGGTGATATCGGTCGCACGATTCGACGGTTCGGACAATGCCGACTTCTGGACGGCGATCGGCGGCGAACTGCGCCCGGCCGTGGACCTGACATTGACCGCAACATTCGACACGTCAGTGATCGAGGAGCCGGGACCGCCGGTAAGGACGGTAGAGGTCGGAACTGGTCACATCGAGGATTCGGACTTCCCGCGGCGAGTGATTCACTCAGCAGGCGAGAACCGCAACGGCGGCTGAGCCGAGTCGGCCTGGGCAGTGACATTGACTGGTCTCGTCACCGGTCTGCCAGAGCCCTTCAGATTGACCGGAAGCCGCCATGCGGCGTGCCGGCCGCCCCGATCAGCCTCGTTCTCCAAGGCCTGGTCGGTGTTCACGCTGAGTCCGGGTCTGTTGGCATGATCCATCGCGCTAACGCGGCCTGCTCGTTGCTGGATGACGTGAGTCAGTTCGTGGGCGATGACCTGCTTCCCGCTGCCGCTGTGCGGCTGGTAGCTGCCGGCATCAAAGTAGATGTCGTTGCCGACCGTAACGGCCCGCGCTCCGATATCACGGGCGAGGTCCTCGTTCTCGTGCACCTTCACGTTGTCTAACCCCGTCCCGAAGCTACGCTCCATCTGCTCTCTGAGTTGAGTTGGAAGCCGTTTGCCGCCGGAGCGAGAGGGCGGGGCAGCGCCTTCGACGATGAACCCTCGGTCGTGTGGCGAAGGCGCTTCGGCTCCTGGCATATCGCCCAGCAATGGGTCAGCAACGTCGACGTCCCGCTGTGCGACAAGCCCTCGGACGGCTCGGTTGCCTGCTGCTGCCTGAAGTTGAAGGATGCCGTTGCCGGCTCGTTGTGAATTGGAGCAACTGCGACTACTGGAGACCATTCCGGCCTGGCGATCGAGATTTCGTGGTGGCGTCTTGCGTTTGCGGCTCATTGCCTACTCCACAGAAGCGGCGAGCCTGGGGTCACCGGATTCGCGTGCCGCCTGCTCGAACGACGCACGCCCTTCGGCGACAGCCGTGATCGGTTCGATGAACTGCTCAATGTGATAGACGGCCAGGAACACCGTCTCATGCACCGTCGTGGTCCAGGCGGCCGGCGAATCGGGGATGATCGCCATGTGGCGAAAGACTACCCCGCCGTCGATCTCTCGGTATGAGAACCCGATCAGTGCTAGCAGGTTGTTGATCTGAGCGAGCAGACGTGCGAGTTCACCGCGGGCCGAGGCATCAGGACCTGCCGTGATGCCAAGTGGCACAAAAAACTGAACCGCCGACGCGCCTTCAATGTCATCTTCCATGTCGGGAAGCTGGAGAACTGTGACTTCCCAATCTCCCTGCTCATCGTCCCGTGGGATCGGGACTACGAGCTGGTCAAGCGGCTGGGCGTCAGTGGCGCGCACTAGACGTGCATCCATGTCCTCGGATTCGAGGTAATCACCGACCAGTGTCAGATATGGGACTGCCATCACAAGGTCCTGGTCATCGAGCGGCGATTAATCTGCGCCCAGCAGCTTCGCCAGCTCCTTTGCAGTGATCGCCCCGCTTCGTACCTTCTTCTTCGATGCGCCAATGCTAATCGCAATCTGCTGGTAATCGGTCCGCACCGATTCGTCTTCTGAGTTGAGGCCGGTCTTGATCAGCTTGGCTATCCGCAGGAGTTGCGCCGCCTCCTGGCGACTCTTCCTCTTCGAACTCTTCTTGCGCCGTTTCCACCACTTGAACCCGGCGTAGATGGCGCTCCCAAGACCGACAGCGGCTGCAATTCCCCAGCCGACCGGACCGAGTCCAGAGAGGGCAAGGATGCCTGCCGCAATTGGGACTAAGCCTTTGGCAGCACCCGTAACACCGCTCTTGATCCGGGCCTTGTTGGTCTGCTCAGCGGCTTCGGCGGCCTGCGCAATGCGTTCGTCCTCTTCGCTCCCGCCCTTGCGCCTGCGTTCCTTGATCTTCTTCATCTTGCCCTTGCGATGGGCGGCAAGAGCACCTTTTCCAACACCTCGTGCGACCGCCACTCCACCGGCGACAATTCCGAACGCGGCACCCCAGGTCCCGGCGGCCTCAACAAACTTGTCTGCCGCTCCGCCCCACGACATAACGATCTCTACAGCGGACGATGTAGCTGCGCCTGCTTCCGCGAGGGCCTCGGTGATCTGGCCGACAGCATCTACTCGAGTAGCAACATCTACGCTGTCATCTTTCAGCGTTTCGACGGCATCTTTAACATTGAGGATGGTGTTGGCCAGTGTGGCGACGACACCGACTCCGGCCAGCGCTCCTCCCGCTATTCCGCGCCCGCTAAGCTCCCAGTTGCCGCCGTCTCCAATCTCCTTGAAGCCCTCGCCAATTGCGCCAACTACGCCCACCTGTTCGAGCGCCATATCCCGAACGGCTTCGCTACGCTCCTCTTCGACCTCTTCGTTGACCTTGGTCACCTCAGCCATGTTCTGGCCAAGACTTTCACCCGGTTGATGGACGGTCTTGAGTCCCACCAGTGCTTCGACCACTGCCTGACCGGCAACGGCGATCATTCGAAGATCACGTTCCGCCGGCTTCTTCGCCTCGTCAGGGCCCTGGCTGACCGTCATGCCGCCTGTCGAGCCAGACGACTGTGAGGGCGGGGATTGCGTCGACGCTTCTGTCGTCACATCGCCAACGTCTGCGCCGTCCGTTGGCTTCCGGTCGCCGCCCTCGGACTCCTCTTCGAGCAGGCCCGCTTCGGCAAGCACCGCCTCCGGGTGGTCTTCGGCCACTGCGGCGGCCTCATGGACTTCTTGCGGCACTTCTTCAGGACCGCCGGCCAGCGCGGTCGGATCTGCGGCCACATCGGCCACGGCAGGCGCGAGCTGTTGAAGGGTCTGAGCGTTTGCCTGGTCGGGATTGCCGCCACCTTCAAAGAAAGCGACCAATGCCCGTGTCCGTCCGCTGCCGAACGCCGGAAGGCCGTCGGACACCTGGAGTTCTTCATCTTCACCATTGCGTTGGACGGGAGCGACGGCACGCTGGACACCAGAGCCGCGGCGCTTCGCCTGCACGGTCGCACCGCGTGCGGCCTGCGCGCCGAGCCGGTCTGCTTCATCCTCGAGAACAGAACTTGCATTGACCGGTGCGCCGTCACCGGTTGGTGAGTCGACCACTCCGGCTCGCTGCTGAACTACGTGTGTGAGTTCATGGCCAACTAGAGCGCGGCCGCTGTCAGAGTCGGGGCGGTATTTGCCGGGAGCGAAGTGGATGTCGGAACCCTGCGTGTAGGCGATCGCTCCGACCGACTCCGCCGCGCTGCCTTCGTGGACGCGAACGTCCTCGAAGCTCTGGCCGAAGGACTGCTCCATGTCTCCGCGCAGGTCGTCAGGCAACGGTTTGCCACCGCCCGGAGCGGGCAGCTTGACTCCGGGAACTGTGAATAGCTCAGACGACGGGATCTCGTCTTCGTCTTGCCGCTGAATGAGCCGCTGCACCGCGCGGTTACCAGCCAGGGACTGAAGTTTCAGAGTGTCTTTGGTGCGCCGGTCGTGCGCGGAATGCGCGCCTCTAAGCGGACTCTCGAAATCCGAGGGCTTGTGCGCTGACTTCGGGCCGTTTCTGCGCGTGGGCCTGAGGCGAGTTTTTCCCACTTTTTCGCGCGCTCCACATGGGGTAATTGGCCGAATAGTGCGGCTTCAGATCGCTTCGCAAGATCGGCACCTTGAAAGATGCAATCTGAAAGCCTGCGATCCTCTCAGCACGCTAGAGGAACCGTCCTCTTGACGCAAGTTCAGCGCCAACTCGGAAACCGCCGAAAACACGGCTCGCGGGCCGGCCGACGCAGGCATATGAAAAGTTGAGCCTGCCCGCGCAACGGAGAGTCTTCAGGGCTACTCAGGCAGGCGGCGCGGTCCAGCCCGGGGTCGCCGGTGATCTGATATCACATCGCACGTCATGGAACCTCAAAAGGAGCGTTCCGCGACGGCGAGGGGCCTTCGGGTTGACCTGCGCGGTAAATGTTCGTTTCGAAGCTCCGCAGTCCCGAAACCATTTAGAGGCCGAATCTCCGGAGAGAACAGAATGACCACAGCACCTCTTTCACCAGGCGTTTACATACAGGAGGTCCCGGGCGGTTCGAGGCCGATCGAGGCTGCCGGAACGGCTATTGCAGCCTTTGTCGGATTCACCGAGAAGGCGCCTGACGACAATCCAGCCGATCCTGAGGCAAGGTCTCCCCGGTTTGTGGCGAACTGGACTCAGTTCACGAACCTGTACGGTGGCTTCGCAGAGGACATCATGCTGCCGCACGCGGTCTACGCGTGGTTCAACCATGGCGGCGGAGGCGCTTACATCGTCCGAGTGCCACCGGGTGGAAGTGCAGCAGCCTCCTCCGGATCAAGCTCTGGTTCGGGCGGCGGCCGCCGCAAGTCGTCTGCTCCATCGGGAGGAGCCGACGTACATCACGTTGGCGCTCCAGCATTCATAGGTGACGAAGCAGAACGCACCGGCATCAACGGACTGGTCGTCAAAGAAGACGTCACCATGGTGGTTGTCCCCGACCTGATCACAGCGACGAGAGACTCTGACGGCAACGTCGACATGGAGACTTACCAGGCCGTCCAGGTAGCCGCAGTCGCTCACTGCACGAAGATGGCCAACCGGATGGCGATTCTCGATGCGCCTCCTGGACTGAGTCCTGAAAAGGTCAGGGCGTGGCTGGCGGGAGCCAACGTCGGCTCGATGTTCTCAAGCGTCTACTACCCGTGGATCAAGATTTCAAACCCTCTCGCAACACCCCAGGCTCCGAGTCAGCCGAAGACGATCCTGGTTCCGCCCTCTGGCCACGTCGCCGGAGTGTGGGCCGGATCCGATGCGAGTAGAGGCGTGTGGAAGGCCCCTGCGAATGAGACGGTTCTTGGCGCGCTGGATGTGGAGACGGAGATAACCACCGTTGAGCAAGGCACGCTGAACCCTGAAGGCATCAACGTAATTAGAGCCTTCGGGACTCGTGGCATACGCGTCTGGGGCGCGAGGACGACAGAGACGGACGACGCATCGTGGCGCTACATCAACGTTCGGCGACTGTTCAACAACATCGAGGTTTCCATCAAGGACGGGACTAACTGGGCTGTGTTTGAGCCCAACGACCGTGCTCTGTGGGCCAAGGTGAAGCGGACCATCAACGCGTTCCTGATTGGCTACTGGCGTGCAGGAGCGTTGTTCGGCGCATCAGCCTCTGAAGCGTTCTTCGTCAAGTGCGATGACGAGAACAACCCGCCTGAATCTATCGACCAGGGGCTCCTGATCATCGATGTGGGCATAGCGCCGGTGAAACCGGCTGAGTTCGTAGTGTTCCGCATCACGCAGATTTCGGGCGGACGCGAGGGAGGCGAGTAGCTCACGGATCACCGTCACCGGGCCGCGCAGCCCGGATGACCTCGCAGTCTGGAAGTAGTTAGGCCGCTCCAGCGGAGATTTGAAAGGTGGTAAATCAACATGGTTACGGAACCTGATGCACAGGATCTGATGACTACATCGTCGTTCGGCGTTGAGATCGACAGCATTGTGATTGGGACCTTCAAGGAGGTCAGCGGCATCGACTCGACGGCGGCGGTGGTCGAGTACAGGGAATCGACTGCGACCGGACAGTCGGTGCTTCGCAAGATTCCTGGCTCGGTGAGCTGGTCGGACGTGACTCTCAGGAAGAGGCTCGACACACAGATGGAGTTGTGGGAGTGGCACCAGCAGGTGCTTGAAGGTGACATCGATCAGGCGCGCAGGAGCGGTTCAATCGTGATGTTCGACTCTACTCTCACCGAACGTGCCAGGTGGAATTTCGTGAACGGATGGCCGTCAGCATGGCGAGGCGCAGACTTCGATGCGGCCGCCGATGAAATCGCTCTCGAAGAGCTGACGATCAGTCACGAGGGCCTGGAACGAGTGGACGCTTAGACCGAACTGACGAGTGATTAACCGGTGTGGCCGCCTGGGTGAGGTGGTCGCACTCAGACCGGACCGACACAGGGTGACAGCAATTGGCTCTTCAGACAGAGTATTCGTTCACGCTGCCTCGCGGATACGTCGACTCTAGCGGCACACTTCATCGCGAAGGCAACATGAGGCTCGCGACCGCCGCAGATGAGATCGAGCCGCTGCGCGATCCGCGTGTCCGCGAGAACGAGGCGTACCTGACCGTTGTCGTGCTTTCCCGGGTCCTCTCGCGTCTCGGCACCATCAGCAGCGTCACGCCACGTGTAGTCGAAAGCCTGTTCGCGTCCGACCTTGCCTATCTGCAGAACTTCTACTCAACGGTGAACTTCGGTACGGAAGAAGAGATCCAGCGGCTGATGTCGGGAGAAGATCCCCCTTTGGACAGCAGCCCTCCCCCGGTGACGGAAGTGGAAGCGGAACCAGGGTCGGAGGAGGGCTAACGAGGTACAGCATCAACTCCCTGTGGCAGGAGATCAGTTACGTCGCATATCACCTGCACTGGGAGCTGGACACCGTGCTCCAGCTGGAGCACGCAGACAGGCAGCGAATCGCCCGTGAGATAGGAAGCCTGAACCAGCGAGCGTTAGAAGGAAGATAGCTTGGTTTCCAGGAAAATGAGATTCGCACGGATGTTGATGTCGATTGACTTCGACTCCTATCCAGTTACCTCAGCCCGCTTCATCTTCCTTATCGACGATGTTCCTATCGGCGCTTTCAACGAAGTCTCCGGGCTTGGCGCGCAGATCGACGTTGTCGAGATTCCTGAGGGCGGCCAAAACGAGTTCGTGCACCAGCGGCCGAACGGTATCACCTGGAGCAACATCACCCTGAAGCGCGGCGTGACGCACAGCGAAGGGTTGTACCAGTGGCTGAAAGAAGTGTCGGGCGACTACTACTCAGCCAACGACGACAAGTTCCGGTACAAGCACTGCGCGCTGCTTGCTCTCGACGCTGACAGGTGGCCGGTCCGTGAATGGACGATCATGGAGGCTTTGCCAGTGCGCTGGAGCGGCCCAACGCTGAGTGCAGATGGCTCTGATGTAGCGATGGAGGAGCTGGAGATCGCGCATCACGGGCTGCACACATCTGACGAGTTGATGATGTGATGACTTCTGACACGCACAGCACGTGGAGGGACCTTCCGCCGCTGCCCGGCGCATCGCCCGAATTCGCCCGCGCCATGGTCGACAGGCTGCACGGGGCAAGCGCTGCGACTCCCGGCGAAGAAGCAAGCTCCGGCCTTTTTCCCGGGTCATTCGGTCGATTTCTAGCCGCGATACCGCAGCATGAAGCTCTACCGCGGGCATCTGGAGAAGAGACGACGCTGGTCGGCGGCGATCAGGTGGGTCTGGTCGCAGGAAGCAGCGCGCGACGAAATCCCGGCGGCGGTGAGTCGGCGGCTGTTCAGAGATATGCGTTATTCCCGGAACGAGTTGAGCGTGCGCTGAGAAGGTCCGAGCGGAGAGCGGCCATGTCCGGTGACTCGGCTTCGGGTGAGTCGCTTGACTCCGTCGAGTCTCGTGATTCAAGGAGTGATGGGCCTGAATCACAGCAGTCGGCGCAGCTAGTTTCAAACGCAAACGCGCAGTCGAGTACAGCGACGCGTTCCGGGAGGACAGAAGCCAACGATCGAAGTCGGAGTGGCCGTCAGATCGGCCCTCAGAAGGATGGCGGCCGGAGCGCCGGCGCGTTAGCGCAGGAAAAGTCTGATAGCGCCGAGCGGCCAAAGCCAATTGTGGGGGCGGAGAGGACGCGGCGCCTTCGAAACAACTCCTCGCCAAGCGATGGTCCGCCGCCCGGCGTCGGCGGTTCGAACCGAAGGCGCACCGAATCCACCAGTGATCGTCGGGTGACCGAATCGCCCGGCAGGCGGCACGATGCACGGGTCTCTGGCGAGTCCGGTACAAGAGCTGCGCAGCGCACAACAGATAGTGGCGACGGCGGAGTCGATAGTCGTGCAAGCAGCCAGCGTTTAGCTGAAGCCACGGCGAGTGGTGCAAGAGAACCCGGCGGCAAAGGGGCTGAGACGGACCGAAATACGCCGGGCGCACGTTTCAGCTCCGAATCGGAAAGCCACGAATTCGTCGTGCCTGATGAACAAGCGTCAACGGCTCGGGCGAAGTCCGCAGACCAGGGTCGAAGTATTGAACGAACAGTCCGTAGCATCAACGATGCCGAGCCTATGGCTGGCGTGACAGGGACTGGCAGCGCGGGTCAGGCCGATGCTCCGCGGAGCACATCACCGGTTCAACGCACAGTAGAAACGCCGGCAAGCACCGCCGAGGCGATGCGCCTGCCCCCTCGCTCCGATAGCGCCAGACTGGAAGCGAAGCGGAGCACTGAAACTGGTCAGACGCCAGCGCAGCGGCAGCGCCCTGGTGCCGACACGGAGCAGCCCGCCGCCCAGAAATCGAAGAATCCGGTCGGCACGCCACTACCCGGTGAACTGGCAACTGGGCTACGGGACGCAATGAGAGAGAAGCGTCAGGCAGAGGGTCGAAGTGCCAGGAGCAGTGTTCGAGACGCCACCTCTCAGCGTGAAGGCCCGGCAACGCAGCGATCAGCGCCCGGCAACCGTCCGTCGGTGAGCGGAGATGTTGTTGTGCCGAACTCGCGGCCAAGCTCTGTCCCGGACGCGACAGTTGCTGCCGGTGCAGAAGTCGGACAACCTACACAACGCACAGACCGTCCCGTACCGCGGACTTTGGAAAGGCCGGGTTCGGATCCAGGATTAGTGGTTGGAGTGGAATCCGCACGTCGGCAACAGATCCCGTCGCCGGCGGCACCTAGACGCGATATTGAAAGCACTCGACCGGAAAGTGGCGATAGTGCTGCCAGATCAGCTGGTGATTCGCATCGGGCCCGCGAAGTCGCGAGTCCCGGCGAGGTATCCGACCGACGACGTGATATGACTTCGCCCGAGGGACTGACCCACCCTCAAAGTCCCGAACAGTTCGCGCTCCCGGCATCGGTGGGCGACGCATCACGTTTCGCAGCCGGGATATCCGGCAGGCATATTTTGTCGAGGTCCGAAGGCCCGTCGCCGGTTCAGCGGTCAGCCGCCAATCGTGAGCGCCTGAGTGATCGAGCGGACGCAACACTCGCCGCGCGCTCACTATCTGCATCCCGCGATGCGATAACTACGCCTGACCCGATTCGATCATCGAATCGTGTCTCACGACAGCAGATGAACCGGACCGACCGACTCGAAACCGAAGCGGTAGGCAGAACCGATGGTCGACCAGTCGCTATTCGCCCAAGCTCAATGAGTGCACAAGAGTTCCCGAGTGTTCGAATGGAGACCTCACCGGAACCAGAAACCCACGGTGCCAGAGCAAACGACTCGGCGGCGCAGCTCTCCTCATCGGAAGCAACTTCACATGCACACGGGGCCAGCAGCCGCTCAGCAGTAAAACCTCGCCGTCGCGCCAATAGTGCCAGCACCGGAATGGGGACGGCATCGCTGCCAGTCGGTGGTGCGGCTGGCGCTGTGAAAGCTGCGAGAGATCAAGCGGCGCAGGCGGTGCAGACGGCGCTTTCGGAAGCGCGAATCTCAATGAGCTCGGCAGGCAGTCGATCACCCAGTTCATCGACTCGTGCCCCGTCCTCGAGCGTCATCAAGGGCTCGAACCACCGCAACGGCGCACAGACCCCGTCGGCAAACGGCAATGGCGTCCATTTGTCACCGTCCAAGCAGCCTGAAACGCGTCAGCTTGTCGGTGCGGGAGCCGTACGCAGCAACGGTTCGTCACCGCGAAACGGCCATCGAGCATCTGCACAGCGAGTCGTCAGTGGTGCCACGGCAACGTTGGCGGATTCGATCACGACTCCTATGGCAACCGCACCTCCGGAACCGGGCATCAACGAGCTGTCGGACGACCAGTTGAACCTTCTGATCCAGCGGGTTGAGCAGCGAGTCCTGTCCGAGATTGAGCGTCGAGGCGGACGCCACAGAGGAGGCTTCTAGTGGCGAACTTCTCCAAGGCATCGCTCAAGCCTGAACCGGACTCGCGCATCGGTGAGATCAAGTGCATGTTCAACCCCACGACGCTCGAAGTGTCGAAGGCCAACACGTGGAAGACCGCCGATGAGTGGAAGAACAGCGCGCCCAACCTGATCTTCGACCGTGGCCAGTCCGGGAAACTCAACGTTGACCTGACTCTGGACACAACGGACAGCGGTGAGGCTGTCACGGACTACACGAACAAGATCCTGCAGCTGATGGAGGTTGAGTCCCTTCCTTCGATAGAAGACCCGAAGTCGAAGGTCGACCGGCCGCCGTGGGTGCAGTTCTGCTGGGGCCGCAGCTACTCGTTCAAATCTGTCGTCACATCTGCGACCGTCACGTTCACCTACTTCTCATCGGCGGGCAAGCCACTCAGGGCCACCGCGAAGCTGGCGCTGGAGCAATACGAGCCGGAGACGCAGAGTCGTGACAAGAGCGAATGGCCGTTGCAGAACCCCACTTCGTATACGCCGGAGGTGCACAGGCTGCACACCGTCAAGGCCGGGGAGACGTTGGACCGGATAGCGTTCGAGCACTACGGCGATTCCGCGCTCTGGAAGGCGATCGCCCGGTCGAACAGAATCCTTGATCCGCTCGACCTGACGGTCGGGACGCACCTGCAGATTCCGGAGCGGGAGGCCGTCGAGAATGCCAGGTAACCCTGACATCGTTCAGATCAAGGCCAAGAACAGCCCTGTATCGGCCGAGTTGATGGATGCACTGGCGTTCGTGCGGGTAGAGCAGTCCGTCACACTGGCCGACCGGTTCGACCTTCATTTCCACGACCCGCACTTTGCCCTTCTGGATGACAACCCGTTTGGCATCGGTACCGAGGTCGAGGTTCTGTTCCGGGACTCGGGGTCAATGGTCACGGTGACGAAGGGCTACGTCACGTCCGTGACGTCAGAAGCCGGACAGGATGCCCTCGAGCAACTGGTCGTTTCCGGGTTCGATGCATCTTTCAAGCTGACCCTCGAGCCAAAGTCCCGCACCTTCCTCAAGCAGGATGCGAAGCAGATTGCGGGGCAGGTGGCGAAAGACCACGGTCTGCGCGCACAGGCGGATTCGCCAGGTTTCAAGTACGAGCACCTGCTGCAGCACAACGAGACCGATTACGAATTTCTGCAGCGGCTAGCGGACGAATGCGGCTTCAGGTTCTGGGTGACAGAGTCTGAGTTGCACTTCAAGTCGGTGCCATCCAGCTCCGTAGGGGCCCGACTGAAGATGTACGAGGACCTCCGCAAGATCAGCCTCCGGATGAGCGCTTCGAACCGCGCAGACTCCGCAGAGGCGAGCTTCTGGGACGAAAAGCAGAAGCAGGTGATCCCCGCCAGTGCGACGACTCCCGGCGCTGCCACATATGTCGACAAGAAGCTGCTGGACCAAGTGGAGAAAGGTGCCGGGAAAGCATTCCAGAAGACGAAGTTGGTCTCAGGCCACGTGCCTGTCGACGAAAAGCTGAAGGCAGACGCGCTGGCAAACGCGAGTCTCCGCTACGCAAGCGCCGGCCAGGTGATCTTGAAGGGAGAGGCCGTCGGCTCACCGAAGATCGCAGCGGGTTCGAAAGTGAACATCAGTGGCGCTGGCAAGACGATCGCCGGCGACTTCCTGGTGACATCGGCCGAGCATGTCTATGGAGCGAATGTCACCTACCTGACCCGGTTTACGGCCGGAGAGAGAGAGCCAGCGGGGCTGGTCGATCTACTCGGCGGCTCGCGTCCGTCGCATGGCGACTCATACACTCCCTGGGGGCAGATCCTGAGCGCAATCGTCACGAACGTTGAAGACCCTGAGAACTACGGCCGTGTGAAGGTGAAGTTCGGGACTCTCGGCAAGCAGGAAGAGTCTGACTGGGCGCGGGTCCTCGCTCAAGGCGCAGGGAACGGAACCGGCTTCCAGGTGATGCCGGAGGTGAACGACGAAGTCTTGGTCGGCTTTGAGTACGGAGACCCGAGACGGCCGGTCGTTCTCGGCGGGCTGTGGAACGGTAAGGACAAGCCGCCTGACGACGCCAAGACTTTTTTCAAGAGCGGAAAGGTGATCAAGCGGACCTGGAAGACGTCCAAAGGAAACTCGATCGAGTTTCACGACGGCTCAGGCGCCAAGGACCAGAAGATAGTGATCACGGACGGCGGCTCTAAGGCGACCATATCGATGACCGAATCTGGCATCGAGTTGAAGACACCTAGCTCCAAGCAGAGCGTCAGCGTCGACTCTGCTGGAGACGTCGAAGTGACATCGAAAAAGAGTGTGTCTGTGAAGGGCCAGAAGGTGACTGTCGAGGGCTCGACTGGCCTGGAACTAAAGGGAGCCAAGATCGATATCAAGGCGTCCGGTAACGTCACTGTGAAGGGCGCAATGATTCAGCTGAACTGAGGAACGATGGGAAAGCCAGCAGCCAGAAAAGACGATCCAGTGGCCGGGATCGACACTCACATCATCATGGTCCCGACGCCGGGCGGCGAGGTGCCGACACCGATTCCGCACCCGTTCAATGCAAAGATCACGACTGGTGTATCCACGAACGTGAAGATCGGTGGTAAAGAGGCGGCGATGGTTGGCAACCAGACGCAGAACCAGCCGTCGCACATCCCGCAAGGGCCGCGGTTCATGGTTAACCCGACCAACAAGGGAACGATCATGATGGGCTCCTTCACCGTCTTCATCAACAAGAAGCCGGCCGCCCGCATGGGAGATAAGGTGCTGACCTGTAACGACCCGGCGCCCGCGCCAATGGGGACCATCATGGCTGGAGCGCCGAAGGTACTGATCGGATGACGCTCGACGAGACAGATTTCATAGGCCGTGGCTGGACCTTCCCGGTGCGCATCAGCGGCTCGGGCGGCATTCGGCTGACCACGCTGAGCGAGGAACTGGATGCTTCTATCGGCATGGTGATCTCGACCGCTCCCGGCGAACGGGTGATGCGGCCCGACTTCGGCTGCCGGATATGGGACCAGCTGTTTGAACCGGTCAATACCGACACCATGGCCGCCATGGAGCAGGCTGTGATCGAGGCGATTCAGATGTGGGAGCCGCGTGTCACGGTTTCGACGGTGACTGCGGAGCCGGACCCGGAGATAGCCGAGCGCGTAAACGTCTCGATTGAGTACGTGGTGCGACAGACGAATGACAGGCGAAACCTCGTGTATCCCTTCTATGTGATCCCGTTGGAGGGCGAAGAGTGACGCTTCAACCGCCGCGCATAGACATGCGTTCGTTCCAGGACATCGTGGATGAGGCTAAGCGCCTGATCCCGCAATACGTGCCTGAATGGACGGACCACAACCTGTCGGACCCCGGCGTCGCGCTGATCGAGCTGTTTGCGTGGATGACCGAGTCGATCATCTACCGTCTGAACCAGGTGCCGGACGATATCTACTGGCGCTTTTTGCAGCTCGTTGGAATCAGGCCGTTCCCGTCGGTAGCTGCACAGACCGACCTGCTGTTCATGCTGACAGCTCCGGCTGCCGGACTTGTCACCGTTCCAGCGGGCACACAGGTCGGGACCGAGGAGGTAGACGACGAAGACTCAATCGTCTTCATGACGGATCGGATTCTCGAGATCGTTCCTCCCGAGCTGGCACATGTGGTGGTCTCGGACTCTGAGAACCCCGGCCGGTACCGCGATCAGTGGGATGAGATCCGGTTCGAGGGCGCGTCTGTCCCGACTTTCCGCACGTTGCAGCCGGACGATGCGATCTACTTCGGGTTCGAAAACAGCCTTGCATCTCTGGCGATCAGGCTGGACGTGACGGCTTCAACCGAAGGCGTTGGGGTCAGGCCAGAAGACCCGCCGTGGGCATGGGAGGTGTGGGACGGCGAGCAATGGTCGCCGGTCCGCGTCCAGTCCGATGAGACCGGAGGCTTGAACCAGGACGGGGAAATCTTGCTGTTGCTGCCTAAGCGGCATGAGCCTCTGTCGCTTGGGAACGTGCGCTCGCATTGGCTGCGATGCCGGATGACGGAGGCGGGACCGGGACAGGAGCCGTATCACAAGACCCCTGAGATCACCGCGCTAGCCGTATTCGGCGTGGGCGGCTCAGTCAGCGCGCATCACGGTGAGCTGCATGACCGAGAGTTGCTGGGAGTCTCGGACTACGAGCCGGCCCAGGAGTTCTTCACGCTAAACCGCCCGGTGCTGGACCGCATCGAAGGGGAGACGGTGGAGGTCGTGGAGCCAGATGGCGAGCCCGTGATGTGGAGCGAGGTGCCGGACTTCACGGACCTGAACCAGGACAGCCTAAATTTTGTGTGGGACGCTGCCGAAGGACGGATCAGGTTTGGCCCCAGGATCCGCTTCCCGGACGGCAACTACAGGCAGTTTGGAGCCGTTCCGCCACGTGGCGCCGAGATCTACCTGACCAGCTACCGCTCAGGAGGAGGCGCTCGCGGGAACGTCGGTGCAAACACGCTCACCCGGCGGCTTAGCGGAGTCTCATTCGTCGCAAGCGTGACGAACCCTGAGCCAGCAACCGGCGGTGTAGACGCCGAGACCCTCGACGGCGCCCGGATGCGCGGCGCAATGGAACTGAAGTCCGGGGACCGCGCTGTTACTGCGGAGGACTTCGAGCGTCTCGCACACCTTGCGGCGCCATCTGTGGCCAGGGCGAAGGTGATCGTCCCGTCAGGTGGTTCCGACGTGGTCCGCCTGCTCATCGTTCCCAGGGTCGAGAAGCGGCCGGCAGAGCTGACTGTCGACGATATGGCAATCAGCGACGAGCTTTTCGAAACGGTCCAGCAGTACCTCGAGGAGAGGCGGATCCTTGGCACTGCCGTAAGCGTCGAAGCACCAAAGTACATCGGTGTGAAGGTTGCCGCTGAGATCGTCCCGGAGGCCGGTCGGAACGAAGGTCTCGTCAAAGACCGCGCGATGGACGCGCTCTACAAGTACATCAGCCCGCTTACAGGAGGGCCGAGCGGACAGGGCTGGCCGTTCGAAGTAGAGCTGAACGTTTCCCAGGTCTTCAGCCTGCTTTCAGAAGTCGACGGACTGGAAAGGGTTGAGCGTGTGCTGCTCTACACCGTCGATCTGGAGACCGGCGAACGAGAGCCACGAGGAGGCCAGGCGGTCAAGGCTGAGGCCGGTTGCCTTTTCATGTCTTATCAGCACAGCCTGATCTCGCCCGAGGACCTGGCGACGGAGTGACATGAGACAGGATTGGCTGCTAAACCAACTGCCCGCGGTGATGGTGAGGGACCCCTTCATCAGCCGCTTCGTTGGCATCTTTCAACAGATTGCCACCGGCATCAGGGAAGAGGCCGATTCGGTCCCAGCGTTCGTCAGTCCCGGCATCGCTCCCGATGAGTTCGTCAAGTGGGTTGGCTCTTGGACAGGGCTACCAGTCCATATCGATTTTCGTGGCGACGAGGTTGCGCGGCAGCGAATCAAGACGATGGTCCGTTCGTCCGCCAATCTGTACCGGCGTCGAGGCACCGTCGATGGACTCGCAGAGTTGCTGTCGATCGTGACTGGAGAGAAGGCCACGGTCTCCGATACCGGAGGGATATTCCGGGGCGATGACGATATTCCTGATAGGCGTCACGTCACGATTGGCCTTCCCGATGACGGTGGAGTGAGCATTCCCGCACTGACATCGTTGCTAGAGGACGCTTTGCCGGTCAACTGCTCGTTCGAGCTCGTGGTGGGTGGCCGCATCGTTGCCGACCGCGCGGGTTTCGTGTCTCCAGGCACTGGTTCGCCATGACTCCGGACAACCAGGAAACGATCGAGGTCAGCTGCCCGCGATGTTCGACTCCGAACCAGGTGGGACGCGACGCAGATGTCTTCTGCTCGAACTGCGACTTTCCTCTTGTATGGGCTGAAGCGGCCGCGACGGTGCAACGCCCGGCAGTCAGAGCCGCAGCCGTTGGCGAAGAACCAGAGTCGGGGACGCCCTCGGAGGATGAGGATGATCTTGATGATGAGAATACCGACATCATTTGCCGGAACTGCGCGCTTAGAAACCCCGGCGACCGGACTTACTGCCTGCGTTGCGGCGAGGAACTACACCGGCCCGAGGAGTGGTATCGGGAAGGCGAGACGCATGTAGAGGCGGAGGCGGAGCCAACCGTCTTCCTGTCGGCGGCAGTGGCAGTCATCGGCGTATTTCTCGGGTTGTGCGGCGCATTCCTCATCCTCATGTACCCGGCGGATGCCGTCTGGCCCGACCAGGTTGCCGAGACAAAGCTAGTCCTGAAGGATGCTGAAGGCGTTTCAGCCACTTCTGTAGTGATCGTCGATGATCTGCCCGTTGTCGCCTACTACGCGGACAACGACTCCAAAGATCCCACCGCGACGGACAGCTCGCTGTCTATGGTCCTGTGCGGGAATACGCAGTGCGGCGAAGGAAAGCTGATCAAAGGAGCGTTCGAGGTCGACCCTGAAGGCACGCCGGGCCGGCGAGGCATCGCGATGGTCAGGGTCGCAGGCGGTGCGCTAGCTGTCTATCGCCGGGAGGAGACCGGAAGCCTTGTGGCGGTCGAGTGCGGCACGCCCGGCTGCGACGACCAACTCGGCACGCGCCGCTTTTTCCCGATAGATGAGGGCGACTTGACAGACCAGGAAGTCTCGCTTGCGGTGGATCTCGTGGCACTGGGTACTGCCAGCGATGACGTCGCTGCGAGACTCAGTGTTGTGGATGCCGCTGACGGAGAGGCGGTCAATGCGATTGCCACTTCGCTCGATGTTGCATTGGAAACGTTCAACAGCGAGAACTCAGGCACGACGGGGTTTGCAGATCTGCTGAAAGCGACCAGAGATCTCGGTGTACGTGCAGACGCCGCGATGAAAGCGTCTTCACTAGAAGACACGAGATCAGTGAATGGTGAACTGGCCGCCTTGCTGGCCGAACAGTCAATTGGCGTCGGCTTCTCGCCAGTCATGGCCGTAAGTGGCGGGGTCCCGGCAGTCGCATACATGGGCAAAGGCAATGCGATGCAACTGGCGTTTCTTTGCGGCATAGCGTGCGTCGATGACGACGACGGAGTTGTGAATCTCGATTTGAGCGAGCGGACCAACCCCGGAAGTCCGATCTCTCTGGCTTTCCCGCGTGCTGGATCCCCGTTCATCGTCTTCATCAATTCGACTGGCACGCTGAGTATGCTCCGGTGCAAAAACTCGACCTGCGACGAATTTGACAATGCTGGCAAACGGTCGGCGAACACTGCACCCGTCAGTCTGGCGAAAGTCGGTGGCACCATGATCCAGGGCGTATTCAGCGGTGAGAACCAGCTGTCGATGATCATTGATCCGAACACCCTTGCGCCCGAGATAGCGTTCATTCGTGCCGACACAACTTCGTCAGATGGCGAACCGGTGCATCGCCTCTACTACCTGGATTGCGCAGATCAGAATTGCCAGGACGGCTCGATTGAAGAGATCGATAGTTGGATTGGCGAAAGGGGCGAGCTAGAAATGGCACGCGGCGAGAAAGGCGCTCCGGTGATCGCCTATCGGAAGATTGTCGGCGATGCCAAAACGGCGCAGTTATTTGTTGCCACGTGCAGTCCCTGCGACGAGGACCACAAATGGATTGTCCGAGATATCGACAAAGGTGAGGAGGAAGGGACCAACTCGGGTCGCGTTTGGCCTGTCTGGTGGTGGCCATGGAACGAAACTCCGAAGCTTGAGGTTGGTTACAACATCTCGATGTCCGTCGTCATTGACGATAGCGAAGAGACCGCGGTGATAACCCACACCGACATCGATGGCACAAGGGTTAGAGTGACGCGGGTCGACCTCTTAAAACTGAGCGACAAGTGCGGAACTGGCTGCGTACCGGTTCCGATACCAGGAACGCAATGACTACTCGCGGAATCAGCAGCATCAGGCGGCTCACTCGTGTGGCGAAGGATCCGGCACGGTTCTTTCGCCGCCAGGGCCAACGTCGTCAGCGGAGCCTGCTGCGAAACGTATTGCCGCGTGGAGCGACGCGTCAGTTCCGTCAGGTCAACCGGCTATTTGGAGGCGGTCGAGGAAAGTCCATCCGGGAGTCTGACGAGCCGAGGATCTTCGAGGGACTCGAGGAGGCTCCGGAAGGAGAAGAAGAGGCCGCTGCAGAGCCAGGGACGCCGCGGCGAGGCGCACGACCGATCTACGAGCGTCGGCGTGAGCTTGAGAAGGTGATCCGCGCCGAGACCGAGAGCGGCTACAGACTGGAGTTCCAGTCCAACACTCTGGCGGTGATACGGCCTCCTAGCCCCTTCATGCGGCTTCTCCAGATGCTGCTCGCTTTGCTTCTACTGCCGTTATTGTTGCTCAAGTCGCTATTCGGCGGAGGAAAGTCTGGAGGCAAAGCGAAGATGGGTAAGCGACTCGTGATTGTGGACCGCAGGGGCAGGGTGCAGGTGCGCCGCATCTAGAACTTGCTGCGCGCAATCAGATGTCTGCACACATGCAAATCTGAACGTGCATCTCATAAGGTGTATCTGCCCGGCACGCTTAGCCAACAGACAAGGTTGAGCTCCGGGGACCGTTTCTGGCCCGCAGGCCGCCCTTTCGATGAACCCACAGGATGAACAAGACACGCCGGTCAGCTCTCCAGCCGCTGAGCCCGCAATCTCCTACACGGAGCGGCTCCGAGAGTTTCCTACGATCGTCTTCGCGGCCCTCGGCGTCGCCTCCCTGACGGCGTTGATCGTCCTTACGCTTGTCCACATCGATCACAACGAAGATGTCCGCCTAGAGGCTAGGACCGAAGGTCGGGCACGGCTTGCAAGCGCGCGCGATCTTGTGGACCAGCAGCTTGTCGCTTTGCGTGACAACGTGCAGCAGGTGGCCGATCAGATCGATAGCGGGCAATTGGATCAGTCGGCCATCAACGCTGACTTGCAGCAGAGGCTGCAGGACAACCCGCAGTTCTGGAGCATCGGAGTTGCATACGACTTCGATGGTCGCGGTGTTGACTACGATTTTTCGACCAATGACCCCGGCCAGACGGACACCACTCCTTACTTCATCACGCCCGGCGGAGTGGTCGAGTTCTCACCGTTTCCCTACGAGTACTTCGTGCGTGACACGGGCCATCCGGACTACTCGCGCGGCTGGTGGTTTCGGGATGGGCTGACGAAGGGCGCACACTGGACGGGCGCCTACTTTGGCAATACCAGCAGGCGGATGATCGCCGAGTACGTTGCTCCGTTCACGGCGCCGGCGTCCAGCGACGGCACGATTCCGGCTCCGAGTGGCGTGTCGCTAGGCACATACACGCTCGAAAGCCTGAACTCGAATCTCAGTTGGCTCGACCTTGGCGCCTCCGGCTACGGCTTGATGCTGGCAGGATCTCAGTTCGTGATTCATCCCGTGCCTGAGTACTGGCTACAGAGTAGAAGCATCGAGAACGCGTTCGGCGAATCGGCCTCACTTTCCGCAACCGATGAAGAGCGAGTGGCTGCGTACCGGCAGGTTGTCGCGAGCTCGGGCGAAGGTCAGAGCGGATTCGTCGACTACGTGGACGAGATCACCGGTCGGGAAGCCTGGCTGTTCTACGAAACGGTGCCTTCGACCGGCTGGACGCTCGGATATGTGCTGATCAAGAGCGAAGCTCTGGCATCGGACCCGGTCGGCAGACGGCAGATGATGGGCATCGGTACGGCCGGACTACTCACAGTGTTCTCACTGGTTGCAGTTATGTTGAGAATCTTCGGTCGAGGAGCTGCAAGACTGTGGGGCCCTTCGCTGAGTTTTGCCGCCATGTGCTCGCTGGGAATCGCACTCATATGGACGGTGACCGCGAACTACGGAGGAGACTCTGCGACCCTCACCGATGGGTCAAGCCTTCGCGGAATCGTTGATGAGTTCGATTCAAATGTGACCGCCACCAATCCCGACCTCGTGACCAACGAGGTATTCGCGGGCGTGTTCGTCAACACGGTTGAGTTCCAGGACGACAACGTCGTCGTGTCCGGAATCGTCTGGCAGCGATATCTCGACCGGCTCGACAGGGAGATCGAGCCCGGATTCACCTTCCCAGACGATGTTAGGTCTACAACATTCACTCCTGCCTACGACCGTGTTAATGGCCGCGAGCGAACGGTTGGCTGGCGATTTCAGACGACTCTGCAGACATCGATGGATTTCTCGCAGTTCCCTTTCGATGCCGAGGATGTGTCCATACGCCTTCGGCACAGGGAGTTCGACAAGCCGATCGTCCTGATTCCTGACATCCCTCAGTACGATTTGATCGTGCCAGTGGCTCGGCCAGGGCTTGAGGACGGGTTCGAGGTGAACGGCTGGACCGTTGACCGGAGCTTCTTCAACTACACCACCACGAACATCAACTCGCGGTTTGGTATTCCGGACTTCTCTCGAGTCGGCACAGTTCCTGAGCTGCGGTTCAACGTACGGCTGAAACGAGACTTCCTGAATGTCTTCACTTCCAGGATGCTGCCGCTGATAGTGGTCTCATTCCTGGTGTTCGCGGTTCTGATGACCGTTTCGACGCATGATGAGAGACGTACACAGTTCGGCACGACAACTGCAACTGTGCTGGCGTTCGCCGGCTCGCTGATGTTCGTCACCATCCTTGGACACAACGCCCTGCGATCAGCCCTCAACTCGTCACAGATCATCTATCTCGAATATTTCTACTTCGTCGCCTACTTTGCCATCCTGGCTGTGGCAGTTAACTCGATCCTCATCAATTCCGGCCGCGCACGCGGGATGCTGTTCTACCGCGACAACATCATCGCCAAGCTGGGCTTCTGGCCAATGGTGACCGGCGCCGGGTTCCTCATCACGTGGGCGCAGTTCTTCTAGGGCCGCGCAAAGTGCAGCCGGCTTCGGACCGGCAGGCCTCGCCTCAGGCTCCACAAAGCGCTGGGATTGCGTCAGAATGGCGCTGAACCGCCGACCCGCCTGACTCATGCCGCGTGCCGATCGCCGCAGCGGCCTCACGAGATGCCGATCACTCCTCCACGCATCACCATAACCCCGCAGACCGTCGTCCTGATGCCGGGCGATCCGGTAACGCTCACCGCGGAGATCTTCAATCCTTCGGACATTGTCGAGCAGTTCAAGATCGGTGTTGTCGGTGCTGAAAGGAAGTTCAGGGCAACAGTCGAGCCACAGGAAGTTGATCTGTTCCCTGGAAGATCAGCGGAGGTTGAGGTCACAATCGACGTGATGACACTGTACTCAGCAGCAGCCGGGCCGCACACGATCGGCGTCCAGGCGGTGCCTTCAACTTCACCAGAGAACTCCCGAGTCGAAGAAGCAACGGTCGAGGTGCTGCCTGTGTCGGAAATCCTGTTGGAGGCGCATCCGCAGCTATCGCGCGTCGGCCGAGCTGGTGCCTTCGTGCTCGTAGCCAGGAACCGCGGCAATGACAATGCCGAAGTGGAGTTTTCAGCCACCGATTCCGAGAGTGCTCTTCACTTCACCTTTGATCCGCACGAGGTGGTAATTCCGCCCGGTGAAGAGGTGTATTCGGTCGCCGAGGCACGGGGCTCAAGGCCGTTCATTGGCCAGGACGCCCAGCGAGCGATCACATTCCGCACGCTGACTCCGGATCCTGATGCCCCCGAAGTGCTATCAGATGTCACGATGCTCCAGCGCGCATGGCTGGCGAGCATCTTCACTTCGATACTGGTCGTTGTGATCACCGTGGTGCTGTTTGCGATTGCGTTTCTTGTGGTCGATGACATCAGGAACTGAGCGTTTCGCAAGCACCGCATCGCCGGAGCGACCGAACAGGTAGACTGCCGGGGCCGTGCACAGGCATCTGGCCGGCACGCGATTTAGCTTAATGTTTGGTCCGAGCAGACTCATCTGTCGCCGGATCAGACGCAACCTCAACGAGGGAGTGAAACATGCCGTTCAAAGTCGCAGTAATGGCGAGCAAGCACCACCGCACCGACCTTTTCGAGAAAGCCGGAATGGAGGTCATCGAGGGCTCAGTGTCGAGCACTGCCGAGATGATCGACCTCCTGAAGGATGCTGACGGCGCATTGATCAGTACGCAGCCGCTCACCTCCAGGGAGGTGCTGGAGGCCTGCCCGAAACTGAAGGTCGTCAGCAGGCTTGGCGTTGGGGTCGATTCGATCGACCTTGATGCGGCAACCGAGCTGGGCGTGCTGGCATGCAACGTTCCGGGCGTGAATACGACCGAGGTCGCCGATCATGCCGTTGCGATGCTGCTGGCACTGACTCGACGGCTCTACGACACGATCACAACGACGAGGGCAGGGCAGTGGTCGGAGAACCCTCGTCTGACCAGCGAGTACCAGGAGACGGTGCGGCGCATCGCTGGCCACACAGTCGGCATCATCGGCTTCGGCAACATCGGTAAGGCGTTCGCGACGCGCGTCCGTGGCTTCGGACCAGAGCGAATTCTCGCTGCAGACCCGTACGTTTCACAGACTGCCGCCGACCTCTATGGCGTGCAGATGGTCGACCTCGACACGCTGCTGCGAGAGTCGGACTACATGACGGTCCACACCTCGGCCACTGAGGAAACGCACCACATCATCGATGCCGAGGCGTTCTCAAAGATGAAGCCGACAGCGATGATCGTGAACTGCGCTCGCGGGCCATTGATCGATGAGGTGGCGCTGCAGGTGGCACTACGGGACGGCCAGATCGAGGCAGCGGCGATCGATGTGACGGAGGTCGAGCCAGTGGACCCGGAAAGTCCGCTGCTTCAGATCCCGAACCTGATCGTTACACCGCACCTTGCCGGCTACTCACCCAAGTTCCTCGAGGAGTGCCCGATCCTGCAGGCCGAGTCGGTCATCAACGTACTGACCGGCACCAAACCGCACGGCCTTGCAAACCCCGAGGTAATCAAGTCGATCGCCGTGATGCGCGCCACAGGCGACGGCGGACGCTGGGCAGGCGTGCCAGACTTTTCGACAGCGCTGCAGGTTTAGCTCTTAACACGCATTGCGCGGCCGATCTCTCGTTGGGCGTCGCGGCGCTTGATGGTCTCGCGGCGGTCGACCTGGCGTTTACCTCTGCCGAGGCCGATCAGCACCTTGGCGCGGCGACCCTTGATGTAGACCTTGAGCGGCACGATGGTTAGCCGAGCCTTCTGCATCTCACGCTCGATGTGTGCGATCTCTTTCTTCTTGAGCAGCAGCTTGCGAGGGCGAATGGGGTCGTGCTGATCGTACTGACTGGCGGCGGCGTACGGGGCGATGTGCGCGCTCATCAGCCACGCCTCGGCTTTTCGCACCTGCACGTAGCCTTCTGAGATGGTCATATGGCGGGCGCGCACCGATTTGATCTCGGAGCCTGTGAGGACGATGCCGGCCTCAAATGTCTCGAGAATCTCGTAGTTGAACCGCGCCCGCCGGTTGGTGGCGATCGTGGTGTCCGCAGGTTTTGTCGCTGTCGCAGCCATAGCTAACCAGTGTAAGGGGTTGCAATGGCGAATTAGGAGAGGGCAGACCGGTGAAAGAGAGGGAGGATGGAGTGTCATCCCGACCGAAGGGCACCCGCCTGCGGGTCTCAGGGACCTGACCGTTGATCCCACTCCAACGAGAGATTCTGAATCAAGTTCAGAATGACAGACGTCCGCCATCCTGAGCTTGTCGAAGGGCAATCCCCTCTCCCAGCTTGGGAGAGGGCTAGGGTGAGGGTCGTTCCTCTGATTGGCAGCCGTTGAGGAAGCCGACAACCCACCCTCTAACTCCCTCCCTGTCAGGGAGGGAGAAACAGTTGCGATCCTTGGCTAGGCTGGGGGAGTCAACACCTCTCCCTAATCAACCACCTTCGTTACGGTCGTCATGTGGTCTATTGCGTCCCAGTTCCACTCGACGCCCATGCCAGGGCCGTCCGGGACGGGGACCATGCCATCGCTGTCGACCGCTTCCAGGCCGTCGTCATAGCCTTCGCCGAAGATGTCGGGGGTGGTCTGGAGGCACTGCACGTCCGGGTGGACCCAGACCATCTCGTAGTAGTTTGAGTTGCCGATTGCCGACATGGCGTGGCGCTGCGCCGGGCCTGATCCGTGGATCTCGATATCGGCACCAACGGCCTCGGCTGCGGCAGCCAGTTTCATCGTGCCAGTGATCCCCTCACCATGGACCTGACCGCGGATGAAGTCGGTGGCGCCGGTTACAAGCAGGTTCATCTTGCTCGAGAGGCCACGAAGCGTCTCGCCCTGAAGCAGCGGTGTTGAGATGTACTCACGCAACCGACTATGGCCGGGCTCGGTCGCGCCTTCGAAGTACGGGTCCTCAATCCAGAAGAAGCCGGCCTCGTCACAGGCGCGCCCCACCTTCAGCGCATCAGCGAAGGTCGGGTAGTAGGCGAAGGCATCGAGCATCAGGTCCATCTCGCCGCCCACTCGCTCACCAAGCGCCAGCATGACGTCGACGTGGTCTTGAATCACGGGCCGAGGATAGGGGTGAATCTTGAAGGCTTGATACCCGATCTCTGAGCACCGCTGGGCGAAATCAGCATAGGACTCGGGTGTCGAGAGTCCTCCGTCTAGGCCTGCGATGCCGCCGTTCATGGTGCTGGCATACGCAGGCAGCCTGTCACGATATCCGCCAAGCAGCTGCGATACCGACATGTCCGACAGCTTTCCGGCGATGTCCCAGAGCAGGATGTCGACTCCCGCGCTCTGAACTCCGGTCACGAACTTCAGGTCGTTCCAGACCTCCTCGCGTTTGAGCACATCGCGCCCGAGCAGGTAGTCACTGACGCTGGTGATGTCCGTGTGCAGCGGGTACTCGCCAATCACACCGGCGTCTGTGAAAAGTCGAGTCATGAAGAGCGACATGCCGTGACTGGTGCCCGGGTTGTAGGTGGGCACCATGCCAGAGCCGGGGGAGCAGTCCTGTATCTCCCACTCGACCTTCTTGACTTCGATTCCTGTGATCTTAGGTGACTTCAATGTGATGCTCGCAACTGGAGGTGACTCGGTGCGGCGCATTGTAGTCACCGTTCCGAACGGTGACGACTCTAGAAGGCTCTCGGGACGGAGACGACTATCGTGCCGCCGCAGCCGACTGGTTGCGCTCTGTCTGGAAGTCCAGCTGCTTGATGGCAGCGGTCATCTGGACGTCGTCGGTCAACGTCAACTGCGAATTAGCAGGGAACTCCACAACGACATCCGGCTCAACACCTTCGCCTTCGATCGGGCGTCCATTTGGTGTGAACCAGCGGCCAATTGTGAGGTAGACGCCACCGCCGTTCGAGAGCTGGCGCAGCAGGTTGACTGAGCCTTTACCGAACGTCGTGGTTCCTATGACAAGAGCCCGGCCCTGGTCCTGCAATGCGCCGGCAAGAAGTTCAGAGCCACTGGCTGAGAAGCCATCGACCAGTACGACGAGCGGGATGTCGGGGAACTGACCGCCTTCACGCACAAACCAGTCATCCCGCTTGCCTGTAGCGTCAATCTCATAGGTGACGAGTCCGTCTGTCAGGAACTCAGATGCAACGTTCACCGTGGACGTGAGCAGTCCGCCGGGGTTCGCTCGCAGGTCGATGACAATGCCAGGTGCGCCCTGGTCGAGCAGGCTCTGAACGCCTTCACGGACCTCCTGTGGAGTCTCCGCCGTGAACTGGTTGATCTTCAGCACGCCGTAAGGGCCGTCCTCGGGGTTCAGCATGCGTGCCCGGACGCTCGGCTGCTCGATGCGGTCGCGGATGATCGGTACGTCGACCGGGATGGCGCTGCCGACGTGCTCAACAGTTAGCACGACTGCTGTGCCGCGCGGCCCGCGGATCTTGTTGACAGCCTCGATGACACTCCAGCCGGTGGCGTCTTCGCCATCGACGGCCAGGATCTTGTCGCCAGGCCGGATTCCGGCCATCTCCGCAGGGCTGTTGTCGAGCGGAGCTGTGATGACCACGCCAGACCGGTCCGGCGCCATCTCAACCTGTGCGCCAATGCCTTCGAAATTGCCCTGGAAGCCCTGTCGCTCGATAGCGAAGGTCTCAGGTGTGATGTACGAGGTGTAGCGGTCGCCGAGCTCCTCAAGCATCGCCCGGACCGCGGCTTCGGATATAGCCTCAGGGTCGATGGCTGAGCCGTCCACATACTCACGCTGTAAAAGCCTGTAGGTCTCCCAGATGATCTCCAGGTCCTCCGGAACAGCATCCGGGCGAGGCACGCCGGGGACTGGGGTAGCGGTGGCGATAGTGCCGTCATCGAGGACGACCGGAGAGGCGCTCTGAGCAACCGGTTGGGCCTCTGAACCGCAGGCGATAGCCGCGACGGCTGTGAGGCCGATGATCAGTGGCAGAATATGACGTTGGATGTTCAGCAATGGGTTGGGCGCTGGATCCGCACTCTGCCGGTTCGTTGAGGTCTTCATGCGGCTCCCACGTTATGTCATCCAGAGGCCGGATAGTTGGACAGATAAGGGAAGGACGAGGACGGGCCTACCGTGGTCTCGTGGACTCTTAGGCTAGCATCCGTCTGTGGTCGTTCGGCCCGTGCGAGCCGTCACATCAATGAGGTACGAACGCGCTGGCACCGGGCGATGTATTTGACCGTTTCGCAGGGAGCACAGGCACGGGTGCAGGGGCGCGCTTCCGGACAAGCCCTTCCAGCACAACGCCTCTGCCTGCTTTACATAACGTTGATAGTGCGAACCACTTTCAAACTGGGAAATGGCCCTGCCCTGCAGGCTGGGCGGGCAGGTCGTGATCCGTCCCGGCATGGTCTGCTGAGGGTCGATCAGGCGCTAAGCGGCTCCTTCAGGCCGCTGCCGGTGATCGGGACCAGAACGTTATCACTGGCCTTGATCGCTCCATTGGCCAGGAGCTTCTCGAGACCCGCGAATGCGGCCGCCGAGGTCGCCTCACAAAAGATGCCTTCCTCGGCGGCAAGTCTGCGCTGCCACTCCAGCGTCTCATCTTCCTCGACCGACACCGCAGACCCGCCTGAGTCTGTGACTGCAGACACGCACTGCTTCAGCCGCGGAGGAGCGCTAACGGCGATTCCGGAGGCGACGGTCGGACGAGCGTCAGCCGCTGACCATTCGACGCCGTTGATGGCCGTTGTGATGGGCTGGACATTCTCGGCCTGCACAGCGTGAAACCGCGGGGTCGATGAGACCGCTCCTGCCTCTATCAGTTCGTCGTATCCGTTCTTCGCTCCGATGAGCAGTGAGCCGTTTCCGACAGGCAGCACGATGTGGTCGATCTCGGCCGCGTCGCTCGCTACGATTTCGTACGCGAAGGCCTTCATGCCTTCAGAGAAGTAGGGGGATAGATTGTGGGAAAGGTAGGGCAGGCCTTGCTCGGCGACGAAGCTCTCCGCGGCGTCGGTGGCTGCCTGCCGTGGACCTTCTACTGCATGGAGCTCGGCTCCAAAGATCTGGATCTGGTCGAGCTTTCCTTTTGCGGCGCTCGCCGGCACGAAGACGTGAGCTTTCATTCCGGCAGCGGCAGCGTAGGCCGACAGGGACGCGCCGGCATTACCGGACGAGTCCTCGACAAACTCCGTGACGCCTTCGTCGTGTGCCGCTGAAATGAGCACTGCAGAGCCGCGGTCCTTGAACGACCCTGTCGGCGCCATGAACTCGAGTTTTGCGAACAGCTGATCAAGGCCAAGGCGATTTGCGGTCTTGCTCAGCGACAGGACAGGCGTGCGTCCTTCACCAAGCGTCACTGCCGCATCGCCTGCCAACGGCGTCCGAGGTGCTGCTGCAGTCGGAGGATGGTCATAGGCGATCTGCAGCAGGCCGTCGCATGACCGGCATCGAAGCTGAGTGACAGTAAGTTCGGATCGCTTGGGGCAGTCGAGGCACTCTAGAAAGGCGGTCATGCGGCAGTAGAATCCCGGCAGTTGTCGCTGAAGTTTCGCAGGCACGAAAGTCTACAGCCTGGTTCGGTGCTTGAACTCCGCACCGCCGTAGAGAACTGCAGCGAACTTCGCCGGTACCTGACCGCTCACACTAAACGGTCTGCCCTGCTGGCTCGCCTGTGGTTTCAGCTGAGTACGCCTCCCGCGCTCGCCTGAAGCCGACCCACTGCAAGAAAGCAAACTCACCGACCACCGCCGCAACAACCGCGATCGTGATTAGACCTGCGGTTGTAAGTCCAGTCGGGTCGATCACAATCACCGCCACGCTGCCGGCGATCCATGCGATGTCGCCCGCGATCGCCATCTTCACCTTCGCCAGGTCCATGCGTGCTCGAGCGGCGTTCACATAGAGGTCGAATGCGAAGGGCAACAGACCAAGGCCAACCAGCAGAACGATCCAGGAAGGTTCAACGCCTATTCGCGGGCCGATTGCGTAGCTCCCGGCGGCCAGGGTGATGCCTGAGACGGTTGAGAAGGCTGCATTGGCCCTGAGAGCCCGCCTCAGTAGTGAATCGCCTGAATTTGCTTTCATTTCGTATAGCCTTAAGTTCAGTTGACCTGTATGCTTGAAAAAGATATAGTATTAACTATACAAAAGTCAAGTAATAAAGTCAGATCGACATGGTTTCAACGAAAAACGAGCGTAGAAGCTACGGGCAGGCCTGCAACATAGCCAGGACCCTCGACCTGGTCGGCGAGCGCTGGACGCTGCTTGTCCTGAGAGAGCTTGCGACCGGTGCGAGAAGCTACGGGCAGCTTGAGGAGTCGCTTCCGGGTATCGGAACGAACCTTCTAGCGGCCCGCCTGAAACGGCTTGAGGCGGATGGTCTTGTTCAGAAGGAGCGTGCGCCAGGGATGCGCAAGAGGCTCATCTACCGTTTGACCGACCGCGGACGCCTCATCGAGCCTGTGCTGGTCGAGATGGTGAGATTCGGCCTTCGTTCGGGGCTGCCAGGCAATGACGATGACTACGGCAGGCCTGCGTGGGCGGTGCTGTCGTCCAGGGCCGTCTTCAGGCCTGACTTAGCCGCTGGTCTCGACGAGCAGTACGAGTTCCATGTTGCCGACGAGGTTTTCCACCTGGGCGTGCGTGATGGTCGGCCGGCTAATGGGCCCGGCGAGGCCACAGACCCGGTTGTGGTGGCTGAGATGAGCCCCGATACGTTCGACCGTGTGCAAAGCGGCTCGCTGAAGATGGCTCAGGGCATCTGGACTGGCGACATCAAGGTGCTAGCAGGACACGGCGGAGCACTCGACCGCTGCGAACAGATCTTCGGCGGTTGAGCCGACCGCACGCCAGAGCGGTTCACAATCCCAGATCAAAAAGAACGGCGGACCCTCTGGCCCGCCGCTCATGCATCCGTCTGTCAGACTCCTCTAAGGCGTGACCACCGCCCTCGTAACCTCAGACCCTGCGTTGCGCCCTACCCATTCCGCCGTGTCGAACGCGTCGCCGATCTTGTCGAGCGGGTACTCGTGCGAGATCACGTTCGTCAGCGGGTACTTGTCCCTCGTGCGCACCAGGAAGTCGATGGCGTTCGGGATGATCCAAGGGTCGTAATGCTGAATGCCATAGAAGCGCACCTGGTTCTGCACCAGCTTCTGCACATCCAGGTGAGCGATGGAGTTCGGTGAGATGTGACCGACCTCAAGGTAAGTGCCGCGCATCCGGCACATCTTCACGCCCTCTTCAACCACGGCCGGGAAGCCAACCACCTCAAGCACCTTATCAGCGCCGATGCTATCGGTCAGCTCCATCACCCGATCAATCCGAGCCTCCGGCGTGCTGTACTCGTTAATGTCGATCGTGTGAGTCGCACCGCACTGCATTGCCAGGTCTAGCCGGGGCTTCTGGCCGTCGATCACGATCACCTTGTTTGCGCCGAGTTCGGCTGCGACTGCACAGGCGTTCACACCGAGTCCGCCCGCGCCCTGTACGACGATGTTGTCGCCCAGCTTCACGCCACCGAGGTGAAGAGCTTCATAGACCTGCGCCAATGCGCAGTTAATGGGCGCGGCGGCAGCGTCGGAGATGTCGTCTGGCAACTTGAAAAGATACTGCGGCGCTCGAAGGTAGTAGTACTGGGCAAATCCGCCATTGCAGTAGGGATACTCGTCGAGCGGCTTGCGTCCCATGCGGAACTTGCAGGCGCCAAACTCGCCTCGGATGCAGTTGTAGCACTTTGCACACGGGAAGAAGTATGAGTAGGCGACGCGGTCACCCTCTTTGAGAGGCCTGCGGAGAGAGTCGGTCGTGACCTTGGAGCCGAGCTTCGCCACTTCGCCCATCATCTCGTGACCGAAGACAAAGGGGTCACGCGGCGGAGCGTCTTTGGGAACGCCGTCCCCACGCCATATATGTAGGTCTGATCCACACACCGATGTGGCTCGAACGCGAATCTGTACCGCGTCCGGTTCCATCTCCGGCAACGGCAGGTCCCGCAACTCCCAGGAGTGGTCTGAGTCGTGCCAGACGGCAGAAGTTCCCTGTTCCCTCGTTGTGGTCGTCATATATATCCTCTCGCCGCAACGTGACTGAGTGGCTGTGCGGCACGTCGGTAGTGAGTCAGGCTCGCATCCAGCGGAAGCTTACTCGTTAAATCGGTGAATATCACTACCTGAACGAGCTGGTCAGGGATCGACCATCGCTATTTCTTGCGCCCGACGTTGTTCTGGGCAGCCATCATCGCCACACCGACTCCGGCACCGATCGCTATCCCGGCTCCAATGTTGTCGAGCGCAACTCCCAGCGCAACGCCAATTCCCGCGCCGATGGCAATCCAGGCTGAGCTGAGAGCAGTTAGGCGCTGCTGACCATCTTCGGGCTGTGGCTGTTGCTCGTCTGAGTCAGCCGCGTCCAGGCTTTTGTCCTCGTCCTGATCAGTGCTCATTCGTTCGTCTCGTGCCGTGTTCACCGAACGTCAGTCGTTCAGGAAGTCCTCGCCGGAGCTGAGCAACAGGTCGTGGATCCAGACCGACTCCATGATGTCGCCGCTCATCTTCTTGCCTTTCGACCGAATGTGGTCCGAAAGCTCATTCATCACCTTCACCACGTCCGGGTGCTCGGGCTGGCCCGGATATCCGATGCCCTGCGCGAAGTCGTTGGGGCCGATGCCGAAGTGGTCGATGCCGTCGACTGCCAGGATGTCATCGATGTTGTCGACCGCCCCCTGGTCCTCGAGCAGCGCACCCACGAGCATGTTGTCGTTAGAGTCCTTGTAGTAAACGGTCTTGTCGCCCCACGGATCCGGGGTGAACGTGTAATTCGTACCGCGGTTGCCACCGAAAGAGCGATTGCCTCGAGGACCGAAGTAGCACGCATCGACGAGAGCCTCGGCGTCTTCGCCGGACGAGACGTGGGGCACGACGATGCCCTGGATTCCGCGGTCGAGATACTGGAGAACGGTCGACTGCTGAACGTTCTCAACTCTTGCCAGGGCGGTCGCTCCGGCAGCCTCGATAGCTCTCACCTGCTCCTCAAGCTCGGTGTAACCAAAAGGGCCGTGCTCCCCATCGAGCCAGACGAAATCGAAGTCCAACCGGCCGAGAATCTCGATGGTGTGGACCGATGGATACGTGAGGTTGTAGCCCTTCGCCTTTCGACCTTCTCGAACCGCCTTTAGGACCCTGTTCTCTCTGACCTCTGACATATTCGCTGCCCTGAATTCTGGTGCTCTGATCTTGATGCTTGACCGGTCACCGTGACCGAGTCCCTGTGTCCGAGTTCTAGGTATCACAGATTGCGCGGACTTGGGGCATCTTGAGCGAATAAAAGGCCGTCGATCTTCTCAAGGAAGGGCAGGTCTATACTCCGCCGCAGCCGACGCAAGGCACCGCGAGGCCTACGCACACATTTATGAAGATCACGCACATAGAGACCGTCAGGGTTAAACAGTTCCCCGACATCATCTGGGTCCGCGTCCACACCGATGCGGGCCACATCGGCCTAGGCGAGAGCTGGTACGCAGCCAGCACGATGGAGACCGCTGTCCACGACCACTTCGCGCCGCTGCTGGTCGGACGCGACCCGTTCGCCATTGAGCGCCACTGGCTCAACATGTTCCGGCTGTCCGACCACGCCGGCTACGGCGGCGCTGAGATGCGGGCGATATCGGCCCTCGATATGGCGCTCTGGGACATCAAAGGGCAGGCAACAGACGTTCCGGTCTACGAACTGCTCGGTGGCAAGGTGCGAGACCGCATCCGCGTTTACGCGACCGGCGCGCCATACACAGGAGCCGGCGAGCTGGCGAAGGAACTTGTTGCCGACGGCATCATCGCTATGAAGATGGGGCCGACGATCCAGGTGGCGACTCCAAGCGAAGGCCAGTACCTGTCGCCTAAAGAGATGGACCGGGCGCTGCAGCCGTTCAGGGACGTTCGGGATGCGGTCGGTGACGACATCAAGATCGCCAACGACGGTCATGGCAAGTGGGCGCTGCCGGTTGCGATACAGATCGCACAGGCGATGGAGCCGCTGGACATCATGTGGCAGGAAGACCTGATGCCGTTGATGAACCCTGACGCTCTGCTCAGGCTCCAGGAATCCACCACAACGCCTGTATGTATCTCTGAGCGACTGCTATCGAGATGGCAGCTGAGACAATACATCGAGAACGGCGCTGCCCGAATCGTGATGCCTGACCTGATCTGGACCGGCGGCATCAGCGAGACCCACAAGATCGCTGTGATGGCTTCGGCTCACCAGGTCCCGGTTGCGCCGCACGATGCGACTGGACCAGTGAACATATTCGCCTGCGCACAGATATGTATGAGCTCTCCGAACGCGATGATCATGGAGCATGTGCGACCGTACTTCCTCGGCTGGTACGGCGACTTCGTTGAGCCGAACCTGCCGATAGAGAACGGCTGGTTGGCAGCTCCGGAACGACCGGGGATCGGCACAGCGCTACGGCCTCAGGTTTTTGAGCGTCAGGATGTTTCGACTCGTGTAACTGACGAACGTGTGTCTGTCCCGGGCATGGGTGATGAGGGCTGGAATTCGGAAGATGGCTTCTCGCCGGAGATGGCTGTCGAGATGGACGACATATGGCGCTTCAGGAAGATGTCGATCGGCGAGACTGAAGGGCGGTTGGAGTGAAGATGTTCCTGTCATCCCAACCGAAGCGGAGGGATCTCACCGTGGTAACTCCTGCGATTCTGTATTTCATGATGAGCGTTGATTCGCGCAAGCCAGCACAAGCCCACGCCTCTTTGACGAGGAGGTCTCGAAGCAGGTCACAGGCCAACGAAGGGAAATCGGTGAGATCCCTCCGCTCCGGTCGGGATGACAGTAGAGGGCCGCTGCGATGAAGATCACGCAGATCGAAACCATCCGCGTCGGCCAGTTTCCCGATCTCATATTCGTGCAGGTGCACACGGACAACGGCATCATCGGATTGGGCGAGACGTGGTACGCCGCCAGCACCGTCGAGGCGGCGATTCACGACCACTTCGGGCCGCTACTCATCGGCCGGAACGCCGAGGACATCGAGGCACACTGGCAGCTAATGTTCCGAGTGTCGGACCACGCTGGCTACGGTGGCGCAGAACTGCGGGCGATCTCTGCGCTCGACGTGGCGCTTTGGGACATCAAGGGGCAGGCGCTCAAGCTGCCGGTCTTTGAGTTGATTGGCGGTGGGACGCGGCATCGTATACGCGTCTACAACACGCTCGGCATTTACGGTGACATCACCGACTCCCACGATGTCTGGCGCACGCCGGTCACTACCGCCAAGAGCCTCTTAGACGAAGGCATTGGCGCGATGAAGTTCTCCCCTACCGACTTCATCGCCCGTCAGTCAGACGGCAACCTGCTGTTCAAGAAGGACCTCGACCGTGCGCTGAAGCCGTTCCGGGAGATTCGAGATTCTCTCGGCATGGAAATGCAGATTGCGAACGACGGCCACGCGAAGTGGAACCTTGCGACCGCGATCAAGATCGTTCAGGAGATGGAGCCGCTCCGGCCGATGTGGCATGAGGAGCTGATCTCGCCGCTGAATGAAGAGGCACATCTGAGACTGCAGCAGGCCACGAAAACGCCGATAGCCGTAGCCGAACGACTGATGACGCGTTATCAGCACCGTCGATTCATCGAGTCTGGCGCTGTGCGAATCGTGATGCCTGACCTGACATGGACCGGCGGCATCTCTGAGGTGAAGAAGATCGCCATCCTGGCTTCGGGGCATCAGTTGCCGATCGCGCCGCACGACTGCGTTGGGCCGGTCAACATGCTGGCTTGCGCCCAGATCTGCATGTCTGTTCCCAACGTGATGCTGATGGAGTACAACAGGGCGATGCACCGCGGCTGGTACGGCGACTTCATCGAGCCGAATTTCGTAGTGAAGGACGGATTCCTGGTGGCGCCAGAGGAGCCGGGCATCGGTGCACGGCTGAAGGCGGATGTACGGGAGCGATCTGACTCTACGGTGCGGGTGAGCGATGAGGCGCGTGAGCCGTGGCTCTTTTCGCGAGAGCGATACACCTACCCACCGCCGGAAATGCAGGAAGAGTTTGAGAGGACCTGAGGGCAAGAATGACAGACAGCAAGCGAATCATTTTCATCGGTGCCGGCGCGGTTGGCAGCTACCTCGGCGGCTGGCTCGACCACACGGGGCACGATGTGACGATCATCGATCCGTGGGCCGAGCAGGTTGAGAAGATTCGCTCCGACGGACTGTATGTCGAAGGGCCACACGAGCCGTTCACTGCGCACCCGAAGATGTTCCACCTGCACGAGAACGAGCTTGTGGCAAGGCAGGTGAAGTTCGATATCGGCTTCGTTGCCGTGAAAGCGTACGACACACGCTGGGCCGCGCACTTCATCGACCCGTTCGTGAAGCCTGACGGCTACGTCGTCTCATCGCAGAACTGCTGGACGGACCCGGCGATTGCCGAGGCTGTCGGCGTAGAGCGCGCCGTCGGGCTGGTCATGTCGTCGATATCGGTCGCAATGTGGGAAGCCGGAAAGGTAGAGCGGCCGGGCGATACTCGCCGCCGAGATCACGGCCACGACGTCTTCCGGGCAGGCGAACACGACGGCTCGGAGACAGCACGAATTCGGGAACTGGTCGAGCTGCTCGACCCGATCGATGCCGGGAGGACAACGACGAACCTGTGGGGCGAGCGCTGGGCGAAGCTAAGCCAGAACAGCATGGGCAATCCTGTGGTGGCGGTCTCGGACATGGGTATGTCCGACCTGAACAAGCAGGCGAGGGGCCGCGAACTGCAGATCAGGCTGGCGTCGGAGTGCGCACAGGTTGGCCTAGCGCTCGGCTACAAGGTAGAGAAGTTCGGTGGCATGGATCCGCAGATGTGGGCTGACTCCAACCGCGGCGATGTGTACGAGGAGCTGGACGGTGTGCTCGCAGAGAAGGCGGGCGGGGCGAATTGGCGACCGTCGATGGGGCAGGATGTGGTGAAAGGGCGGCCCACGGAGATCGAGCAGATGAACGGCTACGTGGCCGAGCGGGCTGCAGAGGCTGGTGTCGAAGCTCCCGTGAACAGGTCGATGGCTGACGCCATCCGGGCAGTAGACGCAGGGACCCTGAAGCCTGGCATCGAGAACATAGACATGGTGCTGTCTCGGGCGGGTTTCTAGGGCTGTAGGCTCGCCTGAGCGACCCTTCGACGGGCTCAGGATGGCGGCAGTTCTCTCTCCCTGACAGGGAGGGAGTCAGAGGGTGGGTTGTAGGCTTCTTCAACAGCTGCCAATCAGACGTATGACCCTCACCCTAGCCCTCTCCCAAGCTGGGAGAGGGGATCAATTCGATGAGCAACCCGCTTCGAGGAGCGCTATAGCTGAATGAGGATCTGGCCTTCACGAACTGCCTCAGGCGCTGAGGACGCGCCGGTGCAGTCTGGAGTCGCCGGATCCCAAAAAAGTAAGCGCTATTACGGCTGGAACCTCGTAGGCGCCTCCGCTGTCATCAACGGGTTTGGTGGCAGCGTGCACTGGCAGGGCTTCACCGTCTTCTTCCTGCCCGTCTCGCAAGGTCTCGGACTATCGAGCGCCCAGACTGCCTTGCCCTTCGCACTATCAAGAGCTGAAGGCGGCCTGATCGGGCCGTTCACTGGCTGGCTGATCGACCGGTTCGGCGTGCGACCGCTGATGCTCGGCGGCACCATCATCACCGGCATCGGGTATCTGTGGCTGTCGCAGACAAACACCTACCTCGCATTCGTACTCGTCTATCTCTTCGTCGTTTCGCTCGGCTCCTCGACCGGCTTCATGCAGGCCACGACGTCAGCGCTCAACACATGGTTCGTGCGCAGGCGAGGCGTCGTGATGGGAATCAACAGCGCTGCTTTCAGGCTGGGCGGCGCATTCATGGTTCCGCTGCTGTCTTTAGCCGTGCTGCGCTGGGGCTGGGAAACGGCCGCTTTCTACGTTGGCATCGGCATGATCGTACTCATCGCCCCGCTGGCGCTCCTGTTCCGCAGATCTCCCGAAAGCATGGGCCTCAGACCCGATGGAGATCCACCGCCGCGCGAGCAGCGTCCACCCTCAGCCGAATCTGCCGAGCGGCCTCGGTCCACGGGCTATCAGAGCGAGGAGGACTGGACGACGAAGGAGGCGCTACGGTCGAAAGCATTCTGGGTGCTGGCGACCGGCACAACGCTGCGGATATCGGTACATGGAGCCGTGTTCGTGCACTTCGTCCCGATTCTGGTCTGGAAAGGTGTGGACCAGCAGGTCGCTGCGAATCTGATCGGCCTCCTGGCGCTCTGTTCGGTGCCGGTGATCCTGCTGTTCGGATGGCTAAGCGATAGGTTCAGCAGGCAGAAGATGCTGACGGTTTCTTATGCGTCTTCCGCGTTGAGCCTCTACCTGATCACGGTCGTCGACGGCACATGGCCGATATTCGCCGCGATGCTGCTCTTCGCAGGTTCCGAAGCCGGTTCATCGCTTAACTGGGCGCTGGTTGGCGACCTGTTCGGACGCAAGAGCTTCGCCACGATTCGCGGCATGCTCGCGCCGCTTTACAACACAGCGCTGTTGATCACGCCGGTTGCGATGGGCTTCGCATTCGATCAGACGGACACGTACGAGCACAGTCTTATCGTCGGAGCAGTAGTGATGCTTATGGCCGCGTTCACGTTCTTCCGGCTGAAAGCTTCCGTGCGTACGCTCTCTGAAGCAGCCGGCGCTTAGCCAGCCTCTGTGTAGCCGTTCTCGTCAACCTTGCGGGACGTGTTTTCGTGGTCGCCGCGGGTGCAGATTTCGATGCGGTTACCGTCCGGGTCGTGGATGAAGAGATGACGCTGGCCGTCATGTCTAACACCAGGCTCGTTCGCGAGCGGAATGTTGGCTTCCTTGAGTGCCTCGACGACTTCGTCCAGGTCTTCCACTTCGAACGCGACATGCTGACGGCCATCGCGTGCGACTGGCTGGGCCGGAGGATCAATGAGATGCACCATCGATCCGTCTGCGCACTCGGTCCACGCCAGAGTGTTACCGTCGACCTGGTGCGGGATCACGTCGAGACCAATCACATCCCGGTACATCTTCATGGACGTTACACGTCCCGAAATTGGAATGCCGACATGGTTTACAGTTTTGATCTTGATCTTTGCCACTGTTATCTCTCCTGACCTGTATGAGCTGCCGGCCGCGTATCAGACAGGAGCTCAAGGATCTTGTTCACCGTCCGCCAGTTGCGCATCGTTGCTTTGATACCGCTCTTTGGCCTTGTCAAGAGTGTCTCCGCCGCCTTACTGCTCGCAAGACCGTCGGGGCAGTGAAGGTAAGCGACATCTTCAATCCGCTCGTACTGCTCATGTTCACCTGCTAACGGCCCGGCTCTGTCGGCCCATTCGCCGCTCCCTTCTCCCGACAGGAATACCAGAACCGACTTCTCTGCCTGGTCGGCGCTGAACGGGAATCTCTCTACAGCTGTTTCGAATTCGCCGCTCGTCAGCACCATCGCCGGAACATCCAGGTCGAACGTCTCCTGAATCCTTACTTCGATAGCTTGCTCTAGCTCGTCACTGGTCATAGGCGTTGACGAGAAGACCACGTTTCCACTCTGTATGTAGTGATTGACCTGCTCAAAGCGCATGCCTCGCAACATCTCTTTCAGATCGTTCATTGGCAGCTTGTTGTGACCGCCAACGTTGATACCCCGGAGAAGCAGTACATAAGTCACTCTGTCTGCAGAGTCGCTCAAGGTTCCCTGGTGTATCCGAGCTCGTCAGCCACCCGGTTCGACGACTTCAGGCCGCTGGCGGTTGTGAACTCGACACGGTTGCCATCCGGGTCCGTGGTGAAGACATAGCGTTGACCGTCATGCCGCTCACCGGGCCCGCTGTCGACCTCGTAGTCCGATGCCTCAAGCTCTTCGACCACAGCATCGAAGTCCTCCGCTTCCATGGCGAAGTGATACCCGGCAGAGTCCTGGCCCGGCGGCGGCTCAATCAGGTGGACCATGGTCCCGTCTTCGGCCCGCATCCAGACGATGTTCTCGTTGTCGACCATCGACGGGATCACTTCAAGTCCGAGAATGTCTCGGTAGAACTTGAGAGCGACCCTGCGGTCTTTGACCGGCAGGCCAACGTGATTGATAGTCCGCATCTTCATATCGTTATCCGTCTTGGTCCTTGTGCCGCGGCAGGGCATAATCCACAGATCTGCCTAGTCGGGCACCTGCGGGGTCGCCTTCACCTCGACAATCATCTCGATCTCCACCGATATCTGGTCCGGCAGACTGCCCATGCCAACAGCCGAACGGGCGTGCTTACCTTTTTTGCCGAACACGTCCATCAGCAGGTCTGAGCACCCGTTGATCACCTTCGGATGGTCGGTGAAGTCCGGTGCTGCGTTGACCATGCCGAGCAGCTTAACGACGCGTTCCACGTTCGTAAGGTCGCCGATTTCAGATTTCAGCGCTGCAATGAGGCCGATGCCACAGAGCCTGGCAGCTTCGTAGGCCTCGTCGAGCGAGACGGCCTCCCCTACTTTGCCGATGACCATTGAACCGTCAGGCCTGCGAGGGCCCTGGCCAGACACAAACACGAGATTTCCTGTGCGCACAGCGGGCACATAATTCGCTACAGGCGTTGGTGGCGTCGATACATCGATGCCCAGCCGGACAAGGTTCTCTTCAGGGTTCATTCCAGGCAAGCTCGGTACTCCGGGGATGGTAGTGTCGGTCAGTGGGCTGCGATTATGCAGCACGATCTGGGAGCGTAGCAGCCTTCCGGAAACGAGTTCCCGGTCTGTATCGAGAACCGCGACATCCATAAGTCATTAAAATCTGCTGCTGTTTGTCCTCATCAAGCACTCGCGGTTGCGTCCGTACCTCGTCGAGCCTGCCGCACACGAAAGAAAGACACGAATGAAAGCAGCGCAGATTGTCGGCCGCAAAGACATGCGGATGATCGATGTCCCGGATCCGGAGTTGGTGGACGACGGGGATGTGAAGGTGAAGATCGACTACATGTCGGTCTGCGGATCCGACATCTACCTGGAGTATGACGCCAACTTGACGGAGGAGCATTATCCCCTCGCTCCCGGCAAGCCTGTGCACGAATGCGCCGGCACAGTGGTGGAGTCGCTTGATCCCGACTACAAGGACGGCCAACGCGTCATCGTGATTCCCGAAGAAGCAGCCGGCGCGTCTGAGTTTGTGGTCCAGAAAGCAGACAAGCTGATCCGCCTGCCTGACTGGGGAGGACTCGACGAGTGGGTGATGTGTCAGCACTCGGGCACGGCGTTGTACTCCGCGAAGAAATGGGGAAATGCCGTTGGCAAGCGCGTAGCTGTGCTGGGCCAGGGCGGCATCGGCCTTTCGTTCACCATGTTCGCCAGCAAGCAAGGAGCCGCGCAGATCGTCGGTATCGACCTCGAGGAATACCGGTGCGAGAAGGCGTTGGAACTCGGAGCGACAGGCACGATCAACGCTTCAACAGACGATGTGGTGGAAGCAGCTGCAGCGCTTACGGATGGACAGCTGTTCGATGTGGTCGTCGATGCAAGTGGTAATCCGGAAGGGCTCGATACCTGCGTAGCGATAGCCCGGCCGCTAGGTCAGGTGATCAGCTTCAGCCTGACGGGCGACGAGCCGGTGAGTTTCAAGCACCTGACATGGATGGGCAAGAACCTGCAGTTGAATGCCACCGTGATTGCCGCGACCGATCAACCGGTGAAGGAGATCAGGGAGCTGGTCGAACTGCGAGATCGTGGCTGGGTGGATCCCGGACTGTTGAAGACCCACGAGACTACGTTCGACAATTTGCCTGAAGCCTATGAGCAGTACCGGAAGCGCGAGGATGGAGTCATCAAGATCGCCATCAAGGTCCCATGATTACCGCGGGCTGACGAAAGCGATGGCATAATCACACTCCACCGCCATTCGTATCGACCGGTCAGGCCGCAGCGTGGCACCTGCCGGTTCTACACAGCAAGGGAGCAGACCAATGCCGGTTTCAGCAGGTGACTCAGCGCCCGATTTCACACTGACCAACTCCGCCGACCTTGAGAAGGTGAGCTTGAGTGACTACCGAGGCAAGAACGTTGTACTGGCGTTCTTTCCGGCGGCATTCACCGGGGTCTGTCAGACCGAGCTTTGCACGTTCCGCGACTCACTGAGCCAGTTCGAATCACTGGACGCGCAGGTGCTCGCCATCTCGGCAGACCCGCCTTTCTCTCAAAAAGAGTTCGCCTCGCAGAACAGCATCACCTTCCCGGTCCTGAGCGACACCGGTCGAGAGGTGATCAACTCTTACGGCGTCGAGTTCCAGAACCTCGCTGGAGTCGAGGGCTACAACGTCGCCCAACGCTCTGTCTTCGTGATCGACAAGGAAGGCAATGTGAGCTGGAGCTGGATTGCAGACGCTCCTCCGAACGAACCGCCCTACTCAGAAGTCGAGTCCGCAGTGAAGGCGCTCGCCTAGAGGCGTTTCACAAGGCCAAAGCAACACATCGAGAATCCCTCGAGAGCCAACGCTCCGGGGGATTTTCTTTTGACGCACCACTTCGTTACGAGTTTCCTGATGCAGTGATCCGTACGCGGTCCACCTGCGAAATACATGCGTCTTAACTGGTCCGAGGGTGAAGAGGGCTCAGGTCTGGCCTTTGGGGCGAGGCCTGCAAGACCGCTCGGAACGACATCATGCGGAGGAGCCTGGACGATATGTATTCAAGACTGTCTGCCCACGTGGTGGGACCGTTCGAGCAGCGGCGATTGCTCACAGCGACGTTAGCGCTGATGCTCATTGCGACCGTGGCATCGCTAGCGCTGTTCACGCAGGGAGAGACGGCAAGAGCCGTTGGCACCGAGGTCAAAGTGACATCGAACAGCCAGTTCGGCGACATCCTGACCGACGCCGCCGGCCGAACGCTCTACCTGTTCAAGAACGATCGGAGACTGGTATCGAACTGTGCCGGGCCGTGCGCCGATGCGTGGCCGCCGTTGCTGACCGACGAAGACCCGGTCGCGGGTGATGGCGTGAACCAGGGGCGGCTGACGGCAATCGAGCGGTCAGATGGGACGATGCAGGTCGCCTACAACGGCTTCCCGCTCTACTACTGGCGGGACGATGTCGCCGAAGGTGACACAGACGGCCAGGACCGAGGCGGTGTTTGGTTCGTTGTGAACCCATACGGAAGCTCCGTCCACACTTCAGCCACCATCCAACTCAGTGCAGACGACACGTTCGGCGACATCATTACCGACGAGTCGGGCCGTGTGCTTTACCTGTGGAAGAACGACATCAAGGACCAGTCGAACTGCAATGGCGGCTGTGCGCTGGCCTGGCCACCGTTGCTTACGACCGAGGCGCCGACGCTGTCAGCCGGCCTTGCCGAGGACAGGCTCGGCACGATCACTCGAGACGACGGGTCTACGCAGGTCACCTACAACGGCTTGCCGCTCTACTACTGGTTCCGGGACTCTGAGCCAGGCGACACGCTTGGTCAGGAGGTTGGCCGGACCTGGTACGTGCTGTCTTCGCATGGAGCCGCGATTCACACCGTCGCGCCGCTCAACCTGGCTGCAAGCTCCGAGTTCGGATACATACTTGCCGATCGCAGCGGACGCACGCTGTACCTGTTCGACCCCGACGACCCGGGCGTTTCGAACTGCAGCGGCAACTGTGCTCTGAACTGGCCGCCGTTCCTGACCGCCAGGTCGCCGATCGACATCGGCGGCATCGACACCGGCCAGCTCGGAACCACCACTCGGTCGGATGGCTACACGCAGGTCACCTACAACGGCTTCCCGCTTTACTACTGGGTCAATGACGTTGCACCGGGCGACACGGACGGCCAGACCGTTGGCACTGTCTGGTGGGTGTTGGACGGCAACGGAAACAAGATCAGTGCGCCAAGTCCAAGCCCGATTGCGCAGGGGGACATAAGCTCCGCCGATGGCGGAACGCTGCGGTCTCGTGATGGAAGCATAGGCGTGACCGTTCCCGCAGGAGCACTGGCAACTGACGGGACTGTGCAGCTCGACCCGATCGCCACTCCGTCGTCAACCACAGGACTGGGCGACGTGCGAGTCCGAGGCGATGTGGTGGACATGAGGTTGTTTGATGACGGAGGCGCGCCAGTAACTGGTCGGCTCTCAGCGCCGGTTTCGGTCTGCGTCACCTATACCGGCGAAGACGCCGCGGGATCAGTGCGAGGACCGCTCGGCCTGAGGGTGCTGCAATTCAACTCCGATGGCGGTGGATACTGGGTGTCGCTGAACACTCAGCTAGACCTGCTGAACGGGCAGGTGTGCGCAAGCACCTCTGCACAGGGAGCCGTGGCGCTCGGCCAGTCGACACGTTAGCTGTCTTAGTTCAGGCACGGAAAACAAGAGGGGCCGCTTCCGGGCGGCCCCTCTTTTCGTTTCAGCTGAAACTGGAGTAGAGCTGACCTGCGAGCGCTCCGAAAATGGCATGTGCAAGTGCGATCTGGACAGCGGAGTTAACTCCATATCGCAGCAGAAATGGACCGGGATCGTTTACGTATCCCGCCCGGACAGCGCGGTTGAGATTGCGCGAGTAGGCGAGCGTGGTGCCGGTGACGATTGAGAGCACGAGACCTGTGACTGCGCCCCACTGATACCGAAAGCTTTCGATCTCGAAACCGACCTGTACTGCTCCGATGAAGCAGCCATAGGCGATCGAACCAATCAGCAAGGCGGCCAGTCCCCACAGGTACGCAGGCGTCGTGTCGATGCTGAATGCTGAGCCTACGATGTAGAGCGGATTGAGCGGGAAGCGTACCGGCATAGTGGCGAGCATCAGAACCAGCAGCATAAGCGTTGCTAGCCCCGCGATGAGACCGGACAGCACGGCCGCGTCGAACTGGAACGTTAGCTCTGCAGCCATCGATGCGGTTTCACCCATGCATCACGCCGCGCCTTCGACGATTGCCCTGAGTTTCTCCAGATCTTTGCGAAGCATGCGCCGGACCATCGGTTTCGCTATCCATCGCGTGAGGTTGATGCCGAGCGCCGCCATGAAGGAATCTGAGTACGCCGTCTGGTTGTAGGTCATAGTCGTTCCGTCGCCGGAAGGCCGCAGAGTGAAGTGGGCCACAATGGGGTACGGGCCTTCGATGGTCTTGTACTGGAATGAGGAGTCGGTCGAAACGGCGATCACTTCCATCTTGATATCGGAGGTCTTGCGGCCGTACTTGTACCTCATGTCGAACTTGCCGCCAGCCTGAGCGCCTGAACCTTCCTCCCACTCCGCGGACTGGACACCGTTGATCCACTCCGGCATGCGCGCAGGGTCGGTGATTACCGCGAAGACCGCCTCCGGTGCAGCGGCGATCTCGATGCTCTGGTCCGCCTGTAGTGAAGTCATGATGTCCTCTTTGCTGTGCGGGTCGCAGTGACCCGGATTCTAGTTCAAGACCGCTCCGCCGTTAACGTTTAGCGCCTGACCGGTGATCTGCGCAGCATCGTCTGAGGCAAGGAAAGCGACCGCTTTACCGATGTCGATGGGCGTCTGCTCTCGCGACAGCGGATGCTTCGCTGCGAGCACCTGCTCGAACAGCTCACGGGGCGATGCGTCCGCGGCTGACCCGTCCGTCGACTTGCGGTTGCCTGCTATACGCTCCCACATTGGTGTCCAGACTGTACCGGGACAGACCGCATTCACGTTGATGTTGTACTGGCCCAGTTCGATAGCCAGGTGGTGAGTGAGCTGGATCTCGGCTGCCTTCGAGACCAGGTACGGAAATATCGGCGGTCCCGGCGAGAGTGAAGCACCGCGCGGCGCACGACCGCCCTGGGATGAGATCACGACGATGCTGCCGCTCCGGCGCTGCTTCATGTGATCCGCGACAGCGTCGATAGTTGTGACGGTTCCGAAAACGTTTACGTCGCTGGTAACTGCCCAGTCGGCGGCAGTGTGATGCTCGCGCTCTTCGAAGCCTCCAGTTGCGATAACTCCAGCGTTGGGCACGCAGATGTCGATGTGTCCGAACTCTGAGATGGCGGAGCGAACGGCCTGAGCTATTGACGATTCGTCGGTCACGTCGGCTTCAAGCGCAACCGCCTGTGCGCCTGTTTTCTGGAGTTCAGTGCTCGTCTCTTCGGCGGCACCAGCATCGATATCGACCACGCACACAGCCGCTCCACGCTCTGCAAGCACCTGCGCGATTCCTTTGCCAATCCCGCCTCCCGCTCCCGTTACCAGCGCGACCCTGCCTTCGAGCTGTCGCGGCTGGTTGCTTGGAGAGGACATTCGCGGAGCCTTCAGGGTTCGGGACTAGTTCAGAATCGCTCCGCCGTTGACGTTCAGCGCCTGGCCGGTGATCTGGGCCGCATCCTCGGAAGCCAGGAAGGCCACCGCTTTGCCTATGTCCTCCGGCGTCTGCTCACGGCCCAGCGGCATCGTGGCCTTGATGTTGCGGTCGAAGATCTCCTTCGCTGACAGTTCCGCCAAATCGGGGTTGAGAGCCTTGTGGTTGAGAGCTATCGCTTCCCACATCGGAGTCCAGAGCCGACCCGGGCAAACGGCATTCACATTGATGTTGTACTGGCCGAGCTCGATCGCAAGCAGATGCGTGAACTGGATTGCGGCGGCCTTAGAGACTGCATACGGGATCTGAACCGTGCCGCGCCCCGGCTCCGCGACACCACGTGGAGCGCGGCCGCCATGCGAAGCGATGTTTACGATCTTGCCGGAGCGCCGTTCTTTCATGTGCGGCGCTATCACGTCGGTGGTGTTGACCATGCCCTGGACGTTGATGCCCCAGGTGAGGCGCCAGTCGTCCGAATTGTAGTCTTTGCGCTCATTGAACTTGGCTGCACCAATGACGCCGGCGTTGGGCACGCAGATGTCGATCTTGCCGAGCTCAGAGATTGTGGAGTCAGCCCAGGTCTGAATCGACCCGACATCTGTGACGTCAACCTCACTCGCCACTGCCCTGCCGCCCGCGGCCTCGATCTCTCCGGCGACAGATGCCGCGGCTTCGCTGTCGATATCTGAAACCGAGACAGCAGGGCCTCGTGAAGCCAGGACAAGCGCGATTCCGCGTCCGATGCCTCGCCCCGCTCCCGTAACGGCAGCGACCATTCCCTGCAGCTGATCGGACATGGCTGAACTCGCCATTGAGGAAACCTCCGCTTGAGCATGGCGCTTGAAGCCGACCTCGAAAACCGGTCAGCGAGAACGGAGGCAATCATAACGTCTGACTGCACATGTTTGTCAACCATTTGGTTGACATTAACTTTAGCCGATCAGGTGGCCAGCCACTCGGTGGCTTCTGTGCGGTGGGCGAAGTAGCCAGTTGGGAACTCTGCCGGACCCTCGGGCGCAGGTTTGCCGCCGATGGGTGGAGCGCCAGCCTTCATGTGAAACGCGAACTTGTTGATGCCGAGAGAGTTGTAGCGCGGGATGATCACGTCGTCTCTCCATCCCATCGTCTCCGACATCCACTGCATGTCGAAGGACGTGGCATCCACAAGCACGCGCCGGGACGGGCTACGTTCGGCGATTGTCGTGAAGTTCAGGAGCCAGTCCTGGAACTCCTTATCGCTCATCTCGGCGGTCGTGTCGAACCACCTGATTTCGATGAAGCCATCGTCCGGACGGTCGATGATCTCGCCGTATGCGTCTTCAAATAGGTGCTGGGGCGGCATCTGGTTTTGCTCCTGCGGTTGCTCGTACGTGGAAGGTGGCCAATGATCAGATCGAGCTGCCGTTATCGTGCTGTCGCTGCTGACACAGAGTATGCTGTTTCGGACAAAAACACACTCGGGCCGGTTGGCGAAATCCCGGAGTTACAACATGACATCGGTCGCAGTGCTAGCGCTAGCGGGGTGTGCCTCAATCAACGTTGCGGGAGTCTTCGATGCGTTCCGCAAGGCCGACTCTGCGTGGCGGTTTGCGGTCGACCCCAAAGCGACGCCGGTGTTCGAGCCCTTCTTCGTGGGGCCGGATAAAGAGCCTGTTCGATGCCAGGACGGCTTGATCATCTCTGCCCATACCCCGGCGTCTCAGGTTGAGCGGCCGGACATCGTAGTGATTCCCGGTCTTGAGGACGATGTGCTTAGCGGCATCAAGCGGAACGCGGGCTTCGTGCCGTGGATCCGCAAATGGGCTGATGAAGGTTCGTGTATCGCCACATCTTGCACGGGCGCGTTTCTCGCCGCCGAGGCTGACGTGTTGAACGGCCGCACTGTGACGACGCACTGGGTAGCAGCTGACCTGTTCAGGGAACGCTATCCCGACGTTTCGCTGACTATCGAGGAGATGATCATCGACTCGGGTGATGTGGTGACTTCGGGAGGTGCAACGACCTTTCTAAACCTTGTCGTCTACCTGATGGAGCGCTTCGGAGGCCCAGATAAGGCGCGAGTTGCCGCGAAGTTGATGCTGATTGACAGCGACCGAGTGAGCCAGCTGCCGTATTCGACCTCCTACAGTCCCCGAACGCACGGCGACGACGCTGTTCACCATGCACAGACGCTAATCGAGTCGAACCTGGGTGAGGAGATCGGTGTTGATGCTGTAGCCGCCCGTGTCGGGATGAGCCCACGCACGCTAGCTCGCAGGTTCCAACAGGCGGTCGGTGAATCGCCGGGAGCGTACCTGAGAAAGGCTCGCATCGCAGAGGCGCGCCAGATGCTGGAGGGAACGAGCCTCTCTGTTGCAGAGGTCATGGACAGGGTCGGATACTCAGATGCCGCCTCGTTTGGCAGAGCCTTCAAGCGAGATGCGGGGTTGAGCCCTTCGGCGTACCGTCAGAAACATCGCACAACGGCGAAGGTCAGCCAGTCAGGCGAGTAGTTGCCCGCCAGTTGTAGACTTATATGTCTGACATGGCGTCCGCGTCTCCAACGACAAGCGGGCGCTCTTTTTTGGTCGCACCCGATCGTGCGTCACCACATCTATCGCCGGAGAACTCAACGTGGTTGCCAGGACGCTGAAGAACACTGACCTCGAAACGCTCGTCTCGCTGTCCAAGAGACGCGGATTCATCTTCCAGAGCAGTGAGATCTATGGCGGACTGGGAAGCGTGTGGGACTACGGTCCGGTCGGCGTTGAGCTCAAGCGCAACGTGAAAGACTTGTGGTGGAAGGCGATGGTGCGAGACCGCGAAGACGTGGTCGGCATCGATGGCGCCATCCTGATGCACCCCGACGTGTGGGTGGCGAGCGGCCATGTTTCGAGCTTCTCAGACCCGCTGGTGGAGTGCTCAAGCTGCCATCGCAGGTTCAGGGAAGATCATGTCGAGACGGACGGTTGTCCCGAATGTGGCGGCGAACTGGGCGAGCCTCGCCAGTTCAACATGATGTTCCAGACCCACATCGGACCAGTGCAGTCAGACGACAACCTGATCTACCTGCGGCCTGAGACTGCGCAGGCGATGTTCGTCAACTTCGACAACGTCCAGACGACCACTCGGAAGAAGCTGCCGTTCGGTATCGCTCAACAGGGGAAGTCGTTCCGCAACGAGATAACGCCGGGGAACTTCACCTACAGGACTCGTGAATTCGAGCAGATGGAAATGGAGTACTTCTGCGAGCCGGGAACCGATGAGGAGTGGCACCGCTACTGGATCGATTTTTCGATGGACTGGTACGCCGGGCTGGGCGTCCGTCGAGAAAAGCTGCGGGTACGTGAGCATGACGCGGACGAACTGCCGCACTACTCGAAGGCGAGCGCCGACGTTGAGTTCGAGTTTCCGTGGGGTTGGGGCGAGCTTGAGACGATCTCTAACCGCACTGACTACGACCTGAAGGCGCATATGGAGAAGTCGGGCCGAGACCTGAAGTACTTCGACCAGGAGAAGAATGAGCACTACGTGCCGTACGTGGTGGAGCCGGCTATGGGCGCGGACCGCAGCGCGCTGGCCTTCCTGGCCGATGCCTACGACGAGGAGGGCGAGGGCAAGGAACAGCGAGTTGTGCTGCGCTTTCACCCGGACGTCGCTCCGTTCCAGGTCGCCGTGTTGCCGCTTTCCCGCAACGAAAAGCTGGGACCGAAGTCGCGTGAGGTCTACGACTCGATCAGGCCGCTTTTCAACACGCAGTTCGATGACACGCAGAGCATCGGCCGTCGATACCGCAGACAGGACGAGATCGGCACCCCCCTGTGCGTGACAGTCGACTTCGACACCGTGGAGAGCGATGACGCTGTGACGATTCGCAACCGAGATTCGATGGAGCAGGTACGAGTGCCGATCAGCGGACTCGTGCAGGCGGTTTCGGACCAGCTCGAGATCATGCGCAAAGAGGCGCAGAGCTAGGCACACTCCGCCTGCCGCCGGTGCCTCAACGTTTCGGTTTCCGCCAGTCCTTAAATATGCATGGACTGTGAAGGCTAATCTGCCCTGTTGGTTGTAGATTAACCGTCAACCTTTGCGCGGAGTCTGAACGATTACGTTGCTGAGGAACTCGATGGCGTCTCCATCCTGCGCCGACGTCTTCCGTCTGCCCAATCGGCAAGCGGTTACGCTCGCTGTCGCAGCATTTGGCCTGTTAGTCCTGGCGGCTTGCACCGGCGAGGATGAGCCAACATCAACGGCGAACGCATCGCCGGCGCCTTCGGCCTCACCGACGGTGCTGCCTGCCACCACGGAGCCGACAGCGGCTGCACGGAGGCAAGCGCCACCTGTGGTTGGTGAAACGGTAGACGGGCGGCGCATCGACGCGGGTACGTTCGCCGGAGCTCCCCTGGTCCTATTCTTCTGGCGGGAGCACATCAGCGGCATAGACCGGGAGTTGCAGCTGATGCAGGAGTTCTATGACGAGTTCTCACCGGCGGGCGTCGAATTCCTGACTGTGACAGACCGCGAGCATGACCTGGGATTGAGGACTCGGTCGATCCTCGACCGTGCCGGCGTCACGCTACCGACGATCTTGATGCCAGACGGCGCGCTGATGCTTGACTACGGCGTCGGACTACCGCCGGGTGTTGCGCTAATAGACGCGGAACAGCGGATCGCTTGGACCTGGTACGGCTTCATCGACAGGCAGCGAGTGGGCCCGGAGATTGCGAAGCTTGCTGCCGCCAGGTGAGCAATCCCAGCAATGGTGGCAATCTGGCCACTCTCGCCGCGGGTATTCGGCCATTTAGCGAATCTAAGGAAAACTTTAAGCTTTAAGCGCGACGCGAAGCCCGGAACCACATCGAAGCGTATACACGACGGGCAGCAGCTTGCCCGTGCGAAGCCTCAATACTCGGGACGAAAACGATGTTTTCAGATGTAACTAAGAAACTCCTGGCGTTTGGATCGTCTCTCGGGTCCACTCGCCAGCGAGTGATGGTGGGGGCGCTGGTCGTCGCCGCGGTCGCAGTGGCCTGTGGTTCGGACACTCCAACGCAGGTCGGTGGCATACCGCTGGAGGAACGGCCGACAGCGACGACTGGAGGTGAGCCGGGCGATGTGATGAGGGCTGACAACGCTGCGCCTTCATTCGTCGCCGAAACCTTCCATCACGGCACCTACGATCTTGATGCGACGGTCGGAAGGCCTGTGCTGATCAACTTCTGGTTCCCTTCCTGCCCGCCATGCCGAGCCGAACTTCCTGACTTGCAGGCCGCCTACGAAGAGTATGGTGACGACATCGACTTCCTCGGTGTGCAACAGACCAGCGTTGACACAGTCCAGGAAGGTATCGACTTCCTTGCCGACCTCGGGATCACTTATCCAAACTTCGGAGACGAGGACGTGCAGGTGCAGCTTTCATACCAGATCCTCTCGTTCCCAACGACTGTGTTCCTGAACCGGGACCACAGCGTTAGTCGGACGTGGAGCGGCCTGATCAACGAGAAGAACCTAAAAGAGCAGATTGAAATAGCGATTGCCAGCTAGCGACTGGGGTTTAGTCCGACCATAAAGAAGGCCTCTCCTATATCCAGAGAGGCCTTCTTGATTCCTAACTGATGCCCACAACCATCGAGCCACGGCCGCTTTCCTGCAATAATTCGCCCGTATGTTTGGAGACATCAGCCTAGCCGACTGGCTAATACTCGTCGCCCGCTGGACGCACATTGTCGGCGCCATTGCCTGGGTCGGTGGCAGCATCTTCTTTGTGCTTGTGCTGAGGCCTGCATCTGCAGTTGACCCGGCAGCTATGCAGCGTGCCATGAAGCCGATCGGATCCGTCTATCGCGAAGTCGTCGACATCTCAGTCGTAGCACTGATCGTTTCCGGCATCGTACTGATGTTCGACCGACTGACAGGTGACGACGCCACCGTCGCATGGGTCACGGTCTTCGCTGTGAAGCTCACGATTGCGATGTGGATGTTCTACCTGGTGTGGCGGCTGAGACAGGCAGGCTACCGGGCGCCGTCTGAGAGACCTCAAAGCGGAGTTATCAGGCGACTGTCATGGCTGCTCGGCTACAACGCGTTGGTCTTCTTCGGCGTGATTGTGTTCTTCCTGGCGACGCTTCTCAGGGAACTCTTCGAGAAGTCAGTGTCCAGCTAGCCATACCAGGGTACGACCCGCGTCGTGTCCACTGACTCGACGAGTTCTCTAAAGCTGACCCCAAGCACCGGGTGCATAAGCTTCGGAGCGATTTCAAGCAGCGGCACAAGCACAAACGCCCTCTCGTTCATCGACGGGTGGGGAACGAAGAGCGTGTAGTCCTGCCCTACCGTAGCGATCTCCGCCTGCCCGAACAGCAGGATGTCGATATCGATGGTTCGCGCCTCACCCTTCTTGTGCTCTCCCCTGCCAAGCTCTCGTTCAATCTCCTGAAGAGTCAGAAGAAGCTGGACGGCATCAAGATCGGTTTCGATCTCTAGCACCTGGTTCAGAAAGTCGTCCTGGGGAAGTTCGACTTGCCACGGAGGGTTCTCGAAGATCGACGATTCTCGTTTGATAGCGCCAAGAGCAGCGATCTGATCGCGGGCAGAGGACAAATAGGCGGCCCGGTCACCGAGGTTGCTGCCAAGACCGAGAAAAACGCGCTCGCTCACTGTGTCGATTCCGGCTGCCAGCCGCGCACAACTGCGTCCGTCATCTTCACCACCCGCGCCATCTGCTTCACATCATGGACCCGCACCATATCCGCTCCCGATGCAACCGCCAGCGCCATCGTCGCCGCTGTTCCCTCGATCCGGTCGCCGACGGGCAGGTCCAGCACTGCGCCGATGAACGACTTTCTTGATGTGCCGACCAGCATTGGTAGAGACATATGCTCCTTGATCGCTCTCAGTCCGCGAAGCACGGCGAGGCTATGGACTGCCTTTTTACCGAACCCGATGCCGGGGTCGACGAGGATCCGGTCGCGTCGGACTCCTGCCGCCTCCGCCTTGTCGACCGCGTTAGCCAGATCTGTGGCTACGTCGGCAACAGGGTCGCTGTATTCAGCTTTGGGCCCGGTGTGGCTGATGACAAGCGCTGCGCCAGCCGGGGCCGCGGTCGCCGGCATGTCCGGGTCACCGAGCATCGATACGTCATTGATCATTGATGCGCCCGCCTGCGTGGCGGAGAGAGCAACGGCAGCTTTACGGGTATCGATGCTGATCGCCGCTGAGAGACGGCGCTGCAGAGCCTCGATCACTGGAAGCACGCGTACGCACTCTGCCTCTGCGTCGACCGGCCGAGCATCCTTGTAGACGGCAGGAGGGCGAGTCGACTCACCACCGATGTCGATCACGTCCGCGCCTTCGTCCTCCATGCGTAGCGCTTGATCCATAGCTGCCTGGACCCAGCGCCGCTCCGACTCACCGTTGGTGATCGTGCCGTCGCCTGAAAACGAATCGGGAGTGACGTTCACGACGCCCATCACATAAGTGCGTCGGCCCCAATGAAAGTCTGTGTTGCCGATCTTCATACAGATGCGTTCGAGCTATCTCGAGGTGTGGAAACGGTCGCCGATGATGGTAGCAGTCAGGCGGGCTCCAATTTGCTGATGAATCCGGGTTGCAATACGATTTATGTCCACCTCGGATGCGTACCGAAAGGCCGGTCAATCACTCTGATCCGGCACCAACCTGAAGCAACGACGGAGACGGGAAAATCTCTTCTGAAACCGATATCGAATCCTCGTCCAAATCCCCGTTGGAAACACTGAACGAACGGCGCGAGACGGCACAGCTTGGCGGTGGGCAGAGAAGGGTCGCTGCGCAGCACGACCGCGGAAAGCTAACGGCCCGCGAGCGTCTACAGCGACTGTTCGATGATGGCAGCTTCACCGAGATGGACACCTTCGTCACGCACCGCTCCACCGACCTCGGGCTGGACAAGCAGCGGTTCGAAGGCGATTCGGTCGTGACAGGCTACGGGCTTGTCGAGGGCAGGACCGTTTTCGCATACGCGCAGGATTTCACCGTGCTCGGCGGCTCGCTCTCCCTGGTCGCGGCCCAGAAGATTTCGAAGGTGATGGACCACGCGGTGCGGACCGGCGCACCGATCGTAGGCATCAACGACTCGGGCGGAGCGCGGATTCAGGAAGGCGTCGATTCGCTGGCAGGTTACGGCGAGATCTTCCGCCGCAACACACTAACGTCTGGCGTTGTGCCGCAGATCACGGTCATCGCCGGTCCCTCGGCGGGCGGCGCAGTGTATTCGCCGGCTATCACCGACTTCATTTTCATGGTCGAGGGCGTCGGCCAGATGTACATCACCGGGCCGGACGTTGTGAAGTCGGTGACTGGTGAAGAGGTCTCCCACGAGGAACTCGGCGGGGCCGCAGCGCACGCCTCGCGCAGCGGTGTTGCGCACTTCACTGCCCCTGACGAGGACGATTGCTACCGGCAAGTGCGCAGGTTGCTGTCATTCCTACCATCGAACAATGCCGACTCCGCACCGGAGCGACAGACAGACGATGACCCCGGCCGCACGGATACAGCGCTGGGATCGGTGATTCCAGACTCGGCGAACCAGCCCTATGACGTGATGGACGTGGTGCTCAGCGTGGTCGATGACGGAGACTTCCTACCGATTCACCATGACTTCGCAGGAAACATCGTTGTTGGACTGGCGCACCTGGATGGCCGCTCGGTCGGCATTGTGGCGAACCAGCCAGCCGTGATGGCGGGAATGCTCGACATCGACGCCTCAGACAAGGCTGCTAGGTTCGTGCGCTTCTGCGACGCCTTCAACGTTCCGCTTGTTACCTTCGTCGATGTCCCGGGCTTCATGCCGGGCACACACCAGGAGTTCGGCGGGATCATCCGGCACGGTGCGAAGCTACTGTATGCGTACTCAGAGGCGACTGTGCCGAAGATGGCGGTGATCCTGCGCAAGGCCTACGGCGGCGCCTACATAGTGATGAGCAGCAAAGAATTGCGTTCCGACGTCAACCTGGCGTGGCCGACGGCGGAGATCGCGGTTATGGGTCCCGAGGGTGCGGTGAACGTCATCGGCAGGCGGGAGATCGCGGATGCCGAGGACAAGGATGCGAAGCGCGCTGAACTGGTTGCTGACTATCGGGACCGGTTTGCGAACCCGTATGTCGCGGCGAACCGCGGGTATATCGACGATGTGATCGACCCAACAGAAACGCGGCCGACGCTCATCAAGGCGCTCCGCATGCTTGAGACGAAGGTCGACTCCACGCCTCAGAAGAAGCACGGGAACATCCCGCTGTAGAGCAGCGCTCTAAACTTCGGCGATGATGCGGTTGAAGGTCTCGCTAGGACACATGGCTGCCGTCGCCTTGTCGACATCAAGCCAGTAATAGCCGCCGAGGTCCTGCGGACCGCCCTGCGCCTCGTCCAGTTCAGACAGAATCTTCGACTCGTTCTCACCCAGCGCGGCCGCAACGCGCTCGAACCGGGCTGCAAGCTCGCCATTCGCATCCTGCTCTGCCAACGCCTGCGCCCAGTAGAGCGTGAGATAGAACATGCTGCCACGGTTGTCTAGCTCTTTCACTCTCCGGGACGGGATGCGGCCATTATCGAGATAGGAAGCGGTAGCTGTGTCGAGCGCATCGCCCAGAACATTCGCCGCCGCGTTGCCGAACTGGTCACCGAGGTGCTGGAACGATGCGGCAAGAGCCATGTACTCACCCATCGAGTCCCAGCGCAGGTGACCCTCCTTCTCGAACTGCTGCACGTGCCGCGGAGCGGAGCCGCCGGCACCGGTCTCAAATAGACCGCCATCGTTCAGCAGCGGGACGATCGACAGCATCCGGGCGCTGGTTCCCAGCTCAAGGATGGGAAACAGGTCGGTCAGGTAGTCACGCAGCACGTTGCCGGTGACGGAGATGGTGTCTTCGCCCCGGCGGATACGTTCAAGCGACAGCTTCATCGCATCGACCGGTGAGAGGACGCGGATGTCGAGCCCTTCGGTGTCGAGCTCGCCAAGGTACAGCTCCACTTTGCGAATGAGCTCCGAGTCGTGCGCACGGTCTTTGTTGAGCCAGAAGACAGCGGGCGCGCCGGTGGCTCTTGCCCGCCTAACTGCGAGCTGGACCCAGTTGCGGATGGGCAGGTCCTTGGTCTGGCACGCACGCCAGATGTCGCCTTCTTCGACATTGTGCTCAAGCAACGTGTTGCCGTTTGCGTCAACAACACGCATCGTGCCGCCTGCCGTGGCCACGAAGGTCTTGTTGTGTGATCCGTACTCCTCGGCTGCCTGCGCCATCAGGCCAACGTTGGGTACTGTGCCCATCTCGGCCGGGTTGAGCTGGCCATTCGCCTGCACGTCCGTGACCACTGCGTCATAGATGCCGGCGTAGCTGGAATCCGGGATCACCGCCTTCGTGTCCTGCAGCTCGCCGTCAGTGTTCCACATACCGCCAGAGTCACGGATCATCGGCGGCATCGAGGCATCGATGATTACATCACTCGGCACATGCAGATTGGTGATGCCTCGATCGGAGTTGACCATGGCGATGCCGGGACCTTCGCGATACGCCGCTTCGATGTCAGCCTCGATTGCGGCTCGCCGGTCGTCGGGAAGTTCCTGGATCTTGCTGAGGATGTCACCGAAGCCGTTGTTCGGGTTTGCGCCGACCGATTCCAGATCAGCCGCGTGCTTCTCGAAGACGTTGGCGAAGAAGACACGGACGGCATGACCGAAGAGGATCGGGTCAGACACCTTCATCATGGTCGCCTTGAGGTGAAGCGAGAAAAGTACATCATTGTCCTTAGCGTCTTGCACCTGCTCAGCCAGGAAATCGACCAGCGCCTTCTTGCTCATGAAGGTGGCGTCGAGCACCTCGTCGGCCAGCAGTGGAACCGAGTCCTTCAGGACAGTGACCGAGCCATCACCTGCGACAAACTCGATCCTGGCGTCCGTTGCGTCTTTGATCGTCACCGATCGTTCGTTATTCCTGAAATCGCCAGCACTCATGGTGGACACGTGTGTCTTTGAGTTCGCTGGCCAGTCACGCATACGTGGCGGATTCTTCTTCGCGTACTCCTTGACCGCATTTGGAGCCCGACGGTCGGAGTTGCCCTGCCTGAGCACAGGGTTCACGGCACTGCCCATAGCCAGCGCGTATCGATCCTTGATCCCTCGCTCTTCATCGTTGGCCGGGTCGTCCGGGTAGTCAGGCAGCGCATAACCCCTGGCCTGCAGCTCGGCGATACATGCCTTCATCTGCGGTACTGACGCGCTTATGTTTGGCAGCTTGATGATGTTGGCCTCGGGCGTCTCAACCATCTGGCCGAGTTCACCCAGGTCGTCAGGCACCTTTCTGTCGCCAAGACGCTCCGGGAACAGGGCGAGCACACGGTGGGCGAGCGATATGTCTCTTGTGTCGACGTTGACCCCGGCCGCGGCGGCGAAGGCGCGTATGACAGGGAGGAATGCGTGCGTGGCGAGTGCGGGCGCTTCGTCTGTCCAGGTGTAGATGATGGTTGGCGAGGAGCTCATGTTGGTCCTTCGTGGAATCTGCGCAGATGTCGCCCGGAGTGTGGCGGTAACTTCAAGTCAGTATAGGCATTTTCTGTTGAGCTTCCCATGTGCGCTCAACGCCACGGTCTTCGTCGGTCTGAAGCCATGAAATCGCCACACTTCCCCGGCCGTTGCTCCAAAGTCCTCGATGCTGTGGCAAACTAGGTTCCCGCCGAAAACCCGACCGCAGCCGAGCGCGGCACTTTTCGGCCTGCAGAAACAAATCTGAATAGCAAACAATAACCCTAAATATCTCGGAATTGAGATTGCGGAGAGGCAGACACATGAGATTCAAGGTCACAGTAGTTGGAGCAGGATTCGTCGGCTCAACCACTGCTCAGCGGATATTCGAGCGAGGCTATGCCGACGTCGTCCTGGTGGACATCGTCGAGGACAAGCCACAGGGCCTCGCGCTCGACATGATGGAGTCCGGTCCGGTGATCGGGACCGACGCCAAAGTGGTTGGCTCGAACGGCTACGAAGAGACCGCTGATTCCGACGTTGTTGTCATCACCGCCGGGCTGCCGCGCAAGCCTGGAATGACTCGGGACGACCTGCTTCTCACGAACATGAAGATCGTTGGCAGCGTCACCGAGCAGGTTGCAAAGTACTCACCTAACGCCGTGCTGGTGATCGTTTCTAACCCGCTCGACGCCATGGTGCAACACGCCAAAGCCGTCTCCGGCTTTCCGAAGGAGCGAGTCGTCGGCATGGCAGGCATCCTCGACACTGCCCGCTTCCGCACCTTCCTGGCCATGGAGCTGGAAACGTCGGTGACAAACGTGCAGGCGTATGTGCTTGGCGGCCACGGCGACAGTATGGTTCCGCTGATCGGGACGACGACCGTCGGCGGAGTGCCGGTCGCGCAACTGATTGAGGCGAACCGGCTTGAGGAGATAGTGCAGCGCACCCGCGACGGTGGCGCAGAGATTGTCGGGCTCCTGAAGACAGGTTCCGCCTACTACGCCCCGTCCGCCGCTTCAGCGCAGATGGTGGAAGCGATTCTCCTCGACCGAAAAGAGATCCTGCCCTGCGCAGCTTTCCTTGAGGGCGAATACGGCATCAACGGCCTCTACGCGGGCGTGCCGGTGAAGCTTGGAGCAGGCGGAGTGGAGCAGGTGATCGAGATCGATCTCACGGCAGAAGAGAAGGCTGCGCTGACCAGGTCGGCCGAGGCTGTGCAGGAGTTGGTCAACGTCATGGCGGCGAACAGCTAGTCGCAGACGGCCGCTAAGCACGGAGAGCCGCTCAACTGATGCCGTATGAGTCAGATCCCACGTGGCGCGGTCTGTTTTAGTCGCCCGGACGACCCTCTCAGCCTCCCGCAAACTCGGCACTTCGTCTAGTCTTGTCCGCATCGTCAACTCAAGTCAACCTCGGAGAACGGATTTGGTAGCTCGGCTCAGCGGCAAGACAGCGGTCATCTCGGCAGCGGCACAGGGCATTGGCGAGGCGACTGCACTGGCTTTCGCACACGAAGGGGCTCAGGTCTGGGCAACAGACATCAACGAAGAGGCGCTTGCCGACCTGCATGGCACCGACCGCATAAAGACGATGCGCTGCGATGTCACCAACCCCGATTCGATCAACGCTCTGCTGGCCGAAACCGGCGCGCCTGACATCCTGTTCAACTGCGCAGGCTATGTCGCAATGGGAAACATCCTCGAATGTTCCGAGCGTGACTGGGACTTCTCTTTCGAGCTAAACGCCAAGGGCATGTTCAGGATGTTGCAGGCCTATCTCCCGCCAATGATCGAGAACGGCGGCGGCTCGGTGATCAACATGTCGTCAGTTGCCTCACATGTGATGGGTGTCGCCGACCGGGCGGCTTACTCAGCAAGCAAGGCAGCAGTGGCGGGACTGACGATGTCGGTGGCAAAAGATTTCATCTCGCAGGGAATCAGGTGCAACGCCATCGCTCCCGCAACCGTCGACACTCCATCGCTCCATGACCGCATCAACATGGCTCCCGACCCAGAGCAAGCCTTGAATGATTTCCTGGCTCGGCAGCCCATGGGTCGCATCGGCACACCGGAAGAGATCGCTCTGCTGGCGGTGTGGCTGGCGTCCGACGAATCCAGCTATGTCACCGGACAGATCCAAGTGATTGACGGGGCGATGACCCTTTAGCCATGACCAGCGCTCCAGCTACCGACACCTACGCTGTGGATGGCATTGTGCCCGACAGCGTCGTGACGGCCGGCTCGCTTGATGAGCTTTCATCTGCGTTGAAGGCGGCGCACACGTCTCGAGAGGCGGTCGTACCGTGGGGCGGCGGAACCAGGATGCACATCGGCAACGTGCCTGAGCGCTACACCGTGGCTCTCGATCTCTCGAACCTGTCGAGCAATGTCGAGCATGAGGCGGGCGACCTGACAGTTGTTGCAGACGCCGGAGTGAAGATCGCCGATCTGAGCGAGACGCTGGGAAAGCAGGGCCAGCGACTGCCATTCGACGTCCGGCACCCTGAAAGGGCCACACTCGGCGGTAGCGTGGCGTCGAACGCGGGTGGACATGCGAGATCGTCGATGGGCGGCATCCGGGATTGGATCATCGGCATAAAGGTCGTTCTCGCCGACGGCACAGTGACGAAATCGGGCGGCAGAGTGGTGAAGAATGTGCAGGGCTTCGATCTCCACAGGCTGCACACAGGCGCATTCGGCACGCTTGGAGTGATCGCCGAAGTCGCGCTGAAGGTTGTGCCGATTCCGGCCAGTTCGAGCACCATCGCGGCGTGGTTTGGATCGGTTGAGGAAGCCGGTGAATTCGCAATGCAGGTGTTTGACGGCCCGGCGATGCCTGAGGCCTTCACTGTGTTTGCAGGCGGTGCCGCGCTGTCTCGATTTCCCTGTATGGATACGCCTGTGGATCCAGGCTCAGCTAACTCGCTAGTCCTGGCTACTGTGTCTGGAGGCGAGAAGTCGGTCGCAAGGCAGGAGAATGATCTGACTGGTCTCGCTGGATCGATCGGTGCACAGGGCTACGAGGTGTTGCGGGGTGCGGCTGCGGACTCGATCTGGGGCCAGCCGGGTGGAGATGCCACAGCCGAGCAGCTTACGCTGAGAGGCACGTTCAAACCGGACGATGCTGTCAAACTGCTGGCTAAAAGCGTCAGTGCCAGCGAACAGACGCAGGTATCGGGCGAGCTTCAAGCCGGGTTCGGCACACTGACGCTCACACTAGCGGCTGGTACGCACGGAGACATCGAGCGCCTGCGAGGTCTGGCGTCCGAGCACGGCGGGCAACTGGTCGTCGAGCGCTGCCCTACCGAGATGAAGAGCCAGATCGACGTGTTCGGCGACCAGGGGACTGCGTTGTCTGTGATGAGGAGCATCAAGCAACAGTTCGATCCGAAGCGAGTGCTGAACCCTGGCAGATTCGCCGGCCGTATCTAAAGAAGCAATATGACTCAGCCTCAGCAGCACCCAATCGCACCGGCGGGCACCTTTCCCGGGTTCTCCGGGCCCGATGCGCCTCGCGACGAGGACCTCTACAAGTGCGTGCACTGTGGTTTCTGCCTGAACGCATGTCCGACGTACCTCGAAACCGGACTCGAGATGGAGTCGCCACGCGGTCGAATCGCACTCATGAAGGGAGTCGCTGAGGGCCGGCTTGCGATGACAGAGTCGGTCGTCGGTCACTGGGACCTGTGCCTCCAGTGTCGGGCATGTGAAGTCGCCTGCCCCTCTGGTGTGCCGTATGGACGTCTGATGGAGGCGACGCGTGCTCAGGTTGAGCAGGAGTTCAAGCGCCCGCTCCGCGAGCGAATCGGCCGAAGCATCGGATACAAGCAGGTTCTTACCAGCCCGGTCAGACTGCGCTGGATCGGCAGAGCGGCAAAGCTGTACAGGAAGTCCGGAGCTCAGACGCTTGCCCGCAAGTCCGGCCTCCTCGGCCTCTTACCGGGTGATCAGGAGTACCTCGACGAGTCTTTGCCGCCCTTGAGCGACGAGTTCTTTGTGGCTGACGGCCAGGTGATCACCGCGGAGGGACGACCAAGAGCGAAGGTTGCAATGCTGGCGGGGTGCGTGATGACTCTGACCCACGCGCCAGCGCTTGAAGCTGCGGTGCGAGTGCTTTCACGCAACGGAGTCGAAGTGCACCTGACAGCAGACCAGGGCTGCTGTGGTGCTCTGAACGCGCATGCTGGAGAGCTTGAGTCGGCTCGCATGATGGCCCGGCAAAACATCGACTCTTTCTTGTCAATCGACCCTGACGCAGTGATCGTCGCGTCAGCCGGTTGCGGCTCGACCATGAAGGAATACTCCGAGCTATTCCACGACGACGAGACTTACCTGGAGAAGGCCGAGCGCGTGTCCAGCCTCACTAAGGACATACACGAGTTCCTGGTCGAGCTCGGACTACAGGCTCCGACCGGCGCCCTCGACTACACCGTCACTTACCAGGACGCTTGTCACCTGATCAATGCTCAGCGCATCTCATCAGCGCCGCGACAGGTCCTGGACGCCATACCCGGGCTCAAGCGGGTGGAGATGCCGGAAGCCGGGGTCTGCTGCGGGTCGGCCGGCACGTACTCGATCACGCAGAAGGAAATGTCCCAGCGGTTGGGCAACCGTAAGGCATCGAACATCGCCTCAACTGGAGCGCAGATAGTTGCGACCGGTAATCCGGGCTGTGCGCTGCAGATGGCGTCTGCGCTGAAGCGCGTCGGCTCCGAGTCTCGCGTCCGCTACGTAGTCGAGCTTCTCGACGAAGCCTACTCGAAAGAGACCTCTCGCTAGCCTCGCGCCTCGGCCAGCGAGAACGCCAGTGCCTGGTAACCCTCCGCATTCGGGTGAATGTCGGCCTCGCCCAGCATGTTCGTCCACGCGCCAGCGTTGTCAGCCATGATCGGGAACGGATCAGCGACCGTCGCACCAATCGTCTCGGCCTCGGCCCTAATCAGAGCATTGAGGTCGGCGACGACACCTGAAGAGAAGTCCTCAAGCGGGAGGCCGATGCCCATGTCGAACGGGTTGTAGACGGTCATCACGTAGAACTCGGCACCGTCATCCAGCGCTGCATCTAGCTGCGCCAGGATGCCCCGGAAGTTGGGACTAAATGCATCCAGCGCTGCGTCTATACGTGCCTGGCAAGCCGCAGCCCTTGGCCCGGCCTCGCCCTCAAGACAATCTGCGGAGCCCAGGTGGGAGAGCACATCGTTGGCTCCGAGGTCGATGGTCAACGCCGCCACTTGATCTGAGCCGTTCAGGATCGACAGAGCGTCTGAAAGCTGAGTTCCGTTCTGGATCGAGATTGTCGATTCGCCGGATATGCCAAGGTTGACGAGTCCGAGAGTTTCGTTTCGCTCTCTCTCAAGGTGGCCGTGGAACCGCGATACATAGCCGTCCCTGGGGTCCGAAACACCGACGTTCGCCGCCAGTGAGTCGCCAAGCGCCAGGTAGAGCGGACTGCCCGACTCACTACCAGTCCGGCCCTGCGGCACCACGTTCGCACCAGGTGGCTGAGGCGATCCGCCACCTGAACCGACAGCATTCCTCAGCGCCGCCAGCGTGCTGTCTGCAACAGTCGCACCGGCAGCCTGGACGCCGACTATCTGGATCACTCCAGGATCGAGATTCACCGCCTGGATCTGCGTAGCACCGGATTCGCGTAGCCGCTCGTTGATGTCGAGCACCTCATCGATGAACGGCTGTACCTCGTCCTTGACGAAGCCCGGCGTTGGCAGAGAGCTGAGGCTAACCGACTTCAATTCCAGCTCGACCTGTCCCTGCTCCAGCAGCACGCCGATCACACCAGAGAAGCCGACACCGATTCGGCCGGCAAGCTCGCCGCTCACCTCCACGTCTTCGCTGCGTATCTCGACCTCGAGGTTCTGGATGCGGTCGTCGCTGCTCAGCTCAGATTCGAGGAGATCGGAAAGGTTCTGATCAGTAAGCTCAAGGAAGAAGGCAGAGTTGTCTTCGATCGCGTCGCGAATGTTCTGCTCGACGACGTCGGCCCTTGCGAGAACCTCGGGAGACGGCGGTTCGGGGTCGACTCTGAACGCATCGGACAGTCCGGGGATATCGACACCACCAACGACCGCGAGGTAGAGCCCGGCTACACCGACGACGGCTATCACGCCGAATACGGTGAGGCCAATTAGCCACTTCAATCCCAGGAATTTGAACAGAAACATGTAGTCGGTTCCCTCAGTCTGCTTTCCGGTCAGTCCTCATCGGTCGGACTTCGTTGACAGGGCGGCATTGTAAGGGTGGAGGCAAGTAATGTTTGTTACTGACCGTGGTTCTGCGGTTAATAATCCGTAGAGCCGTTGGCGATGGCGTTGCGTATCCGCGGCTAGACTCAGGGAAATACCTTAGGCGGAGTGTCGCCTTTCAAAGCCAGATGGACCCAGACACGAAAAGCGAGAACGAGCGAACTGCTGGAACTCCCGAACCGGGCAGGAACTACGCGGGCGTTCGTATCACGGCGCCTCCGCGTGGCGAACCGGCCGGAAGCCGGACCCTCGAGGACCTTTCCGCCGAACTTGACCGGCACATGGCCGGGCGCAGCTTGGGTCGCAGTCAGCAGGCCAGGATCCTCACTGGCTCGGCGCTGTTCGGCGTCATCATTGTGGTCCTTCTGCACGAATTCGGACACTGGATCACCGGACTGCTGATCACCGGTCAGGCTCCCGACTACCTGTTCGTCGCAGTGCGGCAGAAGACCTCAGAGTTCTCGACTTTTGGTGGCATCGTGACCTGGGGTGGCGGGCCGTTGATCCACCTGGTGGCGATATGGACGGCCATCGTGTTCGTGACAAGTCGTAGCCGTTCACATCCCAGGCTATTCGTGGCGACCGGCGGCGCGATCATCTTCACGCTGGTTATCCACACGATGATCTGGGCAGGCGCCACGTTCACCTCGACCGATTCCTGGGGAAACGATCTGCCAAAAGTTGCCACTTTCCTTGGCTCATGGGCGAGGCTGTGGATGCACCTGCTGAGCATCGGATACCTGGCGGCTATGCTGGTGCCAGCGTATGTGTGGTTCAGCGTTGCGCGCACCGGGAGAAACCGCGGAATATTCGTGATGCCAGCGATCCTGGGCGCCATTCAAGGCGGAGTGCTGGTGGTGATAGTCACCTTCTTCGTGTCGCTGATCTAGCGCTGCAGCAAGCTAGTTGCCTCGTTCGCCAGTAGTCGGGAGTTCTAACAGTTGCCGGAAGAAGACCTTGTGTCCGAAAACCCTGAAAGCGGAACGCCGGACCCGCTAATCGCCATCGGCCGCGTCCGTCGGGCCGTCGGTCTTGATGGGCGCCTTGAGGTGGAGCTCTACTCGGGCGACATATCAAGACTTGGGGCCGGAACGGTCGTCATCGCTGGGAACAGATCAGTTGAGGTAGAAAAGGCGACGCCAAGTCGCAAAGGCCTCTTCAGCGTCCATTTCAAAGATGTCTCCGACCGCAACGCTGCGGATCTCCTGAGAGGAGTCGAGCTGGAAGTCCCCGAATCCTCAGTGCCGCAGCCTCCCGAAGGCGTCTACTACCACTATCAGCTAGTCGGCTCTCGCGTCATCGACGCCGCTGGACGCTCGATCGGCACGCTGTCTGGCATCATGGAAACAGGCGCCAACGACGTCTACGTCGTCTCAACTCAGGATGGGCGAGATATCCTAGTACCGGCGACTCAGAACACGGTGAAAGAAGTTGATACCGTTAAGAGAGTGATCACTGTTGATCTGCCCGAAGCGGAGGCAGATCAACCTGAAGAGGACGACCGGGACAGCTAGCGTCGCTGGCGACCCGGAACAGGTCTGGGGAACGGAAGAGATGTCAGGTCATTCAAAGTGGAGCACGATCAAGCACAAGAAGGGTGCTGCTGACGCCAAGCGCGGGCAACTCTTCACTCGCCTCTCTCGAGAAATCATGGTTGCGGCGAGGTCGGGCGATAGCAACCCGGATATGAACTTCCGGCTTCGCCTCGCAGTGGATAACGCGCGCTCCAACAACATGCCCAAGGACAACATCCAGCGGGCAATCGAGCGCGGCGCGGGCACGGGCGACAGCGGTAACGCCCTCGAAGAGATTACCTACGAGGGCTACGGCCCTGGCGGCACCGGAATCATTGTTCAAACCCTGACAGACAACAAAAACCGCTCGGCCACTGATGTTCGCACCAAGCTAACTCGCAACGGCGGCAATATGGCTCAGTCCGGAGCCGTGGCCTGGAACTTTGAGACCAAGGGTCAGATCGCAGTGCTCGTCGAGGGCAGGGACCCCGAAGAGGTGGCGCTTGAAATCGTGGATGCCGGCGCTGAAGACGTCGACATTGAGGACTCGCAGATCAGTGTGACCGCTCCATTCGACGGCTTCCCACAGGTGCAGGCAGCGATCGAAAAGATCGAAGGCGTCAAGATCGAGTCCGCCGAGATTGCGATGGTGCCGACGTCGCTGGTCGAGTTGGACATGGACAAGTCTCGACAAGCGATGCGGCTGATCGACGCGCTTGAGGAGTTGGATGACGTGCAGAAGGTGTTTTCGAACGCCGAGTTTTCGGAAGAGGCGCTCGCGGAGTACGCGCAGGCGTAGACGCATAAGCGTTGCGACCGCGCGCTGGGCCCAACAATGCCAGCCGCCATTGAGACGACACAGCTCACGAAGTTCTACGGCGAGTTTGTCGGCCTGCGAGACCTCAACCTCGAGGTTTATCCCGGCGAGGTCTTCGGTCTGCTGGGGCCGAACGGCGCCGGTAAGAGCACGACCATTCGCCTGCTCCTCGACTTCATCAAGCCGACACGCGGTAGCTCTCGTGTGCTCGGACTCGACTCGCATGAAGGTTCTCAGGAGATCAGGCGGCGCACTGGCTATCTGCCGGGCGATTTCATCACGTACCCAAACCTGACGGCTGAGCAGGTCTTCGAATACTTCATCAATCTCCGTGGCGGTGCCGAACCGCAGGATATGGATTCGCTATGTGAGCGGTTCAGGCTGGATAGCTCCCGGAAGTTCGGCGAGCTATCGCGCGGCAACAGGCAGAAAGTTGGGCTGGTGCAGGCCTTCATGGGCAACCCTGAACTGCTGGTGCTGGACGAGCCGACGAGCGGGCTGGACCCGTTGCTGCAGGCCGAATTCCTGGAGCTGGTCAACGAGCGAAAGGAGACGGGCGCGACACAGTTCGTCTCGTCACACCTGCTGCATGAGGTGGAAGCGGTCTGTGACCGTGTTGGCATCATCAGAGAAGGTCAGCTTGTGGCCCTCGAGACCATCGAAGCTTTGCGTGCTCGGGCCCGGGCGACTGTAACGGTCGAAATCGGGGATGGTGCGGTAGCCTCGGCGGCCGAAGCCTTTTCCCGAATCGAAGGAGTGGAGGTTGGTGAAGTCGACGGTGACACCATCACACTCCTGAGTTCAGACAGCATCGACGCAATCGTCAAAACGGCGGCTCGGTTCACCGTCACGTCGTTGGAGAGCAGACCACCGGCGCTCGACGAGGTGTTTATGGCGTACTACAACGATGCTGCGGACGGCTCAGAGGCCACCGAAGTGCAGACCAAGGGTGAAGGCTCTTGAACGGCGTCTACTTCCGCAATGTCTACCTCAAGACACTGCACGATCAGCGAAAGCTGACGTTCTGGATCGGCATCGGACTGATCGCTGCGGCGCTATACACGACGCTTCTATTCCCGACCATCCGCGATATCTCTGGCTTCGAAGACTTCATCGAGGAGCTGCCAGAGTTCATCCTCTCGCTGATCGGTGGAGCGCTTCAGTTCACAACACCTGAGGGCTACCTCAACACACAGCCGTTCTCCGTGTTGGCGCCGCTGCTGATGCTCTCCTACGCCGTCGTTCGTGGGTCCGGACTCATCGCTGGCGAAGAGGAAGCTCACACGATGGACCAGCTGCTGGCAAACCCGATCAGCAGGGTTTCTCTCATCGCTCAGAAGTCGCTGGGAATGTTGACCGTACTCGCCACGTTGCTCTGGGCCTCGATACTCGTCGGCACGTTGATTGCCGGGTTTTTGGTCGACCTGTGGAAACTGGCACAGATCGTCTTCAGCCTGTTCCTGCTGGGGGCGGCAGCAGGCCTGCTATCTGCGGGCATTGGCGCTGCGACTGGGCGACGAGGCAATGCGGCCGGATTGACGACCGGAGTGCTGGTGGCGGGCTGGCTCTTCAACGCTATTCAACAGCTTGCAGCCGTGCTCGAATGGACCCGTTTCATCTCGCTGTTCTGGTACTACAACGGCAACAACATCCTGCTCAATGGCATCGTCGGCTGGCAGGCTCTGGCGCTTGCTGGTGTAGGTGCCGTGTCGATTGCCGTCGGCGCTTATGTCTTTCAGCAGCGCGATCTTCGGTAACAGCGCGAATTACGCTGCGTGGGCCGCAGGTCTGCGCGTAGAATATGGCGGCTGATTCGCACGTGTTCGGCTACTCGTCTCAAGATCACCAGGCTCCTCAAAGGTTCGCAGCGACAAAATGTGCAGATCGACAGCGGCTCCGCTGATGGCGATGGTTGGAATGGCCGGCACAGCGGTTGGAATCGGTATCGCTGTGTTGAAGGAAAAGGCGGACCGCCGCCTGCTCAAACGGGAGGCCGAGGAAGAGCTGGCCAGGCTGGATGAAGAGGAGCGCCTGGCAGAATTAGGCGAGTCTTCGGACGAGACCCGCGAGACTGACCAGCCGAACCGCGACACCGGCTGATCTTTTCAGAAGCTCAGCCACCCCCAATACGATGAAACTTCTGCTGATCAGGCACGGCAAAGCTGAGGATCACGACGCTAGCAAGTGGCCGGACGACTCCCAGCGTCCGCTTTCTGATCAAGGAGTTGAGCAGTTTCGCATTGCGGCAAAGCAGTTGGGCGAAATCCTCATACCCGATGTGCTGCTCTCGAGCCCGTACGTCCGCGCAGTGCAGACCGCCGAGATTCTTCGCGAAGTCGCCGGATGGCCTGAGCCGGAGCTGTCTGACGAGATAGTTCATGGCGATTACGCACGTTTGGTCGACCATCACCTTCAGAGCGGAACCGGCCTGCTGGCTACGGTCGGACATGAACCGACTATCAGCGAATACATCTCCGGATTGATCACCGGCGGAAGACATGCCTATGTCCGTGTGCGGCCGGGCACTGCTGCCCTGCTTAAACTAGAGTCGGCGGGCTCGGGCACGCTCCAGTGGCTTGCGCCAACTCAGATTTTCCGCTGATCTCCACCTCCAGCTTCAACATCGATCACGGTGATTGCTTGCGTCGGCAACTCGCGGCCGCTACGCTGCCAGCATTCCGACCGACCGCCTTCAGTCAGTTCGACTGACAGGTGCGAAATCCAGCGAACCCGGGAGTAAGTGAAGTCCCGGCTGCGTTATCCGAGGAGCAGGTTTCCATGCCGAATATGAGCGGTGGCCAGGCCGTTGTGCAGACCCTGATCAGAGAAGGGGTCGATGTCATCTTCGGCCTGCCGGGCGTGCAGATGTACGGCGTCATCGACGCTCTGCGCGAAGAGCCGGGCATAAGGATGATCACCGCTCGCCACGAGGGGACGACGACGTATATGGCGGACGGCTACGCTCGCGCCACCGGACGTCCCGGAGTGGCATTGGTTGTGCCCGGCCCGGGAATCTACAACGCCGCGGCCGGTCTAAGCACTGCGTACGCCCGCTCATCGCCTGTACTGATGATCGCCGGACAGATTCCGAGGGCAACGATCGGCAAAGACCTCGGCGGCTTGCACGAAGTGAACGACCAGATCGACACGATCAAGCCGGTGACGAAGTGGCAGAAGCGGGTCCTGAGCCCTAACGAGGTGCCGGGAGGTCTGCACGAGGCGTTCCGACAACTCAGGACCGGCAGGCCAAGGCCAGTAGAGTTCGAGCTGCCGCCCGAGACGATGGTTGAGCGTGAGGAGGTGGAGCTACAGGAGCCTGCGCCGCAGGACCGTTCAGCGCCGAGTGCGGAGACGCTGGCTGAAGCGGCGAAGCTGATCGCCGAGGCGAAGAGCCCGATCATCTATGCAGGCGGCGGCGTGGCGAGATCGAATGCCGAGGCGGAACTGGTCTCATTTGCCGAGACGACGAATATCCCGGTGATCACGTCCGCTGGCGGTAAAAGCACGATCAGCGACCGGCATCCGTTGAGCCTTGGCTCTTCGCTTGGGCCGGCGGGCATGGTTAAGGACGCGATGGAGAACGCCGATGTCGTCATCGTCATCGGCTCAAGATTCTCACTGCGCAATCCGGCCGGCGGCGGAGCGAAGCTCATCCACATCGACGCCGACCCATCGGTGATCGGCCAGATCTTCCCCAACACGCTTGGGCTGGTAGGCGACGCGAAGGGCACGCTTACCGCGCTGCAGGCCGAGTATGCGAAGAACGGAGCCTCACAACGGCCGTCTCCGGCGGAACGAGTCGCCGAGATCAGGGCGAGCCTCAACCTTGCGGACGAGGAGAAGGACCAGCCGCAGGATTCTATTCTGAAGTCGCTCCGTGAAGGTGCGCCGGAGGACGCCATCCTGGTGGCTGGCATGACGCAGCTCGGCTACTACTCCCGGCTGCACTGGCCCGTCTATCACCCGAAGAGCTACATCGACTCGGGCTACTCCGGCAACCTGGGCTTCTCGTACCCGACCGCGCTTGGAGCAAAGGTCGGCAGGCCGGACCTTCCGGTGATCTCTATCTCCGGCGACGGGGGCTTCATGTACTACTCCGGCGAGCTTGCGACGGCGGTCAAGTACGGCATCAACGTGGTCTCCGTGGTGTTCAATGACAACGCATTCGGGAACGTCGCAAGAGACCTGGACATGGACTTCGGCGGACAGTATGAGGCTGACCTGCACAACCCTGACTTCCTGAAGCTGGCCGAGGCCTACGGCGTAGTCGGAATGCGGGCCGACCAGCCGACCGATGTCGGCGACCTCGTTGCAGATGCGGTGAAGCTGGATAAGCCAGTGCTGATCGAGGTGCCAGTCGAGCGCATGCCACGGCCGAAGCTGATGTCGAACCGAGCGCCGTGGACGCTGCCGCAGGAAGGGCTGATCGGCTAAAAGGCGCGTAACACGGCGTCTGTCAGTCGACACATAGACGAACACAAAGAAGGGCTGCTTCCCGATGGAGCAGCCCTTCTTTAGTCTTGTCTTTTGTTAGTGGCTAATCGGCCTCGACCGGAGTCGGGACTGACGGTGAGGGTTCGCCGCCTTCGACCCGTAGGTCCGGCAGCCAGCTGAGCCAGCTCGGCAGCCACCAGTTGTTCCGGCCCAGCAGCTTCATGGTCGACGGCACCAGTATCGACCGGATGATCGTGGCGTCTACGAAGATCGCCACAGCCAGCCCGAAGCCGAACTGCTGGAACATCACCAGATCACCGAGTGTGAAGCCCCAGAAGACCGCCACCATGATGAGCGCTGCGCCAGTGATGATCGCTGCCGTGCTGCGGAGCCCAAAGGCAACCGATTCGTCGTTGTCACCAGACTGGTCGAAGCGCTCCCTGATCCTGCTCAACAGGAACACCTCGTAGTCCATCGAGAGTCCGAACAGGATGGCGAACAGGAAGAGCGGTATCCACGCCTCGATCACAGGAACCTGCTGGAACCCGAGAACGTCGATCAGGAACCCTTCCTGGAACACGAGGACCAGTAATCCGTAAGCTGCTCCGACTGAGAGCAGGTTGAGAATGATCGCTTTGATCGGAACAATCAGCGATCTGAACACAACGGTTAGCAGTACAAAGCTGAGCAGCAACACCAGTCCAATCACAATTGGCGTCCAGGTGTCGACAAGGCTGAAGAAGTCGACCTCGAAAGCACGTTGACCGCCAACCAGCACTTCACTTGGCACATTCGCCGCCGGTATGTGCGTGTCGCGCACTTCACGAATGAAGCTCGTGACTTCGTCCGGGTTGTCCACCGGCCTGAGGTTGAGAATGAACACACCAACCTGACCGTCGGCGCTCACCTGGTAAGGCGTCGCTTCCCGGAAAAGCGGCTCCTGTTCCAGTCTCTCAACCAGTCGATTCACGCCATCGCGGGTGGCTGCAGAGTCCGCATCGCCATCGATAACGATGTCGATCGGGGAAACCTCGTCGAGGCCGCCCACGAACTCGGCCTGCAGGATGTCGAACACTTCCTTTGTCTCGAAGTCGTCAGGGAAGGTCTCGGGTCCATTGAAGCCGAGGTTGATGTTGAAGTACGGGATGGTCAGTGCGACGAGAAGCGAGAAGGTAACCACCAGGAAAATCACCGGCCTCTGCAACACGTTGCGCGTCATCCAGTTCCAGAAGCCTCGAGTGGTGTCGTCGTAATCGATTTTCTGCTCGAGGAAAGGAACCTTCCATGCGTTCACCTTGTCTCCCATGGCGCTCAGGACTGCGGGCAGGAAGGTCAGGGAAAGGATGACCGTGAATACGACCACAAGGATCGCTCCGAGCGCCATCGAGAAGAAGATGGTCGTTGGCACGATAAGCATGCCGACCAGAGCGAACACCACCGTGAATCCTGAGAACAACACCGCTCGAGATGCGCTTGAGCCGGCGACCGTAATTGCATCAACCTTCTCGCGGCCGCGTGCGCGTTCCTCCCGGTAACGAGCCACTATGAACAGCGAATAGTCGATGCCCACGGCGAGTCCAATCATCGTGATGAAGTTGGTTACGAAGAACGGGATGTTGTCGTAGAACTGGCCGACAACGGAGATTGCCGCGTAGGCCATCGCGATTCCGAAGATGGCGATTACGAGCGGGATCCAGACCGATCCGAGTGCCCTGAGCACGAAGATCAGGATGAAGATCGCCACGATACCGCCGATCGATTCGCCGATGATCAGGTCACGCTCACTGATCTCTCGGAAGTCGGCTCCTATCGCTCCCTGGCCGAATATCCCTACCTGGAACCCGTTCTCACCTTCGTCCAGCTCATGGATCAGTTCCAGTAGAGGCTCGACCGTGTCACCCGCATCAAGAAAATCACCGGCGAGGGTCACAGGAATCCGAACGGCGCGGTTGCTCTGCCCCACGAAACCGGCTTCGGCGGGAATGAAGGCGGGATTCGGGAGTTGCGATGGATCAAGTACGGTGTCTGGCCCGAGCGCAACTATCGCCGAGTGAACTTCGTTGATCTTGCTGGTGAATGCGGGAGAGCCGAACTCCTCGTTTGCGTGGCGGATCAGCACGACTTCCACGTCGCGCTGCTCGTCTCTTAGACCGCTCTCCTCAAGCAGATCCTGGGCGGTGACGCTCTCCTGGGAGATCGTGAATTCACCGTTACCTTCCTGGGTTGCAGACTCCAGGAACTCTCCGACCAGATACCCGGCGACCAGCAGCAGGGCGATGAAGACTAAGATCGTCCGCCATGGGCGGGTGGCCGAAATCCTTGCCAATCCTTCAGTTGAGAGAGTCACTCTGTTCTCCTTCGGAACCAGATCGGGAGAGACCAAGCGTGAATGATTTCACGATCAATCATGATACACCACCGACGTGAAAATATAGTGCGTGCAACGACGAAATTCTACGTACAGGTCTGAGCTTTCACGAATTGCGCCGTTTGTGATTGTCCGATCTTCAGTTATCGCCCGACCGGAAGTACGTTTAGGTTGGGATTGCGTATGCGGCGGTCGAACTCAGCAGACGTATACTCGACGAGTCCGCAGGTGGCATATCGACAAATTGTCCTCGACCCCTCCTGATCGGCTCCGAAACCTCTATGAATCCTGGCCCCAAAAACGCCATCCCGCTCGACATATCTGCGTTGGTCCGCGCCATACACGCAGCTCCCGGCAAACTGTGCCTTGTGGTCACAGGAGCCGGAACGCAGGCATTGGCATGGCTGTTCGCCGAGGCTGGCACATCAAGGACTGTCCTGGATGCGCGAGTTCCGTATTCTCAGGCGGCGCTTGACGAGTTCACTGGCAGAAAGGCCGACCAACACGTCTCAGCCGCAGAGGCATCGTTCATGGCCGAGCGCGCTCTGGAGGAGGCTCGACGCCTGAGTGATGAGGATGTGTTGCTGGCCGGTGTTGCGTGCACCGCTGCAATCGCAACCGATCGTGTGCGCAGAGGCGAGAACCGCTGTCACGTAGCGCTGGCTGCGAATGATGGCCGCAGGACCACGCTCTCTTTAGTTATGAACAAAGGAGAACGTGACCGGGCAGGCGAGGAGGATGTGACTAGCAGAATCGTTCTGAACGCGATTGCCGAGGCGAAGCTGGTGCCGGGGCGCGTCGAGGTTCCACTCTTGGATGGCGAAGTGATAGTTCGATCGGATGATGGACCGGGAACCGCAGCAGAATGAGCGGTCTCGACGCCATATACGACGACCGCACTAGGGCGGTGATCGTCTCGGAGGCGGGTGAGTGGTCTGCAGTTGGGGATTGTTCAAGCCGCGTTGTGCTCGCAGGCTCGTTCAATCCGCTCCATGAAGGGCACCGACGGTTGGCAGGAGCTGCGAGCAGGATCAGCGGCCGAGTCTCGCTGTTCGAGATCTCAATCGAAAACGTTGATAAGCCGGACCTGCCGCGAGAAGAGTTAGAGCAGCGACTGACGCAGTTTGCCGACTACGCAGACATCGCCGTTACGCGTGCTCCGCTCTTCTCGGATAAGGCAGCATTACTGCCCGGCGCATGGTTCGTGATCGGTTATGACACCGCGGTCCGGCTCATTGACGACCGGTATAACACCGACGGTGACGCCACCGCAGACCTGCAACAGATGAGCGACCGAGGCGTGAAGTTCCTGGTGGCTGGCAGGGTCGACGCAGATCAGGTCTTCAGAGGCCTGGACGACCTGGAAGCGCCGGATCAGGTGAGCGAGATGTTCATCGCGATTCCAGAAGACGAATTCCGGGCCGATGTCTCGTCTACTGAACTGCGGGCGCAGCGGTCTCGCTGACGCAGTCGGTGCCCTGCAACACTTCCTTCATGGCTTCATCGACCACGCTCAACTGCTCTCCCGTGAGCTTTGAGAAAAACTGCTTCTCGATGCCCCTCAGGTGAGTTGGCGCGGCTCGCCGGAGCGCCCTCTTCCCATCAGCCGTGAGTACAGCGAACGTGCCGCGCCGGTCGTCTTCGCATGGTTCTCGACTGACCAGCCCGGCCGCTTCCATACGGTCGATCAGGCGTGTTAGCCCGGACCGCGAGTAGAGCACGCGGTCCGCCAGTTCTTGCAGCCGGAGCCGGTCTTCGCCAGATTCGGAAAGCTGCAAAAGAACGTCGTACCAGGGAAGCGATAGTCCGCGTTCCTCCAGCAAGCTCTTGTTCAGGGATTCGTATACCTGCTGGTGGGCCCTGAGAAACCTACCGAATATCTCAAGCTGGGCCGCGTTGGGACGAGCATTTCGTGAACTTCGAGCCATACAGCAATTCTACTCGTTGCCGTGCCTTTAGTCCGACGAGGCTGCAGCGCTCGTGCCATCAAATTAGCGGTACTCTGTCTGTTGTAACGACATCCAAAGCCTGTCAATTCACAGAGTCACACAGTCGTGGAGATACGAATGGTCCAACAAGCGAGACGGGAAGCGACGCCGGGTTCCGAAGTTGACGACATCTTCTTGCAGAGGTGGTCAACTCGGGCATTCTCACCCGACCCGTTAACACAGAGCGAGATCGACACACTGTTCGAGGCCGCTCGCTGGGCTCCATCTTCCAACAACTCGCAACCATGGCGCTTCCTGTATGCCACAGACGGACCGGAGCGGGAATTGTTCAACTCGCTTTTAAGGCCGGGAAACCAGAAATGGGCAACATCGGCGCCCCTGCTGGTGATCGTCGTTGCGGCGAAGGGAAATGACGAAGGGCGCGTGTTTCGCACGAACCAGTTCGACACTGGAGCGGCATGGATGTCGATCGCTATCCAGGCAGCGAAGATGGGACTGTTCACGCACGCCATGGGTGGCATCGAGATCGACGAGATACACGACAAGCTTGACCTGCCTCGCGACAGGTATGACGTGATTGCCGGCATCGCCGTGGGGCGGCGCGGCGATCCGTCAGGATTGGACGAGGACCTGCAGCAGAGGGAGTCGCCGAGTGGACGAAAGTCGCTAAGCGAAGTGGCCGAAAAGTGGGCGCAGGGCTAGCTGACAGGCATCCAGCCCATGCCCTGGTTTGCCTCTTCTAGCCCACCGCGATACACCCATTCACGGCCGTCGGAATCGATCTTTCGTGCCGACTCTGAACCGATATCCAGCTTCAGGCTGCCTTCCTCGCACTCGATCTCGATATCGAAGTCCTCGTGAGAAGTCACTCGAACCGGCCTGCTGTGCATCACGTTGGAATCACTGACTGAAAGCGTGAGCCATGGGTCCTCTTTGCCGGTTACGACCTGTGAAAACCGGGCCTTGTCAACGATGCGGAAGCTGCTCTCTTCGCAGCTGAAGAACGGGCTGGATGGAAACGGGTCGAACGGGAATGACATCTGGAAAGATCCTCTCGTCGAAGTGACTGAACGAATCGGAGTGGGGCTTTAGCCGGCGACCGACACGGTGCCGGCCTCAACTCTGAGCAGGTTCAGCTGGCTGTCGATCTCGTCCCTGAGCTGCTCGATTCCCCAGCCTTCGATGGCAGAGGTCAGAACGGCCGCTCCGTCTTCCGGCAGCAGTGCCCTGGAGAGCGAGTCAGACTCTTCAGTATCGGGCGACGAGGCGACAAGGTCCCACTTGTTGAGAACCAGGATTCGAGGAGTTTCCGAGAGGCCCATCTCGTCGAGCACCTCTTCAACCACCTGTGCCTGCTCAGACGCGTAATGACTGCTGACGTCAACGACATGCAGCAGAAGATCGGCTTCGTGCGCCTCTTCCAGCGTGGCGCGGAAGGCGGCGACCAGTATTGGCGGCAGCTTGTGAATGAAGCCGACTGTGTCAGAGAGAGCAGCCTTCGTTCCAGAATGGAGAAACAGGCGGCGCGTCGTGGTATCCAGGGTCTCGAAGAGTCGGTCTCTCGATCGCACATCGCCTGAAGTGAGGCGGTTGAACAGCGCAGATTTGCCGGCGTTTGTGTAGCCGACAAGCGACACAGTGAAAGCGTCACGCGTGCGTCTGCGCCGTTGCTGATCGCGCTGTGAGCGGACTCGTTCGATCTCCTTCTTCACGCGTGATAGCCGCGATCTCACCAGTCGTCGGTCAGTCTCGATCTGGGTTTCACCCGGACCTCTCGTACCGACACCACCGCCAAGTCGCTCAAGGTGTGACCACTGCCCTGCCAGTCTCGGCAGGAGGTATTCGGTCTGCGCCAGCTCAATCTGCAACTGGCCTTCTCGAGTCCGGGCGCGTTGGGCAAACACATCCAGGATGAGCGCAGTACGGTCAATCACCTTGACCTTAAGCAGGTCTTCAAGCGCCCTTTGCTGCGACGGCATCAACTCGTCGTCGAAGATCGCAGTCTGGACACGGTGGAGGTGAATAATCTCTTTCAGCTCCTCGAGCTTGCCTGACCCGAGGTAGGTGGGCGATGGCTTCTGCAGGTGCTGGGTGACCTGTGCCACGGGATTGGCGCCGGCAGCTCGTGCGAGCTCGGCCAGCTCGTCAACCGTGTCTTCGAGGCTCCAGACACTGCGGTCAGACCGGACTCGTGCACCTACAAGGCAGACGCGTTCCCTGAATGGTCCGGTTGAGTGTGTGCTTCCGTTTTTGGGCAAATTTGGCCGTGTTCCGGTTGTTTGATCGTGCAGCTACGCTGATTCTAGGTTAAACGAACCGCTGCGTCGGCGTATTGCCACTTTTCGCCACTCAGTGAGCCCTGGCGGATTACCCGAGTCTCAGGCCGCTAAGACGGCTGACTCCTTCGTCGATCAGCTCGTCAGGAATGGTCAGCGATAGCCGGATGTAGCCTTCGCCGGCGGGCCCGTAGCCATTGCCGGGCGTTACCACCACGTTTCGCTCCTCGAGCAGTTTTTCTGCAAACTCGGCTGAGGTAGTCCCTTCTGGGATTGGCACCCAGATGTAGAGTCCAGCCTTGGGAGCTACGGCGTCGATGCCGATCTCGTTCAGCGTGGCGACCACTCGGTCACGGCGGCGGCGATAGATCTCGTTGTTCTCGTGTATCCAGTCCGGCGACAGGTTCAGAGCCTCCATGCCCATCTCTTGGACAGCCTGCGAAGAGCCCGAGTCGATATTGGACTTTACTCGCATCAGCGCGTTGACCATGTCAGCATTGCCAACCGCCATTCCTACGCGCCAGCCGGTCATGTTCGCAGTCTTCGAGAGGCTGTGGAACTCCATTGCGATGTCGCGAGCGCCTTCGGCCTGCATGATCGATGGTGCGACATAACCGTCGTACGTGACCTCGGTGTAGCAGGCGTCGTGGAGCAGAGCGATGTCGAACTCTTTCGCGAACTTGATCGCTTCGTTGAAGAACTCAAGTGAGGCCGTGGCGCCTGTCGGGTTGTTCGGGTAGTTGAGCCACAGGACCTTCGCGTTGCGGGCCACATCGGTCGGAATGTCATCAAGTCTCGGCAGCCAGTCGTTATCCGCAGTTAGCGGAATGAAGTGGCTTGTGCCTCCCGCGAACATCGTGCCTATCTCGTAAACCGGATAAGCGGGGTCCGGCACCAGCGCGATGTCTCCGGGGTCGATGAAGCAGAGAGCAGCGTGAGCGATGCCCTCCTTCGCGCCAATCAGGTTGATGATCTCAGTCTCCGGGTCGAGTTCGACTCCGAACCTTCGGCTGTAAAAGTCGGCAACCTCTTGCCTGAATTCCGGGAGTCCTTCAGATTCTGGATACCTGTGATGGGCAGGAGTTCGGAGCGCAGTTTGAAGCCGGTTCAGCACAGGGTCTGGAGTCGGGATGTCTGGATCGCCGATGCCGAACGAAATGACATCGATTCCCTCAGCTTTCTTGGCCGCAATGGCACGAGAGATGCCGACGAACAGGTACGGGGGAAGCTCTTCAACTCTTCTGGCGAATTTCATTCTTGCTCCGTGACGGGACTGGGTTAGTCGATTTACGAGTGAGGGCAATTGCGCGAGCGGCTGGATAGTGTAACTGCTGCCAGAAGGCGACCGAGACCCTCAAACGACGGACCGGCCTATAATCCCCGCATCATGCTGCCTGTTCGTCGCATGCTGATGTTCTTCCTGCCGCTGCTCGGCGCGGCGGTGATCGCCTGCGGCTCAGGCGACAGCGGTCAGGAGCCGGCAGCTTCTACGGACGATGAAGGCCTTGAGCCCGTGCCTGTCCTGAGCGCCGGGAAGACCTTCACGATCGAGCAGCTGGTGGCAGCGGGCTGGAAACAGTCGCGGGAACTTGCGGCCGACACTCTCCCGAACGCAGAGAGCGCCTGGTACGGCTTCTACAACCAGCGTGATGTCGAGGTCCGTGTCTATCCGTCACACGAGTCCGCTGTCGCAGACGGCACCGGGCCAGCGGACGAGGCGACAGGGCGTGGCAAGCCCGCGCCCTTTGCGGTCGGTGGCATCAGCGCAACTCGCACGAGCTATGGCGCATATGCGATCGTCGGCAACCTGGTGGTGCTGTGCGAGGTTCAGATCTCGGAATGCATCGAGCTGTTAGAGAGCCTCGACTAGTCGGGCCAGACTCCCTCGAACACCTCGACAGCCGGACCTTCCAGGAACGCTTCACCGGTCTCGTCCCAGGAGATCTTCAGCACTCCACCGTCGACAACTACGTCCACTTCGTTATCGACGAGACCCTGGGCGCGTGCTGCGGTCGCAGACGCAGTGCTGCCGGTGCCAGACGAGAGCGTCTCCCCTGCCCCGCGCTCGAATATGCGAGCCCGAATGCGTGAACGAGATAGCACGTTGACCACCTCGAAGTTGATGCGGTTCGGGAACATCGAGTGGTTTTCGACTAGCGTTCCAAGTTCCACCAGCGGGAACTGTTCGACCGGCTCGTCTGGAAAAGCAACGGCGTGCGGATTGCCGACTGCTACGCAGGTGATTTTGAGGGTTCGGCCTCCGACATCAAGCGGGAAGTCGTGGACGCGGTCGGCCCTGTTCAGCACTGAAGCATCAACTGGAATCTGGGCTGGTTCGAACTCAGGAACACCCATCGCGACCTTTGCGGACACCATTCGGTCGCCATCCATGGTCGGCACGACGGTCCGGACGCCGCCTCCGGTCTCCACTATGAGGCCATCTGCGCCGGGAGTAGCAATCTTGTGGTCGATAACGAACTTTGAGAAGAGCCGAATCCCGTTGCCACTCATCTCGGCCTCGGAGCCGTCGGGGTTGTAGACCCGCATGCGGACCTGCGCGCCTGCAGATGCCGCTTCCGGCTGTGGCTCCTGTACGAGCACAATTCCGTCCGAGCCAACACCGAACGCAGGCTTACTCATATCGAGCGAAAGCTGCCCCCAGTCGCGGTCTAGTCCGCGGCCGTCAATGGCTATGTAGTCGTTGCCTGCTCCCTGGAGCTTCACAAACGGAATCGACATTTTTTCTCCTGATCCTGCATCACTTGAGCCAATGCTCGACCGGTTCGAGCACACGCGAAAGGTCGCCATCTGTCACATCAACCCAGTTGATGCGGCCGTCGGATTGCTTAAACCAGTTGTTCTGGTGGCGAACGAGCCGGTTGGTGGCTCGAATTGTACGTTCGCGAGCCTCGCCGATGGTGATCTCTCCACGAATGACCGCAGCCAGCTCGCGATAGCCGATTGCGGACATAGCGGGCAGCGAGAAGTCAATTCCGTCGTCAATGAGGCGGTTAACTTCGTCGAGCCACCCGCTTGCGAGCATCTGGTCGATACGTTCCGCGATGCGCCGGTGAAGCTCGGACCGTTCAACATGTAGTCCGATCAGCAGGGAGTCGTAGCCAGGGTCAATCGCTTCCCGGTGATCCTGGGCCGTGCCAGAGGCTATCCGCTCGATCGCTCGTATGATGCGGCGGTGGTTCTTGGCATCGACTGAGGCCGCGATCTGCGGGTCCAGGGCCTCAAGACGTTCATAAAGAGCATCAACTCCGCGCTCCTCCAGCTCATGCTCCAATTCCGTTCGCAATTCGAGGTTTGGCGGCACTTCCGGCACCTGCCAGCCTTCAAGCAATCCCCACACATACTGCCCGGTACCTCCGACAAGTACGGGCTGGGTCCCGCGTTCGTGTAGGTCCAACACAGTGCGCCTGGCGTCGGCGAGGAACTGGGCAAGGCTGTAGCTTTCGGTCGGAGACAGGAAACTGACCAGGTGATGCGGAACAGCGCTGCGCTCCTGCTCAGATGGCATTGCGGTCCCGATTTCGAGGCCTCGGTAGAACAGTCTCGAATCGCAGTTAATGACTTCGCCATGGAACCGCTGAGCAACAAGGATCGAAGCGGCGCTCTTGCCCGAGGCGGTCGCGCCGACGATCGTGAGCAGCTTCTTGCCCGTGAAATGAGCGCTCAAAGGTCGCCCTCACCTGTGGAGCACATCGGCTTCAGTACAGCCGGGCGGTCATCTCGACGATGCGCAGGAACTCATCGGGCTTGAGGCTGGCTCCACCAACCAGCGCGCCGTCCACGTCCGGCCGGTCGATAAACGGGCCGATGTTAGTGGCGTTTACGCTTCCACCGTAAAGGATCCGGATGGCTTCAGCTGCATCGGCTCCAGCAAGAGACGAAAGCTCCTGCCGAAGCTCACCGACGATCTCCTGCGCCTGCTGAGGTGAAGCCGCAGCGCCGGTGCCAATCGCCCAGACCGGTTCGTAGGCCACGAGCAGCGAGCCCCAGCCTGTGTAGCCGTCCAGACTGGCCCTGAGTTGTCCACGAACGGCGGCAACGGCATCGCCTGACTTGCGAGTTTCGAGATCCTCGCCAACGCACAGGATTGGCGTGAGTCCGGTGGCATGAGCTGTGACAGCCTTGGCAGCCACAGCCTCGTCCGTTTCGCAGTACATCGCTCGACGCTCAGAGTGACCGACGATCACATGAGTTGCCAGTCCTGCGAGCATGGAGACAGAGACTTCGCCGGTGAAGGCGCCGGACTCCTCTGACGAAACGTTCTGCGCACCGACTTCAACCGCGCTGCCTGAAACCGCGTCGGCCGCCTGTGCCAGACCGGTGAACGGCGGACAGATGATGACTTCGACGCCGGGATGGTTCTTCGAGCCCGCCGCAATAGCGGCAGCCAGTTCTCGGCCCTCGGCAGGCGTCGTATTCATCTTCCAGTTACCGGCGATCACCGGCTTTCTACTGCTCATCTGATCCTCAAGTCTCCTGCATTAGGCGTCATCGAGCGCTGCTACCCCCGGCAGGACCTTGCCCTCAAGGAATTCGAGTGACGCGCCGCCGCCGGTGGACACATGAGTGATCTCAGAACGCAGATTAAGCTCCTCGATAACCGACACTGTGGACCCGCCGCCAACCAGCTTGAAGGCATCAGGAACGGCAGCGACTGCCCGGGCTACTGAGAGAGTGCCTTCAGCGAATGACTCCCATTCAACGACACCCATCGGCCCGTTCCAGATGATCTTCTTAGCGGCGATGATTTCGTCGGCATACAGAGCGCGTGTCTCGGGTCCGATGTCGAGTACCAGGCTGTCGGCCGGAACCTTTGTCACGCTGACAACCGAGGGCGTTGCGTCCTCAGCGAACTCTCTGGCGACCACCACATCAGTAGGCGTGATCACCTTGGCATCGCTGGAGAACAGAAGTTCGCCAGCCGTGTGCACCTCGTCGTCGGGAATTTCCGACTTGCCCGAGACGTAACCCTGCGCCTTGAGGAACGCAGCGACCATACCGCCACCGACGATCAAGGTATCGACCTTCTGCGACAGGTTTTCGAGCACCTGGATCTTGTCTGCGACCTTAGCTCCACCGATGATCGCAACACCCGGCCGCTCGTCTGATTCGAGCGCACGGGTGAGCATTTTGAGCTCGCGCTCCATCAAGTACCCAGCGACCGCCGACAGGTGCTCGGTCACCCCAACGGTAGAAGCATGTGCACGGTGCGCGGCGCCGAACGCGTCATTGACGTAGATATCAGCGAGTGAACCGAGTGCCTTCGAAAAAAAAGCATCGTTCGCTTCTTCTCCCGGGTCGAACCTCAAATTCTCGAGCATCGCGATCTCGCCGGGTTTGAGAGCAACGATCACCTGCGAAGGATCGACAGCGTCGCCCGGCAGTCCGGCATCGACCACGTTGACGCCGAACCAGTCTGAAGCGCGCTGTCGCACGGCAGACATCCGCAACTCTTCGACAACTTGCCCTTTCGGACGGCCAAAGTGTGAGCAGAGGACGATTCGAGCGTCGTTGGTCTGGAGATGATGAATGGTAGGAAGCGCGGCGCGGATCCTGGAGTCATCGATGATCCTTCCCGTTCCGGGCTCGGTCGGCACGTTAAAGTCAACGCGAACGAGGCATGTTCGGCCATTAACATCGATGTCCCGAACCGTCATCTTCGTCATTAACTGCTCTCGCTTCCGACCGGCTGGCTCGAACCCTCTTCAAACCCCGCGATGGCTGTCAGCAAGTCGCCCAAACGCGCTTTCGCCCGGTCATCGAGATCGACTCCGTCCAGCGCGGCATTCGCTTTCTGGAGTTGCTCATCGACTGACTTCAGTGTGAACTCAGCGCTGCCCGACTGATCGAGCAGCGAGGTGATTTCGCTGATCTTGTTTGGGTCGATGACTCGTTGAACATAGATATCGCCAAGCTGACGCTTTGTTGTTGGCGGAGCAGATTCGATGGCGTGAACAACCGGCAGGTTCTTCTTCTTGGTAAGTAGTCTGCCCTGCTGCACCGAATCGAGCTGCTCTCCACCCCAGAAGAGTGTGTAGTCAGAGACTAGCTGGCGGGCAGTTCCGGCATGCTGGCCGAACTCCTGGAGCGTGTCGGCCATATCCGGCTTTCCGACAGCGATACATGCGATCTGCGCCGATGCTCCGAACAGTGCACCTGACCTCGCCCGGACCATATCGATGTACTTCTGAGAAGTCAGGCCGATCTGCTCCTGCATGGTGATATCGACATACTCGCCCTCGCACATGAGGACTGCGGCCTGATCCAGCGCTTTGAGCGAAGCGGAAACCGACTCGACAGGTTCTCCTTTCTCGGAAAGAGCGAACAGCGCCATCCGTGCCATCGCGTGCATGCCGTCGCCAGCATTGATCGCCTGTGCAGGTCCCCACGTCCACCAGACAGACGGCCGACCGTTGTGCTCAGTGTTGCCGTCCTCGACATCCTCATGAATCTGCGAGTAGTTCTGGAGGAGTTCGATGGAAACTGCGTATGGAATGACGCTGCCGACGGCATCTTCCGAGTCCGAGATCGCGTTGGCGATGGCCATGGCGAACTGGCCGTGGACTCGTGGTCGAGTCGGGATGTTCGACCTTTCTCCGTTTTCGTCAACCCATCCCAGTTGGAACGACATCATGCGGTAGAGGGCGAGCTCTCGCGCAGTGATGAAGTCGCGGATTGAGCCTTCCAGGCTCTGCGCTGCCTCGAAGCTGACGCCGGGCAGGAGTTCTCGCCTGAGGTTTTCAACTGATGGTTTCAAGTCTGGTACTGGTCCCGCCGAAGACTCTGGATAGCGACTCTGAGCGCCGCCGAAAACATGGTAACGGTTCCGGCGTCAGAGACGTGACCCGTCAGCGCCGGCAGTCACTCGCCTGATGTCAGCCTCACTGATCGAGCCCTCTCGCAAGATCTGTAGCTCCTGAGCATCGAACCTGACGACGGTGGACGGGTCCGAGTGCGGCCCACAGGGAGCGTCGACAACCGCGTCGATGACGCCATCCAACTGTTGAAGCACCTGTTCGGCCGTCTTGCAGGGCTCCATGCCGGAAAGGTTGGCGCTCGTTCCCGTTAACGGAGATTCGCTGAGCGCTATCAGTTCTCTTGCCGGGTCATGGTCAGGGACCCGGACGCCAACACTGCCGGTACCGGCGGTGACGGCTTCCGGCACGTTGGGAGCAGCGGAGACCACGATCGTTAGCGGACCGGGCCAGTATTCGGCCGCAAGCGCGGAGCCTGCTGGACTCAGTTCTCCATCGGTTACCTGCGCCAGCTGCTGAGATGAAGAAAGCAGCACCGGGACCGGATTTCCAGCCATCCGGCCCTTCGCTGCGAACAGCGATTTGACTGGCTCCTCGCGTATCGCGACGCCGAGTGCGAAGAAGGTGTCTGTGGGAAATGCAACCAGTTTGCCCAGCTTCAGCAGCTCGGCCGCGCGGGTGAGGTCTGACAACTTAACTATCTCTGTCTGCAAGGGAGGTGAAAACCGCTCCACAAGGTCACTATTCGAACGTTTCGAGGGATACAATTTCAGTAGCAGTGACAACGCTTGAACACGACATTTTTGCGGGCGTAGTCCGGCCGTGTTGACTGAGTCTAGCAGCGCTGCTAGCTTGAGCCGTTTCCAGAGTTCCGCGACAGGTGGATCTATGAGCCCAAATTCGAACGGTGCGAAGGCTGATACAGGCTCAGGGCAGGCGCCTCCCGGCGACGGCAGCGCCCGGGTTGCCACATCGGACGATATCGAGGTCGGGACGTACCTCGAGATCGCCCAGAAGGAACCGCCGAAGGGCCAGCACGAAAGCGTCCCGCTCCGCACCGAAACTGTCGTCATTCTCGACTTTGGATCGCAGTACTCCCGGTTGATAGCCCGGCGCATCAGGGAGACAAATGTCTACTGCGAGATCGTGCCGTGGAATGCTCCGGCCGACGTCCTCGAAGAGCAGGACGTCATCGGCATCGTGCTTTCTGGCGGCCCGAACAGCGTCTATGAGACTGGCTCGCCGCTTGCTCCCGCCTGGGTGTACGACGCCAACGTTCCAATCCTCGGTATCTGCTACGGCATGCAGGTGCTGGCGCATCAGCTAGGCGGCAAAGTCCTGCGCGGGACCGAGCAGGAGTACGGACATGCCGTCATCCACAAGGACGGCGTTGGCGTCGATCTTCTCGAAGGGCTTGACGGCGATATCCCGGTCTGGATGAGCCACGGCGACCGCATCGAGGACCTGCCGCCGGGATTCCGGTCGATGGCTTACTCGGACAACTCGCCCGTTGCTGTCATGGGTTCGGACGAACAGAAGATGTTCGGAATCCAGTTCCATCCCGAGGTTGTCCACACGCCGCAAGGAGCCGAGGTCCTTCGCAATTTCACCTTCAGGGTCTGCGGCGCGACAGGCACCTGGACACCTGCGAACTTCGTGACGGATGCGGTCCGCCGGGTGCAGGAGCAGGTCGGAGACGGGCGAGTGATCTGCGCGCTGTCAGGCGGCGTGGACTCAACGGTCGCTGCAGCAATCATCCACAGGGCGATTGGCGACCGGCTTACCTGCATTTTTGTCGACAATGGATTGTTGCGACGTGGCGAGGCTGAGCGAGTGCGAGATGTCTTCGCTCGTGACCTTGGCGTGAACCTGATCTTCGAAAACCAGGCCGAGCGGTTTCTATCGGCTCTCAAAGGCGTGACAGACCCCGAAGTCAAGCGAAAGCGCATTGGCGAGGAGTTCATCAAGGTCTTCGAGGAGGTTGCGAACAGGCTCGGGCAGGTCGACTACCTCGCACAGGGCACTCTTTACCCGGACGTGATCGAAAGCACGTCAGCGGAGACAACTGCGGCGCACAAGATCAAGACGCACCACAACGTGGGCGGGCTGCCGGAGCGCATGAACCTGAAGTTGGTCGAGCCACTGCGCTACATGTTCAAGGACGAGGTACGCAGGGCCGGGACGCAGCTCGGTGTTTCCGACCAGGCAGTGAATCGACAGCCGTTCCCCGGCCCGGGACTCGCCATCAGGACGATCGGCGAAGTCACGCACGATAAGCTCGAGATTCTGCGAGCCGCCGATTGGATCGTGATCGACGAGATCAAAGACGCCGGGCTCTACGAGAAGCTTTGGCAGACCTTCGCTGTGCTGACGAATACCCAGACAGTCGGCGTGATGGGCGACCGCCGCACATACCAGTACGTCGTCGCAATTCGTGCAGTGCAGAGCCAGGACGCTATGACGGCAGATTGGGCGCGGCTTCCCTACGACACCCTTGCGCGAATCTCGAACCGCATCGTGAATGAAGTGCCGGAGGTGAACCGGGTCGTTCTCGACATCACGAGCAAGCCGCCTGGAACGATCGAGTGGGAGTAGGCGCCGACAGGTGCGATATATGAGAGTGCTGGTCGTTGGAAACGGAGGGCGGGAGCATGCGCTTGCATGGAAGCTGGCGCAGAGCGAACTGGTATCCGAGATTCTGATCGCGCCGGGGAACGCCGGGACCGCGGCGGTCGGTGAGAACGTTCCTATGGACGCCGAAGATGTAGATGGACTGCTCGAACTTGCGCTGGACCGTGAAGTCGATCTCACCATCGTTGGGCCAGAAGCGCCAATGGTCGCCGGGATCGCGGACAGGTTCGCAGACGCCGGATTGAAGATATTCGCTCCGACCGCATCAGCGGCACAGCTGGAAGGATCGAAGTCCTGGGCGAAAGACGTGATGAGTAAGGCGGGAGTGAGAACGGCCCAGGCCAGGAAGTTCGATGACTCCGAAGAGGCGCTGTCTCACATGCTGTCTCTGCCCGAAGGCTCGTTCGTCATCAAGGCTGACGGGCTCGCTGCGGGTAAGGGTGTGCTGCTGCCGGACACGCATCAAGAGGCTTCAAACGCCATCGTCTCGATGATCGACGGAAACGCCTTCGGTCACGCAGGAGACACGTTGCTGATTGAAGATCGCACCTCCGGACCGGAGGTGAGCGTCTTTGCGTTCGTGCAGGGCGAGCATGTGTCGGCCGAAGTGGCCGCGTGCGATTACAAACGAGTCAATGACGGGGACGAAGGTCCGAACACCGGTGGCATGGGCGCGTACACACCGCCCGAGTTCTGGACACCAAAGCTGGCAGCGCAGGTCCGAAGCGAAATCCTCGAACCGATAGCTCGGCAGATGGCCGTCGACGGATCATCCTATAGCGGCCTGCTTTATGCGGGGCTCATGCTCACCGATGAAGGTCCAAGCGTGATCGAATTCAACTGCCGCTTCGGCGACCCTGAGTGCGAGGTCCTGATGCCGTTGCTGGAGAGCGACCTGGCGGAGATCTGCCTGGCGACGGCCGAAGGCAGGCTCGCAGAGACCGAGGTCAATTGGGGATCAGGTGCTCACGTATGCGTAGTGATGACGTCAGGCGGATATCCCGGCAAGTACCGAACCGGCATGCCAATTAGCGGGCTTGAGAACGATGCACTGGTCTTTCATGCAGGCACGGCCGTCAACGAATCCGGCGAGACGGTGACAGCCGGAGGACGAGTGCTGGTAACGGTCGGATCAGGCAAGGATGTCGCTGAGGCGCGAGACGAGGCCTATTCGGCAGCTGGTGAGATCAGCTTTGATGGTCAACACCACCGGGATGACATCGCTGAGCGGGCCTTATGCAGCCCGGTGGCTTCGGCGCAATGAAACAGCAGGCAATAGCTGAGGGCGATCGGAAACAGCGCATCGCCGTTGTCGCAGACTTCGATGACACGCTTACAACTCAGAATGTGGCGCACCTTCTTCTGAAGCGTTTCGCGCCTGATGCGCTGGAGCGGTTCTCCACCCAGTACCGCTCCGGGCAGATCACATTCCGTGAGTACCAGGAGCTGGCGTTTAACTCGGTCGACGCACCGGTCGAACAGATGCAGCAGGTTGCGGCTGATGAGGTAGAGCTTCGGCTGGGACTCAACGATCTGCTGCAGGCATTAGACGATATCGAAGGTGAACTCACCATTGCCTCAGCAGGACTCGACCTCTATATCGAACCGGTGCTGGAGTGCCACGGACTCGCTAACTTGAATGTCGTCTGCGGTTCTGCTGTCCGGAACGGGTCGGATAGCGGTGAGTTCAGCTACGATTACCCCTTCGCAGATGTCGATGTACCGTGCCGCGGTGACTGGGCGACCTGCAAGTGCAAGGCGCTGGAACAGGCTGGTGAGTCGGCGACCACCGTGTTCGTTGGCGACGGCAGCACTTCCGATGCCTGCGCGGCTGAAAATGCCGACTACGTGTTCGCCAGAGACCGTCTGCTGCGAATCTGCGAGGAGTCCGGGATAGACGCGACTCCATTTGAGGACTTTCGCCCTGTGACGGAGTTTGTCGCGGCGTTGGGTCGCGAACCTATGAGACTGACTGAACCGAAATGATTCCGAGGTATTCCCGTCCCGAGATGAGCAAGGTGTGGTCGGACGACAACACCTTCGACCTCTGGCTGCAGGTTGAGATCGCCGCTTCGCAGGCGTGGACTGATCTCGGCGTGGTGCCTACTGAGGACATGGAGAAGATCCGCGGCGCCCGGTTCAATCGGGAGACCTACGACCGCATATTTGAAGAGACGAAGCACGACATCGTTTCGTTCACCCGGGCTGTATCCGAATCGCTCGGTCCCGAGAGCCGATGGATCCACCACGGCCTGACCTCGAACGATGTGAAGGACACCGCGCTCGGGATGCAGATGACGCAGGCCGTGGACATCGTGGACACCGCGGTCGCAGGTCTGATGGACGTGCTGAAACGGCGTGCGGTCGAGTTCAGGGACACGCCGTGCATCGGACGGTCACACGGCATTCATGCTGAGCCGATGAGCTTCGGCCTCAAGCTGGCGATGTGGTGGGACGAGATGCGGCGCAACCGTGAGCGTCTCGCCGAGGCGCGCAAGCGAGTCGCCATCTGCATGCTGTCCGGGCCCGTTGGAACCTTCGCCGGAGTTCCGCCTGAGATCGAGGAATCGGTCGCACGGCAGCTCGATCTCGAGCCCGCGCCCGTATCGAACCAGGTGATCCAGCGAGACCGCCACGCCGAGTTTGTTCAGGTGCTCGCGCTTATCGCGGCGACGCTCGACAAGATGGCGACCGAGATCAGAGCATTACAACGAACGGAGATCGGTGAGGTTCAGGAGCCATTCGGCACTCCCGGGTTCGTCACCAAGGGTTCGTCCTCAATGCCGCACAAGCGGAACCCCGAGCTTTCCGAGCGCATCTGCGGACTGGCGCGAGTGGTTCGGGGAAACTCGGTCGTTGCCCTCGAGAACGTCGCTCTATGGCATGAGCGCGACATCTCTCACTCGTCCGCCGAGCGTGTGATCCTTCCGGACTCCGCCCTGGCGGTCGACTACACACTGTTCCTGATGACCGGAATCATCGACGGCATGCTCGTCTTCCCGGACAGGATGATGCGAAACCTGGAGCTAACTAGAGGCCTCGTATTCTCGCCGCGAGTGATGCTGGCCCTCGTTGAAGCCGGAGTCGATCGTAAAGAGGCGTACGACACCGTGCAGCGCTGTGCCATGAAGTCATGGGACGAGGAGAAAGACTTCAGGGAATTGGTAAAGACTGATTCGACCGTCCAGTCAAACCTGAAGGCCGAGGAGATAGAGCCGCTGTTCGACTACGGCTTTTACCTGCGTCACACGGATCACAGCTTCGCCCGCCTGGGGTTCCCGGTGGAAGTACGCACATGACTGTTGCGACTGCGGTATATGAGACGTCACTTCCAGTTCTAATGCACCGCAGCAAGACAAAAGACACATACGGCATCGACGACGGTCTGCTGCGGAAGGCGAGAATCTGATCGGCGCCGAGCTGTATCGTAGTCTTGAGGCGAAGAGAGTCGAGCAGTTCTCGACAGCCCGCAGTCACGCCGCATAGAGAGGTATGATTCTTTCAGGCTCCAAGTTCGAATCGGCTTCGTCTGTGGCGAACGGACTCTGATTGACGAGGTGTTGGTGCCAGACTGCAGCCGGTTCGGGAATGCGGATGATTGGAAGCCGGGGACCACGCCTCCAGCGTATGACGAACAGTACACTCGTAACTGACTGCTAAAGCAAGACTGAAACAAAGAGCGACCAGCGCCTAATCTGCCGTCAATTGTGGTTGCACAGACGTAGAAGAGACACTTGAGCGCATACGAGCGCTTGACCGATCGCTCCTTGACTATCTGAAACAACGAAACTAACCAGTAACGTCCAGACTCTACCGATATGGCCAGTAACGACGACAGTAAACGAGTAGCAAGCACGCGGCCGGCAAGCCGCCGCGGCATGACGAAATCGCAGATCCGCGCCGAGCGCAGACAGCGCAGCCAGTCGCGGAAGAAGCGTCGCCGGACCTTCTACCTGGCAGGCGGAAGCCTACTTGCCATCGTGTTCATTCTTAGCCTGACGCTGTCACCCGGACTTGGCGGCGGCCACACCGGTGGCGCAACTCATACCGGTGAAGGCGGCAGCCTGAATACTGGCGGGCCGGTTCCGCTGGATCCTGACCGCGGCAATGCGCACATCGCGCCCGGAGTCGCTGGCACCGGATACGCCACCCGACCGGCAACTTCAGGCCCGCACTGGTTTGCCAGCGAGACTCCGGTCGGTGTCCCGGCGCCTGCGCGCTGGGGAATCTACGACGAGCCGCTCCCGGACGAAGTGCTGGTCCACAACCTGGAGCACGGCGGAATCGGCATCCACTACGACTGCCCGGACGGCTGTGATGAGCTGATCGAACAGCTCGAAGACCTGATTCCTCGAAACAGGGCTCAGTTCATCCTGTCGCCATACACCGGCATCGGGAATGGTGAACGAATTGCGCTCACCGCGTGGCGGCATCACCTGTTCACCGACGAGTTCGACGAGGAACTGTTCCTGGACTTCATCGACGCCTACCAGGACCGAGCTCCCGAGAGCGTTCCCGGCAACTCGTTCTAGACCGCGTGCTTAGCCAGTCAGGCAACCCTCAGTTCGAGTCTGCCTATCTCGCCGCAACGCGGTAGCGATCAAGCGCGCAAACTGGCTCTGCGGTTTTGTGAGGGTGCTGGTTCGCCGCTACCATTACGTGCATGAAATTTCTCGCACGTATCAAAGTCACTCTCAAGCCCACCATTAACGACCCGCAGGGCAAGACGATCGCGCAGGGGCTCGGCCGCCTCGGGTTCGACTCCATAGAGTCGCTGCGCGCCGGGAAATACTTCGAGGTGACGCTTGAGGAGCAGGACCGCAGCGTGGCCGAGACGAAGGTCCGTGAGATGTGCGAGAAGCTGCTGGCCAACCCGGTGATAGAGCTTTTCAGCTTCGATCTCGAGCCGGTTGGCGAGACTGCTGCAACACGCTAGACGACACCGCTAGTCCGTTAGCGTGCCCTTTGTGCTCGGAATGCCGTCCGGGTTGCGAGGGTCGATCTCTATTGCTGCGCGCAACGCTCGTGCGAACGCCTTGAACGCCGATTCGATGACGTGGTGTTCGTTCAAGCCGCTCATCACTCGAACATGCAGGTTGAATTTACCCTCGAGCGCCATCGCCTCAAAGAAGTGGCGCGCAAGGTCGGCCGGAAACTCCCCGATGTTATTGACGGAACCCATGTCGACTACGGCATAACCTCGCCCGCCGAGGTCGACCACGACATGTGTCAGAGCTTCGTCCAACGGCACTGTTCTGTCTGCCATGCGCACGATGCCGCGGCGATCTCCGAGAGCTTCCTGGATGGCTCGGCCGAGCACGATTGCAGTGTCTTCGACCGTGTGATGGCTGCCGGTCTCGAGGTCGCCGTGTGCCGAAACCTTCAAATCGATCAGGCCGTGGCGGGCGATCTGGTCCAGCATGTGCTTAAGAAACCCGACCGGCGTTGTAACTTCCGACTTGCCGGTGCCATCGAGGTTCAACTCGAGCGAAATCTGGCTCTCTTTGGTGTTCCGTTCGATCTTGGACGTGCGTGCCATGTCATTCCTGAGAGTTACTTTGCCGTTGGATCACGAACAGCGGCACAAATCAGGTTACCGCGAACCTGCGAGGCCGCGGCATGGATGCGCACCGCAGGATTCGTGATTCGTCGCGATACAAAGCACCGCTAGCCGCCGACTACCTCGGAGATCGCGGTTATCAACCGGTCTGTCTGCTCTGGCGTCCCTGCCGAGATCCGAAGCGAGTCTTCGAGTCTGGCCTTTTCGAAGAGCCTGACGAATATCCCTCTTTGAGCCAGGCCTTCGTATACGTCCCTGGCGGTGCGGCCGTTGAAGCGGCAGAGCAGGAAATTGCCTTCCGATGGGAAGTAGTCGACGCCGTCGAGGTCGTTCAGTGTCTTCTCCAGGCGCTTACGCTGCTCAACCAGCGTGTCGGCCCGCTCCAACACTTCGTCCCTGTTGTCCAGCGCGGCGATCGCTGCCGCTTCGGCCGCGGCGTTGATGTTGTAAGGCTGCTTGATGTCCAACAAATGCTGGATCAGCGTCTCGGAAGCGATGCAGTAGCCGATGCGCAGGCCGGCGATACCAGCCCACTTGCTGAACGACCGCAGAATGACCAGGTTTTCGTACTCATCGAGCAGGTGGCAGAGTGTCTTGCCGCAGAACTCGTAGTAGGTCTCGTCGACCGTCAGGATCAGTCCGGTGTCGAGAAGCGCTCGGGCCTCCGCTTCGCTCAACAGGTTGCCTGTCGGGTTGTTTGGCGAGGCGAGGAATATCAGCCTCGTGTCGTCGTCGATTGCATCGATCACGCCGTCGATATCGATCGACCAGTCGTCCCTACGCGGGACCATCACGACCGGAGCATCGGCGATTCGCGCGCAGAAGGAGTACATGCCAAATGTTGGTTCACAGTCGATGAGCTTCTGGCCGGGCTCAGTGAAAAGCCGCAGCAGCAGATCGATGATCTCATCGCCACCAGCGCCCGCCATCACCCGCTCGACCGGCTGGCCGGTGTACTCAGCCAGCTTCGCCCGGAGTCGCCGCTGCTCCGGGTCCGGGTACAGGTGCACCACAAGGTCCTTTAGCACGTCAGTCACCGATGTCGGCGCACCGTACGGGTTCTCGTTGGCGTTCAGGCGAATGACGTCCTCAGGCCGGATGCCTGCGGCACGTGCCAGTTCCTCGGACGGATCGACGCCGTGGTAGGTGGCCACTTTGACGAGGTGTGGCCGCATGAGCTTCGTGATGTCAGTCATGTTTGAATTATGCAGGGCTTCGAGCGATCTGGCCTATTCACCTGCCAGCTTTTCCCGGCGACGGTCCGCCGCTGCCGCATGGCCGTCGAGCCCTTCTGCGTTCGCCAGTTCGGAGGCGTCTGCAGCCAGGGAAAGGAACGTCTCTTCCGAAAGATTCAAGAACGGGCTGTAGCGCAGGAAGTTTCGCACGCTTAGGGCCGATGCGAAACGCGCCGTGCCGCCGGTCGGCATGACGTGGCTCGGTCCAGCGACGTAGTCAGCCATCACCTCGGCCGAGAACTCGCCAAGGAAGATACCGCCGGCGTATCGGATGGTCGGAAGATATTCGCGAGCGTTTTCCACTGACACGCAGAGGTGTTCTGGCGCTAGCTCGTTTGCGACCTGGATCGCCTCTTCGACCGAATCGACGACAATCGAGATTCCGTTCTCCACTGCCGAGCCTGCAATTCGGCGGCGAGAGAGCTCTTCAAGCTGCGATTTAACCGCAGCCTCGATTCGTCCGGCGATCTCTTCGGACGTGGATATCAGGACGGGCAGAGCGACAACGTCGTGCTCAGCCTGCGCCAGCAGGTCGGCCGCAGCAAATTCCGGATCGGCTGATTCATCGGCAACAACTGCGGTCTCTGTCGGACCGTAGAGTCCATCCACCCCGACATCACCGAACACGGCCTTCTTAGCTGCGGTCGTGAAGGCGTTGCCCGGGCCGCAGACTATGTCTACCTTCGGCACAGACTCGGTCCCGTAGGCGAGCGCGGCGATGGCCTGCGCTCCACCAATTCGGAAGACCCGGTCGGCACCCGCGATTGCTGCGGCGGCCAGCACTACCGGGTGCGGGTCTTCATTCCCTCGGCCCGGAGTCGCAAGGATCACTTCATCGACTCCGGCGACGCGAGCGGGAACTACGGTCATGATGACCGACGACGCCAGCGGGGCCACGCCGCCCGGCACATATACACCGGCACGCCCCAACGGCCGCACCTCTTCGCCGAACTCGCCGGATGGGTCTGACCAGCCGGTTGGCATTGCAGATTGCTGGAAGTTTCGGACGCGTTCTGCGGCCAGTTCGAGGGCTGCTCGCGTCTGCGACGAAATCGCGTCCACCGCGGCGTCTATACGCTGGCGCGGCACTTCTAGCGGTTGGTCGTCCACCTCCACTCGATCAAGCGCAGCGGAGATGCGCCTGACTGCAGAGTCACCCTCGCGTCGAACCTTTGTGACAATACGCTGGGCGAACTGGTCAGGCGTTAGCCGGGTTTCATAGAGGCCGTTGCCGTCGGTCAGTATCGATTCAGCGCCTGAACTCCGTGCATCCTTGACCGCGCTCAGCCCGGCATCCAGACCCTGGACGCGTCTCATTCCGCGCCCGAGCCGTTCTTGCGGGTGTATTCGGCGACGGCCTTTTCCAACTCAACGTAGGACTCGCACACGTTGCGGAACACGTAGGAAGCTTCGTTCACTGTGATCGACGTGCCTCCGAGAGATCGAAAGTAGTCGACTGCTTGCAGCGTCAGCGCTCGCTGGATCACAACCTGGACGTTGAACCACATGCCTTCACGAGAGGAAAAAACCTGGGAGATGCTCGGGCCATCGATGCCTGAGAGGTCGGATCTTTCTAGGACTCGGTCGGCGGCACTCTCCATGCTGTCAGCGGTGAGGTTGAACGAAACCCGTTGATATTTTCGTGAGCGACCTGACGCTTCGACGCGCTCCAACACCTCGCGGGTAAGCGCCATCTTCTCTTCGTCCGCCGCCAGCAGTCGCACGTTGCCGATCAATATGGCCTGTGAATCGATCACCGCTCCGTCGACGAGAGTTCGAAGCTGATTCTCCCTCAGCGTCACTCCGGACGCCGTGATGTCTGCGATGAGGTCGGCGTAGCCCATGATCGGAGCAGCTTCGAGGCTGCCGGACGCCTCAACCAGTGTCACGTAGTAGATGTCTCGCTCTTCGAGGAAGCGCTTCACGAGCCGCCGGTACTTGGTCGCAATTCTGAGGTCTTTGCCTTTTTCCCGGTACTCCAGCGCAAGTTCAGCGAGGTCTGCGACTGTGGTGATATCTGCCCAGGAATCCGGGACGGCGATAACGAGTTGCGACTGGCCAAAGCCTGCTCCAGTGCCGACCTGGACACTGTCGCCGTTTTCGAGACGCGACTCGAGGTACCGATCAAGACCGACAATTCCAAGGTCAGCACTGCCGCCATCAACCTCGCCGGTGATGTCTGACTGACGCTGAAACAGAACTTCGACGCCGGGGAGTGCCGGAATCGTTCCGGTGTAGCGTCGCGGATTATCGCGGCTGACTGTCAGTCCAGATGACTTCAAGAAGCTCTGCGCGCCTTCGAAAAGTGCGCCGGATGAAGGGATGGCAATCCGCAGGGCGCTCATCGGACCGACTCCGTGGTACCGTCGGATGAGTCGACCGTGATCACCCGACTGAACCCGGCTGTGTCATCGTTGCCAGTGTCGAGTACCGCTACCCTGCCCTCTTCTCTGAGCTTTGCCGCAACGCTGGCTGCGGCGCGCCACGCAGTGTCGTCAGCCGGCCTGACAAGGACCGGATTCGAGTTGGCTGTTTCGTCGGATGCCGAGGGCATGAGCTTCACGAGCGCGTCAAGCGTGTACGCGAAGCCAAGCGCTGGCACATCGGCGTCCAGTCCAAGCGCACGGGTCAGGCCGTCGTACCGTCCGCCACCACCGAGAGAGTCTGTGGCGTCAGGAGATTCGAGAATGTCGAAAACCATCCCGGTGTAGTAAGCAACACCGCGCGCAAGTCCGTATCGAATCGAAATCGTGGAACGGTCGACTCCCTGGTCGACTGCCGATTCGACTACCTGTTCGAGCAGCATGAAGCACTTCTCGTCGAGCTTCGCAGACACTGCGAGCCTCCTGCCGTCGTCCAATGCCTTGTCCGGGTCGCCGGAGACAGTCATCAGCTCACTCAACATCGAAAGGGCAGATTCGAACTTCGCGGGGTCATCGGCCGCCATCTGCTTCCTGGCGAGGCGAGCGATCACCTCAGCGCGTGTCCTGGAACCGGCGTTCGCTCCGAGCGGCCCAAGTGAGCGGTCAAGCACCTGTTCAATCTGCTTAATGTCTCCAGTACCGCCACTCGCGGAAGTATCTTTCGCAGTCAACAAAGAGAGTTTCGTCGCCGTTTCACTGACCTCTTCCAGCTTCCCTGAGGCGATCGCTTCCGCGTTGGCCAGCAGGAACTGACCAGCGCGCTCAGACAGCTCGAACTTCCGCAACAGTCGGCGGAGAAGACCAACGTGCCCAAGTGCGATGGTCGCGGGAGGAATGCCGAGTGCGTCCAATCCTTCGGTCACAATCGACATGATCTCGCCGTCGGCGTGCGGTGCCGGCGCACCAATCAGCTCTGCTCCAAGCTGGTTGAATTGCCGGGTTTTAGAGCCGTCAGGGTGCTCGGGAGCGGCATACCTGAAGACCGGGCCAGAGTACTGGTATCGGCAGGTCTTCGAGCCCGCTTCACCGGTCTCTATCGAGTGCCGGATGACAGGGGCAGTGAACTCAGGACGCAGGCTCGTCCTGAAGCCGCCGGGCTCCTCGAAGTCATAGAGCCTGCTCGAAAGCTCGCCGCCCGACTTGCGCAGGAAGAGCTCGCTCTCTTCGAACATCGGTGTGTCGATGAGTTCGTACCCGCGCAGCGACAGCATCTCGCGGCAGATCGCAGCGGCGCTCTGTGCGCGCGCCACCTGCGCCGCGTCCGCGTCGAATGTGTTCGGCAGTCTACGAATCTGTCTTAGCGTTGACATGTTGGGCGCTGCGACGCGCGGTTTCCGTGCTGTTCACCTGTCTGGCCGACCACACTGCGGCCGGAGCGACTAATTCTATGCTGCGAACGGTAATTCGTGGGACGCGTGCCAGCACCACTGTTGAGCACTTAGCGAATTGGTGGAGCGAATTCCTCTGTCTTCGACTGAAAACTGTCGACGTGCCCGGACTTTTGACCAGGCCATCTTGTGGCAGATAATGTTCTGCGATGCCTGAAACAGACCCGAATATGCCTGAGCCGCCTGACTCCTTGGAATCTAACGGGGCGCCTGATCGTCGATCAGTTGCGGTCGTGACCGATTCGGCGGCCGCGCTGACGCCGGAGCTTCTATCGAAACACCGGATCAATGTCGCGAGCATGGAAGTGACGATAGGCGACGAGACGTTCGTCGATGGACCGGACGGCGCGCTCGACGATTTCTATTCCCGTCTGACAACACTGGAGCAACTCCCAACCACATCGGCACCCAAACCCGGAGCATGGCTGGAGGCGTTCGGGGCAGCTGCACAGCAGGCAGATTCGGTAATGTGCGTAACGCTTTCCGCCGGGCTGAGTGCCGCCTACGACGCAGCGCGAGTGGCGGCCGAGATGGCGGCTACCGATCTGCCGGACACCGAGATAGCTGTCTTCGACTCAAAGGGAGCGGCAGGTTCGCAGGCGCTGATCGTGCTCGAGTGCGCCCGGATGGCCGGCGCAGGTGAGCAGTTACCTACGATTCAAGCAAGAGCCGGGATCCTCGCGGAGAAGGTCCGGCTCGTGGCGTATCTGGACACGCTTGAGTACGTGCACCGAGGTGGCCGCGTGCCGAAGATTGCGGTCTGGGCGACGAATCTGTTGAACATCAAACCTGTGATGGAGTTCAGTGCGGGACGAGTCGGTTCGATAGCCAGGCCGCGTTCGCGCTCGGGCGCTTACAAGCGTCTGGTGAAAGAGGTAACTGGCGACATGATGGGCAGACGTGCGCACGTCAACGTGATGCACGCCGATGCCGAGGATGAGGCGGAGTCACTGATGAACGAGCTGGGCGAGCGAGTAGAGTGCGTGGAGCTGTTTCTGACGCAGTTCCACCCTTTCATGGGCGCGCACACTGGCCCCGGACTCGTCGGCGTTTCGTACTGGGGCGAGTGAGCTGGCGCCTAGTCGAGGTTGTCGAAGCCCCAGACTCTTGCCGCCGTCTTTCCCAGCACCCACTCGATGTCGTCCCCGTCCGCAAACGCCGGATGGTTCCTGACGCCTTCAAGCGTGTTCTGGTAACCCTCCCGACCGGCGCTTGGCGGGAAATCGCTCCCCCACATCATCCGCTGCGCGCCAAAAGCTTCCTTCGCCATCTCGAACAGCGGCGGAACGTCGTCGAATCTGAACTCAGGCAGCAGGCGCGGCGGACGAGGTGTGATCTCTCCGAGTCCCGGCACCTTGATCGTTGTGTTCGGCCGTTCGGCGCATTCGAGTGCCGATTCGTACAGCGTGTACGGCGGGTCGGTGATCCCGACTCCGACCAGATGCTCGATTACCACCGGCGTGTCTGGACAGGCATCGAGCATCGCCTTGAACTCGTCGGAAGCGAACCCTTCCGCGCCGCCAAGACTGGTGACGACCAGGCCTAGCTCACCCGCCTTCTTCCAGATGTCGTGGGGGTGCGATGTCTTGAACTGCTGCCCCGGATAGAGCCTGACTCCAGCCGCTCCCCGTTCGGCCTCTTTCGTTAGATCGCCAAGCGGATTGTCGCTCTCGGGGTCGATTAGCACGGCGACCTTGAAGCGGTCGCCTCTCTTCGTTGCCTCTTCGAAAAGATAGGTGTTGTCATAGGTTCCGCCGTGCTGGATTAGCACCGCGGCATCGACTCCACAGCGGTCCATCTGGAACTCCAGGACCTCGATCGGCTCGAACCAGTTGCCGCCAGCGTGGCAGTGAGTGTCGATGATTGGCATCTTTCCGTCCTCTGGCTATGCGTTGGGATTCACGAAGCGAAGAGTTTACTGGCCAGCTCGTCGTCGAGTTCTGTTAGCGAATCGATGACGATGTCAGGCGCTGGGTCCACTATTCGTAGAGCGGGATCTGCCTGAACCAGAACCGAGTAGCAACCTGCTGCAGCCAAAGCGCGCATCCCCGATGCCGAGTCTTCTATGCCGACGCACCGTTCAGGCTCCAGTCCCAGCAGAGTGGCCGCCTTCAGATACGGCTCAGGGTGCGGCTTGATGTTTGTCACCGATTCCAGTGTGACCAGATGCGAAAAGAGACTGGACCACTCGAAGCGCGCCAGGACTTTGTCAACGTATTCGTCTTCACCCGAAGTCACGAGCGCCAGCGGTACGCCGAGATCGCGCAGTCTCTCCAGCGCGGCGTCTGCGCCCGGCATCTGTTCGAGGCCATCTTCAAACGACGACTCCCACGCTGGCAGATACGCCTCGAACACGTGCTCGGCGGAAGGGAAGCCATAATGGTCGGCAAGCATCTGCATGCCCGGAAGGATCCCGGCGCCGAACGTGACAGGGTGATCTGAAGCCAGCTCAGTGATCCCGAGCGAGTTCAGAGCGAGCCGTTCAGCACGAACGTGCAGCGGTCCTGTGTCGATCAGAGTCCCGTCGAGGTCGAAGCAAGCAGCCTGGAGACCGCTCACGTCGCGATTGTCATCCCTGCAGTGCCAACGCCTGACCCTTCAGCGAGCACGAGATCGTCTATCTCCTGCTTCACCGAGTCCGGCATGTCCCAGTCGCCGGGCAGGTCTTCACGCATCTCATCAGGCGTCTTCGCGCCGACCAGCGCCACGCTAACCACAGGGTTCTTGATCACCCATGCGATGGCGAGTTGAGCGACGGTCAGGCCGTGGTCGCCCGCTATCGTCTTCAGCTTCTCGACAACTGCGATGTTCTTGGCGAGGTTTTCCGGTCCCCAGCTCTGGATGCCGAAGTTGTCGCCGCGCCTCCGCCAGTCGTCGTCCCCGAACGCCTGGTCTGCCTGCCACGCACCGGTCAGGAGTCCGTGGGCCAGCGAGCCGTAAGCCATGATTCCCATGCCGTGCGACTCGACGAACGGCATAACGTCAGCCTCAGGACGCCTGTCGAAGATGTGGTAACCGATCTGATTCGTGACGATTGGCGAGGTCTGCAGACACTCGTCCATCATGGCCACGCTGTGGTTCGACACGCCGGAGTGCAGGATCTTGCCTGCTTTCTTGGCGTCCTCCAGCACCTGCATCGGCTCAGAGTGCGGGCGAGTGTGATCGGGCCAATGGATGAGGAAGAGGTCGATGTAGTCGGTCTGCAACCGCTTCAGGCTCTCGTCGATCGACCTGCGTAGCTTGACCGGATCAGAGTCGGCGACCGTAGCTGCTGAGCGGTCAGGGTTGTCGCGCTGCCACTCTCGAGCGCCTTTGGTCACCAGCACGATGTCCTTGCGGAACGAGCCGATCGCCTTGCCCATCAGTTCTTCGCCATAGCCCCAGCCGTAGATGGCGGCAGTGTCGAAGAGCGTGACGCCGCCTTCGTAGGCCGCCTGCGCAGCCTTGATCGCCTCTTCGTCATCGAGTGAGCCGTACATGCCCCGGCCCATTGGCCAGCCACCGTATCCAATGACGGTGGTCTCCAGTCCTGAGTCGCCAAATGTGCGCTTTCTCATCGGTCTCCCCTTGTTGCCGGGTAGCAGTTGTAAGGCTCTGTCTTGATAGTGCGGGTAGTTTTGACCCATCGCGCCGATTAGTCAATCGGCAGCGTCTGGGTGTTCTCGAACCACCCGGCGGCACAGGTTTGGGTTTATCCTCCGCCGTCTCTCCAGTGACTTGATTTCCAGGACTGACGATGAAGTTCGACGAATGGGACCAACTTGCAGCGGCAGTTAGCCGGTCAGTTCAGGCAGGCGACATCGGCACGCCGCGTGCGGCGCGCATCACACTGCATCTCTTCCGAGAAAGTGAGGAGAGTGATGCAGTATCCGGCCTGACTGAGTATGTGGTCGAATCTGCGTCGCAATGGTTCGGTGCCGAACCATCTGCACGGTGGCCGACTACCCCGGACGAACACGTGGAAGTTGTGATGGTGAAGTGGCCGAACGGCGCTTCGGCGCTCATCAGCGCTTCGCAGGGGACGCGAGGTCGATTGGGAGGAGACTTCGCGTTGCTCGGCTCAAGAGGCAGCATCTACCACCGGTTCGAAGGATCAGGGAACTGATGCCGGGACACAAAGTCATAGGCATCGGCGGAAACCGGACTCATCTCGAAGGCTACATCCGCGCCTTCGCAGCAGATCCGCGATGCGACGTGGTCGCGATCGCAGACGAGCCGGGGCTTCCTGAATACCGGGAAGACCTCAACCGAACGCTGGCGTCGGAGCTGGACCTGCCGTACCTGGAGCTAGATGACGCTCTGCAGATCGACGGCGTCGATATCATCTGCGCCTGCCCCGATGTTGAACGGCGCGGCAGAGTTCTGACCCGCTGTCTTGAGGCTGGCATGCACATCTACATGGACAAGCCACTGGCCGGCGCGGGAGACGATGCGTGGAAGATCGTCGAGGCAGCACGCAGAGCAGGAACGGTGACGCAGGTCTTCTCGCAGGCGAACACAAGCTGGGCTCAGTCCGCCCGTTCAGCGATCGACAACGGTGAAACAGGAAGTCTGCTCGCCGTCCACTGCGACATGTTGATGGCAAAAGGTCACCTAAGCGATGTCCCCGAAGGTTTCGTGCGACAGGAACGCGGGAGCGATAGCCGGTTCACGTTCGTCGAAGCGAAGCGCGAGCTGTTCGACATGGGCGTTTACCCTGTCTCACTCGCAACGTGGCTGACCGGGCAGCGCGTGCGCAGCGTTCAGGCCATCACCGGCAACTACTTCTTCGCCGAGCATGCTGAGCTAGACATCGAAGACTTTGGAGCGATGCTGCTGACGCTTGAGGACGGCACGCCTGCGACGATCATGGCTGGCAGGACCGGAATCCACAGTCACCCGATGATGGGCCAGCAGCAGGTCAGTCTGATTGCTGAAAACGGCTATTTCAGGTTCAGCGACGATGAACCGAGGATCGAGGTCTACTCGCAGGAGACCGTATTCGACAACCCAAAAAGGCACGAGTTCGACCCGATGATGATGTGGGCTTCAACACGCCGGGATGTGCAGCAGGCGGACAAGAAGTCCTGGCAGCTGCTGTCGCCAGCCGATTCAACAGCAGATGTGCGGGCGTTCCTGGACTGCATCGAGTCGGGCGCAAGACCGCAGATCACAGCGGAAGATGCGGCCCACCACGTCGAAGTGCTAATGGCAGGCTACGAGTCTGCGAAAACCGAGAAGCTGATCAGCCTGGAATGAGCGTGCAGACGGCCTGTGTTCAGAACCTAGCGTTCTCGATGACAGACCTTGCGTCTACTTCGCCCTCACTCACGAACGCGCCAGCGTGCAACGTCGCCCGCACCGTCTCGCCGGCCGGAACCGTCAGTGCTGTCCCGTTCTCCTGCGCCTGCTTCAGGCCGCCGTTGTGGAAGCTGGTGCAAGGCTCAAGGCCGAGGTTGTAACAGCGGCCGTACCACGGATAGCCGAACCCGCCCTTGAAGTTACGCCAGTACCAGAGGTACTTGAAGACCTCGACGGGATACGAGACGGCCCAGCCGACACCGGTCTCAGGGTTGTGGAGCGCGTACCAGCCGTCCGACATCTCGGTCATGTAGGCCATGTCGAGAGAGCGGTCTTCGGGCGATGGGACACGAGAGAAATCGGTCTCGCCACCCTCGGCCAGCGGGACGATCGGCCACGGACCCTCGTGGCCGGGCTTCAGCTTCGAGTTAGGGTCGATCGGCTCCGGATGGCTCAGCACCTTGCAATCGGACACGTACAGCCGGGTGTTGCCGGAGAGAAAGGGCGGGCCAACCGCAATGTGTTCGAGCCAGACTGCGTCCTGCGACTCCTCGCCTTCGTTTGTTAGCGCTTCGTCAAGCCGCAAAGTGGACGAGCCGGAAACGAGTGTCAGCGTCTTTTCGATTGCGAACGGCGTCCGCACGCTCTTTGCAGAGAATTTGACCGAGACTCTTTCGGCCGAGTCCTCGACGACCACGGCGTCCCATGGAATCGTGTTGACATCACCGTGCAGTCCCATCTCTGCGCCAGCGACCGTGTCCGGATATCCGCCGTGCGGAACAGCTGTCTGCCATCCGCCCTCGTAGAAATCGAGCCAGACCGAACCAGGGTCTCCTGTCGGAGGAACAGATAGGACGGGATTGCGAACTCCCCAGGGCGTCCTCCACATGAATTCGGTGTCGGTGGGTTTGTGGACGAACGAGTAGATGTCTGCGCCCTTGTCAGCCAGGACGATCACCCTGACTAGCTCATTCTCTAGCACGACTGTCTTCAGACCGCGGTAGCTCCAAGAGTCGGAGACCCTGCAGCCGTGTGTACGTTCGTCCTGGTGATGCATAGGAGTCGGAGGTGTTAAGGCTGGATCAGAATCCGGAAAACGCCTTTGTCCGGCTCCAGCATCCTGTTGAAGCCGTCCTCGACTGCACGGTCGAGTGAAATCTTCTCTGAGATCAGGTCCTTCACCTTGATCCTGCCAGAGCCGATCATCCCGACGGCCGCAGCCATGTCGCCAGGACCGGAGGCGACCGACCCGACGACCTTGCGCTCGAAGCCGACGACTTCATTGAAGTTCATCTTTGGAGTGGCGGAGTAGATCCCAACCAGGACTGTTGTGCCGCCGCGCCGGGTCCAGTTGATCGCGTCGACCGGAGTGTTCGCGGCGCCTGCGGTCTCGGCGACGATGTCGGGGCCAATGCCGTCCGTTAGCTCAAGCAGTTCTTCGCCAGCATTTCCGCTGGCAGCGTTAACCGTGTGATCGGCTCCAAGCGACTTCGCCGTTGCGAGGCTCTGCTCTCGGACATCGACTGCGATCACCCTTGCGCCCGCCGCGCTGAATGCCTGCATGGTGAGCAGGCCTACAGTCCCTGCACCCACGACTGCGACGTTGTCGCCGGGCCTGACGCCGGAGTTGCGCACGGCACGCACGCCAACCATTGTCGGCTCGACCAGCGCCGCCTCTTCGTCTGAAACGTTGTCCGGCAGCTTCACGACCTGGTCGCCCGGCCAAACGATGAACTCGGCAAGCCCTCCGTCTGCAGAGAGTCCCGCAACCGCCATGTTCGGGCAGACGGCCTGCTGCCCGCGCAGACACCAGAAGCAGCTGTTACAGGTGAGGACGTTGTTGATCGTGACGCGGTCGCCGGCACTCACCCCATCCACGCCACTACCGACGCTCTCGACATGTCCGGTGATTTCGTGACCGAGTGTCAGCGGAACCTCCCGGCCGGTGAGCGGATTCGGTCCGCCATGCTGGACCCAGAGCGGTCCGTACTGCCATTCCTCGATGTCCGTGGCGCAGATGCCGGTGTTCGTCACGCGAACGCGGACCTGCCCGTCGCCTGCTTCCGGCGCAGGAATGTCCTCAAGCCTGATGTCCTTGTTGCCGTGGTATCTAAGCGCTTGCATGACGGTTGCCGACCTGACCTTTAGCCGCTGACTCTCTTCCACTTCCGTAGAGAAACTACCTCTCGCGGTGGGTCCTGGTTCGAGCCGTATGCGGTGTATGACACCTCCGCCACGTAGATCGAGCCTTCAGAGTCCATCGCCATACCGTGCGGCGCAAGGAACTGGTCTGCGCCCTCGCCACCAAGCTCGGCTCCGAAGCGGCCAACCTCTTTGAGTTCCCTGTCGTAGATGACGACGCAGAGACCGAGCCGCTTCACACCGTCTTGCACCGGCGGCGCACCGGCTTCAGCTACGTAGATGTTCTGGTCTGCGTATTGGCCTGCGTATATGGCAATTGGCCGATGCGATATCACCTGCTGTACGAACTCGCCTTCGAGCGTGAAGATCTGCAGTCGGAAGTTCTCCCGGTCGCACACCATGACGTGGCTGTTGCCGAGCATAGTGATGTTGTGAGGAAGGCTGAACTGGCCCGGGCGTGAGCCCGGTTCGCCCCACGAAAGGTTGTGCTTGCCATCTTTATCGAAGCGGTGCACGCGGGAGTTGCCGTAGCCGTCAGCGACGAAGATGTCGCCGGTGTCGGGATGGATCGCAACGTCAGTCGGTCGGTTGAACGGCTCGCCTTCCTGCCACTCAGCCGCTTTGCCGCGCTCACCAAGGCGCATGATGAGCTTGCCATCTTTGGTTCGCTTCTCAACCATGTGCGCAATGTCGTCGATTAGATACAGGTCGTCTTCCTGATCTGTCCGGATCCCGTGAGGCCGATCAAACTCTCCGGCGCCCCAGTGGCGCAGGAAGTTGCCATCGCGGTCAAACACCATCACCGGCCAGTTGCCACGGTTGAAGACGTAAACGTTGTCTTCGGAATCGACGGTGACCGATGTCGCCTCCTTGAAGTTCATCGGATGCGGCAGCTTGGCCCAGCCGAACTCAGGCTCGAATTTAGTGTCTGGTGTTACCGGTCCGGGCATGTTGATCTCCTGCTCCGCCAATCTGGCAGTATGCGGTCGTAGCGATCGGGGGTTGCTATCCGCTAACCCTTCTCCACTTTCTAAGGCTCACGATCTCTCCGAGCGGTGGCGTATCCGACCCACAGTTATCTGGTCTTGAGTAGTAGTTGGTCCATGCGACCTCTGCGGCATAGAAGCTGCCCCGTGAGTCGGTAGCAATACCGTGCGGCGCTGTGAACTGGTCAGGGTCCTGACCGGGCAGCGGCGCACCTACGTGCTGCAGGAACGTACCGTCGGCTCCCAGCAGAGCGACTCTCGCACCAAGGTTCCTGACTCCGCGCTGGACTGGTGGCGGAATCATCTCGCCAACGTACAAACTGGTGTCGCCGTTCTTGCCGTTCGTGATCGACATCGGGTGGTGAACATGCCACTGCGTCACGAACTCGCCATCAAGAGTGAAGACCTGCAGGCGGAAGTTCTCCCGGTCGCAGACAACGACGTGGTTCGTGCCGAGCATCGTGATGTTGTGGGGCAGGCTGAACTGTCCGGGCCTTGATCCGGACTCGCCCCAGGAAAGAAGATGCTTGCCGTCCTTGTCGAAGCGGTGAACGCGAGAGTTTCCATAGCCATCGGAAACAAACAGGTCTCCGGTCTCTGGATGGATCGCCACATCGGTCGGCCTGTTGAACGTTCCTCCGCCCTGCCATTCAGCCGGCTTTCCCGGTGTGCCGAGCGTGAACACGACCTTGCCGTCATTCGTTCGCTTCTGAACAAAGTGGCCGTCGTCGTCAATGAGATAGATGTTGTCTTCAGCGTCGATCTCTATGCCGTGAGGCCGGGTGAACTCACCGTGCCCCATACCTCGCACGAAATTGCCGTCCGGGTCGAAGACTGCGATCGGGTCGGTGCCGCGGTTGAAGACGTAGACGTTGTCCTTCGAGTCGACCGCGACCGAAGTGGCGTCGCCATAGAAACTGATGCCCATGGGAAGCTTGGCCCAGTGCGGGACCGGCTCGAACTTCGTGTCTTCGGTTGCGGGAGTCAGGGGCATCGGGTTTCTTTCGTGCGTTGGTGAGATCGACTAACTGGACTTCGCCTGCTCCAGCCATTCCTTCAGTTTCGATGGCATCCACTGAACGAGGTTCACGCTGGACTCGACATCGCCTGCCATGTTCCGGCCCGCAGCTCGAACGCGGGCAACAACGTGGTCCATCGCCTCCACTACTTCTGGATGGTCCGCATGTCCGGGGTGGCCGAGTGATTGAGCGAGGTCCTGCGGACCGAAGGTGATCAGGTCGATTCCCTCGACCTGGAGTATGTCGTCGATGGTGTCGACAGCGTGCTTAGTTTCGATCTGAATCGAAACTGTGACCTCTTCGTTGAATTCAGCCATGTACTCAGCCGGGCTCTTGCCAGTCAGGCCGTAGTCTCGACCTCGGGACGTGCCGAAGCTGCGCTCGCCTTCAGGACCGAAACGAGCTGCCTTTGCGATGCGTGCGGCCTGCTCGGCGCTGTCCACATGCGGGCACAGGATGCCCATCAACCCACGGTCGAAGGCGCGGAGAATCGTGTCTGTCTCGGTGTTCGGTATTCGGGCCGTGCAGGTCATACCGTGCATGTCCGCGACCCGGCACATCATCTCGGCCGATTCCCAGTCGAAGATGCCGTGCTCCATGTCGAGGTGCAGGAAGTCGAAGCCGAGGTAGCCCGCCCACTCGGCCAGCGTCGGCTCCGGGAAGGTGAGGCCAAGGCCATACGCCTTGCTGCCTGACTTGATCGCAGCGCGGATGTTGCTCTTTCTCAAGGTGCGTCTTTCGCTTGTATCCGTGACGGCCAGCCAAACGGTTCGCTCGTTACACGCTCGTTTGGCAGCGGGAGTATACATTCGACGCCACGAACGGCGAGCGGCCGTCGGGCCAGCGGTATTAGCTCCGGCGATTCAGTGTCAGGCGTACCATTGCGAGGTCGTGCCTGCCCATGCCCAACACACCGGTCCGCAACTTCCATTCACGGAGCGAAGATGATCCCTGAGCAGCGACGCCTCGCTGATGACTGAGGAGCCGAAACAGCAAAGAGGCGGACCGTTCCACGGCTACTACGTGGCCATCGTGGTGTTTCTCTCCACTGGACTGTCCATCGGCATGGCACAGTACTCGTTCGGAGAGTTCGCCGGGCCGTTACAAGAGCAGTTCGGCTGGTCGCAGACCGAGATCAACCTTTCGCTGACCTTCGCGTTCATCTCGGGAATACTTGCACCGTTCGTCGGCAGGCTGTCCGACCGCTACGGCACTCGCCCCGTGATGTTCTTTTCGCTGCTGTCGATAGCTCTCGGGTTCGCGCTGCGCCCACTCATCTCAGAGCTGTGGCACTGGTATCTCTTCAGCGCTCTCGTCTACGCAGGATTCCCCGGAGCGACGGTGCTGCCGAGCGGAAAGATGGTCGGGCTCTGGTTTCCCGAGACGCGAGGCCGAGTGATGGGAGCGGTGACCGCGGGCAACAACTTTGGCGGCGTGACGATGCCTGCGCTGGCGGCGACGATCATCTCGTTCGCGACCTGGGAATGGGCTTACGTTGCCTATGCACTCATCATGGTGGCACTGGCACTTGTGGCACTGGTCATCATCAGGGAGCGAACGGAGGACGTTGATAAAGAGCGGTTGCGGACGGGCCGTAAGCCGTTGCCGGACGGAGGTCGAGGCGCTCACGCTGGCATGAGCCTTCAGGTGTCACTGCGCACCAGTGCGTTCTGGCTTGTTCTCATTGGGCTCACTTGCGCCATGTTCACCTATCAGGGCGTGCTGACTCAGCTCAGGCAGCACTTCGGAGAGAACGGCTTCGAGCCTGCGCTCGCAACTTCGGCCGTGACAATCATCGCGGCGATGGGAATCGGCTCGAAGCTGGCCTTTGGTCGCGCGACTGAGAAGTTCTCGGCTCGCAAGGCAACTGCCGTGAGCGTGGCGTTGCAGGCGATCGGTGTGGCGCTGATGATCGTTCCCGGCAACGCGGTCGTGCTGTGGGCAGGAATATTCGTCTACGGCCTCGGTTTCGGGGGCCTTGGAGCGCTGATCGTGCTGGTGGTGCAGGAGACCTTTGGGCTGCGCGAGTTCGGCAGCATCATGGGCATATTCCAGATGGCATCGATCATTTCGATCGCAGGCGGGCCGTGGCTGGCCGGAGAGATCCACGACCGAAATGGCAGCTATGACGTGGCGTTCGCAGTGATCATCGGCATCTTCGTGCTGGGAGCGATCACGCTAATGCTTGCCAGGCAGCCAAACTGGGGTGGGCGATCGGAAGGCGAGATCGAGGACCGATCAACAGCCAAGCCAGCGTCAGAACCCGCTAGTGCGGACTGACCTACAGGAGTTCGGAGGATCGTCAGATGCGAATTGCCACGCTTGGGATCCATCACGAGACGAACACGTTCGCGTCCAACCTGACGACACTCGAGGTGTTCCAGCGGTCTGGTCTGCAGACCTACGGTGTGCAGCGCGGTAGCGAATACATCGAGATGCAGCGGAATGCGCAAACCTCGCTTGCCGGCTTTCTGCAGGCCGCCGATGAACTCGACTTCGAGCTGGTGCCGCTGATCTTCGCCGCCACCGACCCTGCCGGAACCATCACCTCGGAAGCCTTTGAGTCGTTGACTGGCGAGGCACTCGAGATGCTGCGGGAGCAGGGTCCTTTTGATGGTGTGCTGCTCAACCAGATGGGTGCTGCGGTGTCGGAAGATTTTCCGGACATGGACGGCGAACTTGCCCGTCGAGTGCGGGAGGCTGTCGGGCCTGATGTGCCGGTTGCTATGACGCTGGACCTGCACGCCAACATCTCGCAGCAGATGGCTGATCAGACGGATGCGCTGGTTGTGTACAGGACCAACCCACACGTCGATGCGGTACCACGAGCTATCGAGGCGGCACGGCTTGTTCAGGAGATGGCTCGGACCGGCAAACGGCTGCACAAGTGGCTGGAGCAGCCACCGATGGTCATTGGCATCTTCCAACATGACACTCGCGAAGAGCCCATGAAGTCAATCATCGACGACCTCGAGTCGGTGTTGGAGCGGCCGGGAGTGGCAAGCGCGTCTGTCGGACAGGGCTATCCGTGGGCAGATGTCGATGAGAATCGCCTTGCGATTTACGTGCTGCATGACGATTCCGAGACTGAGGCGCGAGAAACGGCTGTGTGGATAGCCGAGCGAGCATGGCGTCATCGGCATGAGCTCAACGTGCCACTCGGGCCGAGCCCGATCGAGGCGGTTGAGCAGGCACTAGCGACGCCAGAAGGCGACGGCCCAGTGGTGCTACTCGATGTCGGCGACAACATCGGTGCAGGCAGCTCGGGCGACAGCACGTTCCTGCTGGCGGAGGCGATGCGGCGCAGCGTTGGATCGTGGCTTCAGACCATCCGCGACCCAGAAGCTGCATCGGCCTGCTTCGACGCCGGTGAAGGCGCACGAGTAGAACTGGAGGTCGGCGGCAAGTCCGACTCTCTCCACGGCAAGCCGGTCAGGATCACCGGCACGGTTGCGAAGCTCTCAGATGGCCGGTTCGAGGACTCGGGGACTGTCCACGCCGGGTGGCGCTACTTCGACGGCGGCCCTACGGCAGCGGTGGAGACTGATGCCGGGCCGACTGTGGTGCTGGTCTCAACCCGTGTGGGAAACATGAGCCGGGAGCAGTTCTACTCACTGGGATACAGGCCGGAAGAGTTCAACATCGTCGTGGCGAAGGGCGTCGTGTCACCCAGACCCGCCTACCAGCCGATCGCCCGCCGCATGATCTCGGTCAACTCGCCCGGGGCGACGAGCGGTGACATGAGTCACTTCGAGTACAAGCGCATTCGACGTCCGATCTTTCCGCTAGACCCTGCGGCGCGCTATGAGCCGAAACCGCCGTCAGGCACCTAGCGCTCTTCGACGATCAGCTCCGCCAGCCGCTCGCCGATCATCATCGCAGTAACGTTCGTATTCGCCCTGATGCAGTCCGGCATGATCGAGCAGTCTGCGACCCGCAGACCATCAATGCCATGGACCCGCAATCGCTGGTCGACGACTGCGCCGGCGTCTGTCACCGGACCCATCTTGCAGGTGCCGGAGATGTGGTGCATCGTCGAAACCGTGCGGTACATCCACTCGTCGGTAGCGTCTTCCGATGCCAGTATCTCGTCCGTTGGATCGGTCCGCTCACCGAGGATTCCTTCGAACGACCTGTGAGCCGCCAACTCAATGCTTAGGCGAATACTGTTCGCCATGCGCACGCGGTCCGATTTCTCTGACAGGTGGCGATAGTCCATTGCTGGCTGGTCTTTGGGGTTGGCTGACTGCAGGTGAAGTTCACCGGCGGCCTCGGCGAGAAACAGGCCAGTTGAGATGACCAGCGCCCTGTCCACCGAGCGCCAGCGCATCACCATGATCATGTCGTTACGAAGGTCCGAACCCTCGGCCGTGTACCGGAGCGCCACTTTCTGCTGCCCGAAGCTGGCGTCCGGCATCTCGTATTCGGGCGCTGCGTTCCAGCGTGCGTGGACGCTCGGATGGTCTCGTAGGTTCTTGCCGACGCCGGGAAGATCGGCGATCACGGGTATGCCGAGCTTCGCAAGGTCAACCGCAGGTCCAACACCTGAAAGCATCAGCAGTTGCGGCGACTGCACAGGTCCAGCGCTCAGAATGACCTCGCCGCCGTGAACATCGAAGGTTTCATCACCCGATTCCACCTCAACACCGATCACCCGTCCGCCGTCAAAGAGCAGCTTTCTCACGCCCGCATTGGTGCGAATCGTGAGGTTGAGCCGGTGACGCGCCGGGGCGATGTAGCCGAGGTTTGTGCTCCAGCGGATGCCGCCCGGGTTGTTCAGAGGCAGAGGCCCGACGCCTGTCGAGTCCGGGTGGTTATGGTCTTCGGCTTCCGGAAATCCGGCGGCCTTGCACGCGGCGATAAATGCGAGCTGGTCGGCCATCATTTCGTCTGGCTTCGCTCGCTGGGCGATGATCGGTCCGTCCTTGCCGTGGAAATCGCCGCCCATGTCGACATCCGTCTCGAGCTTTCGCATTGCCGGCAGGACCCTGTCGAAGCTCCACAGATCGTTGCCCGCGGCTGCCCATGCATCGAAGTCTTCCGGGATGCCCCGTAGGAACACCTGGCCGTTGATAGAGCTGGTGCCGCCGATAACGCGACCGCGTGGCACGGGCATTTCCGGGTTCAGCGGGTTGGACTGAGCAGTGAACTGCCAGTCGTGATCTCCGCCGACGACGAGGTCAGCGCCGGTGGCAAGGCCATCGCGCAGGTCGTCTGGCAGTGACTCGACGGTTGGGTAATCCGGCCCGGCTTCGAGCAGCAACACGGAGACAGTCGGATCTTCCGACAGCCGCGCAGCGAGCGCGCCTCCGGCCGATCCACTCCCGACAACTATGTAGTCGTATGAGGCCATCGCAGTCAGTCAGCCCAGAGTCAATTCGGCAGGTCGCTTCGGACCATCATCCAGAGGAGCGGCCTTAGTCGACCTCGATGTCGGTCCTGTCCACGAACTCCACGAATCTGCGCTCGAACAGCACCGGGTCAAGACCGTGGAACTGGCCGACCAGGTCGTCCTTGCGCATGTCCGGGTGGAGTGTGATGCGATTGTTTATCACAGGAAATGTGGCCCATGGGTGAGGAATCTGCAAAAACGCGTTGGGATCGATGTCACGGGCGATCACGTAGAAGACTGAGCCTGCTTCCATGCACAGATCGAACCCGCTCTGGAGTTCGATCTGCGCGCCTTCGCTGCGCCCTCCGACGACCGCTTCCTCGATGGTTCCGAGGTTGCCAAGCTCACCTGTCTCGGTGTCTCGCGACTGTCCAGTGATGCGCACAAGGACAAATGTGTCGAACTCACCAAGCTCGTTCGGCGTTGGCTCAGTGAATTCAACCGAACCGTTGCCAGCTGGATGGTACTGGCAGGCGAAGCCGTCCGGGCCGGGCGTGACCTCTCTCTCAGTTGTGCATGCAGCCACAACCGATAACAGGCACAGAAGCATCACCGGAACGAGGACCGACCGCTGCTTGATGTGTTTCGACCGTCGAGCGAAGGATGTCACTACTGAAACTGCTCGTCCCGCCATGAGTACAGAGGTGTCCAACCGATAGTGTCCTTCGCCAGTTGAGTCGAGATCGGCGACTCGAAGCCTTCGAACTCCTTGTTTAGCGGTACGTCCGGGTAGACAGTCTTGATCGCCTCCATCGTCGGAATGTCGAGCATGATGTCGTCGGCATTCAGGAATAGCCGGTTGTGGCCCGTCCAGCCATCCGACTCCACCGACATGACGCAGGCTCGGGCCGCGTCACGAATGTGCAGATAGGTCCAGAAACCCTGGCAACGTGTCCACGGGTCAGTGATTGGATTGGTGGCGAGGTTCTTGAAATAGGCGTCGTCCCACATGCCGTTGAACCGCATCGAGTTGATCGACATCCAGGGACTGCGCCGGGCGAAACCGTCGCCAACCTCTTCGCCGATCCACTTGGCGATGCTGTACGGATCTTCCGAGCGCGTGCCGACGTGCTGGTCCATCGGGAAGTACTCTGGCGGCTTAACCTCTTTCGGCTCCCACCGTGCGGCCGTGCCCATCGCGCCAACTGCGTTGTAAGACGAGCCGAGAACAACCCGGCTGATCTTGAGCTGCTCAGCCGCGCGGCAGACGTTCCACATCGAAGAGACGTTCGTAACGAAGACATCTTCCTCGGTGTAGTGCGCAGCGCTCGGACGGGATGCCAGGGAGATGACGGCGTCACATCCATCCATCGCAGAAATCACCTGGCCGTAGTCGGCAATCTCGACCTGGAAGAATTTCGGGAGCTGCGGCCAGTTCTCACGCATCTTGACGGCAACTTCGCCGCTGGCGGTTCCGGTCGTGCCGCTGTGCCCGAGGTTCGTGCTCATGCGGGCAACGTCTGCGTTGATGACGGTATGGCCATTCTTATAGAGCTCGTCGATGACGTAATGGCCGACGATTCCGGAGCCGCCGGTGACAAGGACCTTCATGGACATTCCTCTTTCGGGTGGGACGAGATCTCGATGACTTGATACCGATTTCGGCAAACCAGTATGCCAGCGAGAGAAGCTCTATGAGCTATATGCTGGGCTGGAGTCAGCGCGAATTTTCTCCCGATAGCGAGACCACGTTCAGATGTCGCTTCCAGTTATCGCCAGCCACGTGAATTCGGTGCCACTCGATCATCCGCTCGGGCGGAAGGTCGCTGTGATGGGTCACGGCGGCAAGACGACACTGGCGCGAGCAATCGCACAGAAGTTCTCGCTTGAGCACATTGAGCTGGACCAGATCGCACACATGCCGGGTTGGGAACGTCGACCGGCAAATGACTTCCGGCGGATTCTCGAGGAGTGGATGAACGGGAGCCCAAACGGCTGGGTCACCGACCACTACCACGCCGAAGTTGTCGACATGGTCCACGAACAGGCCGAGTCGCTAATCGTGTTGCAGCTGCCGTTTCCGATCATGCTTTGGCGCAGGACGAAGCGCTCGCTGCTGAACGCACTAACGCGAAAGCAGGTCTGCGGAGGAAACGTTGAGACCTTCCGGCAGCACCTGCTCACGCGCGACTCAGCGATCTATGAGATGTGGCAGAAGCGCCATCGCTACCGCAAGCTGGCCGAGTCGATCTCGACGGTCGCAAGAGAGGGAGTGGACTTCTACCTGATCCGCACCGCCCGCGAGCTCGACAACTTCTACAGACTGCACGGACTCACGCGAGCAGGCTAACCGGGCAGCTCGGTTCCGGGGTTAGCGCGAGCGTAATTAGCCTGTCGTAGCCCGAACTTCTCCTGCAGCTGCACGGTCAACCCGCCATCGACCATCAACGTGTGCCCGGTGATGAAAGAGGCGTCTTCCGAGCACAGGAACGCTATTGCGCCTGCGATGTCATCGGGAACTCCTGTGCGACGGAGCGGATACTGGTTGGCGAAGAACGCCAGGCCTTCCGCATTGTCCTTCCACATCTCTTCAAGACCCTCTGAGACGATGTGTCCGGGGCCAATAGCGTTGACGCGTATGTTGTCCGGGCCGAAGTCGTTCGCCATCTGTCGTGTCATGCCCACCACGGCAGCTTTCCCTGCCTCGTAGACAAGCATCTCGGCTTCTTGCAGCAGGCTGTGGACAGATGCGAGGTTGATGATCGAGCCTGAACCGTTTCGGCGCATGTGCGGCACGGCGTGCTTAGCTCCCAGATACAGTGCCTTCACAAGCACATCCATTCCCCAGTCCCAATCAGCCTCATCGACCTGTTCTGCCGTCCCATGGATGCGCGATTCGCCGCCGACCACCGAGAAAGCGTTCTGTACCAGGATGTCGAGCCGTCCCCAAGTCTCCACTGCATCGGAAATGGCGCGCTCGATGTCGGCAGGGACCGCGACATCTGTGTGAATGGCCTTCGCAGTGCCGCCGTCGGACGATATGTGTTCCACGTTGGTTGCAGCCGCATCGTCGTTGATATCGGCGATCAGGACCTTCGCGCCTTCCGATGCCAGCCTGCGTGCGGTCGCTCCGCCAATGCCGAGTGCGCCACCTGTTATGACCGCGACCTGTCCTTCAAATCTTCCGGCCATCTGAACCCTCACCTGAGTAGTTTTTGTGATCTGAAATGTGCGTATTTACGCCGGTGAGGATCATAACCCGAGAATGTCCGCAGGTTGCGGCGAACGGAGACAGCATCGACCCACCAGAAAACGCGGCTCGCCGCCTAAATGCGGCTGCTGATCTCCGGGTCGGAGCCGGGAGTTTCTGCTCCGCTCTCAGGTTCGACAGTGATAGCCACCGAGTCGCCCTCCTGAAGCGAGAACTGGAAGTAACCGCTCCACTTGCCCTCGGAGTCCGTGTCGAACTCGCCGATCGGCACCCAGCGTTCTTCGCGGATGGCCCAAAACTGGTAGATGCTCTGGCCGGGAAGCGTGTCGAGGTTGCCGACGGAGAGCATCAGGCCATCTTCGCCCAGCACCGTCTCCACCCGAAGCCAGTCACCCTCCGGATCGCGGCGGAAATGGTTCAACTCGGTTGCTGAATCTCCGCCCGAAAGTGATGCTGCGCCCCAACCGATCAGTGCTCCGATCGCTATAAGCGCAACCGCAGCAGCGCCGTATGCCGGCGCGCCGAAGCGTTGTAATCGCTGCGTCCAGGTGGGTGTGGGTCGCCGTTCCGCGGCAGCCACAGTCTGACTGGCCGATTCGGCAGTTGCGGCAAGCAAGATCTTGTCTTTCAGGCCGGGAGGCGGCTCCACGGAAGGTGCCGCCTGTGAGAGCCGCGACGCAACCTCGCTGAACAGCTCGATCTCGTGCTCCAGCCCGCATTCAGCTATGTGGCGCTCAAACTCCGCCTGCTCGTCTTCGGTCAACGCACCTAGAGCGTAGGCAGCGGCGTTCTGGCGCAGCTCTTCGCAGTTAGTCATCGCTCGTCACCCAGGCCGAAAGCGGTCCGCAGCTTCTCCAACCCCAGCCGTATCCGCCCTTTCACCGTACCGATACTCACACCCGTTTCATCTGCAATCTCACGCTGCGTCAGCCCGCGAAAGTACGCGAGCTCAATGACATGCTGTTGCTCCTCGGGGAGGGACTTCAGTGCCGAGACAGCGTCCGCCTGCTCGGTCCTGTCCACGGCCAACTGCTGCGGGTCTCGGGGCTCGGAGTCGTGAGATTCCAACTCCAGCGCCGAGTTTGCGCGAGCCGATCTCGCCCGTTTCCTGATGTGGTCGACCGCCCGTCGGTGGACCATTGTCAGTAACAGCGATTCGATCTTGCCTCGACTCTGGCTGACCTTCTCCGCCTGTTTCCAAAGGGACAGAAAGGCGTCCTGCACAGCGTCTTCTGCCAGCGCCGAATCGCCGATCACTGTGTAGGCGAGACCGAACGCTCTTCGGCCCATCAGGTCGTAGAGCCGGCCGAGCGCATCAGTCTCCCTGGCAGCGATGCCCTGCGAGATAAGCTGGAGTTCGTCGACGGCGTTACTGCCCGCAGCCGCAGGGTTCTCCGCGTCAGCGCGACGTCCCGGCCTGTCTATGTAGTCAGCATGGTCCGTCATCCGCCCCGCCAATTCATCGGGCGTGGTTTCTGCAACTGTAGCTGCAGGGCTGACTATTCTAGACTGGGTGGAAGTTGACATCTCTTCGCGAGAACTGCGGGTGACGCGGGCGTGCTCAAACGCACCGTTCAAGTTGTTCGCCGCAGGAGCCAACGCGGATCAGGCGAAACTTGCTCGAGTCAACTTCAGGCCCAGGTTCGGCCTAGTCGCCCACGGGCGGATAGAAACCGGCGGTTACTCCGCCATCGATCAGCAGCTCGGAGCCGGTGACGTAGCTGGCATCATCTGACAGCAAGAAGAGGATGGCTGAGGCGATCTCTTCAGGCTCGCCCCAACGCCCAAGTGGCACTCTGTCGGTCCTGTACTTGCTCAGCTTCTCGTCTGTGAAGATCCATTTCGTGAACGGTGACTTCGTCCAGCCCGGCAGCACGCTGTTAACCCGGATGTTGTCCTTGGCGTACTGGATCGCTGCGCCACGGGTGAAGTGAGTCATTCCTGCCCGGGACGCGGCGTAGGCCGCTCCGTACGGCGACGACCAGCGAGCTGCCATTGAAGCCAGGTTCACGATTGACCCGCCGCCGCTCCGGCGCATCGCACGAGCGCCATGCTTCACGCCAAGGAACATGCCTCGGTTGGTTACATCCATCACCTGCTGCCAAGTCTCAACCGGCGTCTCTTCAATCGCCATCGTGTCCTGCGTGCCCGCGATGTTCACCAGGTAGTCGAGGCGTCCGTGCTTTTCGAGAGCGCCAGTGATGATCGTCTCCCAGTGGGATTCGTCTGTCACGTCGTGATGCGCGAATTCGGCGGTGAAACCCGCGTCACGCATACTCTTAGCCGACTTCTCACCCGGTCCGTCCTGCACGTCGGTCAGCACAACAGCCGCGCCTCCCTCGCGCAGAAAGCGCCACGCGGTTGCGCCGCCAAAACCCATCAACTCACCCTCCTGGGCGGCGGCAGAGCCTGAGAGCAGAAGGACCTTGCCGTCGAAGCGGCCGGGAAAGAGGTGTTGCTGAGTTGTCATCGACGCGCTCCGGGGAAGAGTTGAGGATGTGTGAGGTAGCGCCGAGGATTATGGACTATCACTGCACCGCGACGACGAGGTTGGGGAGCAGGAGTCCGAATAGTCCTGCGAAGAGTGCGAACGTCACCAGGACATGCCGCTTCCATGTGGGCATGAAATAGAGCGCAGGGATCATGGCAGCGGCGGCGAAGAACAGCAGGACGAACAGGAACGCCACACTCGGCACGAGGGCTGCGTCGGAGTCGTCCGGCCTGACTGCGCCAACCAGCGCACCCAGTATCCCGCCAAACAGGATCCAGCCCCCGACCGCCACCAATCCACCGAACACGATCACGGTCCCGATTCTTGACTCAGGGTCCTTGAAAGATGCGAGCGGACGACGAGAGAGGACCAGCAGCCAGTAAGCCTGCACAGCGAGACCCATGATGGCTCCAGCGAGAGAGCCCGCGACGAACTCGCTCATTCTTTCGCCCTTTCGAGAGCGAACGGCTCGGTAATGAAAGCCTGCCAGCCGCGGGTCCGGCTCAGGAGCAGGTGCCAGGTAGTGCCGATCTCCTTCGACGGCGGCACGGCGAACATCGATGGTCCGGCTCCGCTCAACGTGATCTCCCGCGCGCCGAGCCCGGCAAGAGCATCACGATAGCTTCCCCAGCCTTCGAACACCTCAGGCGCAAGGTCCTGGAAGGCATTGAAGAAGAACTCGGCCGGAGCGTCGTGCCCGGCGCGGATCCGTGCAGCGAGCTTGTGGGAAAGCGCGCCGCGGGTGTATCGGCCAGAGCCTACGAGTGAGAAGAGTGTCTTGGTCTTGTCGGGTATGGGAATGTCCGGGTAGAGCACCAGCAGTCGGTCAATCGCGGGGAGCGGCAAAGGCGTGATGTCCTCTCCTCTGCCCTGCACGAGCGCAGCTCCTTCGTGCACCAGGAACGGTACGTCGGAACCGAAGGTGCCGCCGATCTCCGCCAGCTCGTCAGGGCTGAGACCAAGGTCCCACAGCCGGTTCAGTGCCCGCAGCGTCGCCGCCGCGTCGGCCGAGCCTCCGCCTAATCCCGCCGCCTCGGGTATGCGCTTTTCGAGGGATATCGCAGCGCCTGCGCTAACTCCCGTCTGATCTCTCAGCGTCTTCGCGGCGATCAGTGCCAGGTTGCGTTCGGCCGGAATTCCGCCGTCGTCCGCCATTCCGAGATCGTCCGCCTCAGAAACTTCGACAACGTCGTGAAGGCCAATAGTCGTCATGACTGTGACCAGGTTGTGGAAACCGTCCGGCCGCTTGCCGATGATCTCCAGTGTGAGGTTGACCTTGGCGTGGGCAAGTTCTCGAACCGTGCTCAACGCTTCCTCACCTCTTCAAGGCTTCCGCTCGCTGCTTACGAGAGGTGCCATGGACGACATATGGCTTTCCTGCTTCTGCCCAGGCCGTGAGCAGCCCTTGCCATTCCGCTATCGATATTGTGGCGGGCCGTCGCTCGGAGTCGATTCCAGCGTTCCCGATGATGGATCTCGCAAGAGCAGTATCGATGTTGAGTCCTGATGCCAGCGAGTTGTGCAGCTGTTTGCGTGGAGCGCGGAAACCGGCCTTCGCGAGCTTGAAGAAGTCGTGCCGTTGCTCTGACGCGACGAGCGGCTCAGTTCGAGGTGTCAACTCAATGACGGCGGATGTGACCTTCGGCCTCGGAGTGAAGGCATCGGGAAGCACGGTGAACAGTGTTCTCGATTCGGCGTAGACCTGCACGGCGATCGACAGCATGCTCATCTCGCCGGGCTCAGCCTGCATCTCGTTCGCCACTTCTCGCTGCACCATCACGACCATTCGCGCAGGCGGCTGCTCCGACTCCAGGAAGTTGCGAACGATTGGAGTGGCTGCGTAGTAGGGCAGATTGGCGATCAGCGTGTATTCGCGGCCTATGATGAGAGGCAGCGAATCTGGGTCAACCGTGCGCGCATCGGCCTCAACCACATCGACATTCTTATTTCCGGCGAACCGCTCTCGTAGTTCCAGTGCCAGCGCCGGATCGACCTCCACAACCGTCAGCGTCCCGGCGGATGCGGCCAGTTGATGGGTAAGTGCGCCCTTCCCGGGACCAACTTCGAGGACGGTTGAAGTAGATGTGACCGAAGCGGATCGAATGATCCGTCCGGCAACAGCCCGGTCGGTCAGGAAGTTCTGTCCTAGTCGCTGTCGGGACATTCGGATGCCTGGGAAACGCCGAGTTTCGGAACTCGGTGAAGATCAGCACGGCGCCGGGATAGAAATATGCGGTCGTGCACCCCGAAATCGACCCGCGTCCGTCACATGCCCAGGCGGGCGACTCGAGCCCGGCTATCCCGCGGCACCCGAGGGATCCAACTTACCGTTGCTTCCTTCCGGACCTGGCGGGGTTCGCAGGGCCTCGCCGCGCGGGACCAGGCTCTCAACACCG